>CAILNT010000058.1 GCA_903835655.1 uncultured Pseudomonadota bacterium | reverse complement strand
GGGGGCGACCATGCGCGTCGTCGCGCACCCGCAAGGGGTAGGCCGGATTCGTACGCGCTCAAGCGCTACGACTCCGCGCCCTTGCCAGACAACTCGCCAGACGCACACTCGGGCGTGTTCAACTGAGGATTCAAGGATGAACGGTTACCGGCCATTCACGAGGCCCGGCGCCGGGCGAGTCCCAGCAGGCGTGCGACGCGCTCTTCAGTGGCGGGGTGGGTGCGAAACAGACCGGCCAGATCGCCCCCGGACAGCGGGTTGACGATCATCATCTGGGCCGTCTCCGGGTGCAGGTCCGCGGTCTGCATCGGCGTGCCGCGCGCATGCGCCTCGATCTTGCGCAAGGCCGAGGCGAGCGCCTCCGGGTCGCCGCAGAGGACCGCCCCGCCGTGATCGGCGTCGAATTCGCGGGCGCGCGAGATCGCCATCTGGATCAGGGTGGCGGCCAGCGGCGCCAGGATCATCAGCACCAGTTGCACTAGCAGGTTGGGCCGCTCGCGATCGCCGCCGAAGAGGTAGCCGAACTGCGCCAGCGAGGCGATGGCTCCAGCGACACTGGCGCTAAGAGTGGAAGTGAGGATGTCGCGGTTCCTCACATGCGTCAGTTCATGCGCCATCACGCCGCGCAATTCGCGCGCCGAGAGCATGGCGAGTATGCCGGTGGTGGCCGCGACGGCCGCGTGTTCCGGGTTGCGTCCGGTGGCAAAGGCGTTGGGCTGCGCCTCGTCGATCACATAGACGCGGGGCATGGGTAGGCGCGCGCGCTGCGCCAGTTCCGCGACGATGGCATAGAACTCGGGCGCATCCGCCGGCCCGATCTCCTGGGCGTCGTACATGCGCAGAACCGCCTTATCGGAATTCCAGTAGGCCCAGAAATTCATGGCGCAGCCCAGGAACAGCGCCAACAGCATGCCCCTGACGCCGCCCAGCGTCATGCCCACCATGCCGAACAGGGCGACGATGGCGGCCATCAGCAGCGTGGTCTTCAGCCAGTTGTTGAACATATGCCTGCTCCCTTGTTGGTTTCGACACCCTTGGCTCTGCCGCGGGAGCGGACTCGGCCCGCGTGCCCATGCAAGCTGCTGCGTGTATGGTAATCCGTACGCGGGTATTCATGCCGAACGAAAAAAGGGCCGCTTGCGCGGCCCCTCGTACTACCTGAAAAGCAGGCGTTCAGCCCAGGTTCTTGCGGCGAGCAACAAAGCCCACCAGACCCAGACCGGCCAGCATCAGGGCATAGGACTCGGGTTCGGGAACGGGGGATAAGGGCGGCGTATTCAAAGCGACGCTGTAAGCGCCACCGTTAGCGGTCGCCGGCCAATAATCCGCACCGTCGAAGAGCACGGATGTGCCGGTCGCGGTGCCTGACACCGTCAGTTTGTACTGGCCAGCAGTCAGGCCGGAAACCACCTCGGACAAGGACGTGACGGTACCTGCTTCGGTCGCCGACCAGCTACCCAGGGAACCGGCGGTGCCCACCTTGACCAAGCTTACATTGAAATTGCTGATGTCCTTGATCGAGGTGGTGAGATCGCCGAGGCCATCATCGACGGGACCCGAGTTGGAATATTCGCTGGTTACCGACAAGGACACATTGGGCGTGGTACTTCCCAGGGTGAAGGCGAAGGTATCCAAAAAATTGATCGACAGAGGGGCCCCCTCGCTGCCGTCATAATTGACGGAAACCGTCTGCTGCAAGGAAGAGAGTACATTCGAGACTGTGTAGTCTGTAGCCAGCGCAGCACTGCTTCCGGCCAAGGAGAAACCGGCAACGACCAGCAACGGCATGAATTTGTTAAGTGTGATTTTCATTTGAATTCTCCGGGTCTGTTGATCAGTTTTGTACTTTGCGGCGGCGGGCGATGAAACCGACCATGGCCAGACCGGACAGCATCAGCGCGTAGGATTCCGGCTCGGGCACGGCCTGAACAGGTGTGGCATTGAGCGCGAAGGTGTACTGGCCACCAGAGGACTTGATCGCGCCGGTCGCCATAACAGTGTTGTTAGTCACGTTGTATTTGATGGCTTGGGTGGTACCGGTCGTATTGCCATTGACGACGATCTCGTAGCTGCCGGCCGCCAATCCATAAACTTCGGAGAGGCTGTTCGTGAGCGAGGCGAAGGTCGCAACTTGGGTAAGAGCGAGTGTGACAGGGGCCACCTTGTAAATCGTCGCGCTCAGGTTGCCGATGTTCAACTGAGTCGTTGTCACCACTTCCTGTGTGTGGCTTGGGTTGAAGTTGTAGGTCGCGGTCGGCAGCGAGACGCCATTAATGGAAAACGAGGCTGCTTTATTGGCGCCGATGGAGAAGGTGTAGGTGTCGCTGAAGGTCGAAGCGATCAGGCTCGAGTAGTCACGAGACGTGGAAACCTGGGTGCTGGTCAACAGCCCGTCGTTGAAAGTACTGGCCGATGCGCCTGAGGCGACACCCAGTGCCAGAACCGCTGTGGCGATGATGCTCAAGTTTTTCATGGGGACTCCTGGTAGGTAGGTGATGCGATATTTTCGGTGGCACCCAGTCTGCTACGCGGCGCTCCCGTTATATAAAGCAAGCGCCGTGCCAGGATATTATTTGAGTCCGCACGTTCCAATGAAATCAACAGGTTAATATTTAATTCGGGCCATGTATCGCACCTGCCAGGCGTGAGGTAGCGCGCCTGTATATATCATGGCATTTAGTAGGGTTACCACGACAGTAGGGGTGCACGGTTTTGTGGCCTTCCCGGCCTCTTGCACCGAATAAGCACGCCAGGTATCCGCTAACTCATTGATTATTTGTTCTGTAGGCAGGAGTAGACCGCTGCATGAAAATTCGACAGTAATGCAGAGATATCACCGGGCCGCACCCATGCCAGACAATAAAAGGCCAAGAGGCCTATTGAGGTGACGCTGCTGGATCAAACGATCAGGGACACCCCCAGCAGGGCGAGGAGTTCGCTAATCTTGGTCAGAGGATAGACGAAGAGCCGTGCTGTGTTCCTGTGGGTATCCTCGCGGACGGGCTCCGGCGAAGGTGGGCGCGGGCTTGCCCGCGACTTCATGAAGCGGTTCCAAGTACGTCTATCCGTCCGCCAGCACGCGGCCGAACGAAAAAAGGGCCGCTTGCGCGGCCCCTCGTACTGCCTGAAAAGCAGGCGTTCAGCCCAGGTTGTTGCGGCGAGCGGCGAAGCCCACCAGAGCCAGACCGGCCAGCATCAAGGCGTAGGTCTCGGGTTCGGGAACAGGGTCCGCCACGGCGTTCATCGCGACGCTGTATGTGCCGCCATTGCCCCCGGTAAACATACCCAGATCAGGATCAAGGGTTAGGGTGGTACCGCTCGGGGTGCCGGTGATGAGCAGTTCATAATTACCGGCGATCAGGCTGTGTACCGTCTGGGACAGATTACCGGCGGAGAAGGAGGGAGCGGCGCCAGTCTGTGTCCAGGAGTATAGGGGGCTGGCAACACCGACCTTGATCAGGCTGACGCTATACAGGCTGATGTCCTTGGTCGCGATGGTGACCGCAATCCCATCACCGAAAGCGCTGGTATCGTTCGAAAAGTTGCTCGACGATTGATTGGTGACGGACAAGGACAGGTTGGGCATGCTGCTGGAGATGCCGAAGTTGAACGTGTCCGTGAACAGGGCCGCCTGGGTTCCGTCCTGATTGCCCTGGTAATCGACGGATTGGTAATACTGCGTGCTGCCAAGTACACCGGCGCTGAAGGTTTGATCGGCCAGGGCTGCGTGGCTTGCGCCCAGTGCGAAACCGGCAACGAGAGCCAGTTGGGTGAATTTGTTGAGTGTGAGTTTCATTTGAATTCTCCGGGTCCGTTGATCAGTTTTGTGCTTTGCGGCGGCGAGCGATGAATCCGACCATGGCCAGGCCAGACAGCATCAGCGCGTAGGATTCCGGCTCGGGCACAGGCACAGGCACAGCATTGATAGAGAAGGCGTACTGACCGCCGGCGGCGGTGGTCGTGGTGTGGCTGCCGGGCAGAAGTGTCGGGCTGATGACGCCAGCGACCACGCCATAGTAGCCGCTCGTGATGGTGCCGGTGGTCTTGCCGGAGATCGTGACCGAATAATTGCCTGCGGCAAGGGATTGCAGCTCAGTCAGGCTGTTCAGTGACAGGTTGCTCGCGTCTCCGAAGGAGCCGATGGTGGCGCCGCCCGAATTCTTGACCACGGCCGTCAGGTCGCCGATTTTGTACTGAGTCGTGGTTACTTTGACGTTTGTACGAGCCTGGTTGTAAGCATACGAGGTGCTCGAAGCAGTGTTTCCGGACACGGAGAAGGCAAGCTTTTCATTTGCACCAATGCTGAAGTTGAAGGTGTCCATGAAGGTGGTGGATGCCGACCCGGGCGCGAGCGCGTAGCTAATGCTCGCGTTGACCTGGGTGGCGGTCAACAGACCGTCAGCGAAGCTGGCGGCGGTGCCGTTGCTGGCGGTGGACGTGGCCACCTGGCTGGTCGTGAGTAGACCGTAGGTGGTGTTGGCTGATGCGCTCGAAGCGACACCCAGTGCCAGAACCGCTGTGGCGATGATGCTCAAATTTTTCATGGGAACTCCAAGTAGGTTGGTGGTGCGTTCATAACTGTGGCACCCAGTCTTCTACTCGGCGCTCATTTGATATAAAGCAAGCACCGTGCCGGTCTTGCATTGTTTTCTGAATATCACCATTGAATCAACATGTTAACAATCTACCCGCCCTGAATATGGTGCCAACCAGGTGCGAGAAATCTCGCAAGTGTAAAAAATATCGACACTTTGTAGGGTTAGCACGATAGGAGGGATGCACGGTTTTGCGTCCTTCCCGGCCCCTCGTGCCGGGGAAAAACGCTGAAAAATAGCTAAGTCATTGATTGTTCGTTCTGGTGGTCGGAAAAACCACTGTAAGAAATCCCGACAAAATGCAGAGATATCACGAGTCTGCACCCCGCGCCCTGCCAGGTAGGGCGGAAAAGCGGCTTTTCGCGCCTTCCGCCGGGTGTTAGTCATTCGGCGGATAACACCGGCAAGACGCCGCCGGCTCATCCGCCCTACGCGTGCTGAAACCAGACCGTCGGCGATCGGCGGTTGTGGGTGACGCGGCCGTTGTGGAAATCCCCCCAGCCCCCCTTTGGTAAAGGGGGGGAGGTTCCCCCCAGGCTCCCTTTGAGCCAGGTAGGGCGGAAAAGCGGCTTTTCGCGCCTTCTGCCGGGTGTTAGTCATTCGGCGGATAACGCCGGCAAGACGCCGCCGGCTCATCCGCCCTACGCGTGCTGTGCGGGTCAGTTTCCGTGAGCGTCGCGGGCACCAAAGCAAACGGGCCGGCAAGCCGGCCCGTTTCAGTTACTGCGACAGCCCAGGATCAAACGATCAGCGGCACGATCAGGAGGGCGACGATGTTGATGATCTTGATCAAGGGGTTGACGGCGGGGCCGGCGGTGTCCTTGTAGGGGTCGCCGACGGTGTCACCGGTGACGGCTGCCTTGTGGGCATCGGAGCCCTTGCCGCCGAAGTTGCCTTCCTCGATGTATTTCTTGGCGTTGTCCCATGCACCGCCGCCGGTGGTCATGGAGATGGCCACGAAGATGCCTGTGACGATGGTGCCCACCAGCACGCCGCCCAGCGCCTGAGCGCCCAGCGTGAGGCCGACGATCACGGGAACCGCGACGGGCAGCAGGGAAGGGATGATCATTTCCTTGATGGCCGCCTTGGTCAGCATGTCGACGCAGGTGCCGTATTCCGGCTTGGCCGTGCCTTTCATGATGCCGGGGATTTCCTTGAACTGGCGGCGTACTTCCACCACGATCGCGCCGGCGGCCCGGCCGACGGCTTCCATGCCCATGGCGGCGAACAGGTAGGGCACCATGCCGCCGATGAACAGACCGATGATGACCATGTGGTTGGACAGGTCGAAGGTCATGGCCTTGGCGAGCGGGTCAGCCAGCAGCGCCTTGGCGTTGATCGCGTGGGTGTAGTCGGCGAACAGCACCAGGGCGGCTAGACCGGCGGAACCGATGGCATAGCCCTTGGTGACAGCCTTGGTGGTGTTGCCCACGGCGTCCAGCGGGTCGGTGATGTTGCGGATGTTGTCCGGCAGGCCGGCCATTTCGGCGATGCCGCCGGCGTTGTCGGTGATCGGACCGTAGGCGTCGAGGGCGACGATGATGCCGGCCATGGATAGCATGGAGGTGGCGGCGATGGCGATGCCGTAGAGGCCTGCCAGGGCGAAGGCGCCGTAGATGGCGGCACAGACGACCAGGACGGGCGCGGCGGTGGACTTCATCGACACGCCGATGCCGGCGATGACGTTGGTGCCGTGGCCGGTGGTGGAGGCTTGCGCGATGTGACGCACCGGGCCGTATTCCGTGGCCGTGTAGTACTCGGTGATGACGACCATGGCGGCGGTCAGTGCCAGACCGATCAGGGTGGCGAGGTAGAGGTTCAGCGACGACACCAGGTGGCCATCGATCATCACGCCTTCACCCATCATGCGCATGGTGATGGGGTAGAAGGCGACCGCAGCCAGGCCGCCGGAGACGATCAAGCCGCGATACAGGGCGTTCATGATCTTGCCGCCGTCACGCGCCTTGACGAAGTAGGTGCCGACGATGGAGGCGATGATGGCGAAGCCGCCCAGCACCAGCGGGTAGATGACCGCTTCGGGTGAACCGGTGATCAACAGGCCACCCAACAACATGGTGGCGATGATGGTCACGGCGTAGGTTTCGAACAAGTCGGCGGCCATACCGGCACAGTCGCCTACGTTGTCACCGACGTTGTCGGCGATCACCGCGGGGTTGCGCGGGTCATCCTCGGGGATGCCGGCTTCGACCTTGCCCACCAGGTCGGCGCCGACGTCCGCGCCTTTAGTGAAGATGCCGCCGCCCAGTCGGGCGAAGATGGAGATCAGCGAACCGCCGAAGGCCAGACCCACGAGGGCCTGGGTGGCTTGCGCCGAGCTGTCGCCCAGGACCAGGGTGAGTACGGCGTAGTAGCCGGCCACGCCCAGGAGCCCCAAGCCCACCACCAGCAGGCCGGTGATGGCGCCGCCCTTGAAGGCGACGTTGAGTGCGGCGTTGAGGCCTTGATTGGCGGCCTCGGCGGTGCGGATGTTGGCGCGCACCGAGACGTTCATGCCGATGAAGCCGGTCAGGCCGGAGAGGATGGAGCCCAGGGCGAAGCCGACGGCGGTTTGCCAGCCCAGCGCCAGGAAGATGGCGACCAGAAGGACTGCGCCGACGACGCCGATGGTGGTGTATTGACGACTCAGATAGGCTTGCGCCCCTTCTTGTACAGCGGCGGCGATTTCCCGCATTCGATCGTTACCAGTCGGTAGACCGATAATCCACTTGATGGACATGGCTCCATACACCAGAGCCAGTACCGCCGCCACGAGGGCGAATAACAAACCTTCATTCATCGCGTCATCTCCTAGAAAGACACCTAAAACGTTGAGTACTACACTGCACTGCTCACCCGCTGTGGGGCTTGTTACGGTTAAATCTGCTTGCCCAGCGCCAGACCACCCTCGAAGCGGGTGCCCCGTGTGAAGCCGAAGATCGGTTCCAGATGCAATTCCTGGATCAGACCATCGACCGCCGCCTGTCCGTATTCCCGCTGAACCTCGGAAAGAATCAGCTTGGCCGAGTTGGAGTTGTAGAAACCGCCGAAGTCGGCTTGCACCTTCAGCAACTGACGGGCGCGATCCAGGGTCATAAAATCAGCCGGCTGTAGGAGCGAGCTTGCTCGCGAGCGCGACCAAGGCCACTCCTGCATCACCTGCTTACAGGGTGAATTCCGCCAGCTTTTTCGCCACCGCCTCGTTCTTCAGGGTGACATACTTGGGCAGGCCGTTTTCGTAAGCCGGGTAGTCTTCGCCCTGGATCAGGCCGGAGAGGTAGGCGCGGCACTTGTCGGTGATGCCGTAGCCGTCTTCGGTGATGAAGTCGCGGGGCATGAATTTCTCGACGTTGGCCACATCCTTGAGTTCGGCCGCGCCGATTTCCCAGGTGTAGGGGGTATCGGAGAGGCGCACCACGGTGGGCATGACCGAGTTGCGACCTTCCAGCGCCAGGTTGACCGCAGCTTCACCCAGCGCATATGCCTGCTCGACGTCGGTTTTCGAGGCGATGTGGCGAGCGGCGCGTTGCAGGTAGTCGGCGACGGCCCAGTGGAACTTGTAGCCCAGCGCGTCCTTGATCATGTTGGCGACCACGGGAGCCGCACCGCCCAGTTGGGCATGGCCGAAGGCGTCGCGGGTGCCCTGTTCGGCGAGGAACTTGCCGTCGGGGTAATGGCAGCCTTCGGAGACCACGATGGTGCAGAAGCCATGTTCCTTGACCTTGGCGTCCACGGTGGCCAGGAACTTGGCCTGATCGAACTCGATTTCCGGGAACAGGATCACGACCGGGATGCCCTGGTCGGCGACCAGTCCGCCCGCTGCAGCGATCCAGCCGGCGTGGCGACCCATCACTTCGACCACGAAGATCTTGGTGGAGGTCTTGGCCATCGACTTCACGTCGAACGACGCTTCCAGTGTGGACACGGCGATGTATTTGGCGACCGAGCCGAAGCCGGGGCAGCAGTCGGTGATGGGCAGATCGTTGTCCACGGTCTTGGGTACGTGGATGGCCTGGATGGGATAGCCCATGGACTCGGCCAACTGGGAGACCTTGAAGCAGGTGTCGGCGGAGTCGCCGCCGCCGTTGTAGAAGAAGTAGCCGATGTTGTGGGCTTTGAAGACTTCGATCAGGCGCGCGTATTCGCGCTTGTTGGCTTCCAGGCTCTTCAACTTGAAGCGGCAGGAACCGAAGGCGCCGGAGGGGGTGGAGCGCAGCGCGGCGATGTCGGCGTCGGTTTCCGCTGCGGTATCGATCAGGTCTTCTGTCAGCGCGCCGATGATGCCGTTGCGACCTGCATAGACGGTGCCGATCTGGTCGGCGTGCTTGCGGGCGGTCTGGATGACGCCGCAGGCGGAGGCATTGATGACGGCGGTCACACCGCCGGATTGGGCGTAAAAGGCGTTTTTCTTGGTCATGGCTCTCTCCTAGCTCGTAGGTTGGGTCAGCAAAGCGCAACCCAACGACAATTCACAGATATGACGACCGGTGGGTTGTGGCCAGTCGGCCCAACCCACCCTACATGGTCGTTGTTACGTCTTGCTCGCTTCCGCGGCACGCTTGGCGTGCGCGTCTTCCTGCACCTTGAGCAGAGTGATCATGCAGTCGCCGAGGTTGTCGTATTCTTCCTGGCCGGTGCCGAAACGGTCTTTGACGGAATAGAAGAACATCGCCCGGTAGGCCGCTGCACCGGTCCTGGACAGCACGAAGGCGCAGCCGTCCTCCTTCCAGTACAGCGCAGGACAGAGCGCGAGTTCCCGGTCGCCCGGCGAGAGACGGATTTCCGTCTCCACCTCCTGCACCTCGATCTCCCTGCCGAAACGCTCCTTCAGGCAGGCGTGCGCCAGGCCCAGGTCGGAAGCGGCGAATGCAGGAATGCCGGAGGGGACGCTCATGTTCAGTTTTTCACCGAATCCAGGGCGGAGAAGCAGGCATCACGAATGCCATCGACTGAACCGACACCCGAAACCTTGAAGTACCTGGGTGCGCCGGAGACGCCGGAATTGCCCCAGTCGGAGTAGTACTTGACCAGCGGCTCGGTCTGGGCGTGGTACACGTCCAGGCGTTTTTTCACGGTTTCTTCCTGGTCGTCGTCGCGCTGGATCAGGTCTTCACCGGTTTCGTTGTCCTTGCCGGCCACTTTCGGCGGGTTGAACACGACGTGGTAGGTGCGACCACTGGCCACGTGCACGCGGCGACCGGACATGCGTTTGATGATTTCCGCATCGGGCACGTCGATTTCCACCACGGCGTCGATCGGCACGCCGGCGGCCTTCATGGCATCGGCCTGGGGGATGGTGCGGGGGAATCCGTCGAACAGGAAGCCATTGGCGCAATCGGCTTCCAGGATGCGGTCCTTGACCAGACCGATGATGATTTCATCGGACACCAGGCCGCCCGCATCCATGATCTTCTTGGCGGCCAGGCCCATTTCGGTGCCGGCCTTCACCGCGGCACGTAGCATGTCGCCGGTGGAAATTTGCGGAATGCCATAGCGTTCCTTGATGTAGTTAGCTTGAGTGCCTTTGCCCGCGCCGGGGCCGCCCAGAAGAATCAAACGCATGAAAAACCTCTTTTAATCAGTCCCTTACAGGGATGGTTGGGTTGGTACGGAAAAACCAGGTCGGGCAGAAGGGTATGCGCCAGACCGGGACAGGAACACTCAATTTTTTCAATTTGCTTATAAGGTCAGGTTATCGACAGGCCGAATTCACCGGCCTGGCTGGCAACGACCTGCGCCCGCGGTGCGTATCCTACTCTCTCGCGTTCGGCGTCCATGGCCAGGCGGCTCCTCCGTCCAGTGTTTTTGCGAGGAACAGGGCGCGCGCTTTCTCCAGGTCTTCCTGCGTGTCCACGCCCGGTGCCGAAGCCGTGGCCGCCGCGATCACCATGATGCGGTAGCCGTGCCAGAGGGCGCGCAACTGCTCCAGGGACTCGGCGGCCTCGATCGCCGGGCGCGGCAGCAGGGGATAGGCTTTGAGGAAACCGACGCGGTAGGCGTAGAGGCCGACGTGGCGGGCCATGGGAAAGCCTGCGGCGATGGATACGCCCTCACCCCCGTTCCCGGCGGGAGAGGGGAGAAGAGCCCAGGCGTCCCTGTCCCAGGGAATCGGGGCTCGGGAGAAATAGAGGGCGTAGCCGTCGCGGTCGGTGACCACTTTCACCACGTTGGGGTTGAAGGCTTCGGCCGCGTCGCGGATGGGATGGCAGACGGTGGCCATGGCGGCATCCGGGTGCGCGTAAAGGGCAAGGGCCACGGCACGGACCAGCGCCGGGTCGATCAAGGGTTCGTCTCCCTGGACGTTCACCACCACCGCTTCGTCCGGCCAGTTCAGCCGAGTCGCCACCTCGGCCAGACGATCGCTGCCGGAGGCGCAATCGGGCGAGGTCATCACCGCCGCGTAACCCTCGGCTTCCACGGCGGCGGCCACGTCCGCGTGGTCGGTCGCCACCCACACGCCAGCCGCGCCGCTGGCGGTGGCACGCTGGGCGACGCGCACCACCATCGCCTTGCCGTGGATGTCGGCCAGTGGTTTGCCGGGCAGGCGGGTGGACGCGTAGCGGGCGGGAATGACGGCATAAAAGGCGGACATGGCTGAAGCAGGCGCAATTCGGACCAGGCATTGTAATGGCTGTCTGGGGCGGCAGCAGCCAATCCGCCACGGCACCCGGGTGCATTTGCGTCTCGCGGGTGGGACGCGGCCGTGATTCATAAGCGTTCGCTTATAATTCGCCCGCCATCTTCAGCCCGCGCGTGCCCCTCATGTTCCATTTCTCCGCTTCCACCGCCGTCAACCTGGCGCTTGCCGTCCTCATCCTGTTTTCCCTGATTACCTGGGCGATGATCTTCGCCAAGGGCTGGTTACAGTGGCAGCAGCGCCAGGCCAATGCGGCCTTTGCCCAACGCTTTTGGCAGGCCGCGGATCTCCCCGCCGCGGAAATCGCCGCGAAATCCGGCGATGGCCCGCTGCTGCGGCTGGCCGTGGCGGGTTTCGACACCTGGCGCTCGTTGGGGGAGCGCCAGACCCTGGCACACGCGGGGGACCGCCAGACGGTGATGGAACGCGCCCTGTCGCAGCAGGTGAAGAAGGAACAGCACCGGCTGGAGTCCGGGCTCATGCTGCTCGCCAGCATCGGCAGCACCGCGCCCTTCGTCGGCTTGTTCGGCACGGTCTGGGGGATCATGAACGCGATGCAGAACATCGCGGCGTCCGGCTCCTCCGGCCTGGAAGCCGTGGCCGGCCCGGTCGGCGAGGCGCTGCTATCCACGGCCATGGGCATCGCCGCCGCGATTCCCGCCGTGCTCGCCTACAACTATGGCGTGCGCGTCACCCGTCTCTCGGTCTCCGAGATGGAAGGCTTCGCCAACGATTTCCTGCGCCTCTCGGGGAGCGGCGCGGGTATTCCTTCCGCGCCGGGGGCTGGAAACACGCCCCAAGTCAAAGCCGGGAAGGCGGTCTGACATGGCGATCCGCCAGGACTCCGATTTCCTGCCCATGAGCGAAATCAACGTCACGCCCCTGGTCGACGTGATGCTGGTGCTACTGGTGATCTTCATGCTCACCGCGCCCTTCATCCTGCAGGCGGTGAAAGTACACCTGCCGGAAACCTCGCCGCTGGCCGTGCATAAGCCGGCTCCCGCCCTGATCGTCAGTGTGACCCCGGACGGCCACGTCTTCCTTGGCCGCGATGCTATCGAGCTGCCGGCCCTGGAAGCTCGTTTGAAGGCCGAGGTGCAGCGCGGCGAGAAGACGGGTGCCGAGGAACTCGTCCTGCAACTGCGCGCCGATACCGGCGTGTCCTACGGCCGCATCACCGAGGTCATGGCCAGCGCCAGCCGCGCCGGTGTGTCCCGGCTCACCTTCATCACCGCCGCCTTGCCGGGGAAGAAGTGATTCCAGCCGGTTTCACGCGTGCGCTGGCCGGCCTGGTTCCCGTGCTGGAAAGACTGGAACCGCGCCACTGGGTGGCCGTGGCCGGCAGCGTCGTCCTGCACCTGGCCATGCTGCTGGGGCTCAGTCAGGCACCGCCGCCCGCGCCGGTGCTGACCTTCGAGGTCAAGCTGGAGCCGCCGCCCGAGGAGAAACTGCCCAGGCAGCGCGTGACCCGAGTCGTCAAGGCGAAGGCCCTCCTGGCCATGAAGAAGCCGGCGAAGAAACGAGTGCGCGCACCCGATACCCTGGAAGCGCAGTGGCAGGGGGACGTGGCGAAGGATGCCCCCGCGGTCAGCCTGCCGGCTGCGCACGCTGTCGCCACCACCGTCGACTCGCCCGCTACGGTGGTAGGAAAATTGGCGCGGACGGCGAGCCGCACTCCGGCGTCCACGCAGAAGCCAGCCCCCGCCGGAAGTGCTCTGAGCGAACCGGGCAGCGCGTCTGCCAGTGCCGGCGGCGCCAGCGATAGCCCGCTGACCGCCTCCCCCCAGCCCGGCCAGGCGCTCAGCGTGAGCAGCGCCGGCGCCCGGAGTGGCGAAGCGCCGGGCAGCAGTGCGGCCACGGGCAGCGTCGCGGCCGGATTCTCGGGTGCCACCCCAGGTGCGATGGCACCCGGTGGTGCGCGCGGAGGCGATTTCAGCGCGCAAAATTCAGCTGCCCTGGCCAGCGGCGAACCCGGTGGCGTGCGCTTGAGCCTGTCCAGCGCGCTCTCCGGCCTGGTCGCGCGGCTGGCAAGCCCTGGCGGCGGCCCCGCCGGCACGCAGCTGAGCGGCGCCAGCGGCGATAGCGCGGCCGCGGCCGCGGCCGCGGCCGGGCCGGATGCCACCCTGGCCAGCGCGGCCAGCGGCGGCCCCCAGGTGGGCGTGGCCACGGCGACTCGCGGCGATGCCGCCGCCGCGGAAACTGCGGTGGCCAGCGAACATGGTGCCACGGCTCATGGCGACGCTGCCCGCTCCGATCTGGCCAGTGCCGTCCCTAGTGGCGTGGCACCTGGCGGCAAAGCCGGCACTGGACAGCTCGCCGGGCCCGGTGAAAATGGCGGTGTCGGCGCCGGCGCGGCGGGTACTCCCGGGTCGGGCAGATTGGCCGATGCGCGCCCGGACCAGGCTGCGGCGCCTCGCGGCCACGGCCTCGCGGAAGCCGGCAGGGCTGCGGCTACCACGCTCGCAGGCAAAGGCGCCGCCAGCGGCGAGGGCCATCTCGTCACGGCAAACGGCCAGGCAGCCGCGTTGCCGGGCCAGGCGCCGCTAGGATCGGGGTTTGGCCGCGACCAGGGCGCCGCCGCCGCCCTCGCCCCGGGCGAACCCGGCAGCGTGGCACCTCTGGCGCTGGCCATGCCGGTTGTGCCGGCAGTCCTCGAATTGCGCATGGGGGGCACGCGTTCCAGCCCCCGTACCCAGGGGGGCGAGGCACGCGGCGCCTCCACGCAGGCAACGGTATTGGGCCAGTCAGGCGTCGCGGCTCAGACCCTGCCGGGGCGCGGCGCGGAATCGCCCGCTTATTCCAGCAGCGCGCGCCCCGCCAGCCTGGCCGGTAGCGATGCTGGCGCCAGGGTCGCGGGGCGCCTGGGGTCCGGGAAGGTCGTGGCGGCGGTCGGGCAGATTCGCCCGGATAGCCAGGTTCGCCCGCTGGACGTCCTCGCACCTTCCACCTACTGTCCGCTGCCCGGCCACGTCCAGCCCGACAACCGTCCGCGCGATACCGTGCAGAACCTCAGCGAGAAGCCGGCCTATGCCAGTGACAATCCCAGCTTCGTCTTTCCCCTGCGCGCCTGGGCCTATGGCCATCAAGGCCGCGTCACCGTGCGCGTGCAGATCCTCGCCGATGGTGTTCCGGGGCAGATGTTGGTCAAACAGAGCAGCGGCTCGGCTATTCTCGATGCCGATGCACGGGAACAACTCGCCCGATACCATTTCAAACCTGCGCGCAAGAGCGGCCAGCCGGTCGCATTCTGGATCGACGTCCCGGTGGATTACCGCCTGAACGCCGAGAAATCCCCTTGATTCGATAGGACACGCCATGAAACTTCGTACCCTGCCCCTGCTGTTTGCCCTCCAAGCCTCCGCGGCGCTGGCTTCCGGCCCCGTCGTGCCCGACCCCATGCAAGCCATGCAGATGGCGTTGCGTTATTACCAGATGGCGGCCACCGAGGGAGATGCCGAGGCACAGACCAAAATGGGCTGGATGTTTGAAAAAGGCCAGGGCGTGGCCAAGGATCTCGGCCAGGCCGCCAAATGGTACGAACTCGCCGCCAAACAGAACGAACCCATCGGCCTCTACAACCTGGGCTTGCTGTTCCTGCGCGGCGATGGCGTCGGCAAGAACGCCGATCAGGCCGCCAAGCTGATGACGGGGGCCGCCGAGCTCAACGTCGCCGCCGCCCAGTCGCAACTGGCCATGATGTACGAAAAGGGCCTGGGCGTCCCGGTCAACCTGGAACAGGCCCTGATCTGGACCCGACGTGCCGCCGAGCTGGGCGACGTGGCGGCGCAGAACAACCTGGGCATCAAGCTCGCCTATGGCCTGGGCACGCAGGCGAATTATCCGGAAGCGGTGCTGTGGTTCACCAAGGCCGCCGAAGCGGGCAACGCCGAAGCACAAGGCAACCTCGGACTGATCTACAAGGAAGGCCTGGGCGGCGTGAAGCAAAATCTGCTGACCGCGGCCAACTGGCTGGCGCTGGCAGGCAGCCAGGGCCATGTCTCCTCGCAAAACCGCCTGGGCTGGATGTTCGAGAAGGGCCAGGGCATTCCCAAAAACATGACGGAAGCGGGGCGCTGGTTCCGCATGGCGGCCGAAGCGGGGGACCCGCCTTCCGCCACGCATCTGGGCTGGCTCCTGGAAACCGGGGCCCTGGGCCTACCCGACCTGGCCGGCGCCTTGTCCTGGTACGAGCGCGCCGCCGCTGCGGGAGATGCCGCGGCGCAGAACAATCTGGGGCGCCTCTACCGCGAAGGCCAGGGCGTTCTCACCGACTATGCCAAGGCGCGCGAGTGGTTGCAGCGGGCCAGCGCCAAGAACGAACCCCTGGCCTGGTACAACCTGGCCTTGATGGCGGAACAAGGCCAAGGTCAGGAGCGCAACGAAACCGAAGCCCTGGCGCTCTACGCCAAGGCCGCGGACCGCGGTGTGGTACTGGCGCAGAGCCGGCTGGGTTGGCTGCTGCAAAAGAATGGCCAGGGTACGGAGGCCGTGAACTGGCTCACCCGGGCCGCCGAGGCGGGGGATCTCACCGCGCAGAACAACCTGGGCGTGATCCTGGAACAGGGCAAGGGCGTGGCGAAGAATCTGGCCGAAGCCGCGCGCTGGTATCGCCTGGCCGCCGCCGCCGGCGACAAGATCGCGCAGAACAATCTGGGCGTGCTTTATCGCGACGGGTTGGGCGTGGCCAAGGATGAGGCCGAAGCGCTGGTCTGGTTTCAGAAATCGGCGGATCAGGGCTATGCCCGCGCGCAGATCAACCTGGGCGAAATCTACGAAAAACTGGCGGCGCCGAAGAAGTAAGCCGTCCGTGGCGCTTGAAACGAGGGCTGTCGCGGACGAGCCCGCGCCTACGGCACGGCCGACCTTGAAACCCCGTTCGCCGCGAGCGCAAGTATGGAATCGAAAGGCGGCGCATGGTGAATCTTGAGTTCGGGCGTGTCGACGCGGAGGGCTGGCTGTGGGGGGCTCGCAGGGTCGATTCGCCGCATTGCGATGCGCGCCCCGAGGGCTGTGCGATCTCGCTGCTGGTGGTCCATAACATCAGTCTGCCGCCTGGCCAGTTCGGCGGTCCGGGGGTCGAACAGCTCTTCAAGAATCGCCTGAACCCGGAAGAGCACCCCTATTACGCCAGTATCCAGGGGCTGCGCGTCTCCGCGCACTTCTTCATCCGCCGGGAGGGTGAGCTGATCCAGTTCGTGCCCTGCATTCTCCGCGCCTGGCACGCCGGCGTCTCAAACTGGCAAGGACGCGCGGGTTGCAACGACTTCTCCATCGGGGTGGAGCTGGAGGGCACGGACGACACGCCCTTCGATGACCTTCAGTACGCCGTGTTGAACCGCCTGTTGGCCGCCTTGCGGGCGGCCTACCCGATCACGAGCGTGGCCGGCCACAGCGACATCGCTCCCGGACGCAAGACCGATCCAGGGCCGTACTTTGACTGGGCGCGCTTAACTGAATATTGAATCCCGGGCCTTGCCCCTGATTCAGGCGGCTTGCGCGGGGATCTGCGCGCCGATGCGCTTGATGCGGTTCTTTTCATCGACATAGACCAGCTTCGGCTCGAAGTTGGCCAGTTCGATCTCGTTGAGGGTGGCGTAGGTGGCGATGATCAGGATGTCGCCCACGGCTGCACGGCGGGCGGCGGCGCCATTGACCGAGATCATGCCGGAGCCGCGCTGGCCGCGGATGGCGTAGGTGGCGAAGCGTTCGCCATTGTTGACGTTGTAGATTTCGATGCGCTCATACTCGCGGATGTCTCCCGCTTCCAGCAGATTGTCGTCGATCGCGCACGAACCCTCGTATTCCAGCTCGGAGGCGGTGACAAGCACGCGGTGCAGCTTGGATTTGAGGAGGGTGCGTTGCATGGCAGACAGGGGCGAAGGATGGAACGCGATTATATGATGATTGCGTTGCGGCAAAAAATCCGGCGCGATGGTTTTAGCGCCGGACGTACCCATCCTGGCGGCCCAGGATTTCGGTTCCGTGAAGCGGTGTCGCACCCCCACTTGGCAGGGTGCACGGCCCAGCCCGAAATCGCGGGAGGGCCGCGTGGCGACTCACGCCAGGCCGGTGCGAATTTTACCTGCGGCCGCCGGGAAATCCGGGTTCAGGCCTTGGTGTTCACGACCAGACCGGTGGTCTGGCCGCTGGTGTTCACCACGGGCTTGGGCGCGCCGCTCGTGGCGGCGGCCGCGGGCCGGTTATCCGCATCACCGTCGTGATCCGGCCCGGCTTTTTCGAGCGACTCGGGCTTCAGGACGGGCTGGGGGGCGGGCGGGCTGCTGGGGATGGACGAAATGGACATGATGTTCCTAGGAAAGACGAAAGGGGATCGGTCGCGCCCCGGCGTGCCGGCCGGAGTGCAAGGGATAGAGTAGCCGTATGGAAGGCATACTCATGCCGAACTAAAAAGCAATACTCGTGCCATGCCCGGAATGCAAAAGAAATCACCACACAATCACCTCCGCGGCGCGATGAAATCATTCTATCCTGTTGATTTGTAAAACGGTTATTTTGAACGTGGGGCGCATCCAATTCCGCGCCAACGCCGTCGCCTAGGCCGGTAATCCGCTGCCCTGACCTCGGCCCTGCAATTTTTGTCTGCAAGAGTTGCGGGGTCGGGGCTACTCGCACACGTGGCGCAAGCGGCTTGCCAGGTCGGCGGGTACGGACAGGTGTGCCACCACCTGCACGCGCGCGTCTACCTGGCACTGCGGCAGGTAGCCGACGGCGCCTCGCGTCTCCGCCACGTAACGCACCATGGCCTCCGGAGAGCGGACCACGAAGGGGGGCGAAACCCCGTGGAAATACTGCTCGGTCCAGTAGCGCTGCATGGCCCCCGGGCGTCGCCCGAGCACCTCGATGGAAAAGGCCTCGCGCAGGGGGTCGTCGGCCGGCAAGTTGAGCGCTTGCAGCGGATGGCCGTCGTCGTCGACCTGGATGCGTTTGAGAAAAATGTCTTGCAAATTGGCACGATTGAAGGCGATGGCCGGCCGGATGGGCCCGGTGATGACCGCGATGCCGTCCTCGGCCGGAGCGCCACCCGCCGTTCCGACCACGAATGCCAGAATGAGGCAGTCGCGCCCGATGGATGACCGCGACAGCACAGTCACAGCAGGATGGCGAAGGAACATAGCCAGCCGCTCGGGGCCAGGGCCTCCTCGCCCCTGGATACACGGCGTTCCAGCTTGACCGAGAGCGGCGGCCTGGGCCGCCAGGTGAGCCCCAGGCTGGTGCTGTCCAGGGGACGGGGGAACAGGGCGGCCTGATAGCGTTCGTGTTCCGCGATGGCATGGAAGCCGCCCCCGATGGGGAGCGCCAATTGCAGGAAGGCGCCCCACTCCGTGCGTCCCTCCGGCCGGTCATCCTGGCGGTAGATCGACTCGCCGCTCAATTCCAGGTTGTTGTGGCTGTAGAACAGGTCCGCCCCCAGCAGGCTCTTGCTTCCCGGCAGGTCCTTGAGCGTGTATCGAGCCAGCGAGAGGCCGATCTCCACGCTGTCGTCGAAGTTGCGATAGGCCAGGCGCGCACCGCCCCCCTCGCGGAATGAATTCGGCGGATTCGGCCGCAGGCTGAGGTCGGGGAAGGTTTTTTCCTGGCCCTCGGAGGGGTCGAGCCGGGCGGACGCGTCGAGATAGGCGCTGAAATTGAGGCTGGCTTCGTCCCAGGGCCAACTCCCCAGGATTTGTGCACCGGAAGCGTTGCGGGCAAAGGCCACGGTGGTCGTGAGCGGCCGCGACACGGTCCAGACCAGGGGGTCGGCATGGATCAAATTCCAGCGACCGACCGGAGTGAGAAACTTGCCCAGACGCAAGGCGGTTCGGGTGCTCAGGTTGTGGTCAAGGTAGAGCCGTTCGAAGTCGAGGTCGGCGTCGGTGGTCTTCACGCCGTCGCCGGAATAGACCAGGGCATTGCTCAGCTCGATCTCGGAGAAAAAATGCCACAGCGGACCGAGGTCACCGTGCAGCAGCAGGCTCACGTCTTGCGCAGCAAACCTGGAGTTCTCGCCTTGGAGATGGTCCGCGCGCAGACTGACGTAAGCGCTGGCGATGAGCTTGGGACCGGCAATGGGGTAACCTTGGCCCAGCTCGTAGGATTCCGCCAGGGCCGGCGCGGCCAGCAGCAGGGTGGCGCTGAGCCCGCGCGCCAACAGTACGGACAGGCGTGGCGGCAATCGATGACCTCCAGAATTCCCGGCCGAGACGGCCTCATGAGGGGACGAAGTGTACCGTAGGCGAAGGACAGACCAGGAGAACGGGCGATGACCGGGGCGAGCGTTCGCTCCACGAGCATCCGCCGCGCCATCCTGCGCGGATCCCTGCTGCTGGTGCTGCTGGCAATCGTGCTCTCCGGCGCGCTGTCGTTCCTGGAGTTCCGCGATGCCTTGCAGACCGAGATCGCCCGAAATCTCGGCAACAGTGCGGGCGCACTGCAAGCGCGCATCGATGCCTTTTTCGCCGAGCGTATCGAGGATCAACGCGAATGGCACCGCCTGGAACTGCTTCAGGACATCCGCGTGGCCGACGTGGACAAGCGCCTGGCCAGGCTCCTGAGCGACCTCAAGGCCGGCCACGGCGATGTCTACAGCGTGCTCTACTGCACCGACTCGCAAGACCATGTGGTCGCCGCCAGCGACCCCGCCCTGGTCGGCCGGAACCGCCCGCCCGGGCCGGCCGAGCATAAGGTGGGCGCGGAGGCCGAGGTGTCGCTGGAACGCGGTGTGGCGGGCTATACCCTGCGTACCGAGGTGGCGGACGCCTTCGGCAGCGGCCGCATCGGTTACCTCTATGCCGCGCTCAACTGGCGCGCGGTTGGCCGCTTCCTCAACGACGACGTCGGCGCCGGTGCACGCACCGCCCTGCTGCTGGACGCGAACGACCGGGTGATCGCCGCCGCGGGCACGCTCGCCCCCAGTGCTGGGCAGGTCCACCTCTCCGGTTGGGTGGGCAGCGGCGCCGAACCTGGCGGCGAGATCCGAGAGGGCGCCCCCCTCGCTGCCGGAAACCTGCTGGTGGGCACGGCTGCTACCCAGGGATTTCAGCGTTTTTCCGGCCTCGGCTGGCATACCCTGGTGGTGGAGCCCACCGCGGTCGCCTTCGCCCCGGTCTGGCGTCTGACCTGGGCGATGCTCGCCGGCCTGGTGTTCACCATGCTGATCGCCGGCTGGTTGACCCTGCGCCTATCCGCCCGCATCGCCCGGCCGCTGGATCGGCTTACCGCCTACGCGCGGCATTTCCGCCAGGGTCGAGGCGGCGCCCCGCCGCAGATCGAGACCGGCATCAGCGAGGTGGGGGAACTGAGCCGCGCCTTCGGCGAGATGATCCAGGCTCTGGAGGCTTCGCGCGAACAACTGGTGCGCGCCGGGAAACTGGCCGTGGTGGGGGAGATGGCGGCCATCATGGCGCACGAGGTGCGCACTCCCCTGGGCATCCTGAAGACTTCGGCGCAGTTGCTGGAGCGGCGTACGGACCGATCGGAGCAGGACCGGGAACTGGTCGGCTTTATCGTCAGCGAGACCGAACGCCTGAACCGTCTCGTCACCACCTTGCTGGAATGCGCCACGCCACGGCCACCGCAGTTCCAGGCGCATGACCCGCACGCCCTCATCGAACATGTGCTGGCGCTGGTGGGGCCCAGGGCGCAAAAACAGTCGGTCGTGCTGGAGACGCGGCTGGCGGCCAACAGCCTGCTCGCCTGCGACCGCGAGCAGATCATCCAGGTTTTTCTCAATCTGGTGATCAACGCTCTCCAGCATATGCCCAGCGGTGGACTGCTTCGCATCGGCAGCCAGGAAGAGGCTGCGGGACTGCGGCTGCGGGTCGAGGACAGCGGCCCTGGCATCCCGGAAACGGAAGCGGTCAGGGTGTTCGACCCTTTCTACACGCGTCGCGAGGGCGGGGTCGGCCTGGGCCTGACCATCGTCCAACAGATCGTCCACGCCCACGGCGGCGAGATCGAAGTGGGCAGGAGCGAACTGGGGGGGGCCTCATTCACCCTGCGCTTCGCCGCGCCGGTTTAGCCCGTTTCCCTCACCCCCAACCCCTCTCCCAAGAGGAGAGGGGAGCTTCGTGCGTCGCTTTGCGACGTTTACACTAATCGAGAGACAGGAGATGGCTTTGCGAAAACGCATACTGGTGGTCGACGACGAAGACAAGATGCGCCGCCTGCTGGAACTGGCCCTGATCGGCCTGGGCCATCTGGTGGTCAAGGCCGGCGACGGCGAGGAGGCACTGGAACGCTGTGCCGAAGCCCCTTTCGACCTGGTGCTCACCGACCTGCGCATGCCCCGCCTGGACGGTCTGGGCCTGTTGCGCCGCCTGCGCGAGCGCGGCGACACCACGCCCGTGGTGGTTCTCACGGCACACGGCAGCGTCGAATCGGCGGTCGAGGCCATGAAGCTGGGCGCGGTCGACTACCTCATCCGGCCGTTCGAGATGGCGACGCTGGAATTGACCGTGACGCGCGCCCTGTCCATGCATCAGGTGCAGCGCGAGAACCTTTTCCTGCGCGACGAGGTGCAGCGCGGCTGGGGTGAATTCATCGGCCAGGGCCCGGCCATGCAGGCGCTCTACCAGCTGATCCGCCAGGTGGCACCCGCCCGCAGCAGCGTCTTCGTGGTGGGAGAAACCGGCACGGGCAAGGAACTGATAGCCCGAGCCATCCACCAAGAATCGGGCCGCGGCGGCCTGTTCGTGCCCATCAATTGCGCGGCTATCCCTGCCGAACTGCTCGAAAGCGAGTTGTTCGGGCATCGCAAGGGCGCGTTCACCGGGGCCGACCGCGACCGGATGGGCCGCTTCGAAGTGGCCAGCGGCGGCACCCTGTTCCTGGACGAGATCACCGAGATGCCGCTGGCGCTGCAAAGCAAGCTCTTGCGCGTGCTCCAGGACGGCCGTGTCGAGCGTCTCGGCGGTCACACCCCCATCGAGGTGGACCTGCGCGTGCTCGCCGCCACCAACCGCGATCCACAGCAGGCAGTCGCCGCCGGGCAGTTGCGCGCGGACCTTTACTACCGCCTCAATGTGGTGCGGGTGGATGCGCCGCCACTGCGCGAGCGGCGCGAGGACATCCCGTTGCTGGCCGGGCACTTCCTCGAACGTTACAGCCGCGAACTGGGCCGTGCACCCCCAGCACTCGGCCCCGACGTACTCGACCGCCTCGGGAGCTATGCCTGGCCCGGCAATGTCCGCGAACTCGAGAACATGATGGAGCGTGCCGTGGTCCTGGCGCGCGGCAACCGCATAGACGCCGCGGACCTGCCACGCGAGGTCTGCGCATCCGGACCGGACACGGCCCCACCCGTGGCGGCGATGGCCGACCCCACGACCAACCTGAGCCTGCAACCACAGGTAGAGGCGCTGGAACTGCGCCTCATCCAGGCGGCTTTGCAACGCAGCGGCGACAACAAGTCCGTCGCTGCCAGGCTGCTGGAGATCAGCGAACGCTCGCTCTGGTACAAACTGAAGAAATACGCAGGCTAGTCTGGCTGTCGCGACGAACTTTCCCAGGGCGGAGCACCTCTACGCCCTCGTTCCCCTTTTTCGGATGATTTCATGCGCAACACACTCCTCGTACTGGCCCTCTCAAGCCTGACCGGCTTCGCACAAGCGGAACAAGACACAGTGACTCAGCTGGATTGGGCACCGGTCGTTGCTTCCAGCCCCCTGTACGAACAGATCAACACACCAAGGCAGGAATGCTGGACCGAACAGGTGACCTCCCAGGTCAACCGGCCCGCTGAGCGGATCAACTACGGCGGCGCCCTCTTCGGCGGGATCGCCGGCGGCTTGCTGGGGCACGCGGTGGGCAGGGGCGGCGGGCGCGACGCGGCGACCGCGATCGGTGCGGCCACGGGCGCCGTGCTCGGCGACACCGCGGCGGCTCGCGACGGCGGCACGGTGTCGGAGACCCGCGATGAGCAACATTGCCGCACGCAGGACAACTGGACTCAAAGGCTGGTGGGCTACAGCGTGAGCTACCGATACCGCGGCCAGGAACACAGGACGACGCTGACCTACAGTCCGGGCCCGGCGATCCAGGTCGGCGTGAGCTTCACCCCCGTCAAGACCGCGCCTGCCGCGGGAACCGGCTGGGCACCGCCACCCCCGCCCGCCGGCTACAGCGCCCCGCCGCAATACCAGGCTCCCTAGCCGACGGAAGGCGTGATAAGCGCTTTTCCGTCTTCTCAAGAAGCACACTTCAACCCGTTGATTCAGAGAGAAATAGCTCTGTAGCGCCGGCTTGCAGTCGGCTGTTTTCAAAGACGCCGGCAAGGATGCCAGCGCTACAGGGAAGGCCTCGCCAGTGCTGCTTCAACACGCCCGCCCTCCTGGGGTGGGTTACTTCGCTACCTTGTTAAGCCTTGGTGTTGACGACCGTGCCTATGGTTTGACCGCTGGTGTTGACCGTGGGCGTGGGTGCGGCCCGGGCGGCGATCAAGCGTTGCGCCTGCGTGTCGCCTTTACTGGCTTCCTGCGCGGTTTGAGCGGGTGTCTCGGCGGCTTCCTGCGCGGCCGTCTGCACCAGGGTGGAGACGGGTTGCGCACTGGCCGCGGGCCTGCTGGGCCTGGCCTGAACCGGATTCGGCAATGGGTTGCTGGGCAGGGGAGCGGCTGAAACTGGGCTGATCGACATCATGTTCTCCGAGTGAGGTGAAGTGGTTGACACGCCAAATCCGGGCGAAGTGGCTAACACACCAAATTCGAACCCTTATCGGCTGCTTCAAGGGAAAACTTTAGCGTGACCGAATACGCGAGGGCCGCCCCCGCCGCCCGCGCCCATCGTAGGCCTGGGCATAGCCCGCCAAGCCCATCAGCCCCCGAACCAGCCCGTATGCCAGCCAGGAGGTCAGACGCACCATCCAGGGGATGTGGCGCCAGGCCTGATGGTGGATGCGGTGGGCGCCCGCGTCGCGCGCGGCGAGGATGCGTTCGTGCAAGTCCCTGGCGAAGGCCGGGTCATGCGTGACCAGGTTGGCTTCACGGGCCAGCAGCAGGCTGAACGGATCGATATTGCTCGAGCCTACCGTGGCCCAAAGGCCATCCACCACGGCCACCTTGGCATGGAGTTCGCTGGCGTGGTACTCGTAGATTTCCATGCCGTTTTCCAGGAAAAACCGGTAGAGCGCGCGGCTGGCGGCATGGTAGAGGCGGTGGTCGGTATGGCCTTGCATCACCAGGATCACGCGCACGCCGCGCTGGGCTGCCCGGGCCAGGGCCTGGCGAAAGCGGCGGCCTGGCAGGAAATAGGCATTGGCGATCAGGATTTCTTCGCGGGCATGGCCGATGGCTCGGAGATAGGCGCGTTCGATGGCATGGCGCCGGTGCAGGGTATCGCGCGTCAACAGTTCCGCACGCTGCTCGCCCACGGCGGGCTGGTCGGCCTTGATCCAGACCTCTTCGCCGCGGCGCAGGCCCACGCGGCTCCACAGCAGCAGTCGCCAGAGGCGCTGGGCGGCGGCATGGAGGTCGGCCACCAGTGGGCCGCGAACTTCGACGGCGAAGTCCTGGCGAGGGGCTGCCAGGTTGTGGTGTGCGTGGTCGTCGTTGATATTGATGCCGCCGACGAACCCGACGAACGCATCCACCACCGCCAGTTTCCTGTGCATGCGGCGCAAGCGGGAACGCCGCGGGAAGAGGTTGCCCGGCCGATAGAACAACACCTTCACCCCGGCGGTGTCCAGGCCGCCCAGCAATTCCGGGGCCAGGCCGCGCGAACCGAAGCCATCGAGCAACAGCCGCGTGACCACGCCGCGCTGCGCCGCGCGCATCAAGGCCGCGGCGACTTCCAGTCCGGTCGCGTCGGCCGCGTAGAGGTAGGTTTCCAGGTGAACTTCGTATCGCGCCGCGTCGATCGCCGCGATCAGCGCGGGAAAGTATTCCGCACCGTTCTCCAGCAGAGTCAGCCGGTTCCCCGACCGGATCATAGGGGCCGAAGTTGCGCGGTCAGCGCCGCATGATCGGAGAGCCGGCGCCAGAGCGCGCCATGGAGCACCCGAGCCGCGGCCACCCCGAAGCCGCGCACGTAGATGCGGTCCAGTGAGAGCATGGGCAGCACGGCGGGAAAACTGCGCGCGGTTTTCCCATAGGCGAGATCGAACACCTCGTGCAGACCCAGTTCCCGATCGAGATACCCGCAGGAACGCCGGCGCCAATCGTTGAAGTCGCCGGCGATGATCAACGACGCAGCATCCGGAACCACTGCGCGGATACGCTCCGCCAGCAGTTCCATCTGCTTTCTGCGGCCCGCCTCATTCAGAGCCAGGTGCAGGCAGATCGCATGCAGCGGCTGCTCCAGGCCGGGGACGTCTATTTCGCAATGCAACATGCCTCGGCTTTCGAAGACATGGGCCGAAATGTCGATGTTCTCGGACTTGAGGATGGGATAGTGCGAGAGGATGGCATTGCCGTGATGGCCCTGCTCGTAGATGGCATTGCGCCCATAGGCCATGCCCTGCCAATGTTCTCCGGCGAGGAACTCGTGTTGCGGCTCCTCTGGCCAGTTGCCGTGGCGCCGCGCCCGGCGCAGGTGCTGCCCCTGAACCTCCTGGAGGAAGACGATGTCGGCGTCGATGCCCCGCAAGCGTTCACGCACATCGTGCAACACCACACGGCGGTTGAAGAAGGACATGCCTTTGTGAATGTTGTAGCTGGCGATGCGCAAATCCTGCTCCGCCGCGATCGACTCGACCCGATCGAATCTCAGGTGGTCACGTCCCGGCATCGCTTTCGGATTTTTTCTTCTTGGCGGCGGGTTTCTTCGCGTCGCCTGGCTTCACCGCGTCGGCCTCCTCATCGTCTCCCTTCTTTGCCTTGGGCACCGCCTCGGTAAGGCTGGCATCGGGCACGGTGGGTATCTGGATTTGAAGTTTATTCTTGGTCATGTATTCGCTCATTTCCTTCCAGCCGGCAAAAACCGCGGACTTGGAAGCCTCCGGGTTGAGGTGGAAGCAGTCTTCCAGACCTCGCCCGGCATTGCGGCAGGCGCCGCCGACGGCCTTGCCATCGGCCTCCACCTGGGCTGGATCGAGGAAACCCATGCGATGCTGCACCTGGTCACAGCCCGCCAGGAGCGTTAACGCGGCAATCAGGATGGCTCTCATGTTCTCTCCCATACAGCTTGCATCTCGGCCCGGAACGGGCCGCCTCGCAGGTGCATCCGCCGCGCGCGGTCAGCGCATCCGCCGCTCGGCCTCGTTCCCTACGGCTTCGAAACGGGCACGGACCTCGCTCTCGATGAAATAATCGGAAACCAGGGGCGGCAACGGAGTCAGGGGCAGCACATGGGCCCGGTAATGCAGCGTCACCGGGGCGCGCTCGCCGACGATGCGCCATTCGCCGGACATGCTGGCCACCTTGCCCCCCACCGCACGAAAGCGCAGCGCCCGGCCGGAAACCTCTTCCATCGCCAGCACGACCCGATCCGGCATGATAAAGGCGAACAGGCCGGCGTCGGCGACCTGTTCCACCCGCTTGGGCGTGCCAGGCGCGGAAATCACGCGACTGGATAACAGGTCGGGGATGAAGGCGGCGAGGCGGTTGTAATCGGTAATGGTGCTCCACACGGTGGCGGCATCGGCATAGACCAATTCGCTGGCATCCACCCGCACCCCGAGGAGTCCGGAATCGACCTTGATGCGCGCCTGGCCGGCTTGCGTGGCAGTCGTCAGCAGGCACAGGGCAAGCAGTCCAGCCAGTTGGCGCAGGGAAGCAAGAAACACGGTCACATCCATTTCACGGGGCGCCGTTTCATGCGGCGGTGCATCGATCGGAACAGGCCACTCACGGCGTGCGCTTCAGACGCCGTCCGCATCGCGGCACAGGGCAGGGACGGTGGGAGATCGAGGGCAATCTTCATGACCGTGAGTATATCCACCCTAATCCGCCTAGGGAGAGCTTCGTTCGGGCAATTGCTTCGTTCCGTCGCCGGAACGCCGCGTAGGCGTCACGACCGCTAGCCGCCGCTGCCATTCGGTCTGGCCCTACAATGGCGGCCCGTCCCACGCCAGAGCCGCCATGCGCCCGCGTTACGCCATCCCGCCCGATGAGGTCGAAATCACCGCGATCCGCGCGCAAGGCGCCGGCGGGCAGAACGTCAACAAGGTGGCCAATGCGGTGCATCTGCGCTTCGACATCGCCGCTTCATCGTTGCCGGAGGCGATACGCGAACGGCTCCTGAAGCTCGGCGACGGGCGCATCAGCAAGGAAGGCGTGGTCATCATCAAAGCACAGGAATTTCGCAGCCTCGAAAAAAACCGTGCCGAGGCGCTGCGCAGGCTGGAGGCGATGGTCGCCACCGCCGCCGCCGTACCCAAACTGCGTCGGCCAACCCGACCGACCCGGACTTCGATCGCGAAACGTCTCGAAGGCAAGGCGCGGCGCGCGGCGGTGAAGGCGGGAAGAAAAACCGGGGATCACGACTAGCCACCCGCCGGTTGCGGCTGGTCAGAACTCGTTGCGGATGCGTTTGTAGCCCTTCACCAGCTCGCTGTTCGCCTGGGCCACACTTTCCGAGAATCCTGCCTGGTCCAGGGTAACCGGTTGGATCCCGGACAATTCGGAATCGGAATGAATGTTGCTGGTCGAAGGAATGTAGAAGCCGGGCGGCACGGCGCAGCCTTCCACCACGGAGTTGTGGCGCACCACGGAACCATCCCCTACCGTGCAGTTGAACAGCACGGAGTTGAAGCCGATGAACACGTTGTCGCCCACCGTGCAGGGGCCATGGACGATGGAGCGATGGGCGATGGATGTGCCCTGGCCGATGCTCACCCCCCCACCCGCCTTGCAATGGATGACCACGCCGTCCTGGATGTTGGAATTGGCGCCGATGTAGATGGGTTCCATGTCACCGGTTTCATCGACCTCATCGGCGCGGATCACCGCATAGGGACCGATGAAGACGTTTTCCGCGACGATGACCTTGCCGCAGAGGATGGCGGTGGGGTCGACGAAGGCGGTATCGTGGACGACGGGGATGTCGCCATTGGGGTTGCGTCGGATCAAGGCAGTTTCCAGTTCTGGGTGAGGGGACAGCATGGCTCGAAACGTCTGTCCTGCATAGTGTCGCCGATCGACATGCCAGGCCGCTTGAAGTCACCCGAGATTCCATCCTTTCCCTCGCCTCGGGGTATCCTAGCGCCTCTCGACTACTCGCCTATTCCGGCATGCGCCTGCTGATTATCGAAGACAACCGGGACATCGCGGCCAATCTCATGGATTTCCTCTCGGCCCACGGCCATGTGGTCGATCTGGCCGGAGATGGGGTGGGCGGGCTGCATCTCGCGCTGGTCAACGACTACGATGCCATCGTACTCGACATCTTGCTGCCCGGCATGGACGGCATCACGCTATGTCGCAAGCTGCGCGGCGAAGCCGGGCGCCGCACCCCGGTGCTGATCCTGACCGCGCTGGACTCCCTGGATGACAAGGTGCGCGGCCTCGAAGCGGGGGCGGACGATTACGTCATCAAGCCATTCGCCCTGCGCGAAGTCGAGGCGCGCCTGCGCACCATCACCCGTCGCGCCCTGCCGCAGGGATTGGCCAGCAAGCTGCGCGTGTCCGACCTCTGTTTCGACGTGGAAACCTACCGGGTCACCCGGGGCGAGCGCGTCATCGAGTTGCCGCCCATTTGCCTCAAGTTGCTGGAGTTGCTCATGCGCGCCTCGCCCAAGGTGGTCAGCCGCAAGGAAATGGAAGCGGCCATCTGGGGCGACCGGCCGCCGGACAGCGACGCCTTGAAGGCACACCTTCACGTCCTGCGCAACACCGTCGAGAAGCCGGGCGACACAAACCTGCTGCGCACGGTTCGCGGGGTGGGCTACCAACTCACCGAGCCTCATGCTGCGCCGTAGCTTCCGCTTCCGGGTCGCCCTGCATTTCACCGCCTTTGGCGCCCTGGTCAGCCTGCTGCTATGCACCGGAGCGTATCTCTTCGCCCACGACCTGGGGCAGAGGCTCATGGACGAAGCCTTGCAGGACGCGATGCGGGATCGCCCCGCCAGGTGGCCGGGCAATCCTTGGGTGCACGACCGTTCCGGAACGGGATCCGGCGATCTCCCGGAGGCGGCACAAGCGCTCGCGGGCGCTGGCCGCGACGTCCTGCTCGCAGGCGTCTGGTACCGGGCGCTGGCCGCCGAACGCATGCCGGGCCGATTCCTGTTCAACGAATCGCTACAACGCCAGCGGGAGCGGCAGTTCCTGATATTCCTCGGCATCGGCGCTGCGGCCATGACCCTGATTTCGGCCCTGGGCGGCTACTGGCTGGCACGGCGCATCGTCGCGCCGGTAGAGGCGCTGGCTGCCCGCGTCGGCGCGGCCGTGCCCGAGGGTGGGCTACCGCTGGATTCGGCCGGTCAGGACCTGGATGAAGTGGCGGAGCTGGCGCTTCTGTTCGACCGCTACCTGGCCCGCATCCAGAGTTGTATGGCGCGGGAGCGCGACTTCACCGCCAATGTGAGCCACGAGCTGCGCACCCCGCTGGCCATCATACGTGGTGCGCTCGATGTACTGGAGGAAGACGCCGCGCTGAACGCGGAACAGCGCCAGCGTCTCGCGCGCATCGAGCGGGCCAGCCAGGACATGGCCGGCCTGACCAGTGCCCTGCTGCACCTGGCACGAGAGGAAAACGCCCGGCTGGAGGAAGGGGAAAGCTGCGACATGGCCGAGGTCGTGCGCGCGACGGTGGAAAAATATCGAGTCATGGACCTGGAACCTTCCTCGGATCTCTACCTGGACGTCCCTGAAGAGATGTTATTGCCGGTAGCCAGAATCCTGGCAGCCGTGGTGGTCGACAACCTGGTGGGCAATGCCGTGCAGCACGCCGGCGCACCTCGGGTCGACGTCCGGTTGCGTCAGGATAGCCTGGTCATACGCGATCGCGGTACGGGGATCGCACCCCACGACCTGAGCCAGGTGTTCGAGCGTCATCACCGGGGTTCGGGGTCCAGTGGCGCCGGAATCGGGCTCTCCCTGGTCAAACGTATCTGCGATCTGAATGGCTGGGAGGTACGGATAGAAAGCGTGGCGGGGCAGGGCACCGAGGTTGCCCTGAAATTTTTCGTGCCCGGCCCGGCGTACTAACCATTTCTTTACCAAACAACAACCCACTCTTGACCCGGCCGAGCCTAGGATTGCCGCGCCCCATTCCCATAGTACGAATGCCGCTCAGTCGGGGTTGGGTCGTTTCGTTTTTCCTTGACCAATATATAAAGTAGGAGACATCTTCATGAATGAAAACCTCGACAGACGCAATTTTCTGAAAATGGGCGGCGCCGTCCTGGCCGCTGGAACCGCTGGCTGCGCCACCGGCGTCACCGGTTCGGCCGTGGCCGGTTCCGGCAGCACCTCGGCTGCCATTTCCACCGTCGATTACATCAAGTTACCCAAGGCCAAGGGCCCGCGTCTGGTCGTCGTCGGCGCCGGCACTTCCGGCATGACCATCGCCGCCCATGCCAAGAAGAACTACCCCAATTTCGATGTGGTGGTGGTGGACAAGCGCGACATGTATGCCTCCTGCTTCAACAGCAGCCTGTGGTACGTTGGCATCATCAACCTCGAGTTCCTGGCCGCCCACAGCTTCCTGGATGCCGCAACCAACAACGGCTACAACTTCGTTTGCGCCACCGTCACCGGCCTGGATCGTGCCGCGCGCAAGCTCTACACCAACAACGGCGCCATCGACTACGACTTCCTGGTCCTGGCCCCCGGCATCTCTTACGACTACGCCAAGATCGGCGTGACCGATCCTGAGAATGTCTACGGTGTCAGCCAGAAATATCCCGGCGGCTTCATCTCCCCCATGGAGCACGTCACCCTGCGCCGCAAGTTTCAGGAATTCGAAGGCGGTACCTTCATTCAGACCGTGCCTTCCGGCAACTACCGCTGCCTGCCCGGCCCCTATGAGCGTGCCTGCCTGATGGCTGGCTGGATCAAGAAAAACGGTATCAAGGGCAAGGTTCTGATCCTGGACGCCAACCCCGAAGTTACGATCAAGAAGCAGGGCTTTCACGACGCCTTCGACACTCTGTACAAGGGTATCCTCGAGTGGAAACCGACTTCGGCCGTCACCGCCGTGGACCACGAGAAGAAGATCATCAAGACCGAGTTTGAGCAGTACTCCTTCGACGACGCATCGATCTACCCCAACATCCGTGCCAGCACCATGATCGAGCAGTTGGGCCTGGTCGATCCCACCAGCCTGCAAAAGGAAGCCAACATCGACGTGCGCTTCTACAACATCAAGGGCGACCCGCATGTCTACGTGACCGGCGACGCTCGCAACCATCCTTACTCCAAGAGTGCCAACACCTCCAACACCGAGGGCCAGTTCGTCGCCAAGGTGCTGGCAGCGCGCGCCCAGGGCAAGGAAATCGCCTGGGAATCTCCGGAAACCGTGTGCTACTCCATGACCAACGCCTTCCCCCCGGAAGCCATCAAGGTGGACGCCAAGTACACCTACGATGCGGCCAAGGACGCAATCACCGGCTTCTCGCCCGACACCAAGACCTGGGAAACCCGCGACCAGGCCATGGGTCGCGCCTACCTGGAATGGGCACAGGGCATCTATCGCGACACGTTCGGCGGCTAACCGGCACGCTACCACCAGTAAAGGGGGCCGCTTGGCCCCCTTTTCCCAATCAAGGAGTCATGCAATGGATAGACGCAACTTCATCAAGGTTTGTGGAGCCGGCGCCGCGGCCATCGCGGCGGGTGTCCATACCCAGCTCGTGTATGCAGGTACCGTCAAGGATTTCCCCAAGGTCAAGCTCGTGGATGCCGATGGCAAGCCCCTCAAGGCTTCCAGCCTGTCCAAGGAAGAGGCCTACGTGTTCGGCTACCCGTTTGTCGGTACCCCGGCCTTCCTGATCGCTCTGCCTTCGGCCGCTCCGGCCGGTGCCGCCCTCAAGACCGAATCGGGCGAGGAATACAGCTTCCCCGGTGGCGTGGGCGGCAACAAGAATATCGTCGCTTACCTGGCCGTGTGCACACACCAGCTGGCGCACCCGGAAAAGAAAGGCAGCGTGATCGCCTACACCGCGGGCAATAGCGAAACCGCGGGGCGCGCAGCCGCGATCACTTGTTGCTCCCACAACAGCGCATTCGACCCGGCCGATGGTGGGCGTGTCATCACCGGCAAGGCTCCCCAGCCTCTACCCGGAATCCGCCTGGAACACGATGCCGCCAGCGACGAAATCTACGCCACCGGCATGTACGGCGCGGACATGCTTGAGGATTTCTTTAAGAAATTCAAGGGCAACCTCAACAAGGAATTCGGTATCGGCAAGTATCGCGAGGCGCCCGCGGGCACCGTGCAAGCCGTGCTGCTTTCCAAGTACTCCGCCGACGCCGACCGCTGCTGATCGGCTCACGACGACCTCTGTCCTCTTTCATGGAGTGCAGAGGCGCCCTCGGGTGGTTGATCGGTTGCCTTTCCGCGCCGCCCCTCAAGCCTTGACCACCAGTACCGGGCAGAGGGCCTGACCGATCACCCGCTCGGTGACACTGCCCAGCAACACCTTGGCCAGGCCGGTGCGGCCGTGGCTACCCATCACGATCAAATCCGCGCCGACATCCTCGGCCGCTTTGGCGATGGCCTCATCCGGCCGACCTTCCACCACACGGCCTTCGGCCTCGACGCCCAGGTTTTTGAGTCGAACCACATTGGAAGCCACGGCTTCCTGGGCTTCCTGGCGGCGCGCGGCGTTGTAGCTGCCGATGACGACCGAAACCACGGTAACGGGCAAGCCGGTCTGGAGCGCCAGATGGCCGGCGGCGCTGGCTGCGGCCTCGCTATGGCTGGAGCCGTCGGTCGCCAGCAGGATGCGTCGTTCCCACAGGCGCGCGGCGCGCGGCGCCACCAGTACGGCGCAATCGGCATGGCCGATGACCTTGGCGGTGGCGTCGCCCACCATCATGCGCGCCAGGCCGCGCTTGCCGCGGCGGCCGATGACGATGAGATCGGCCTTGTTCGCCCTGGCACCCTCCAGTATGCCCTGGTAGGGATCGGACGCTTCGATGGTGACGGTCTCGGCATCGACTCCGGCTTCGGTGGAGAAGGAGGCGAGCGCTTCTCGTGCGCGCTTCTCGGCTTCTTCCCCCAGATTCGGCACCAAGGTACTGTATTCCGGGTTGTACAAGGAAACGGACAGGCCGGTCAGATGCGCGCCTCGCGACTTCGCCAGAGCCACGCCTGTTCGGATCGCGCCCGCGGAGTAATCGGAACCGTCGGTAGCCACCAGAATGCGACCCAGCACGCCGTTTTCAGATAGTGCAGTCATGTTTTCCCCCTCGAGGCTCAATCGGCCATGGAACCGCGTGCGTTCACGGATTGCCTGGCTTTGTGCTCCCTCATGCCCTTGAGCAAGGCGGAAATGACTGTGTACGCGCCCAGGAACAGGGCCAGGAACAGCACGCCATCGCCGATCCATTTCAGCATCTGCTGCGCATTGGTCGCCAGTGGCGTCATCATGCCCATCTTGCCCAGGTAACCGGGGATGTAGAAGAAACGCGAGAACAGCACGGTCAGCATGATCACCGCCATGGTGAACTTGACCTGGTAGTCTTTCACGTAGGTCGTGCCGATGGCGCCGATCTGGATGCCGAACAGGGAACCGAGCAGGATCAACATGGCCATGCGGATGTCCACCGCGCCTTCCAGCCCGTAGAAGATCGTGCCCCCCAGACCCATGACGAAAGCGATCACCAGTTCGGTAGCGGAGGCCATGATGGCCGGCACGCCGAGAATGTAGATCATCGCCGGCACGCCGACGAAGCCGCCCACCGCGATGGCCGAGGCGAGAAACCCGGTGGCGAATCCGATGGGTATCATGAACAGCACGGAAAGCTCGGATTTGGCAGCCACGGAATGGATCATCGTGCCGGGAACGCGCACCGACTGCACCCACTTCGCCAGCTTGGTCAGACTGACTTGTTCTTGCTCCTCGTCACTCATGTTCTTGAGCTTGCGGTAGTCCTTGAACACGAAGGTGCCGACGATGGCCAGGGTGATGATGAACATCACCGACACATAGAGATCGGTACCCACCGCGCCGAAGGCGTGCTTGATGTCGGTCATCACGTGTTTGCCATACAACACGCCGGCCTCGGCGAAGACGCCCAGCACCAGGCCCAGCCTCACGTCCACCTGGCCGTATTTGTTGCGCTTGACCGCGCCCACCAGGGCCTTGGGGAATTTGTGGCAGATGTTGGTTGCCACCGCGACCATGCCCGGCGCGCCCAGCGTCATCATCGCGGGGGTCAGCACGAAGGCGCCCCCGGAGCCGATGAAGCCGGACACCATGCCGCCGACGAATCCGACCAGAATCAGAATGATCGAGTTGCTGATATCCAGTTCGATGAAGTTGAAGAGTTCCATGCCGTGTTCCATATCTTTCCCTTATTTCCTGGCTTTCAGGCCGACCACATCCCAGAACAGACCGGTGAAAATACCGTGCGTGTAGGACAGGGCCAAAGCCAGACCGATGGGGGCGAACACGTACCACCAGGTGCCGGCCACGAGAGTGCCGCCTTTTTTCGCACACAGTGCCTGCGTGGCTTTGTTGAAGTAATCGATCTTCATGCCGGCTTGAACCACGCAGGCATCCACCGTGGTGTGGGCCAACCTCAAGAATTCGTCGGCGTAGTGAAACAAGACCCCGTACAGGGCGGCGGTAAGCCCTGCCCAAAACAAGGTCTTTCCCAGACTGGCTTGGCTGCTGGCCATGGTGTGACTCCGAATGAGTGTGGTAACGAAATGTCGATATTCCTACCCTGTGGACAAGACAACGCCCGTCTGAACGGGCGTTTGTTTGCGTAATTTTGACGAAATAATAACACAATGTGGCGTTTACGCGTTCTTGCAACGTGTATCGTTTGTATTTCGTTAAGACCGTTCCCTCCATGTATGCTCCTGGCCCCTCGCGGTGAAATGACGGGGGGTGCCGACCGCCCGGCTGCTACCGTCCTTACTGTAAAATTCACTCTCGTTTCCCCGTAAGCCATCGGACACGGGGGATGCCGAATGCAATCCCGTTCCTCGAAAAGGTCGCACCCTTGCAGATCGCTCTCTCCCGCAGCCAGGCCGGCTGGCTCAAGACACTCACTCCCTTTCTCTTGTGGTGGTCACAGGTCGATCGCGGCGCCCTGAAGGCCGACGTCCTGGCCGGGCTCACCGGCGCCATGATCGTGCTCCCGCAAGGGGTCGCCTTCGCCACCATCGCGGGCTTGCCGCCGCAGTACGGACTCTATGCCGCGATGATGCCGGCGGTCATCGCGGCCCTGTTCGGGTCAAGCTGGCATCTGGTATCCGGGCCTACAACCGCGATTTCCATCGCCCTGTTCGCCGCCTTGCAACCACTGGCCGAACCTGGCAGCGCCGAGTTCATCCGCCTGGCCTTGACCCTGACCTTTCTGGTTGGCCTGTATCAGCTCATGCTCGGCCTGGCCCGAATGGGCACCCTGGTCAACTTCATCTCGCATACCGTGGTGATCGGGTTCACCGCGGGTGCTGCGGTCCTCATCGCCGCCAGCCAGCTGAAGAATTTCTTCGGCCTCAACATCGCGCGCGGCCTGCCTTTCTACGAGATCCTGCATCAGTTCGGTCTGCAACTGGATCGGATCAATCCCTATGTGGCGGCGATCGGGGCAGTCACCCTGGCGACCGGCCTGCTGGCGAAGAAAATATTTCCCAAGTTTCCCTACATGATCATCGCGATGATCATCGGTAGCCTGGTGGCCGCCGCGTTGAATGTTTTCCTGGGCCAGGGTCTGACCGGGATCAAGACCGTGGGTGCCCTGCCTGCCGGTCTGCCCCCCTTCTCCCTGCCCGACTTTTCCCTGAGTGCCCTGGGCAAGGTGGCGATGCCGGCCCTGGTGATCACCATGCTCGCGTTGACCGAGGCGGTCTCCATCTCGCGCGCAATCGCCACCCGTTCCGAGCAACGCATCGACGGCAACCAGGAATTCGTCGGGCAAGGCCTATCCAACCTGATTGGTAGCTTCTTCTCCGCCTACGCCTCGTCGGGTTCGTTCAATCGCAGCGGTGTGAACTACGAAGCCGGCGCCCGCACCCCCCTGGCGACGGTGTTCGCCTCGGTGTTCCTGGTGCTGATCCTGCTGCTGGTCGCGCCCCTGGCGGCCTATCTGCCCAATGCCGCCATGGCCGGCATCCTGTTTCTGGTGGCCTGGGGCCTGATCGACTTCCACCACATCCGATCCATCTGGCAGACCAGCAAACCGGAGGCGGCGATACTCTGGGTCACCCTGATCGGCACCCTGATCAACCTGGAGGACGGGATATTCCTGGGGGTGATGCTGTCGCTGATCATGTATCTCTACCGCACCTCCCGGCCCGAACTCGTGCCCGTGGTGCCCGAAGGTGAGCCAGGCAGCCTGCACTTCGAGGATGCCCGCGGCCGACCGGAATGCCCGCAGGTACGCTTCGTGCGCCTGCACGGATCGCTGTACTTCGGCGCAGTGGATCACGTCCAGCGCGCCTTGCAGCAGATCGACGAGGACAACCCGCAGCAGAAGACCGTGGTCATCGCCGCCCCGGCGATGAATTTCATCGATGTCGCCGGGGCCGAGATGTTGGCCCAGGAAGCGCGCCGCAGGAAGCGGCAGGGCGGTGGCCTCTACTTCTGGCGTTTGCGCGACTCGGTGCATGGGTTTCTGCGCCACGGCGAGTACCTGAAGGACATCGGCGAAGGCGGGTTTTTCCCGGTGAAATCCAACATCACCGCAGCCCTCTATCGCACCCTAGACCCGGATATCTGCCGCACGTGCTCGACGCGCATCTTCAAGGAATGTCACGGCGAGGATCTGCCGGACGGTGCGCGCCGGCTGCGCCTGATGCTGGCGACGGATGGCGGCGAATACAGCCAAGCGCCGCGCGAAATCGCCTTGCAGGTCGCCCGCAGCATGGGCGTCACCCTGGATGTGATGACCATGACACGGCCCGACGCCGCTCCGGAGCAGGCGGGACTGCGCCTTGCCGTGGTTCGCCAGGCGGCGCAAAGCATGGGCGTGCTTTGCGAGGAGGTCCTGATGAGCGGGAGCGATGCCGCCCAGGCCGTCATTGCTGCCGCCGGACAAGCCCATACCCAGTTGCTGGTGATCGGTCGCACCCCGCCCAAGGGCCAGGTGGACCACATGGTGGGCACTCATGCCGCACATATCATCGACGATGCGCCCTGCAACGTTCTGGTCGTACCCAAGGCAGCGGGAATCTGGACACGCCGAATCCTGGTGGGCTTTGACGCCAATCCATCGACCGATATCGCCCTGGAATTGACCGCCAGCCTGGCCAAGGCGGCCGGTGTGCCGGTCACCGTCGGCACGGTGGTCAGACAGGGAGACCCCGCCGCCAGGATCATGGGCGAATTGGCCACAGATGCCGCCGCCAGTCTGCGACTGGAGGGCATCGATGCCGAGGCGCGCGTGGTCATCGGGACACCCGCCGATGCCCTGCGGCGACTCGCGGAAGAGATCGGTGCCGATCTGATCGTGCTCGGAAAACGCCACGGCGGCCTCTACCGCCTGCTGCCCAATACCCCGACCGACCAGTTGATCGGCGCCAATCTCTGGCCCGTGTTGATCGCCAAGATGGGGCGCACGAGCAGTCCGATCAGCACGCGAGTGAGGGCTTGAGCACCAGGAATGCCGCTACATCGACCCAACTTCCCGACACGCGCCATGCATGTACTCGTTATCGAAGACAACCCTGACCTTGCCGCCAACGTCTGCGATTTTCTCGAGGCAAAGGGGCATTCCACCGACGCGGCCGGTGACGGCATCACCGGGTTGCATCTCGCGGTCACCCAGGATTACGACGCCATCGTGCTCGACGTGATGTTGCCGGGCATGGATGGCATCAGCGTCTGCCATCGCCTGCGTGAAGAAGCGCGCCGCGACACTCCGGTGCTCATGCTCACCGCGCGCGATGCCCTGGATGATCGCGTCGCCGGACTGGAATGCGGCGCCGACGACTACGTGGTCAAACCCTTCGCCCTGCGTGAACTGGAGGCCCGCCTCAAGGCGCTTTCGCGGCGCGCGCGTGGCGCTGCTTCCGCCGCGGTGCTGCGCGTCGCCGATCTGGAATTCGACCCGGCCCAGATGCGGGCCAGCCGGGCCGGAAAAGTGCTCAGCCTGTCCCCTATCCCGCTGAAAATCCTGGAAACCCTGATGCGTGCCGGCCCGCGCGTGGTCAAGCGTGAGGAACTGGAGCGCGCGGTCTGGGGCGATCAGATGCCGGATTCGGACGTGCTGCGCGCGCACATGCACGTCCTGCGCAGCGCGGTCGAAGCGCCCGAGATGCCCCCCTTGATCCATACCCTGCGCGGCATCGGCTATCGTCTGTCCGCCGACGCATAGCGCGGCCTTGCGTGCGTTTCTCCCGCAGCCTGCGCTCGCGTGTCGCCACGGCATTCGCCGCTGTCGGTGGCGGGGTTTCCCTGGTGATCGCCGTCGGCCTCTATTTCGGCGCCCAGGATGCCGGCGAGCGGCTGATCGACGAGACGCTCAATGCCGAAATGCAGGATTACCATGCCCGGCGCTCCCGCAATCCGCACTCCCTGCCGCCCGCCACCATCACCTTGCTGGGCTATGTCGCCCCGGGCGGCGCGAATGACCCCGTATTGCCGAAGACACTCGCCCTTCAGCCCCCTGGCTTCCACCACGTTCACCTGGGCGGCATCACGTATCGCCTGGCGATCGCCGATCAGGGCGGCACGCGCTATTACCTGTTGTACAACGAGGTCCTGTTCCAGGATAGGCAAGTCCGCCTCACCCTGTTCCTGGCCGTTTTCGTCGCCCTGATGGTGTTGATTTCCGGCGGCCTCGCCTTCTGGCTGGCAGAGCGGGTGATCGAGCCAGTCAAGGAATTGGCGCGACGCGTTCGTGGCATCGGCCCTGACACCCCGCATGCCGGATTTTCCGCCGACTTTCCGCCCGACGAAGTGGGCGAACTGGCTCGAGCCTTCGAGCAGAAACTCGACCGCCTGGCCGCCTTCATCGAGCGCGAGCGCGCCTTCACCGCCGATGTCTCTCATGAACTGCGCACGCCCCTGGCGGTGATACGCGGCGCGGCGGAGGTGTTGCTGGCGGATGAAAGCCGCACAGAGAAGGAGCGCCGGCGCCTGGAGCGCATCGAACGCGCCGCCACCTACATGTCCGACCTCTCCACCGCCCTGCTGGCGATGGCCCGCGAGCGCGACGAGGCACGGCGCGAGCAGGTCGATCTGGCAAGCCTGCTTCAGGAAATCCTGGATAAACACCAACACCTCCTGCGCGGCAAGGCAGTGGAGGTAGTGCTGGAAATTCAGGCCGGCCCTGCGCTGAATGCCGACCCCAACCTGCTCTCCATCCTGGTCGCCAACCTGGTGCGCAACAGCTTCACCTACACCGAGCGCGGGACGGTACACGTGCTCCTGGACGCGACCCACCTCAGCGTCAGCGACACCGGCCTGGGCATCCCGCGCGAAGCCCTGAACCGCGTCTTCCAGCGCCTGTACAAGGGCAAGAACAGCCTGGGCGCGGGCATCGGTCTCTCCCTGGTCAGGAGGATATGTGACCGTTACGGCTGGAAAATAGAATTGCACAGCGAGGAAGGGAAAGGCACGCGAGCGGTGCTGACATTTTCCAATTGACGCCCCCTTGACGCACTCTTGACGCTGTGTGAACCGGGGTATTGGCATGATGGAGCAACATCCTCCCATACGCCGAGCAATACCCATGTCGCTGCCCACCGTCCAAAGTCTGCCCGCCTGGGCACGCCCATTCGTCCCCTTCCTGGCCTGGCTGCCGCGCGTCAATCGCCGCACGACCAAGGACGACATCATGGCCGGACTCACCGGCGCCCTGGTTGCCCTTCCCCAGGGCGTGGCCTTCGCCACGATCGCCGGAATGCCACCTGAATACGGACTCTATGCCGGCATGATCCCGGCGGTGATCGCGGCCCTGTTCGGGTCCTCCTGGCATCTCGTTTCCGGCCCCACGACGGCGGCATCCATCGTGTTGTTTTCCGTGCTCTCGCCGCATGCCGAACCCGGTAGTGCCCACTACGTCAGCCTGGCGCTGACCCTGACCTTCCTGGTCGGCATCATCCAGGTCACCATGGGCCTGGCCAAACTGGGCACCCTGGTCAACTTCATCTCGCATTCGGTCGTCACCGGCTTCACCGCCGGCGCCGCCATCTTGATCGCGACCAACCAGATGAAGCACTTCACCGGCCTGGCGATCCCCCGTGGTACCTCCTTCGTCGACACCTGGGGTATGGCATTCACCCACTTCAACGAGATCCATCCCTGGGTATTCGCGGTGGGCCTGGCAACGCTCCTGCTCGGCATCGTGGTGAAGCGCTGGTTGCCAAAGTTGCCCTACATGATCGTCGCCATGCTCGGGGGCTCTGCCCTGGCCGCGTTCTTCACCGCATGGAAGGGCGCGCAACTGGCTACGGTCGGCGCCCTGCCTGCCGTCCTGCCGCCGCTGTCCATGCCCAGCCTGAGTGCAGAAGACATCCGTGCGGTGACCTCCGGCGTGGTGGCGGTGACCCTGCTGGCACTCACCGAAGCTGTCTCCATCGCCCGCGCGCTGGCGGCCCGTTCCGGCCAGCACGTGGATGGCAACCAGGAATTCGTGGGCCAGGGGCTCTCCAATCTCTTCGGCAGTTTCTTCTCGGGCTATGTGGCCACCGGTTCCTTCAACCGGAGTGGCGTGAACTACGCGGCCGGTGCGAAGACGCCCATCGCCGCCATGTTGGCCGGAACTTTCCTGCTGGTACTGGTATTGCTCGTGGCGCCCTGGGCGCAATATCTGCCGAATGCGGCGATGGCCGGCATCCTGTTCCTGGTGGCCTGGGGCCTGATCGACTTCGACGAAATCATTCACGTCCTGAAAACCAGCCGTGCCGAATCCGCCATCCTGCTCTCCACTTTCGCCTCGACCCTGTTCCTGGCGCTGGAAGAGGCCATCATCATCGGCGTACTGATGTCGCTGTCCCTGTATTTGTCGCGCACCTCCAAGCCTCAGGTGCGCGTGCGCACGCCCAACCCGAACAGCAGCAGCCGCAAATTCACCGATGCCGAGAACGCACCGGAATGCCAGCAGATACGCTTCGTGCGCATCGACGGCTCGCTGTTCTTCGGCGCCACCTCGCACATACGCGAATCCCTGGCGGCGCAGGATCAGGAAAACCCGAAGCAAAAGCATGTCGTCATCGTCGCCCACGGCATCAACTTCATCGACCTGGCAGGCGCCCACTACCTGGCCGAGGAAGCGCAGCAGCGTCGCGCGGCGGGCGGTGGCCTGTATTTCATTCGCGTCAAGGACACCGTGCAGGAACAGCTGGCTGAAAGCGGCGCCCTCAAGATCATCGGCGGCATCAACCTTTTCGACTCGAAAACCGAGGCGATCAAGGAAATCTACAAGCGCATCGACCGCGATGTCTGTGGTACTTGCGAGACCCACATCTTCCGCGAGTGCGCCGCGGTGGTGGGGGAGAGCGTCATCAGCGCGGAGCCGGCGCAGGCCTGATCCCACGCTCTTCATGAGGTGTGCCGGTGTCCGACTCGCCAAAGACGAGTCGGACGCAGTAGTCTTGAGGGCATTCGTGCCCGAACCCGATCCATGACTGCACCGGAACCCTTCGACCCCAGGCCGCTTCTGGCTGCACTTCCCGATCTGCCCGGCGTCTACCGCATGCTGGCGGACGATGGCGCGGTGCTTTACGTGGGCAAGGCACGCGACCTGAAGAAACGGGTTTCCAGCTACTTCCAGAAATCCGATCTGAGTCCGCGCATCGCCCACATGGTGGCGCGCATCCACGACATCCAGACCACGGTGACGCGCACGGAAGCCGAGGCGCTGTTGCTGGAAAACAACTTGATCAAGGGCTTGAGCCCGAAGTACAACATCCTGTTCCGGGATGACAAGTCCTATCCCTATCTGCTCCTGTCCGGCCATGCCTATCCGCGCCTGGGCTTCTTTCGCGGCACCCCGGACAAGAAGCACCGCACCTTCGGCCCCTTCCCGAACTCGCTGGCGGTGCGCGAGAGCATCCAGATTCTGCAGAAGGTGTTCCGGCTGCGCACCTGCGAGGACACGGTGTTCGCCAACCGCTCGCGGCCCTGCCTCCTGCATCAGATCAAACGCTGTAGCGCCCCCTGCGTGGGGGCGGTGAGTGATGCCGACTACGCGCGCGACGCCGCGGACGCGGCGCTGTTTCTTTCCGGGCGCGACAACGAAGTACTGGAAGACCTCTCACAGCGTATGGAAGCCGCGGCACAGGCGCTGCGTTACGAACAGGCCGCCGTCTACCGCGACCAGATCCAGGCGCTTTCCGCCGTGCGCGCCAGCCAGTTCGTGGAAAGCCGCTCGACCCAGGACGCCGACATCGTTGCCGGGGTGCGCAAAGGCGGGCTCGCCTGCGTCTATCTGGTCATGGTGCGCGGCGGGCGCAATCTCGGCGGCCGCGCCTTCTTCCCCAGCCATGTCGAAGATGCCGACCTGCCCGCGGTGCTGGAGGCCTTCGTCAGCCAACATTACGAGGGCCGCGCGATCCCACCCACCTTGTTCCTCAACGCCGAGGTCGATGGCTTGGCCGACTGGCTTTCCGACCATGCAGGGCACCGCGTCAATATCGTCTCGCAGCCGCGCGAGGAACGCCGAATCTGGCTGGAAATGGCGCTGAAGAACGCGGAACTGGCTTTGAGCACGCGCGAAGGCTTGCGGGAAAACCAGGCCGCGCGCCTGGCCGCGTTGAACGAAGCGCTGGGCTGGGAAGGCATCGCGCGCATCGAGTGCTTCGACGTCAGCCACACCATGGGAGAGGCCACCGTGGTGTCCTGCGTGGTTTTTGATCAGGGTTCGATGCAGTCCTCGGAATATCGTCGTTACAATGTAAGCGGGATCACTCCAGGCGACGATTACGCCGCCATGCGCGACGCACTCCTGCGCCGCTACGGCAAACTCGCCGCAGGTGAAGGCAAGCTGCCCGACCTGCTTCTGATCGACGGTGGCAAGGGGCAGTTGCATATGGCATTGGATGTACTCTCGGAGTTGGGGCTGGGCAACCTGCCCATGCTGGGCGTGGCGAAGGGCGCGGCGCGCAAACCGGGCATGGAACAGTTGTTCTTTCCCGATGAGGCCGAGCCGCTCAAGCTGCGGCCGGACCATCCCGGATTGCACCTGATCCAGCAGGTTCGCGACGAAGCGCATCGCTTCGCCATCACCGGCCACCGGGCGCGCCGCGGCAAGACGCGCACCCAATCGAGCCTGGAAGGCATCAGCGGTATCGGCGCCAAGCGTCGTCAGAAGTTACTGCAAACCTTTGGCGGCCTGCGCGGCGTGGTGGACGCGGGTGTGGAGGAACTGGTCCGGGTCGAGGGCATCAGCCACGACCTGGCGGAACGAATCTACCGAGAACTGCATTGATGCCGTTCAATTTACCGAATTCACTGACCTGGCTGCGCATCCTCCTGATTCCGCTGTTCGTCGCCGTGTTCTACCTGCCGGATGGCTGGGTGCCGGCGCATGCCGTCAATCTCGTCGCCGCCTTGCTCTTCGCCCTGGCCGCGCTCACGGACTGGCTGGACGGCTGGCTGGCGCGGCGCATGAACCAGATGTCGGCCTTCGGTGCCTTCCTCGATCCCGTCGCCGACAAGCTCATGGTCGCCGCCGCCCTCATCGTCCTGGTCGACCTGAATCGCGCCAGCGTCAGCGCGGCACTCATCATCATCGGCCGGGAAATCGCCATCAGCGCCCTGCGCGAATGGATGGCCAAGGCCGGCCGAGCGGGAAACGTCGCGGTGTCTTTCATCGGCAAATTAAAAACCACCGCACAGATGCTCGCCATCCTGCTCTTGCTCTACCACGACCCCATAGGCTCCTGGCCTTGGACCCTGGTCGTGGGCCGCTGGCTACTCTATCTGGCTGCGTTTCTCACTCTCTGGTCCATGCTGCACTACCTGCGACTGGCCTGGATCGCGCTTAAAAACGAGCCCGCCGCTTGACAACGGCTGTCGCCTATTTATAATGCGCGCTCACTTCGATGCGGGAATAGCTCAGTTGGTAGAGCGCAACCTTGCCAAGGTTGAGGTCGCGAGTTCGAGTCTCGTTTCCCGCTCCAGGCATACAGGGGAAGTGGCAGCTTTATGGGTTTCTTCCCGTTAAGCTTCCACTTCCCCGTTCATTTTCAGGCGTAGCCAACAAGGCGCGTTAGCAAAGCGGTTATGCACCGGATTGCAAATCCGTGTAGGTCGGTTCGACTCCGGCACGCGCCTCCAGTAACAGCAAGGCTTCCCAGGCAGGAAGCCTTTTTTGTTTCCGGGTTTCCGGTTTCATGTGGCCAGAGTTGACCGCCACTGGTGAGTCAATTTCATGAGAGCCAAAGGTATAGCTGTTCTGCGCTTCCAATACATCGCCAAGCCTGCTCCTGCGCCACCCCGCCTACAAGCAGCCGTCTGCCAACGCTCTCGCCGGGATCAACTACACACTGCGGCCGGGGCTGGACGTCGATGTCGGCCACCTTGCCGATCTCAACTCGCAGGCCACGGCCAGGCAATGGCTGTTCGGGCTCACCTATCGCTAGGCACCATGAGTAATGCTACTGTCACAATCCCCGGATAGCTTTCGTGCTCTGGCCGAAATTTTGCCCAGGCCCATTCTTATCCCGATACAGCCGAGTTAGCGAGAGGTGTAGCCATGTCCACGGAAAAATCCGAACAACAACTGGAATACGAGCGCCGCCTTCACGAGGACATGCTCGACAGCCTGGACGAAGAGCTGGAGATGGAGATCGACGACGGCCGCATGGATGCGCTCATTCGCGAGGCTACCGATGCGGCCGTAGCGGACCTGGACCTGGACCGCCGCTCCTATTTCAAGGAGTCGTTCCGCCTTCAGGGGGAGCTGGTCAAGCTGCAAGACTGGGTGGTGGCCAATAATCTGAAAGTCGTGGTGTTGTTCGAGGGTCGCGACGCCGCCGGCAAGGGCGGCGTCATCAAGCGCATTACACAGCGCCTCAACCCCCGTGTCTGCCGCGTCGCCGCCCTGCCCGCGCCGGGCCAGCGCGAGCGCAGCCAGTGGTATTTCCAGCGTTACGTCTCCCACCTGCCAGCCGGCGGCGAGATCGTCCTGTTCGACCGCAGTTGGTACAACCGGGCCGGGGTCGAACGGGTAATGGGCTTCTGTAGCGACGCCGAACTGGAGGAATTCTTCCACAGCGTGCCGGAATTCGAGAAGATGCTGATCCGCTCCGGCATCATCCTGATCAAGTACTGGTTCTCCATCACCGACGACGAGCAGAACCGCCGCTTCCTGATGCGCATCCACGACCCGCTCAAGCAATGGAAGCTCTCGCCCATGGACATGGAGTCGCGTCGCCGCTGGGAGCAGTACACCAAGGCCAAGGAGGAGATGATGGAGCGTACCCACATCCAGGAAGCACCCTGGTGGGTGGTCGAGGGTGTGGACAAGAAGAAGGCGCGCCTCAATTGCATCCATCACCTGCTGAGCCAGATGCCCTATGGCGAAATAGCGCACGAGACGGTGGCATTGCCGGCACGGGTCCACAACCCGGAATACATCCGGTTGCCCACGCCACCCGAGATGATCATCCCGGCCGCGTATTGAAGTGCCTGCCGGTCCGGCTGTTACGTCCCTCACCCACAGAGGGGGTCGCAGGGAGCGTATGCCGAGATCCGTGAGGGGCTTGGGTGGAGAAGCCCGGGGTAAGTCTGCAAGCAGGGTGGCCGGGCTGGGGCGCCTTTGAGCGTCAGCATGTCTGACTCCAGGAGACGGCCTGCGTTTCCATCTGACGAACCGATGTCCAGACCTCGCTCGCGTGGGCGATGGCGTCGGATTCACGCACGTTGCGACCATGGCCGTTGCCAGCAGCGGGGCCTCAGTCCTGCCAGACGTAGGCGTCCATGGCCAGTCCGCCATAGGTGAAACCAGGGCTGAACCGCTCCGGCGCATCCTTCCCCGCGGCACCCAATGCGACCAGTAACGGCAAGAAGTGTTCATCGCTAGGGTGGGCTTGTGCGCCGTGAGGGGCGGCCCGGTAGTCCAGCAACGCCGCGGCCTTGCCTGCACCCAGTTGCTCTGCCACCCAGTCGGCAAAGACCCGGGCTTTTGGCAGCGGCGGCGGGTCGTTTTCGGCATCCCAATCCAGCCAGGAAAAATTGTGCGTGATTGCACCGGAAGCGAGGATCAGCACGCCTTCTTCACGCAATGACGCCAAGGCCTGTCCGTACTCGAAGTGAGCGGCGGCCCCCTGCCGCGTCAACGAGAGTTGGGTAACCGGAAGATTTCCCTGCGGATACATCGCCGACAGTGGCACCCAGGCGCCGTGGTCGAGGCCGCGCCCGGGATGCAGTGCCGCCGCAATGTCCGCCTCAGCCAGCAGGGAGACGGCCCGCTCGGCCAGCGCCGGTGCACCCGGCGCCGGGTATTGCAGGTCGTACAGCGCCGGCGCGAACCCGGAAAAATCATGGATCGTCGCCGGCGCGCCGGCGTGGCTGGCGGTGGGCGAAAGCGCCTGCCAATGCGCCGACACGGCCAGGATCGCCTTTGGCCGCGGAATCCGCCGGCCGATCTCGCGCCAGCAGGCCACCGTGTCTGGCGCCTTGAACAAGGCATCGGGCGCGCCATGAGAGACGAAGACGACGGGCATGCGGGCCACGGTGTTTATTCCTTGATGGCTTCGAGTGCGATGTTCAGCGTCACATCGTCGGAAACGTAGGGAGCATGTTTGCCCATATTGAAGTCGGAGCGCTTGACCTTGGCGACCGCATTGGCGCCGATCGCATCCCGCTTCATCATCGGGTGCGGCATCGCCTGGAAGGAGGTCACGGTCAGCGTCACTGGCTTGGTGATGCCCTTGATGGTCAGCTCGCCTTCGACCGACACAGGCTTGTCCTTCTTGAACTTCACCTTGGTGGACTTGAAGGTGATGGTCGGGAAGGCCGCAGTGTTGAAGAAATCCTCGCCCTGGATGTGCTCGTTGAACAAGGCGAAGCCGGTATTGACCGACTTGGTGTCGATGCTTACGTCGACCGAGCCGGTGTGGGCTTCGCGATCCAGCACGACCTTCCCGCTGGTCTTGTCGAAGCTGTGCGCCTGATTGGAATAGCCGAAATGGCTGTATTCGAAGCGCGGCGCGGTGTGCGAGGTGTCGATGACGAAGGTCTCGGGGGCGGCATAAGCGCCGGCGGCTAGGGAGGAAAGGGCGAGGACGAGGGCGAGTTTTTTCATGGTGAATCTCCTGTTGAGGTCGGTGTTGGCGCCGACCCGTGGATGTGCCGGAAGTGGCGGTGATACAGAACCGGGGTGAGGATGCCGTGGGCGGCGACGGCCACCGTGGACGCTTGCGTGGGGTCGGCCGTCAGCCGCGGACTCTGGCCGCGACTTCCGCGACGCGCTTGCCGAACAGCCTGGCGGTTTCCAGATCTCCCGGGAGCATTTCATCCGGGCCGCTGTCCGACGGCGATTGGGCCATGGCGCCACAGAACGAGCCGACGTAATTGATGTCGTTGCGCTGTGCTGCCTTGGTGTTCGCCGGCATCATGCCGGTTCCGACCCAGATGCCGCCGTGTTGCATCGCCAGGGTGAACAAATAGTGCAGCGTGGACAGCTTGTCCCCGTTCATCGTCGCGCTGTTGGTGAAGCCGGCGAATATCTTGTCCTTCCAGGCCTGGCCGAACCAGGGCTTGCTCGATGCATCGGCGAATTTCTTGAACTGCCAGCTCACGCTGCCCATGTAGGTCGGGCTGCCCATGAGGATGGCGTCGGCCGTGTTCAGTGTTTCCCAGCCGTTGTCGGGCAAATTCCCCTCGGCGTCGATGGGAACCAGTTGCGCCCCTGCGCCTTCGGCGACGGCTTGTGCCATGCGCTGGGTGTGGCCGTAACCGGAATGAAAAACGACGGCAATGTTGCTCATGGTGTATCTCCTGTGGGTGGGTGGTTGGATCTGAGGTTCAGGCGGCGAGGTCGAAGACCAGGATTTCGGCGTCCTGTCCCTCACCAAGCTCCAGCGAGCTTTCGTGGGCCAGCATGGCAGCATCCCCGGCTTGCAGCGGCTGGCCATTGACCTTCAGCCTGCCGCGTATGAGGTGTACATAGGCCAGGCGCGCGGGATTCAAGGGCAATGTGGCCGACTCCCCGGTATCGAACAATCCGGCGTAGAGCGAGGCGTCGGCGTGCATCCTTACCGAACCGTGGGCACCGTCCGGTGAGGCGACCAGGCGCAAGGTGCCGCGCTTTTCCGCTTCGGAGAAGGTCTTCTGTTCGTAACTCGGGGGAATGCCGCGCTGGTTCGGTTCGATCCAGATCTGGAAGAAATGCGTCGTGGCGTCCCGGGCATGATTGAACTCGCTGTGCGTGATCCCGCTTCCCGCGCTCATGCGTTGCACGTCGCCGGGCGGAATGGCCGCACCGTTCCCCATGCTGTCCTCGTGTGCCAATTCGCCCGAGACCACGTAGCTGACGATTTCCATGTCGCGGTGGCCATGCTTGCCAAAGCCATTGCCTGCGGCGATGCGATCCTCGTTGATCACGCGCAGGTTGCCCCAGCCCATGTGCTCCGGGTCGTAGTAACCGGCGAAGGAAAACGAATGGAGACTCTTGAGCCAGCCGTGGTCGGCGTAGCCTCTATCCTGTGATTTACGAAGGGTCAGCATGGTTCGGTCTTCCTTGATGGCTGCGACATGGCTGAACTTTAGGCCCGGGCAAGGTCGTTGCGATGCAGTCGCTTTGCTGGCATCATTCAAAATAACTGAATCATTCGGCGCATGAAAACCCCCGCCTCCGCCCGCGATGTCCTGACGCCCGATGCCCTGGAGATGCTGCAACGCGTCGCCGACAGCGGTAGTTTTGCCGCAGCGGCCCGGGCGGGCGGCGTGGTGCCCAGCGCCGTGACCTACCGGGTGCGCCAGATCGAGGATGCGCTCGATGTCCTGTTGTTCGACCGCAGTTCGCGGCAGGCGCGTCTGACCGAAGCCGGCAAGGAATTGATCCGCGAGGGCGGCCGCCTCCTGGACGAGATCGATGCCGTGGCCAATCGGGTGCGGCGGGTGGCGACGGGTTGGGAGCCGCAATTCACCATTGCCGTGGACAGCATCGTCAACCACACCACGGTGTTGGAGTTGTGTGAGGCCTTCTTCGCGCTCGAACCGCCGACCCACTTGCGCATACGTGCCGAAACCCTGTCCGGAACGCTCGATGCACTCATCTCGGGACTGGCCGATCTTTCCCTGGGCGTGGTGGCTGAAACCGCAGCCACGGCGGGCTTGCAAATGCGCCCCCTCGGCACACAGCACTTCGTCTTCGCCGTCGCGCCGCATCATCCTCTGGCCAAGGCACCCGAACCCTTGAGCGATCAGCTCATCCGCCAACATCGCCTGGTGGCCGCTGCGGATTCGGTACAGCGGGGCCACGGCATCTCCATCGGCCTCCTGGGGGGACAGGACGTTTTCACGGTGACCACCATGCACGCCAAACTCGAGGCTCAATTGCGGGGGCTGGGCTGTGGATTCCTGCCCGAGGGGCTCGCCCAGCCCTACATCGAAACCGGTCGCCTGGTCGCCAAGCAGGTCGAGCGAGCCCTACATCAGGTGCATGCCAGTTATGCCTGGCGCAAGACCGCGGCCTCGGCGCGTGGCCGTGCATTGCAGTGGTGGCTGGAGCAGCTGGAACACGACCACACACGCAACGCTTTGATGGCGACCCGCAATCGGCGCGCCGACTAGCGCGTGGCGATACAACCTCGGCCTCAGCCGCCAGCCTTGCGCCGCACGACGAAATCGGCCATCGAGTTGATCGAACCCAGGTTGTCGATGTTGATTTCTTCCTGTTTCAGCGGCATCTGGTAGGCGTCTTCATACCAGACCACCAGTTCCAGGATGGCGGCGGAGTCGACATAACCGCTGGCGGGAATGAGGTCGTCATCGCCGATTTCGCTGGCATCCATCCCCAGGGTTTTCGCCAGTTCGATCACTTTGGCGCGCACTGCGGCCTGGATGCTGTCACGGTCGAGGTTCATTCGGAGTTCCTTGGTTCGAATCAAATGATGCGGATTTGTAGGAGCGTCTTCAGGCGCGAGGAACGACGCGGACTCAAGCCGGTGGCTTGGCCAGGTCCATCAGCAGCCGCGCCACGTCGAAACCGGAGAGGATGCGATGGTCGTAGCTCGCGCCCAGAACTGCGCGGCCGCTGCCCTTGGGCGCCGCGTGGGCGATCATCAGTGAGCAGTAGGGGGGCAGGATGGGGATGTGGCGGCTGACGTTCCAGCGAGCCATGCTGGAGAAGGCGATGGTGGCGCCACTGGTTTCCTCGCGTGACAGCTTGCGCTGGATCGCATGGCGCTGCACCTCGCCCAGCGCCTCGATGAAGGCCCTGGTTTCCAGGGTGTCGGCGGCGCGTACCACGGTCAGGTACAGCGTTTCGCCGGCCTGCACGGTGAAGCCGAGGTTCACCGGCCGGTACTGGAAGCGCTTGCCATTGACCACGGTGGCGTTGATTCTGGGGCTCGCCTTGACCAACTGCACCAGGCGATACGTCAACAACGGCAGCAGTGGCGAGAGCATCAGCTTGTTGGCGCTGGCGTAGGCGGCTGCGTGGTCCTCCCAGGCCTTCGGGTCGTATTCCACTTCCAGGTAGGTGGCGGCGGCGTGATCGCGGTGCCAGGACACGGTGATCAACATGCCGCGTTCCTCGGCGTTGAGGTCGCAGAGATCGCCCGGCACATCGGGCAGGTTCTCCTGGAGCGATACACTCACGGCGGGCGTACGGTCGCGGCGCTGGATGCCGTGTGCCGCCATGTGGCTTTCCACATCGGCCAGGGTCAAGCGCTCGCCGCGGGTCGGGACGACGGAAGCGTCCAGTCCGAGTTCCTTGAGCAAGGCGCGCGCACGGGCGGTGGGGCGAGCATTGCCGCCGCCGCCGCTGACGGCGACCACGGCTTCCGGCACCGGCTCGTCCAGGCTGCTCCCTTGCCAGAGCAGGATGGAGCCGACCGCCACCCGGTCGTCGACTTCGCACATCAACTTGATCACATAACCATCGTTTTCGGCGGCCACTTCGACGATGGCCTTGTCGGTTTCCACGTCGAGGACGATGTCGCCCTTTTCGATGTAATCGCCAACGCCGACACGGAAGGCGATGACCTGGACGATGTCATCGTTGTTGTTGACGCGCGGGGCATGGAGGGGGGTGGCCATGTGCTACCTCGTTACCGTGAGATGGGGCGTAGGGCGGAAAAGCGTAGTGCCTTCCGCCATCAATAAAGGTTGTCCAGGATGTCTTCGAGCAGCCGTTCGGCGTCCGGCAGGATCTGCCTCTCCAGGCTGCGCGCGGAGGCGATGGGCACCGGCGGCGTGCCGATGCGCAACGCCTGCCCCTGGTAGCCGGCTTCCAGCAGGCTGGCGGCGATTTCCGCGCCGATGCCGAATTCGTGGTGGGATTCCTCGGCGATCACCACCCGTGCGCTTTGCATCAGGTGCGCCAGCAGGGTGCGGCGCGGCAGGGGCGAGAGCAGGGACGGGACGACGATGTCCACCCTCAGTTCTTCCTCGGCTTCCAGCCTTTGCGCAGCCTCTTCCGCCACCGGCAACATTCCGCCGTAGGTGACGATGGTGAGGTCCGCTTCGGGCCGACGGCGCAGCAGGGTTGGGAACAGGTGGGCCGCGAGGTCGTCGGGATCGGCCGCCAGTACTTCAAAATCGCCGGCGGCCATTGTCTCCCCGTAGAGCAGCTTGTGCTCCAGGAACAGGGTGGGGTAGGGCCAGCGGCGCGCGGCATCGACCAGCAGCCGGGCGACATCGTGGCGCTGACTACCGAAGAGCACGGTGAGGCCGGGGATGGCGGTGAAGATGTTTTCCGGGCTCTGGCTGTGGGTAGGCCCATAACCGCGCCGACCGCCCGAGGGGGTGCGCACGATCAAAGGCACGGTCACGTCCGGGAACATGCCGGGGAACTTTACTGCGTGGTTGTAGAGCTGGTCCATGCACAGGGAGAGAAAATCCGCGAACATGATTTCCAGGATCGGCCGGAAGCCGTCCATCGCCAGGCCGATGGCCGCACCCGTGATGCCGGCTTCGGAAATGGGCGTGGAAATCACCCGGCCGGGATAGGCGGTGCTCAGGCCCTGGGTGACCTTGAAAGCGCCCCCGTAGGGATCGTGCAAATCTTCGCCGAGCAGCAAGGTTTCCGGGTGATGCGCCAGCAGGTGATTCAGGGCGGCGTTGATCCCCAGGCGCACGCTACTGCCGGCGGCAACTTCGGGGTAGCCGGGCACAGGGCCTTGCCGTTCGGTGGCGCGCTCGAAAATGTGCTCCGGCTGGGGGTCGGCCAGGGCTTCGGGCGAGGCGTTGGCGGCCACCCGGACCCGCTCGATGAAGGCGGCGTTGCGCGCTTCGATGTCGGTACGCGCGGCCTCGGGCAGGCGCCGTCCCATCGCTGCGAGGGGGTCGCGCGCGCGGATGGCTTCGACCACGGCTGCGTCGCGCAAGTCGTCACCCTTGGAATGTGGCCCCATGCGGCGCGTGTCGATCACCAGGAAGCCGGGGAGTTGCGACTCGCGCACCTGCCGCACGGAGGCCGCCACTTGCTCGAAGAAATCGGGCGCGGCGTCATCCACTCGCCAGGTCTGCAAGCCGAAGGCGGCGCCGCGCGCCTGGATGTCGCCACCCAGGTTCTGGTGCGGTTCTGTGGTCTGGGAAATGCCATTGTTTTCCACCACGACCAGGAAGGGCACGGACCAGACCGAGGCCAGGTTCATGGCCTCGTACAGCAGGCCCTGGCCCAGAGTGCCGTCACCGATCATGGCGGCCACGATCGCTCCGCTACCATGTAGTTTGCGTGCCAGGGCGAGGCCCGCGCCGATGCCGGTCATGCCGCCTTGCACGCCGTTGGAGTGGAAATGGCGCCAGACCAGATGCTGGCTGCCACCCAGGCCGCCGCAGACGCCGGCCTCGCGGCCCATGATCTCCGCGACCAGGCCGACGAACTCTCCCGAATAGCCGAGGAAATGGCCGTGATTGCGGTGGTTGGAGAGCGCGGCGTCTTCGGGGTGCGTGAGTGCGCGCACCACGGCCAGCGCGCACAGCTCCTGGCCCAGGCAGGTGTGCGTGGTGCCGGAGACCAGGCCACGCGAGAACTGGTCGAGCACCAGGAGTTCGCTGGAGCGGATCAGATGGCCGTAGGCATAGAGGTCTTCCGGCGCAAGGCCGATGATCGGCTTGCCGTGGGCATCGCGTTCGAAGCCGGGTAGGGAGTGGGTTGGCATGGCGGCTATCGTGGTGAGTGGGCGCGGATCGCGTCTGCGATCCCCTTGGCTGGCGTAGGGCGGGCGCGGGCGCGGTCGACTCTTGCGGGTAGGGCGCGAGCTTAACCCAGTTTCCTGGCCTTTGTGCTAACGTCCCCGCGCGCCCACGACTCATGAAATCCCATGGCCCTGCCCAAGCTTGAACCCATACGCGACGAGGACCTGCCGGCGTTTTGCAGCTTCCTCCACGCCCACCTCAATCCCAGCCATCCAGCAGACGTTTGGGCCGACGCCTTCCGCCAGGACTGGGGCGTGGATCGGCCCAACAGCGGTTTCCTGATCCGCGACGAGGGCGGCGAGATTGTCGGCGGCATCGGTGCAATCTACGCCGCCTATCCGGTGCGCGGGCAATTGGAAAAGTTTTGCAACATCACCAGCTGGATGGTTCTGGATGCCTATCGCACCCAGAGCATGCGCCTGGCGATGGCGGTGATCTCGCAGCCCGGCTTCCACTTCACCGACCTGTCGCCCACGGCCGTGGTGGAACAATCGCTCAAGTTCCTCAAGTTCAAGCCCATGAACGCGGCGCGCACGCTGCTGTTCAACCTGCCCGCGCCACAGCAGCGCTTGGTGGGGGCGTCGGTTGTGACCAATCCGGCGAAAATCGAGGCGGTGCTGGATGCAGCCTCCCTCAAGGTCTATCGCGACCACAAGCATTTTCCCTGGCTGCGCTTCCTGGCGGTGGGCCGCGGCAGCGGATACAGCCTGGTGATCTACAAGCGCGCGCGGCTCAAGCATCTGCCCAGCGCAGAAATCATCGGCTTCACCAACCCCGACACCTTCCTGCGCCATCTACCGCTGCTGGGCTGCCATTTTCTGCTCTCCGGCATGGTGACCACGCGGGTGGAATCGCGATTGTTGCCGGCCAGGCCAGCCTGGCCGCACACCGTGCTCACCGGCTACCGCAATCGGGTGTTCCGCAGCGATACGCTCGTCGAGGCGGATATCCAGAATCTCTATTCGGAATACGCGGCTCTTGATCTCTGATCTGTTTCCCGGCGCACGGAAGATCGCGCTGCCCACGCAAACGCGCCCCATCCTGTCGGTGGTGATCCATACGGAAGAGGAGTTCGACTGGGATCTGGCGCACGCACGCGAGGCTATCGGGGTGGAGCACATGCGCCATATCGGTCGCGCCCAGGAAGTGTTCGACGCTTGCGGCATCGTGCCCAACTATGTGGTGGACTATCCCATCGCGTCCCAGCCGCTGGGCTTCGAGGCCTTGCGCCGCTACCAGGAGGAAGGCCGCGCCCTGATCGGCACGCACTTGCATCCCTGGGTGTCCCCCCCGCTCAGCGAAACCATGAGCCGCGGCAATACCTATCCCGGCAACCTGCCGCGCGAGCTGGAATACGAGAAGCTGCGCGTCCTGACCGAGACCATTGCGCAAAATTTCGGGCAGACCCCGCGCACTTACTTGGCGGGCCGCTACGGCAATGGTCCGAACAGTGCGAGCCTGCTGGAACAACTGGGTTACGAGGTGGATATCAGCGTGGCGCCGCCGATCGACTACAGCGGCGACGGCGGCCCGGATTATTCTGGGTTCAGCGCCACACCCTTCTGGTTCGGCCGCGAGCGCGACTTGTTGGGCTTGCCCGGTGCGGGCTGCTACGCCGGTTGGCTGAAGGGGGCCGGCGCCCCGTTTTACCGCCTGATGACCCATCCTGCCCTGCGCTGGGCGCGCCTGCCCGGCATCGCCTCACGCCTGCGCGCCTTCGAGCGTATCCGCCTCTCGCCCGAGGATTACACCCTCCCGGAAATGCAGCGTATGACCCGTTCCATGCTGGCGGACGGTCAGCGCATCTTCGTGTTCAGCTTCCACTCCCCGTCGGTGCATCCTGGCTATACGCCCTATGTGCGCGACGCCGCTGGCTTGCGCCGCTTCCTGGCCAGGACGCGCGGCTATTTCGAGTGGTTCCTGGGGGAACTCGACGGTCGTAGCAGGACGCCGCTACAGATCAAGGCATTGCTGCAAGGTGAAGACTTGTATTTGTAGTGGAATCCCTATATAAAAATCGTGATTCCACGACTGCCGCCGGATGCGAATTCGCTTCACCATTCGCCTCGCTGAATCCGGAATGTCGGTGGTCAGGGAGCCCTCACACAACACACAATGGGCAGATCCTCCGGATTCGCCCCATTTGCCTGCCACGCCGCCCGAGCCCTCGGGTGGCCACCGCCTCGCGGTCGGTTGGCAAGGCTGCCGTGCCACGCACCCCCCCACTCCGCTACACTTCTTCCTTTTTTTTGGAGGGACTCCCATGCACGCACTTCGTATTCTCTGCGCACTCGCCGCGATCCATGGTGGCACCGTTCTGGCCGCCACGACAGAAACCCTGCCATCCGGCGTGGTGGTGACGCAGATCCGGCCAGGACGAGGCGAGGCCCCCACAGCGGACAGCACCGTCCGCGTGAATTATCGCGGTACCTTGCCCAACGGCAGCGAATTCGACAGTTCCTACAAGCGCAACGAGCCGATCAGCTTTCCCCTGCGCGGCGTCATTCCCTGTTGGACTCAGGGTGTGCAGAAGATCAAGGTCGGCGGCAAGGCCAGGCTCACCTGCCCGGCGGCCACCGGCTATGGCGCCAACGGAGTTCCCGGCGTCATTCCGCCCAACACGGTGCTGACCTTTGAGGTGGAACTCCTGGCCATCGAGCGCTGATCGTCATGACGACTGCCACTCCCGCCCAGGCCTGGTCCGGCCGTTTTTCCGAGCCGGTGTCCGAGCGCGTCAAGCGTTACACGGCATCGATTCCCTTCGACTGGCGTCTGGCCCCCTTCGACATCCAGGGCTCACTCGCGCACGCGGCCATGTTGCAAAAGGTCGGCGTGCTCTCGGGAGAAGATCTGGCCGACATCCGTCGTGGCTTGGGTGAGATTCTGGCCGACTTCGATGAAGGTCGCTTCACCTGGAATCTCGATGACGAAGACATCCACTTCAATCTCGAACGCGCGTTGACGCGCAAGGTGGGCGATGCGGGCAAGCGCTTGCATACCGGACGCTCGCGCAACGACCAGGTGGCCACGGATGTGCGCCTGTGGCTGCGCGATGCGATCGACCGCATCCTGGCCTTGCTACGCGCAGCCCAGGTGGCCCTGCTCGATCTGGCGGAACAGCACACGGGTACGGTGATGCCCGGCTTCACCCATCTCCAGGCGGCGCAGCCGGTCACCTTCGGCCACCACATGATGGCCTGGTTCGAGATGTTGGGGCGCGACCACGAGCGTCTGGTCGACTGCCGCCGTCGCGTCAATCGTCTGCCCCTGGGCGCTGCCGCCCTGGCCGGCACCAGTTTTCCCATAGACCGTGAGTTCGTGGCGCAAACACTCGGTTTCGAGGGCCTCTGCGAGAACTCCCTGGATGCAGTCTCGGATCGCGACTTCGCCATCGAATTTCTCGCCGCGGGGGCGCTGGTCATGACCCATTTGTCGCGCATGTCGGAGGAGATGGTGATTTGGATGACGCCGCGCTTCGGCTTCATCGACCTGCCGGATCGCTTCTGCACCGGCTCCTCGATCATGCCGCAGAAAAAGAACCCCGACGTCCCGGAGTTGATGCGCGGCAAGACCGGCCGCATGAACGGCCATCTGATCGCGCTCCTGACCCTGATGAAGGGGCAACCCCTGGCCTACAACAAGGACAATCAGGAAGACAAGGAACCCCTGTTCGACGCCGTGGACACGTTGATCGACTCGCTGGCGATCTACGCGGAAATGGTGCCGGGCATCCAGGTGCGGGCCGATCGCATGCGAACGGCCGCCGTGGAGGGCTATGCCACTGCCACCGACCTGGCCGATTACCTGGTGAAGAAGGGCTTGCCCTTCCGCGAGGCCCACGAAGCCGTGGCGCGCGCGGTGCGGGCCGCGGTCGATAAGGGCTGCGACCTGGCCGACCTGCCGCTTTCCGAGTTGCAGGCATACTCGCCGCTGGTGGACGCCGACGTGTACCAGGTGCTCACGCTGGAAGGCTCGCTGGCGCAGCGCTGCCATCTCGGCGGCACCGCCCCGGTGGCGGTGCGCGCCGCGGTGGACCGCGCACGCGCACGCCTGGGGTGACTCAAGCGCCCTGCGTGCCGCCGTCGCCGTAGACCTGCGCCAGCAGTTTGCGCAGGGCGTCGTGGCGGTCGTGCAGGTCGCGCGCCAACTGGCTGGCGATGACATGCTGGAAGCGGCAGCCGATGTCGGAATCCGGCTGGTACAGCAGCATGTAGGCGGAAAACGGCAGGCTGGCCACTTTCACCCGGCCGATCGCATGGCAGCTGGTCAGCGCCGGCTTGCCCTGGGAGAGCGAAGGTAGGCCGAATATCTCGCCTGGTTGCAGCACCTTGAGGGTGTAGTAACGACCACCGTCACCGTAGTGACTGGCCTTCACCTCGCCGTCCAGCAGCAGGAACATATCCTTGTTGAGGCGCCCCTGGTAGATGAACACATGTCCATCCGGGTAGTCGTCGACGCGCATGGCGGCGGCGACATGATCCACGTCGGTTTCCGATAGGTACTGGAAACTCGGCAAGTTGCGCAGAAAATTCCTCAGTAGCATCAGTGCACTCCCAGCAGGATCTTGAGAAAATCGATCACCCCGTGCGGTTGCTGTGCCAGTTCCGTCCAGGGGACGGAGAGGTCTCCCAACAGCAGGATTTCGCCTTGCGGATCGATGACCGGATTGCTCGCGGTCACCGCCAGGCGCCGCATCAGCATCTGGATGAAGCCGTGCGTCAGGCGGCATACCGCGACCGAGTCCGCGATCAGTAGCGCATCGAAATCCAGGTAGGTAAGCCGCGCGAGTTCGGTTTCACCGGCGGCGGTCACCGTGCTGGAAGCCACCGGCACACCGCTGAAATAGCCCAGTTCGCCCACCCAGTTGCCCGGGCCGATCTCGCCCAACAGGACGGTATGCTGACCAAATTCCACGGACAGGCGCAAATTGCCGGAGAGCACCAGATAGAACGCGTCGACCGGGGCCCGGTCGCGCAACAGCATCTCACCGTCTTGCAGGGTGAGCAACTGGAGGTGCTCCAGCAGCGGCTTCACATGTTCCGCCCCGAGCTGGCTTTCCAGTTCGGGCAATCGTTTGAACAGGGAGAGTTCGTCCATGAGCGGTTCCGTCATCTTGTTCTCCGTTGTCAGCACAGTTCGACGCTCGTACCCGACTGCGCGGTCGCGAGGCGGGAGAGTGCGGCGTACAGTTCTTCGCCACTGCGGCTGTCGCGCCAGGAGGCGCCGTCCCAGCGGTAATGGAAGCCGCCGCTTTTCGCCGCCACCCAGATCTCCTGTGCCGCGGCCTGCTTGTTCACCACGATCACCGAGCCGTCGTCGAACTCGATCTCCATGACTCCGCCGCCGGCACGCTCGAAATCGACCAGGGCCACGTCCAGCGCGGTCTCCAGGTGGTTCAGGGTGGCATCTGCCAGATGGTTGTACTCACTCTCGGTCATGCGCCGCTCCATGCTAGACTTTTCGCCATTTTACGGGCACGGCCCGGCGACGGCGTAAACATCTGCGTCCGGCCTCACTCCCCTCCAGCTCCGAGCTTCGCTTCGCGACGTTCACGTTAAAGGCATCCCATGCGTTTACTCGCCATACTCCCCGCGCTGTTTTTCCTCGCCGGCTGCGGCAACAAGGGGTTCTTGTACCTGCCCGACACGCCCACGCAAACCACGCAAACCACGCAAACCACGAAATGAATACGCTGAGCCGTCGCGGCGATGTCCTCCATGTCGAGGATGTCTCCCTGGAAACCATCGCCGGCGAATTCGCCACGCCCTGTTACGTCTATTCCCGCGCCGCGCTGGAAGCCGCTTTTCTGGCCTACGACCAGGCGCTGGCGGCGCATCCCCACCTGATTTGTTATGCGGTGAAGGCCAACGCCAGTCTCGCCATCCTCAACCTGTTCGCGCGCCTGGGCGCCGGCTTCGATATCGTATCCGGCGGCGAATTGGCGCGGGTGCTGGCGGCCGGCGGCGACCCCGGCCGCGTCGTGTTCTCCGGGGTGGGCAAGCGCGTCGAGGAAATGCGCGCGGCTCTGGACGCCGGCATCCACTGCTTCAACGTGGAATCGGAAAGCGAGTTGGCGCGCTTGAATCGGGTGGCCGGCGAACTCGGCGTCACGGCGCCGATCAGTCTGCGCGTCAACCCGGACGTGGACGCGAAGACCCATCCCTATATTTCCACCGGCCTCAAGGGCAACAAGTTCGGCATCGCCCATGAGCACGCCCTGCGCGTCTACCAGGAGGCCGCCGCGCTGCCGCATCTGCGGGTGATCGGCATCGACTGCCATATCGGTTCGCAACTGACCGAGATTTCCCCCTTTGCCGCCGCGCTGGAGCGCGTGCTGGAACTGGTGGAGACGTTGGCGGCGACCGGCATCGGCCTGGAGCACATCGACCTCGGCGGCGGCGTCGGCATTCGCTATCGCGACGAGACGCCGCCCGAACTGGAGGACTACGCGGACATTCTGATCCAGCGCCTGGCGGGCAGGAAGGAAACCCTGATCGTGGAGCCGGGCCGCTCCCTCGTGGGCAATGCCGGCTGGCTGCTCACCCGGGTGGAATACCTAAAACACGGCGAGATCAAGGATTTTGCCATCGTCGATGCCGCCATGAACGACCTGATGCGCCCCGCGCTGTATGACGCCTGGCACGACATCCTGCCGGTGCATGCGCGCGGCCAAGCGACGCGCAACTATGCCATCGTCGGCCCGGTCTGCGAAAGCGGCGACTTCCTCGGCCACGACCGTGAACTGGCCTTGGTGGAAGGCGATCTCCTGGCGATCTGCTCGGCCGGCGCCTATGGCATGAGCATGAGTTCCAACTACAACACCCGGGCGCGCGCCGCCGAGGTGTTGGTGGATGGTGGCGCAAGCCATCTTGTGCGCGATCGCGAGCCGTTGTCGGCGCTGTTCCAGCACGAGCGCGTGCTGGCCGGGCCGCACACCGGGTGATTCCGTGATGGCTTAGTACGATCGTCCGTGCGCTCAGTCACATCGATCCATGGCACGGTGTGTTCCAATTCGTCTCGCCCTGACGAAACACCGACAGGGCTGTCGAGCCGATGTCGAAATCGTCCAAGCTGTAGCCGGGAACAAATTGGAACCCTGTGTTGATGTGGGGTTCGCGACCGCCCCTTGAAAACTTTATGTTGGCATGCTTCGTGCTTATATTGAGCCAGTCATTGCCGAGAAGGATGTACCATGAGCCACATTGCGAAACGCCCCAACCACGAGACCGTATCCGTTTCCCTGGTATCCAGCCCGGCGGGAGAAGACGGAGTAGCCATCAGGATCGCTGGCGGCGAGATGCTGGTCATGACGCCGGCCCAGGCACGCAGCTTGGCCACCAGCCTGATTACCGTGGTGAATCGAGCGGAAGTGAAGGCCAGCCTGAATGTCAGCAGAAATTTCTGGCACAGCCAGGATGAGTCCGAAGAGCGCCTTTCCTACGTGCGCCCCTGAGTCACGCAAACGTCAAGCCGGCGGGGTGGAACCGGCGATCATGGCGTGGAAGGCCTCGACTTCCCGGCTCGGGCCGATGACCACCAGGACATCGTCATAGTCGAGGTTGTGATCGATTCCGCGGGTACTGAAGATCAGATCCTTGCCCCGTTCCATATCGACGACGCCCAGCAGAATGACGTTCTGCTTCATGTGACGGCGCAGTTCCGAGAGATGCACCCCGTGCAACCACGAGCCTCCCGGTATCGTGACTTCGGCGATATTGAGATCCTGCATGCCGAATACCGTATGTTCCATGAGTTCCACGACTTCCGGGCGCTCGATCAGTTCGTGCACCCGTGCGCCGCTGATTTCGTAAGGGTCCACCACCTTGTCGGCGCCGGCGGCGAGCAGTTTCGCGGCCGCCTCGGGGGCGCGGCAGGCGGCGACGATGCGCAGCGCGGGGGCGAGCGCGCGCGCGGAAATCGCCAGGAAGACATTTTCGGAGTCCTCGCCCAGCAGGCAGAACACCCCTTCGATATGGCTGCCGATCCCCACGGAACGGAGCGCATCATCGTCCGTGTAGTCGATGCGCTCCGCCTCTAGTCCTTCCTGGCGAGCGGCTTCGACCTTCGCGGTGTCGCGATCGAGCATGATGAAGGGCAGGCGCGTCATCGACAGCCGCCAGGCCACTTCGATGGCGAGCGGGTTGCAGCCGAACAGGGCGAATTTTGGGGCCATCCTTGAATCCTCAGTGGAACACACTCGAGTGTGCGTCTGGAGAGTTGTCTGGCAAGGCGCGACGACGCGCATGGTCGCTCCCTGCAAGGAGGAGCAACGCAGCCAGGCGTGCAATCGGGTGCATAGCGGATTCATCCAAAGGGTGAGCGTGATCGAAGGTGAAAACCTCAATATGCATGGGGCCTCACGGGGGGAAATGAGCGGTCAACTGAGGATTCAAGGATCATGCTTTTACCTTGCGGCGATGCCGGCTGGCTTGTTCGCGGAACTGCGACAGATTGGCCTGATAGCCGATGAGGATGAGGATGTCGCCCGCGAGCAGGAGCAGGCGCGGGCCCGGATTGAAATAGAAGTGGCGGCCTTCCAGGTCGTAACGGCTGTGGCAATCCTCCGCGGGCGAAGCGTTCGGGCGGATCACCCCGAAGAGCAGCAACCGCCGTGAGGCGAGATCGATTTCGCCGATGCGCTGTTTTTCCAGCCAGTCGCCCACGCGCACAGCCACGGGTTCCAGGTGCACCCCGGCGGCCCGCGTGACCACATCATAGAGCGCGTCGAAGGCCACGGGCTGGCCGATGAATTCGGCCGCCATCCGCGCTACCACCTCGTAGGGGCGCACCACGTGGGAGACGCCCGCCTGGGTGAGCTTCTTCGCCGTTTCTGCCTTGTTGGCGCGCGAGACGATGAGGATGTCCGGCGACATCTGTCGGGCGGTGAGCGTGATGTAGACGTTGCTGACATCGTCATGCGTCAGACAGAGGATGCTCGAGGCCTGGCGGCCCAGACCGAGATTGGCGAGCAAGGTGCCATCCGTGGCCTCTCCCGCCACCGCCAGAAAGCCGAGGCGGCGCGCGAGTTCGACGCTCTCGACGTTCTTGTCGACGATGACGAAAGCCTGTTTCGACGCGGCAAGGCGCTCCGCCACCACCTGGCCGATGCGCCCGAAGCCGCAGACGATGGTGAGGTCGGACTCCCGTTCCACTGCGGCGTAGACGCGGTTGTCGTGGAGTTCGCGCATCTTCTCGTGGAAGGCCATGACGATGATGGAAGTGGCGAAGGAGATCACGCCGATGCCGGCGAATACCAGCACCATCGCCACCACCCGGCCTTCCGGCGTGGTCGGCACGATGTCGCCATAGCCGACCGTGGTCACCGTGATGACCGCCCAGTAAAGCGCGTCCATCAGGGTCAGCACGCGGGTGTGCGGGGCCTCCGACTCGAACAGGTAAATGGCCACCGTGGCGATCAACACCACCGAGCCCACGAACAGCGACAGGGTGTAGAGCTCGAAGCGCTTTTCCACCATCACCTGGCCGAAGGCGCCCAGGCTGCGCGTGTAGCGGAACAGTTTGAGCAGGCGAAACAGCAGGAACAGACGCAGGAAGCGCAAGGGCCGATAACTGGGCAGGATGGCCAACAGATCGATGATGGCCATGGGCGAACTCATGTAGGCCAGCTTCGGCCGCAGCACCGCCCAGAGGGCCGCGCCGGCACGGAAAGGCAGGCCCATCAGCTCGGCGCGTTCCCAGTGTTCGATGAGTATCTTGTGACTGTCGTTGTACAGCCACATCCGCAACAGGTACTCGCTGATGAACACGCCGACCACGCAGGCCTCGAACAGATCCGCCCAGTATCCCAGCGGGTGGCGCACCTCGTAGATCAGGAACATCACGCTGACCAGGACCAGCACGATCATGAAACCGTCGAACAGCGATCGGCGGTGCGAGCGCGGGTCCGTCAGCAGTTTGCGGGAGAACTCCTTGACGCGGTGATGGCGCTCGGACGCCTGCAAACGATAAGCCAGGCGTACCGACAACTGGGCGATGGACATGGCAAAGTCCGCGAGACGGGTGGGAATTATCCTAGAAACCGCGGCGGATCGCATGCCATAAACCCTCTTCCTCCTCCCATAAACAAAGCTTCGCTGACAGGCGTCGGCGACGCCGTTAAACTCGCGCGTCATCCTGCTCGTCCACCGCTTTCCTCAAATCCCCAAGGAGTTGTCTCATGGCTACCCGTGACAAACTGGCCGCTCGTGCCGCAGCCGCCACCAGCGCCGCCGATCTGTTCGCCATCGCCCGCGAAGCCTTCGAGGCGCCAGCCGACATGGCTTATGCCAAGGAGCTCCTGAACGGCGCGGCCTTCAGTGCCGCCGCCGATGCCAGGAAGGCGCTCGACAAGGTGGCGGGCGATGCCATGTTCACCAAGGATTTCGTCGCGCTGGCCATCGGCTACCAGGGGCTGGGCGATGCGGCAAAGGCGAAAGAGATGTTGGGCCAGGGCGCCGATTTCGCCATGGACGGCAGCGAGAAGGTCGCCGTGGGCATGGGCCAGTGGTTGGCCCTGAATGACGCCGCCGCCGCGGCCAAGGCGTTGACCGGCGCACTGAAGGAGGTCTCCGCCACAGAAGAACTCTATGCGCTGGCAACCGTGGTAGCCGAAATCAACGACGCCACCCTGTTCGGTCAGATTGCCGACAAGATCAAGGCCAAGGCCGGGCGCGCCGGCGACTTCGCCCGCCTGGCGAAGATGCTGGCCGTGGGCGACAAGGCGCGCGCCGTCGAGATCATCAACGAGGGTGCTGCCAAGTACGGCAACCCGGCCGATCTGATCGTCCTCTCCGGCGCCATGGGCGAGATCGATCCCGCGGCCGCTGGGGCCCTCCACGACAAGGCGCTCGATTCCGCGAAGGACTTCACCGCCCTGATGCAGGTGCTGGCCGCCGCCGCCGGCAATGCGGACTTCACCAAGGCCGTGCTGGCCAAGGGTACGGCCATCGCCCAGAGCACCGGCGAATACCTGCAACTGGTCGCGGCCAACGCGGCTATCGGCAATGCCGCGGCCGTGACGGAGATGCTGACCCGCGCCGAAGATTCCGTGAACAATCTGGACGACATGCGCAAGATCGTCGAGGCGGTGGCCAAGCACGCCGGCACGGATGCCGAGCGCGTGGCCCGGCTCAAGGAGCGCCTGTCCCGGCGCGAAGCCAACCAGGCCAAATATGTGGCCATCCAGAACGAAGAAGAAAAAGCCAAGACGGCCAAGCAATTCATCGGCTTGGCCGACCGCATCATGGCGGAACTGGACGACGCCTCCTACGCCTCCAAACTGCTGGGCTCGGCCGAAGACATGATGCGCGGCGAGGGTGGCTTCCACTTCGCCCGCTTCAAGCCCCTGATCCTGGCGGTCGATCGTCTCGGCGATAAGGACTGGCTATCCAAGTTGCTGGACGAAAGCGTCGCCGCCGCGGCCGACTTCGTCTGGTTCCGCGAGATCGTCATGACCTGTGCCACCGAACTCAAGGATGCGGAATACGGCAAGGCGCGCGCCCGCGTCTTCGTCGAGGGCAGGGCGTCGGGCGAGAGCCCCTACGACTACACCAAGATGGCGGAAACCGTGCAGACCGCCCTGGGCGACGCGGCCCTGGCCGCCAAGCTGCTGGGGGATGCCGCCAGTCGTGCCAAGGATCATTACGCCCTGGCTCATACCGCCAAGCTCTATCGCGACATCGGTGACCACGCCGCCGCCAACGGCCTGTTCGCCCGCGCCGCGGACGCCTGCGGCAGCGGTGACGCCTGTGTACAACTGGCGACCCGCCTGAAGTCCTACGAACTTCCTAGCTCGGAAATCGCGCCGCTGATGACCGCCTGTGGCGGCAAACTCGGCAACGCCGCCGACAAGTTGCGCTGGGCCGAAGGCGTGTCCGACCTGCTGCTGGATGAGGTCTGGGCGGACCAGGCCTTCAAGGCCATCGCCGCCAGCTTCTCCGGGGGTGCCGAGAAGAAGCGCTTCGAGCGCAGCCGCCAGATGCGCATGGGGTATCGCTTCTTCGGCCCAGGCGTGGTCGCCCACTGAACGCGGTCAGGGCGTCGTGCCCTGCCGTTTCAGCTTGACGATGACCGGTTCGCTCCAGGTGCCGGTCACGGCGTAGTCGAAGCTTGCGGCCTGGCCGAGGGGGTTTTGCAGTATCTTGTTGGCGAGCAGGGCGCCGAGGCCGACCACCGGCCCGCCCAGGAGTGCCCCCGCTACCACCACGGTGTCTTCCAGTCGCGGCTGGATGTCGACGCGCAGGTTCTGCGACTGTTCCGCCAGGTTGACCACACCGCTCATCCTCACCCTGGCCGCGGGGCCATGCATCTTGAGATCCCTCATGTAGGCGCTGCCGCGCTCCAGGTGCAGGTCGCCGGTGATCTCGTCGAAGGCGAAGCCATCCGAGAAGATGTCGCGAAAGTCCAGGGCGATCCGCCTGGGCAGGGCCTGTAGACTGAGAATACCGAGCAGCTTGGCCGCGCCGGGCTCCACTCTGAGGAACTGGCCTTTTTTCAGCGTGACGGAAAAGTCGCCATTCAGTACGGAAATGGCGAAGTCTTCCATGCCGCCCCCCCAGGTTAGCGTACCGCTGCCGCTGACTTCCCCGCCCTTGACGCTGCCAGGATAGCCGAAGCGCGTCAGCGCCTTGCCCAGGTCCGAGGCTTCCAGGTTGAGGCTCAGTCGGGTCGGGCGGCGCGGCTGCCGGGAAACCATGCCCCGCCCTTCGATCTTCCCTTCCGGCAGGGTTAGCGAGGCTCGTTCGATGTCATAGCCGGTCTTCTCCGGGGTCAGGCGTAGATGCAATTCACCAAGTTCCCTGCCCATCCAGCCGAATTTCAGGGCGTTGACTTCGATGCCCACCAGGCTCTGGGTCACGGCCGCATTCTCGCTGGCCAGGGCGTCGGGCGCTGGCTCGGGCAGGCTCAGTCGCTCGAAATTGGCGATCACGCGCGTGCCGCGCGGCCCTGGCTGGGTCAGCACCTCGCCGCCGAGTTCCCGGCCCGCCAGGGTGATCTTCCAGCCGCGGCCGGCGGGTTGAACGCCCAGGTGGGTGTCGTGGAGGATGCGGTTGGCAAGCTTCAATTCGCCCAACATCAGGTTGACTTCGCGTATCTCGGGGCCATTCGCCGCGGCGGCGCCCAGGTCGATGCCACGCCAGGCATCCAGGTCGAGTGTGTGCAGCGCGCCGCCTATGCTGATCCCGGTCTGTCCAGGCAGGGGCGCTTCCCCCCGGGACAGATGCAAGGCGATGCGGGCGGGGCCATCGAGCGGGAGATCCGCCCGCAGGGAGATCAGGTTGCCGTAGTTGGCCTTGATTACGGTTTCACCGAGAACGCCTGGCAGGCGGGTGATCGTCAGCGGAACGCTTTGCGCTGCGGCCTTGCGCAGCGGCGGCGGCAGGTCCAGCGCCAGGCCGTTCAGGTCCGAGTCGATCTGGATTTCATTCTGCTGCTTGCCCATGCGCACCTCGGCCTGCCAATTGCAGGCGCCGTCGAGGTGGCGCGCCAGAGCCGCGGGCAGGTGGGGGGCCAGCGCGCCCGCGGTTACGCTGCCATTCAGGTGTGCATGGATCTGGCCACCGCTCTGGCCGTCGAAGGACAGCGTGGCGGGCAGGCCCAGAACCCGTGTCTGGAGGCCGCGCGCCTGCACCGAGCTGTCGCTGAAGCCGACGCGGCCGGAGATCTGCTCCAGAGAGGGAAGTTCTCCACCCAGATCGACGCGGTTGCCGACCATGCTGAAGAGTCCGTTCAGGGTGCTGTCCTTGATGTGGCGCAGGGGCAGGCGTAGGCTCAATGCCAGCTCGCCGTCGCCGGCGGCCTGCATCTTTTCGGTGAAGCCGCCGGTGTGTTGGTTCACTGGGGATTGCCGGATGAAATTCAGGAAATCCTGGGTGTGCCCGACGACATGGCCGTCGATCAGTAGCAGCTCATTGCCGCCCGAGATCAGGTCGGGAATCCGCGCATGCACCGCCCCCAGCCTGGTGTCGAGGATGCCGCCGCTGTCGGCCACGACACTCATACTCTTGTCATGGAAGACCAGCAGGCCCATGACGCCATCGATGCGCGGCCAGCCGTTGGCATAGTCGAGCACGGCATCCTCCATTTTCACCGTGACCTTGAATTCCCCGCCGCCATGATCGAAGGGAAAATAAGCCAGGTCGCCCTTGAGCAACAGACGGGTATCTTCGGAGTGGCCGGCGACGATAGCGCGCTTCACCCACTCGTAGGCATCGTGCCCGACCGCGTAAGGCAGGTAGCGATACACGGCAGTCGCGTTGCCATGGCTGAGTTGGGCATGGATATCCAGGCGCGGCTTGCCCGCGGCGGGCAGGTCTATGCTGCCGGAAGCGGTGCCGGCCAGGTCGTCGTTGCGGAAACTCGCATCCTCGATGGCCAGATGGGTGAGCCCGGATTCGATCCTCCAGCGGGTATGCAGATCGAGTTGCTTGAATTCGAGTGCCTGGCGGAATACTCGATCCAGGTTCAGGATCAGTCCGCGGCCGCTCAGTTCGGCCACGCCGGAGGCCTGATCCGCCTGGATTCTGGCCGACAGGCCGGAGAAGCCGGGCAGGTTCGCGTAGGCATTCAGGCCGGCGTCGCGCACATGCAGTTTCAGGCCGTAGTTTTGTGTGCCGCTCCAGTGGCCGGAGGCCGATTCCACCAAGCCGCGCGGATTGAGCACAGCGATCAGGTCATGACCGCGACGCGGCAGCGGCAGGGCGCCCGTCAGGGCGGTCAACGCCTCCAGGCGCAGGTTGCTGGCGCTGACGGCCACCTTCCTGAAGCCGCCACGGCCGTCCGGGGTCAGGCGAACGCGCACCGCGGCTGGCTCCGACGGGTTCTCGCCGGCCACCGCGAAGCGCAAACGCTCCACGTAGAAAGTATGGGCATTGACCTGGCCGCGTTCGTCGAATTCGCGGGTCCAGCCGACGCGCCCGTCGAGGGACTGGAAGGCCAGGTCCGGCAGGGCTTCGTCCGTGGAGATGTTGATCGCCACGTCTTCGAGCCGGGTGTCGCCGGTCAGCGAACGCGCCTGGCCATGGTCGATGTCCAACCAGAATCGCAGCGAACCGGTTCCGCGCCGCACCGCTTTCTGCGCCCAGGGCACCCAGTGGCCCCAGGTGTCGAAACGGGCGGCATCGACGCGCGCATAGAGTTGCCCGGACCAGGCGTCGATGTGGCGCAGCGAACGGCCCTTGAGGTCGCCCCGCAGTTCCACGCGGCCCGCGGCGTTGTTGGGCAGGGCGACACCGGCAAAACGATGGTGGCCAAAGCGGTTGAGGATATAGACGCGGGCCTGGGTGAAGCGCAGTTCCGGCGCGGCCAGCAAATCGTCCTGCCAGGACACCACGGCGTCACGCACGAGGATGCGGGGTTGCCGAAGCAGCCAGTCGGGAAATGGGTTGGGGGCGGAAGGCACGTTCACCGCGATGCCGGCCAGGTAGATCACTCCGGCGCGATCGCGCCGGACCGTCACTCGCGGCTGCTCCAGGGTCAGGCTGGACAGGCGCGGTTCCAATAGCGCCAGGGACAGCCAGGATAACCGGGCTTCCACGCGGGGAAGCGTCAGGCCGCCCTCGCCGCTGAGACGCAGATCACGCAGGGTGAGGCACGGATTGATCCCCACCCAGCCCGCCTCCAGTCCGCCCAGGGTCACCGGCCGGCCCAATGCCCGGCTGGCGGCGGCCACCACCTCGGGCTTGAAGCTGTCGATGTTGGGCATCAGCCAGAACTTGAAGCCCAGTGACAGCGCGCAGACGACGATCACCACGCCGCCCAACACGTAGGCGCCGTAATGGTAGCAGGGGTGCAGGAAGGCCCTCAGGCGCGGCGACATGCGGGAAACAGGCTCAAGACTCAGAATCCGGCTTCAGGGAGCCAGCTTCGCCAGTTCGGCGGCGATTTCCGCCTCGCTCAGGCGATCGAACTCATCCTGGCTGAACACGGTGATCGCGCCGGCCAGTTCGCTCCACGCGAAACCGCAATTCCAGCTTGCCAGGGCGCGGCTGCCTTGCGGCGCGCGCGCCAGCACGTAGAGGCCATCGCCGGTGTAGACCAGGTTGTAAGGGATGGCCAGGGCGTGCAGGCCATCGATGTGGCACCAGGCCTCTGCGACGTCACCGAAGCGGCGGCAGGGCAGGGGGTAGGCGTCCACGCCGCCGTTGTGGCTGAAGCCGGGGTCGCGCAGCGGCAGCGGTTGCGTCTGCACGAAACTCTGGAAATGCAGATGATTCACCGAGGCCTGGGCGCCCTGGCTGTTGTAGGCCAGACAGAAGCCTGGCACTGCGGCACCCGCGCGCACCTCCCAGGCCCAGCCATGCATCTCCGGCGTGAGAGATTGCGGCAGTTCCCGCGCGGGTTCCGGCAGCAGCAGTCCGTGCAGGCGGGCGAAGGGGAACTTGTTGTAGAGCAGGCGCGCGGCCTTGCCCGCCAGTTCGCCCTCCCACAGGATCTCGCGGGCGAGGAAGGGGCGGTTGAAATGGAAGCCTGTCGGGTCGAAAGGGCGTGACCGGGCGTCGATCTTCGCCCCGCTCATACGCGGCGGGCGCAAGGCGCGAATCGGATTGAACGCCAGGTCCCAGGGGCCGGCGCGGCGGCTTCGCATGGTTTGCAGGTTCTCGAAGCCGATGGCCAGCAGCTTCAGGAATACCAGCACATCGTCCTCCGGCTCTTCGAGGCGGCCGCCCAGTCGCAGGGTGCGGGTGACGGACGCCGCCAACTCGGCGTGGCGCAGTGCCAGCGGGGCGGCCAGGCGGGCCCAGAGCGCGGCATCGTAGGCCGCATTGGCCAGAACCAGGATGTAGACGCCAAGGCCGTGGTGTTGCGCCAGCATCGTGGCGAGGCCATCGGCGAAGGTTCGTTCCAGAGCGGTAAGAGTGCGTAGTGCGGCGGGAAGCTTGGGCATGCTGCAAACAATGGCGATAGTCGCGCAAGCATATCCCAGGAAGTACATGCCCTTGCTCTTATTCCAGATGCTCACCGGCTTTGAGCGGCGTCCCCGCCAGGAATGCCGAGACGGGCAGTCGTTTCCCGCCTGGTTTCTGCATTTCCGTGATGTCTAGCGCGCCGCTGCCGCAGGCGACGAGCAGCCCATTCCGGCTCACCTCCAGGATCGTCCCGGGTTCACCGTTCTTCGCGGTCGGCCGCGCCCGCCAGATCTTGATCGGCTCACCGGCATGCAGGGCATGGGTGGGGGCGAAGGCGCGAATCTGGCGGTCCAGTTCGCCGGCCGGACGCGTCCAGTCCAGGCGGGCATCGTCCTTGACGATCTTCTTCGCATAGCTCGCGCGGGCATCGTCCTGGTTCTCGCCGACGCAATGTTCCAGCCTTGGCAGCAAGGCGACGATTTCATCGGCGCCCAGCGCAGCCAGCTTGTCGTGCAGGCTGGCGCTGGTGTCCGTGTCGAGGATGGGCAAGGCGGCGCGAGCGAGCATGGCCCCGGTATCCAGTCCGCGATCCATCTGCATCAGAGTGATCCCGGTTTCCCGGTCGCCCGCTTCGATGGCGCGGTGGATGGGGGCGGCGCCGCGCCAGCGCGGCAGCAGCGAGGCATGGATGTTGACGCAGCCCAGGCGCGGCATGGCCAGCACCGCTTCCGGCAGGATCAGTCCGTAGGCGGCGACCACCATGACATCGGCCGCGGCATCCAGAATGGGTTGCCGTGCATCCTCGGTTTTCAGGTTTTCCGGCTGCACCACGCTCAGGCCCCGCGCCAGCGCCACCTCCTTGACCGGGCTGGCCTTGAGCTTCATGCCACGCCCGGCCGGGCGATCCGGCTGCGTGAGCACCAGGGCGATCTCGTGCCCGGCGGCAATCAAGGCCTTCAGGGCGGCGGCGGCGAATTCGGGGGTGCCGGCGAAGATCAGCTTCATTACATGGCTTCCCTTGCCTGTTTCAGGAGTTTCCTGCGGATGCGTTCCTGTTTCAGGCGAGAGAGATATTCCACGAATACCTTGCCGTCGAGATGATCTATTTCGTGCTGGAGGCACACAGCCAGCAGCCCGTCGGTTTCCAGCTCCAGGGGCGCGCCGTTCTGGTCCAGGGCGCGCACGCGGACGCGTTCCGGACGACTGACCAGGTCGTAGATACCCGGTACCGACAAACAGCCCTCCTCATGTTCGCTCAGGCCGCTGCTGCCCAGGATCTCCGGATTGATGAATACCTTGAGGTCGTCTTTTGCTTCGCTGATGTCCACCACGATCAGGCGCAGGAGGCGATCCACCTGAGTGGCGGCCAGTCCGATGCCGGGCGCGGCATACATGGTCTCGGCCATGTCGGCGACGAGCTTCCTGATCTCGTCATCCACCGTGGCAATGGGTAGGGCCACCTTGTGCAGGCGCGGGTCGGGATAATGGACAATCTTGAGCAGGGCCATGGTCGGGTGGGTGCAAATTCCGGGAAACTGGTTTAAGTTCGACGCGGACGCCATTATAAGTTTCTCTTCTGGTCGTCAAAAGGGAGCAACCCATATAAGGGAGGAAGCATGCGTACATTGTTGCTGACCGCCGTGATATCCCTGGCCTTCCCCGCCTGGGCCGATCCCGTCCGCCTCCAGGACGACGCGCCTGCGCGGCATGTCGTGGTCCGGGGGGACACGCTCTGGGGAATATCCGAGACTTTTTTGAAAGACCCCTGGCAGTGGCCGAATGTCTGGAAGCTCAACCGGGAGGAAATCAAGAACCCGCACCTCATCTATCCGGGTGATGTGGTTCGCCTTTCCCGCGATCAGGACGGCAATGTCCGCCTGGTCCTGGAAACGGGTTCGCGCCTGAACCAGACCGTGAAACTTTCGCCGCGCGCCTACGCCCTGCCCATTCCCGTCGAGGAAGCCGGCATTTCCAGCATTCCCGAAAAGGCCATCGCCCCCCTGTTGTCGCGCGGCGGGGTCGGGGAGCCGAACGATCTGGTCAACGCCCCGCGCATCCTGGGGTCCGGCGACGATCGCGTCATGTTCGGGCTGAACGACCTGGTCCATGCCAGCCGCGGCGACGCCGGCACGGTCGATTGGCACATCGTGCGGCTGGGCCAGCCGATCAGGAACCCGGCCGACACGAAGGAAGTGCTGGCCTACGAACTGATCGACGTCGGGCAGGCACAAACCTTGCGGTCGGGAGAGGCGCAGTTGTTGCGCATCACGCGCGCCGAACAGGAGGTGCTGGAACGCGATCGCCTGTTGCCCGCCTGGAAAGCCGAGCCCATACAGTACGTCCCCCACGCCCCCGACCGCCCCATCTCCGCCCGGATTGCCAGCACGCTGGGCGGCACGGTGAATGCCGGCGCCTGGATGACCGTGGTGCTCGACCGCGGCCTGCGCGACGGCCTGGAGCCGGGTCATGTCCTGGCGCTGTTCCGCGCCGGCCGCTCGGTGGCCGATCCCCGCTGTCTGCGCGCCGACAAGATCGCCTTCCTGGCGGGAGGGGAAGGCCATGCCAGCGATTGCACGCCCGATGCGAGCGACCACGCCGCCTTGCCCGATACGCGCATCGGCCTGGCCTTCGTCTACCGCGTGTTCAACCGGGTGGCCTACGCGCTCGTGATGAAGAGCGCGGAGCAGATCGCCCAGGGCGACAGCGCCCGCAATCCCTAGCCGGCGGCGCCTTGCCACAGCGCTCCGATGCGGTCCACTGGTTGACCCTGGAAGCCGTGCCCGGGCTGGGTTCCGACGCCGTGCGCCACCTGCTCGATGTCTTCCCCGACGTGGCAAGCATCTGCCAGGCCAGGGTCGCGCAACTGTCTCCCCTGGTCGGCGACAAGCTCGCCCGGGGCATCGCTGCGGGCGTCGACGCGGGCGTCGTGCAAACCGGACTGGATTGGCTGGCCGTTCCGGAAAATTATCTGATCCCCTGGGGCGACCCGGCGTATCCGGCGCAATTGCGCGAACTGGCCGATGCGCCCGCCTGGCTCTACGTGAAAGGCGACCCGGACTGGCTGGCAAGACCGATGTTGGCCATCGTCGGCAGCCGCCACGCCACGCCGCAGGGTCTGCGCGACGCCCGCGCCTTTGCCGCGGCCCTGTCGCAGGCCGGGTTGACCATCGTCAGCGGTCTCGCCCTGGGGGTGGATGCCGCCGCCCACGAAGGCGGGCTCGAAGGCCTGGCGAGTAGCGTGGCGGTGGTGGCCACCGGGCTCGACCGCGTCTACCCGGCGGGCAACCGCGAGCTGGCGCATCGCCTGGCCGCGGGGGGCGCCATCGTTTCCGAGTTTCCCCTGGGCACGGCGCCCAAGCGCGGCCATTTCCCGCGCCGCAACCGTCTCATCAGCGGTCTGGCCCTGGGCGTGCTGGTGGTCGAGGCGGCCACGGAAAGCGGCTCGCTGATCACTGCCCGCCTGGCCGGCGAGCAGGGGCGCGACGTGTTCGCCATGCCCGGCTCCATCCACTCGCCCCTGTCCCGCGGTTGCCACCGCCTCATCAAGCAGGGCGCGAAACTGGTGGAGTCCGCGACCGACATCCTGGAAGAACTGGGCCGTCGCCTGCCGCCTTGCACTCCGGACGTCTTGCCCGCCGCCACCGCCGACGCTTTGCTCGTGGCGCTGGCAGGCGGCCCGCTGTCGCCGGATCAACTCGCAGGCCGCCTCGGCTTGACGGTGGAAACGCTTTCGGTCAGGCTACTTGCGGCTGAAATGGAAGGCCAGGTCGCCAGAATGCCGGGCGGCCTCTACCAAAGACTCTACTAAGGGCTCGTCGATGAAAGACATGGATGATATGGGTGCGCTGGCCGAGTGCATGGTCACCGCGCGCGACGCGGCCATGCCCGCTGGTGGGCGCTGAATGATGTTCGACATCCTCCTCTACCTCTACGATACCTACCTGTTTTCCGAGCACTTCCCGGAGCCGGAACAGCTTTCCCGCAAACTCTCCGCCGCCGGCTTCGAAGATGCCGACATCGGCGCCGCACTGGATTGGCTGGCAGCCCTGGACGGCCTGACGCCAGAGGGCAGCGACGAGGACATCCCCTCGATACGTTGCTACACGGATGGCGAATGCAGCCGCCTGGCCCGTGAGGGTCGGGGCTTCCTCATGTTCCTGGAAAGCAGCGGTCTACTCGCTCCGCATGCACGAGAATGGGTGATCGACCAGGCCATGGCCCTGGAAGACACCGAAGTCTCCGCCGATCGCATCAAGTGGATCGCCCTGCTCGCCCTCTGGAAACTCAAAGGCGCCGGCGACGTGCTGTGGTTGGAAGATCTGGTGCGTGGCGGCGACGACGGCGAAGAACGCTGGCAACCCACGCTACACTAACCCGCCCCAATACACCGTGTCCAAACAACTCATCATCGCCGAGAAACCCTCGGTCGCTCAGGACATCGCCCGTGCATTGGGTGGTTTCCAGAAAGAAAAGGACTATTTCGAGTCCGAGCACTACGTCCTGTCTTCCGCCATCGGCCACCTGCTCGAACTGACCCTGCCGGAGGAGTTCGAGGTCAAGCGTGGCAAATGGTCGTTCGCGAATCTGCCGGTGATCCCGCCGCACTTCGCCTTGAAGCCCGTCGAGAAGACCGAGGATAGGCTCAAGCTGCTGACGCGATTGATCAAACGCCGCGATGTCGATGGCCTGATCAACGCCTGCGACGCCGGACGCGAGGGCGAACTGATCTTCAATTACATCGCCCAGCACAGCGCCACGAAAAAGCCGGTGCGCCGCCTCTGGCTGCAATCCATGACTCAGGGCGCGATCCGCAGCGGTTTCGATACCCTGCGCGATGCCTCGGAAATGGCGGGGCTGCGCGCCGCGGCGATCAGCCGCGCCGAGTCCGACTGGCTGATCGGCATCAATGGCACTCGGGCGATGACCGCCTTCAACTCCAAGACCGGCGGCTTCCACCTCACCACCGTCGGCCGCGTCCAGACCCCCACACTGGCTATCGTGGTCGAGCGCGAGGAGCGTATCCGCAAGTTCGTGGCGCGCGCCTACTGGGAACTGGAGGCGCGCTTCGCCGGAGAAAAGGGCGAATATTCCGGGCGCTGGTTCGACGAGAAATTCAAGAAGAACGAGGACGACGAGCACGCCACCGCCTACCGTCTCTGGGAGCAGCCGCGCGCGGAAGCTATCCGCGCCGCCTGCCTGGGGCAGCCGGCCACGGCCACCGAGGAGACCAAGCCGTCCTCCCAGCTCTCGCCGCTGCTCTACGATCTCACCAGCTTGCAGCGCGAGGCCAACGGACGCTTCGGCTTTTCCGCCAAGACCACGCTGGGCCTGGCACAGGCCCTGTACGAAAAGCACAAGGTGCTGACCTATCCGCGTACCGATGCGCGCGCCCTGCCCGAGGATTACCTGCCCACAGTCAAGGAAGTGCTGGGCAACCTGCCCGAGGTCTACGCGCCGCTGGCCGCGACCATACTGGAAAAAAACTGGGTCACGCCGAACAAACGCATCTTCAACAACGCCAAGATTTCCGATCACTTCGCCATCATCCCCACCGGCACGCCGCCGAAATCCCTGAACGAGATCGAACAGAAGCTCTACGACCTGGTCACCCGGCGTTTTCTCGCGGTGTTCTATCCGGCGGCGGAGTATTCGATCACCACCCGCATTACCCGCATCGCCCGGGAAGCCTTCAAGACCGAAGGCAAGGTGCTGGTGAACGCCGGCTGGCTGGCGGTGTATGGCAAGGAAGCCGCGGTCGAGGATGAAGACGGCGGCGGGCCCTCGCTCGTCCCCCTGGTTCCCGGAGAAACGCTGGCAACGGAGTCGGTCGAGATCAAGGCCGCGCACACCCGCCCTCCCGCACGCTACAACGAAGCCACCTTGCTCTCGGCGATGGAAGGAGCGGGCAAGCTGGTCGACGACGAGGATCTGCGCGCGGCCATGGCCGGGCGCGGTCTGGGCACGCCGGCCACCCGAGCGCAGATCATCGAGAACCTGATCTCCGAGGTCTACATGCTGCGCGAAGGCCGCGACCTGGTGCCCACCGCCAAGGCCTTCTCGCTGATCACCCTGTTGCGCGGGCTGGGGGTGAGCGAACTGGCTTCGCCGGAACTTACCGGTGAATGGGAATACAAGCTGGCACAACTGGAGCGCGGCAAGCTCTCGCGCGAAGAGTTCATGAGCCACATCACCGCGTTGACCCAGGACATCGTCCTGCGCGCCAAGCGCTACGAGTCCGATACGGTGCCAGGCGACTTCGCCACCCTGGGTACACCCTGTCCGAAATGCGGCGGCGTGGTGAAAGAGAACTACAAGAAGTTCGCCTGCCAGGCCTGCGACTGGAGCGCCTGGAAGATCGTCGCGGGCCGCCAGTTCGAAGTGACCGAAATGGAGACCTTGTTAACCGCACGCAAGATCGGGCCGCTCACCGGTTTCAGAAACAAGATGGGGCGCCCGTTCGACGCCGAAATCCGACTCAACGACGACCAGTCACCGGAATTCGATTTCGGTCAGCCGCGCGAGGGCGAGGAAGCCTTGCCCGTGGATTTCTCCGGCCATGAGTCTCTGGGCAAGTGCCCCAAGTGCGGTGCTGCGGTCTTCGAACACGGCAATTCCTACGTCTGCGAACGCAGCGTGGGCCCGGAGCGCGCCTGCGATTTCCGCAGTGGCAAGCTGATCCTGCAACAGCCGGTCGAACCGGCGCAGATGAAGAAACTGCTGGCCGAAGGCAAGGACGGCGGCAAGACCGACCTCCTCACCGGTTTCGTCTCCGCCCGCACGCGGCGCAAGTTCTCCGCCTTCCTGGTGCGGGACAAGGCGGGCAAAGTCAGCTTCGAGTTCGAGCCGCGTGGCGAAGGTGCGAGCAAACGCGCCGCCCCCGAGCCTGGCAAGGAAATCGGCGTCCATCCTGCCGACGGCAAGCCCATCACCCTCAAGTCCGGCCGCTACGGTCCCTATGTGCAGCACGGCAAGCTCAACGCCACGCTGCCCCGCGACCTGAATCCCGACGCCGTCACCCTGGAGCAGGCGGTGGAATTGCTGGCACTCAAGGCCGTCAAATAAGCAGTCCTCGGGACGGGCTTCCTGGGGCCGCTGGCGCGGTTTTGACGGTATTGAGGTGAACGCATGGATGTGGCGCGGGCGATACGCAAGTTCAACAAGGGGCGGGATCCGCAGCGTCTGGCCTTGAAGTATTCCAAGATGCACGGGAGCGCCTTTAGCTTCTTTCGCGGGACTTGCCACCTGTTCCAGCAACGCCTGCCGCCCGCGCGCATCCTTCAGGAAGCGCCGAGTGTCTGGGTCTGTGGCGACTTGCACCTGGAGAACTTCGGCAGCTACAAGGCGGACAACCGCCTGGCCTACTTCGACATGAACGATTTCGACGAGGCGGCCCTGGCACCTTGCACCTGGGACCTGGTCCGCTTCCTGGCTAGCGTGCGTCTGGGGCTGCTGGAGTTGGGCCTGGCGCCGTCCGAACTCGCCGGAGTGTGCCAGGTATTTCTCGACGTCTATGCCCGTGAACTTGCGACCGGCAAGGCGCGCTGGGTGGAGCGGGAAACCAGCGATGGCCTGGTTCGGGCGTTGTTCGATTCCATACGCTCGCGGTCCCGCATCGAGTTTCTCGCCACGCGCACGCTTCTCAAGGGCAAACACCGCACGCTCCGGGTCGACGGGGGCAAGGCTTTGCCGATCGAGGAAAGCCAAAGGCAGCAGATCGGCGCCTTCATGGAGCGCTTCGCCGCGGGCCAGGACGATCCGGATTTCTTCCGGGTGCTGGATGTGGCGCGCAGGATCGCCGGCACCGGCAGTCTGGGCGTGGAACGCTATGTGATCCTGGTCCAGGGCCGCGGCTCCCCGGACGGCCATTTCCTGCTCGACCTGAAACAGGCCATGCCCTCCGCACTGTCGCCTTACCTGACGGCCCGGCAGCCCGAGTGGAAGAGCGAGGCGCACCGGGTCGTGGCACTCCAGCGTCGGGTACAGGCGGTGTCCATGGCTTTCCTGCAAGCGGTCGGCATGGCGGGGAAGCCTTACATACTGCGCGCCTTGCAGCCGAGTGAGGATCGCGTCGCCCTGAGCCACTGGGACGGCAAACCGGCGCGCCTGGGCGGCGTCATGGCCAGCATGGGCGCCGCCCTCGCCTGGGGACATTTGCGCGCCGGCGGTCGCGATGGTTCGGCGATCGCGGACGAATTGATCGCATTCGGCGCGAAAGCGAAATGGAAGCGCCGCATCGGCGAAATCGCGCATAACTGCGCCTTGCAGGTGACGGCTGACTGGCAGAGTTACGTTGCGGCGTATGACGCCGGCTATTTCAGCGATGGACCGGGGGTCGCCGCGAACGTGTAGGGACGACCACCGCGATCACGCGGGCAATGGGCACGGTAGCTTGGGCTTCGTCCCTCAGCCCAAGCTACCGCCGCGGCCTCATCTGCTCAGGCGGATGGCATCGATCTCGATCCAGACCAGGGTTGGCATGGGCAGTACGGTTCGGGCTCCGATTCTCGGATAGACCCTTCTCCGGGTGTAGAAGCGCAGGCACTCGACTTGCTCCGAGGCCAGGCAGAAATTCGCGGCCTTCGCCCAATGACCGATGACGTCGGCGGTGTAATCGTGCCGCTTCAGCAATCTGGCGCCATCGACATGGAAGGTCTGGTCCGCCGAATGCGTCGGCAGGTCCGGGTCGAATCGAACCCGCAACTGGTCTGAAGCGGTATCCCCCGCCGACTCGATCAGGGTGACGCCCGGTTCCTGGAGAACGAAGGGGAAGCTGAGGTAATTCCAGAGGGCGTACCCGGCGAAATACAGCAGATCCAGTTTGTCCCAGCGAAACTGCCTGTCGAAGCGCGCAAAACTTGCGCGAGGGTCCCGGCGTTCGGCGATCAGGGTGCCGCGTTCATCGAGTATCCTGACGTGCGCTGGTGTCCAGACGCCGCTCCAGCCCTCATGGCAATAGCCATGCAAAACGAGGTGCCTGGCGTGGGGCCGCAAGGAGACCCGCAACCCCCGCAAGGCCAAAGGCTGGAGATGCAGGGAGAAGGCGAGGCCGCCAGACGAAAACGAGGCCTCGATGGTGTCCACGTCTCGCCAGCGCGCGTGGCCGCCATGCGCCTCGATGACTTCGTTCAGCAGATCGGTTGGTTTCATCCCTGACAGGATAACGCTTCCTGGATGGTCCCGCCTCATGGCAGCGGGATGCCAGGCCGTTCATGCGCGCGAGGATTTGGGCGGCGGCAGTTCGGCACAGGAGGCGCGGAGGAGATCGGCTAACCAGGCGCGGTCTTCCCACCGATCACCGGCCACGAGAAAACAAGGCTTCGCGCCTGGGTATGGGGCGCGCTCGATCACCCCCTCCCCGAGACGTTGCCTGCCGGCCGCCGTGGGCTTCACGAAGAGTTGATCGTCGCAAACCAGCGCCACCATCTTGCCGTCGCAGAATATCCCGTATTCGCCAAACATTTTCCGGGCGTGTACCGTGCCCGCATCCGTGATCTGATCGAGGATGAAATCGACCGTGCTCTGGCGAGTCGCCATGGGAACCTCCTGGAATAACGGGCATGACGAGTAAGTCGCCCGCGGACGATGAATCTCTGGTCATGCCCGTTTCCCTCACTGAGGGAACTACCAGCCAACCGACCAGGCCGCCAGAATACGCCGGCCAAGTCTCTGGCTGCCCCGACCCCTCTCCCGATGGAGATGGGAGCTTCGTGCGTCGCATTGCGACGTTCACACTAAATGGACCATGGATTCGGCCCGTTAAACGTCCTTGCCCGCGTTCGTTGCAGTATCTCCCAAATTTGCGCCGTGGCGTATCGCCAGAGGCGCCATGCCTGTCGAGAAAATTGGTCCTGCGTTCCCGATTTTCCCCGTCGATCGAACTCACGATACCTTTGGGTATAAGTGCAGAAGTTGCAGCCGGTTCATCCTTAGGAGTCAAGATTCATATGACTCAGGGGGTTGCATCCCAGCGGGCGATATAGGTTTCCGGCGCCATGCCGACCAGCACTTCGGCGCTCGACCAAGTGACTGCGGCACGGGCGTAGGCCTGAACCAGTCGATAGCGGGTGTCGAGCAGATCGCGTTCGTTACGCAACAGTTTCTTCAGCTTCCGGCCATCAAGGCGCTTCACTCCCGTCAGCAATCTGATGACCTGCTCGCGGTCGACGGTTCCCTGTTCCAGAGCCAGGGCATCCGCCAGGGCGGCGTCGAAAGCGGCATGCAAGGCGGCTAGCTGGCGCACGCCTTCGCGTCGGGCGGCCTCACTTTGTTCCCGCGCCTCTTCGGCTTTGAGGCGTTGCGCATCGGCCTCGCGTTTGGAAGAACCCCCTAGTGGGATGTTGACTACGCCGCCCAACGCCCAGATGTCGCGGTTGTCTCCGGCGCCCAGGTTGTGGGCATAACCTGCCTCGACGGTCAGGCTGGGTTTCAACGCGCGGCGGGATTCCTCGGCCCGTGCACGGGCCGCATCCTCGCGTGCCTGGGCGATGCGGGTCGGCAGGGTTTCCTCAATGGACGCCTCCCAGGCAGGGATGGCGGTGACTGTTGCAGCAGGCTGAAACCCTTTCCGTCCACTCGTTTCGTCCAGGTCGGTTTGAGCCCGGCGTATGGCCTCGTCGAACTTGGCCTGGTCCGCTTCCAGGCGCGCCAACTCACTTCCCACGGAGCGGGCGTCACTGCCGGGTGCATTGCCCAGTTCTATTGCCCTTTTCACGCGCATCACGGTCGCTGCCACACGTTTCTTGGCCACAGCCAGGGCCTCGCGCTGCTGTTGCAGTGCTTGAAGGGTGAAATAGGCATTGCTCGTCTGGTGCAGTCTGAGCAAGGCCTGTTGACGCAGCAGCAGTTCGCTGGCGGCCAGATCCTTGCCAGCCCGCTCCCGGCTGGCGGCAATCACGCCGAACAAATCCACCGGCAGTGCGTAATCCACGCCGATCTTGGTGATGCGGTTAGAGGCCGGGCCGACCTCCGCAGGTATCGGTGATAACGCGCTCACCACCGGCTTATGCACGTATTCATGCCCGCTGGCGGAAAGATCGGCACTGCTCGGATAGGGTCCAGTGGTGGCATCGCCTTGGCCCGAGGCCGCACGAATCTGCGGCTGTAGCAGCACGATCCGGAGCAGATCGCCTAGCTCATTGGCGTAGGCGACCTGACTCAGCAAAATGAGAGGAAACAGCAGGAGTCTCATGGGGTTCATCAGATAAGCCGATCCTGATAGTTGAGGTTCAAGCCCAGTTGGCGTCATGGCGCGGTCGTCCGGTCTGGCCGAGGGCTTGACGGCCAGCCCACGGTCGGTAGTTCACTGGCAGGAAGCGGGTAGCCACCGAGTGATCGTATTCTTATGCCGCGTAACTGTTCAGGAAGTCTCGAATGAGCATTCCGTGCGCGGAAATATCCTCGTCGCTGGTGTCGCGGAAGCCACCGATCCCGGGTGGGAGTACGCTGTGCATGACGAAGGGCGGCAACCACGTCATTCCAGCGAGAAAGGCGGTATGCTGGAATGGCCGAAGGAGTTCGCTCATCGTCCAGTTGTTGAAACCGCCGGATCGGTAAGCTCCCCTCTCCTCTCGGGAGATGGGTTGAGGCAGCCAGAGACTTGGCCGACGTATTCTGGCAGCCTAGTCGGTTGGTTGGTAACCGATCAGAAACCTGCCACTCCAGGCTGGCATGAGTGGGGGCGGCCTACGGCCATGAACCTTGATTCCTCAGTTGAGCGCTCATTTTCCCCCGTGAGGCCCCATGGACCTTGAGGATTGTGCCTTCGATCACGCCTCCCCCTTTGGGTGAACCCGCTACGCACCCGATTGCACGCCCGCCGAGCCGCCAACGACTCCGCTGCCTCTCCTTGCAGGGAGCGACCATGCGCGTCGTCGCGCCTTGCCAGGCAACTCGCCAGACGCACCCCTGGGCGTGTCCAACTGAGGATTCAAGAATGAATATGGCGAACCGTGGACATGGCTACGCTGCCGAGTCGTAGACGCGGTAGATTGGGCCTTTGGCCAGGGTGCCGAACACGGGGCCACGGAACCGCGGACTGGCGATACACTGCCACACCGTTCAACAACTCGGAGTCAGCATGTTCAAGATCTATTGCATCGGTCTATTCGCACTACTGACCGCCGCCGCCCAGGCTGGCGGCTTCAGTCTGTCCAGCCCCGAGATCAAGGCCCATGCTCGCCTGGCGCATGAGCAGGTGTTCAAAGGCTTTGGCTGCGAGGGCGGCAACCTCTCGCCGGAACTGGCCTGGGCGGGGGCGCCCAAGGGTACCAGGAGTTACGCCGTGACCGCTTACGACCCGGACGCGCCCACCGGCAGCGGCTGGTGGCACTGGGTGGTTTTCAACCTGCCCGCGGATGCGGCCGGTCTGAAGAAAGGTGCGGGTGATCCCAAGGCCGGTCTGATGCCCGCCGGCGCGGTGCAAGGCCGCACCGACTTCGGCCAGACCGGTTACGGCGGTCCCTGCCCGCCGGTCGGCGACAAGCCGCATCGCTATATTTTCACCGTCTATGCGCTGAAGATCGACAAACTGCCGTTGGACGAAACGAGCCCGGCCGCCATGGTTGGCTATTTCCTGAACCAGAACATGCTGGGCAAGGCCGTCCTGCAAGGGCGTTACGGCCGCTGACGGAGAGTGAGGGTTCTTGAATCAGGCGCCTACTGCCAGCCCGGCGAATTCGAACGGGCTTTCGCTGCCGAGAAACGCGTCGTGGCGCAGATAGTGCGAGCCGTCACAGGAGAAGGTGAGGCTGACCATGCCGTTGAAGACATTGATCGAGGACATGCGTAGATAGATGTTCTCGTCGGCCAGGCGCAGCGAACGCAGATGGTCGAGGATGCGGCCGATGTCCTGCTCCGGGATCAGCGCATCGACCGGATAGGGTTGCAGCGGGTACACCAGGCAGATGTCCGGATCGGCGAGCGCTTCCTGGTCGAGGATGCGATAGCGGTAAGGATCCTGCACCGTCCAGATGGTCGCCTGACTGCTGGAAAAGTGTATCTGGCACTGGAAAACACCGCGCCGGGTCAGGAGTTCCTCCAGGATGGCCAGCCCCTTGTCCATGTTCAGGTCCATCCGGCTGTCGATGCGACATTGCTGGAAGACCGAACTGCGGATCGACGGGTCGCCCCGGACTTGGCGCCAGTGTCCAGGTTCCTCGTACAGTTCGGCGGTTGCGGGCAGGTTGCGCAGGTCGAAGTCCGCGCCCAGGTAACCCAGCGCCGTTCCATCCGGATCGCGCACGATCTGCAAGGCGGTGAGCGAAGGCCGCTGCGTGAGCAGGCTGATATAGGCATCCGAGAGCAGGTATCCCCAGGCCGGCAGGGCTTCCTTCATATACGGCCGTTGCGAGCGGTCACGCCCGAAGTGGCAGGGAATCGGCGCCGGCCGGCCCCGGTCCTTGCCGATGTTGTCGCAGATCTGGATGCCGTCGAAGCCCAGGCAGTAAAGGAAGGAGCAGTGGGGGATCTCGGCGTAGCCTTCCAGCAGCACCGCGTTCAGGCGGTCGCGATCGCCCCAGGCGGGCGCGCAGCGCGCCGCAAGCAGGGAGAGCGGCTCTTGCAGCAGCAGCGCGAGTTGCTCGCGTTGCAGGTAGATGTTGTCTTTCCAGGGGTTCGTCATGGCACGTATCCCGTTTGGTTAACGCGCACAGGGTACGCCATGAATGCAAAAGCCGGGCGATGCCCGGCTGTCGATGGGAAAGTGCTTCAGGCCTTGCGGCTTTCTTCCACCATGCGCTCGATGATGGGCCCCAGGATGACTTCCATCGCGAAGCCCATCTTGCCGCCGGGGACCACGAGGTTGTTGGGGCGCGACATGAAGGAGCCAGGGATCATGGAGAGGAAATAGGGGAAATCCACGCCCTTAGGGTTGCGGAAGCGCACCACCACCAGGCTCTCGTCCGGGGTCGGGATGTCGCGGGCGATAAAGGGGTTGGAAGTGTCCACCAGGGGCACGCGCTGGAAGTTCACGTCGGTCTGCGAGAACTGCGGGGTCACGTAGTTCACGTAGTCCGGCATGCGGCGCAGGATGGTGTCGACGATGACTTCCGCGGAATAGCCGCGCTCCGACGCGTCGCGGTGGATCTTCTGGATCCATTCCAGGTTGACTACCGGCACCACGCCGACGGCCAGATCCACGTGTTTGGGCATGTCCACGGTCGCGGTCTTCACCAGGCCGTGCAGGCCTTCGTAGAAGAGGATGTTGGTCGGGGCGGGCAGGTCTGCCCAGGGGGTGAATTCGCCCGGCTTCAGGTTGGTGCCCAGCGCCTTGTTGTGATCGGCGGCCTCTTCGTCGCTATGGATGTAGTAACGGCGCTTGCCGCCGCCGGTCTCGCCATAGGTCTTGAATAGATTTTCCAGGGCGGCGAAGTCGTTGGCTTCCGGTCCGAAGTGGCTGAAGCTGTGGTTTCCGGAGGCTTCCGCCTTCTTCATGGCTTCCTTGAATTCGACACGGCCCAGGCTGTGGAAGCTGTCACCCTCGATGACGGCGGCGGTCAGCTGCTCCCGCGTGAAGATGTGTTCGAACGCGCGCTTGACGGTGGTGGTGCCGGCGCCAGAAGAGCCGGTGACGACGACGACGGGATGCTTCTTGGACATGGTGCTCCCCCAAAACGTGAAAGATGGAACAGAAAAAAGGAAACGGGAAATGTAGGGCATGGGCCATATTTCGCGTTTCGTTTCTCACCCCGGAAAAATCCGGTCGGGCGTGGGAGTATAAACGCCACATCCAAGGCCTGTCACTCGAACGCGGCTATAATCGCGCCCTTCTTCAAGCACGGTCGACCCTTCAGATGGACGCTCAATACCGCCCGGAAATCATCGAGCCGGAAGCTCAGCAGCACTGGGAAGACACGCAGTGCTTCCGCGCCACGGAGGACGCCTCCAGGCCCAAGTACTATTGCCTGTCCATGTTTCCCTACCCGTCGGGCAAGTTGCACATGGGCCACGTGCGCAACTACACGATAGGCGATGTGCTGGCGCGCTATCACCGCATGAAGGGCTACAACGTGTTGCAGCCCATGGGCTGGGACGCCTTCGGACTGCCGGCGGAAAACGCCGCCCTGGCCAACGACGTGGCGCCGGCCGGCTGGACCTACGCCAACATCGACTACATGCGCGGACAGCTGAAGCGCCTGGGGCTGGCGGTCGACTGGAGCCGTGAACTGGCGACGTGCAAGCCGAATTACTACCGCTGGGAGCAATGGCTGTTCACCCGATTGTTCGAGCAGGGACTGATCTACAAGAAGATGGCGACGGTGAACTGGGATCCGGTCGACCGCACCGTGCTGGCCAACGAGCAGGTGATCGAAGGGCGCGGCTGGCGCTCCGGCGCCCTGGTCGAAAAGCGCGACATCCCGATGTATTTCTTCCGCATCACCGCCTATGCCGACGAGTTGTTGAGCGAACTCGACAACCTGCCCGGCTGGCCGGAACGGGTGAAGACCATGCAGCGGAACTGGATCGGCAAGAGTTTCGGCGTGGAGATTCATTTTCCCTTGTCGGCAACCTCCCCACAGGGGAGCACGACGCTCCCCTCGCCCGCAGGCGGGAGAGGGGCTGAGGGTGAGGGGGCTGGCGAGGGCGATGTTCTCAAGGTTTTCACCACCCGCGCCGATACCTTGTTCGGCGTCACCTACGTGGCGGTCGCCGCCGAGCACCCGCTTGCCACCCGGGCGGCGGCCACTCAGCCGGAGCTCGCCGCCTTCATCGGCGAATGCAAGCAGGGGAGTGTGGCCGAGGCCGACATGGCGACCATGGAAAAGAAGGGCATGGATACCGGTCTGGTGGTTTACCACCCATTGACCAACGAGCCGGTTCCCGTGTTCGTCGCCAACTACGTGCTGATGGGATACGGGGAAGGTGCGGTCATGGCAGTGCCGGCCCACGACGAACGTGATTTTGCTTTCGCCGGGAAATACGGGCTGCCGATCAAGCCGGTGATCCGGCCGGTGGACGGCGAACCCGGCCTCTCACCGACCGCAGCCTACGTGGAACCCGGCATCCTGTTCGACTCCGGCGACTTCTCCGGGCGAGCCTCACAGGATGCCATCGAGAAGATCGCCCTGGTGTTGCAGAACCTGGGGCTGGGCAAGAAGCGCACCACCTATCGCCTGCGCGACTGGGGGGTCAGCCGGCAGCGCTATTGGGGCTGCCCCATTCCCATCGTGCACTGTTCTCGCTGCGGCGACGTCACCGTGCCGGAGGATCAATTGCCGGTGGTGCTGCCCGAGGCGGTGAAGATAGACATCGGTTCGCCGATCAAGAAGATGCCGTCGTTCTATGAGACGACCTGCCCGAAATGTGGCGGACCGGCCGAACGCGAGACCGACACCATGGACACCTTCGTCGAGTCGTCCTGGTACTACGCCCGCTACACCTGTCCAGACAACGACACGGCCATGCTCGACGAGCGCGCCAACTACTGGCTACCGGTCGATCAGTACATCGGCGGCATCGAACACGCCATCCTGCACCTGCTCTATGCCCGCTTCTTTCACAAGCTGATGCGCGATGTGGACCTGCCAAGTCGATCGCCGGGCAGCCCCAAGATCGACTTGGCCCCCTCGGAGGGCCGTTCGGACCAGAAGTCCGAACTGGGGGTAAAACTGTCGACCAGCGAGCCCTTCACCCATCTGTTGACCCAAGGCATGGTGATCGCCGACACGTATTACCGCGATTTGGGCGAAGGCCGGAAGCAGTGGATCAACCCGGCCGATGTGGAGCAACGCGACGGCGTCTGGTTGCTGAAGGCCGACGGCCAGCCGGTGCAGGAGGGTGGCAGCGAAAAAATGTCGAAGTCGAAGAACAACGGCGTCGATCCGCAATCGCTGATCGACCAGTACGGCGCGGACACCGCGCGCCTGTTCATGATGTTCGCCGCCCCGCCGGAACAGTCGCTGGAATGGAGCGATGCCGGTGTCGAGGGCGCCAACCGATTCCTGCGGCGCCTGTGGAAAATGGTGCACGAGCACGTCACCGCCCCCTCTCCCTCCCCGGGGCTGGGGGAGAGGGAACTCCCGTCACAGCTGCGCGATTTCCGCCGCATGCTCCACACCGTCATCGCCAAGGTCAGCGACGACATCGAACGTCGTCGCCAATTCAACACCGCCATCGCCGCCAATATGGAACTGATGAACGCGGTGTCCAGGCTGGAGGGAGGAGATGCGCCCACGCGCGCGTTGAAGCAGGAAGCCCTGGAAGCCATCGTCCTGATGTTGTCCCCCATCGTGCCGCACATCTGTGGCAGCCTGATCGCGGCGCTGCGGCCGGGAGCTCGTTCGTCGGACGTGGCCTGGCCCGTGGTGGATGCGTCCGCGCTGGTGAGGGATGAGATCGAGCTGATGCTCCAGGTGAATGGAAAACTGCGCGGCAAGATCAAGGTGGCGGTGGAGGCTTCCAGCGCGTCCATCGAACAGGCCGCCCTCGCCAGCCCGGAAGTCCAGAAGTTCATGGAAGGCAGGCCGGCCAGGAAAGTCGTGGTCGTGCCGGGCCGCCTGGTCAACGTCGTCGTCTGAGGGGGAGCCATGGCCCGCAGCACAAGCAAATACCTGGTCGCATTGGTCGCCGCCAGCCTGTTTGGAGGCTGCGGCTTCCAGCTGCGCGGCCAGGCCCAGTTACCGTTCGCGGCCGCCTACGTCGATGCGCCGGAGGGCTCGTCTCTGGGGGAGAGCCTCCGCCTGGCCTTGCGCGGCGAGAAGAAGCTGGCTTCGCAGCGCGAAGCCGTGCCGGTGCTGATCAGACTTTCCCGGGAAAGCCGCAGCAAGAACATCCTGTCGTTGTCGGGTAGCGGCAAGGTCAGCGAGTACCGACTGGAATACCGGGTGGAACTGTCCGCGTTTGCCGCCAACGGCGCGGAACTGATCGCGCCGTTACCGATTTACCAGACCCGCGACTTTTCCAATAACGATGCCCAGGTACTCGCCAAGGAAAGCGAGGAAGCCGCCCTCAATCGCGCGATGGAACAGGACAGCCTGCGCCAGATCTTGCGCCGTCTGTCCTACCTCAAACCTTGAGGCACGCGTTGCGATGAAACTGCGCGGCGAGCAGCTCGATGCCAACCTCAAGCGCGGCCTGGCGCCGATCTGGTTGATCAGCGGCGACGAACCCCTGCTGACCGACGAGGCCGGTGCCCGCATACGCGCCGCGGCGCGGGCGCAGGGCTACGATGAACGCCAGTCGTTCCAGTCCGAAACCGGCTTCGACTGGAAAGGCTGGATGGCCGGCTTCGATTCGCTTTCCCTGTTCTCCAGCCGCCGCCTGATCGAACTGCGCCTGCCCACCGGGAAACCCGGTATAGAAGGGGGCAAGACCCTGGAGGCCTGGGCCGCCAACCCGCCGGCCGACATCGTGCTCCTGATCACCACGCCCAAACTCGACAAGGCCACGCTGGCGACGAAATGGGCCGGCGCCCTGGAAGCCCGCGGCGTCCTGGTGCAGACCGCGCCGCCGCCGCTGGAGCGCTTGCCCGACTGGGTCGGCGAGCGTCTGGCGCGCCATGGATTGAAAGCCGACCGCGAGACCCTGGCCTGGCTCTGTGCCCGCGTGGAGGGCAACCTCCTCGCAGCGCACCAGGAGATCGAAAAACTCGCCCTCCTGCTGCCACCCGGACAGATGGACAGTGCCGCCGTGCGCGCGGCGGTCACCGACGTGGCGCGCTATGATGTGACCGACTTGTCCGATGCCTTCATCAAGGGCGATGCCGCGCGCTACTGCCGAGTGCTGGATGGACTCAAGGCGGAAGGCGAAGCCCTGCCCCTGATCCTGGCCTTCATGGGCGGCGAAGTGCGTACCCTGTACCGGCTCGCCGCCGGTCTCGCTCGCGGCGAACGCCTTCCCGCACTGATGCAGGCCGCGCGCGTCTGGGATAGCCGGCAAGCCCTGGTCGAACGCGCCTTGCAACGCGCCGGCTCGGGTGGCAGGGGCGCCGCAGGTGCGGGCGCCGAAGCGCAACGACTCCGCAGGCTGGCCTGGGCGATGCGCGGTTTTTCCCGCCTCGACCGCGCCGCCAAGGGGCTGTTGCGGGAGGATGCCTGGGATGAACTGAAACAACTGGGCCTGGCTCTGATGAACCAGGGCAAGGCCCCCGCATTCACGTCGTAGGAGGCCCGCTTGCGGGCCGAATATCGGAGCACAAAATGGACATCAAAGACTACATGCACACCCTGGGCCAGCAGGCCCGCGTCGCCGCCACCGCCATGGCCCGCGCCTCCACCCGCGCCAAGAACGACGCCCTGAGCGAACTCGCCCGCCTGCTGCTGGGCGCAGGCACCACGCTGGCCGAGGCCAATGCCCGCGACATCGCCGCCGCTGAAGCCGCCGGCCTGTCCGCCCCCATGGTGGACCGCCTGCGCCTGACCGAAAAAGTCATCGCCACCATGGCCGAAGGCTGCGACCAACTCGCCGCCATGCCCGACCCGGTGGGCGAAATCACCGGGGTCAAGCGCCGCCCCACCGGCATCAGCGTGGGCCAGATGCGCGTGCCCCTGGGCGTGTTCGGCATGATCTACGAGAGCCGCCCCAACGTGACCATCGAAGCCGCGTCCCTGGCCATCAAGAGCGGCAACGCCTGCATCCTGCGCGGCGGCTCGGAAGCCATCCAGTCCAACCTGGCCTTGTGGAAGTTGGTGGGCCAGGCCCTGGAATCCGCCGGCCTGCCGGTGGAGGCCGTGCAACTGGTGGAAACCACCGACCGCGCCGCGGTGGGTGAACTCATCACCATGCCCACCTTCGTCGACGTCATCATCCCGCGCGGCGGCAAGGGCCTGATCGAGCGCATCAGCAGGGAAGCCAAGGTGCCGGTGATCAAGCACCTGGATGGCAACTGCCACACCTACGTGGACGCCGAGTTCGACCTGGAAAAGGCTCTGGTGGTCACCGAAAACGCCAAGACCCAGAAATACAGCCCGTGCAACGCCACCGAATCCCTGCTGGTGCACGAACAGGCCGCCGCCAGCTTCCTGCCCCGCATCGGCGCCATCTTCGCCGCCAAGGGCGTGGAAATGCGCTGCGACGCCGCCTCCAAATCCATCCTCGCTACCGTGCCCGGTGCCAACGTGGTGGATGCCACGGAAGAGGACTGGTCCACCGAATATCTGGCGCCCATCATCAGCGTGAAATTGGTTGGCAGCGTCACGGAAGCCATCGCCCACATCAACCTCTACAGCTCGCACCACACCGACGCGATACTGACCACCAACCACCCCAACGCCATGCAATTCCTGCGCGAAGTGGATTCCAGTTCGGTCATGGTCAACGCCTCCACCCGCTTCGCCGATGGTTTCGAGTACGGCCTCGGTGCGGAAATCGGCATTTCCACCGACAAGATCCATGCGCGCGGCCCGGTGGGATTGGAAGGATTGACCAGCCAGAAATGGGTGGTGCTGGGGGATGGGCATGTGCGGGGGTAAGGCATTTTCAGTAGCCTGGCCCGATGTGTCAGACAAGCTACGTTAGAATTTCTATTCCCATGGCCCAACGCTCTCGACTTTCTACTGGCTTGTGTGGCATCGCTGGCGAGTATTTCGTCGCCGCCGAGTTATCACGCCGCGGTTACATTGCGTCGTTGACTCTTCGGAACACAAAGGGCATTGACATTCTGGCATCGAATACTGACGCAACAAAAAGTGTTGGCATTCAGGTCAAAGCCATTCAAGGAAATGGCAAAGAGTGGATGCTCAATCAAAAGTGCGAAAGTGACATAGCAACAAATTTGTTCTTTGTGTTTATCCGTCTCAATGATCTTCTTGCGCCCGAGTACTACGTAGTGCCGCGTGAGGAGGCTGCCAAGTACGCCCGAGACAATCATCAACGCTGGCTTAACACGCCCGGCCGCAAGGGTCAGCAGCATCAAGACACGCCAATGCGAAAGTTTGCAGACCCAGAAAACAAATACCTTAATCGCTGGGAGCTATTGGAGCTTGACTGAACTGAATTCCGTAGGGTGGATAGAGATTAAATGCCCTCGATTTCAACGTGTTATGGAATTCTCATCCGGATGTTTTTTTGCGATATCCAGCGCATCACGTGCCGCACATTCATGCCGATTACCAAGGCAAGGTTGCTGTGTGCTCCATCCTTGATGGAGCACTATTGGCGGGGGACATGCCTGTGAACAAGCACAAACTGGTCGTCGCGTGGATCGAGATTCATCAGGAATATTTGCTCGCCGACTGGAACCTGGTCGTGAACGGCAAGAAGCCGTTCCCCATCAAAGGACTCGACCAGTGAGAATTGCACAACTTCAGGCACTACCGGGTCATGTGCTCTCCATCATTGCGGATGACGGCCGTGCCGGACAATTCGATGTCGCCCCCTACCTTGAATATGAAGCATTTGAACCACTGCGAGACCCAACCGAATTCAGCAAGATAAGCAACGGCGGCTATTTTGTGGAATGGGATTGCGGCGCTGATTTGTCGACTGACACCATCGAGGCGCAATGGCAGGTAGTCAATAATTGTGTTGGTGGTGGATGCGATCCGCTTATCCACCCTACTATCCAACAGGAAATGTAAACATGGATGCGCTCAAGCCCGTTGATACGCCGACCACACCAGCCCGACGCAACCCCATGCTGGCGGATACCGAGCCGACTGATGAGGAATTGCATCAGGTCATGCTCGAAGCACGGGATGTCGCGCGGCAACGCAAGGCGTTTTCGGACGCATGGATGCACGAGCAATTGGAAAAGGCTTGGCGCGAGGCGCGTACACGCGATGGCCAACAAATTGATTGAGGGGCTAAAACCGCGTGTACTGCTGGTAGCCGGCCCAAATGGCGCCGGTAAAACCACGATCACGGAGCGCGGCCTGGCACACGAATGGTTCGAGGGATGCGAGTACGTCAATCCTGACCTGATTGCCCGCGATGAATTCGGCGACTGGAATTCACCTGATGCGATCCTCCAGGCGGCCAACTTGGCACAATTCCGACGCGATCGATGTCTGGAATCAAGATGCAGCCTGGCATTCGAGAGTGTTTTTTCGGCACCGGACAAAGTGGAATTCCTTCGCCGCGCCAGGAGACTGGGTTATTTCACCCGCGTATTCTTTGTGGCTACCGCTGACCCAGCCATCAATGCGGCACGTATTGCTCGCCGCGTCATGCAGGGTGGCCATGATGTCCCCATCAGCAAAATCATTTCCCGCTACTTTCGCTCCATTGCCAACTGCGCGTCGGTGGCGCCCGAGGTGGATCGCCTTTACCTCTATGACAACTCCGTCGATGGTGAGGAAGCAAGCCTGGTGCTGCGTGTCTCGGAGGGAAAAGTCGTGCACCAATATCGGAACGCGCCGGCGTGGATGGCTCCCATCATGGATGCATTGCGCGGTTGAATAACGAAGCATGAAGCCCTCCTCTCCTATAGCCCTACTCGGCGGCACCTTCGACCCCATCCATTTCGGCCACCTGCGCCTGGCCGAAGAACTGGCGGAGTCCCTCAACATCGGGCAGGTGCGTTTCATCCCCGCCGGCCAGCCCCCCCACCGCGGCCAGCCACGCGCCGCCGCAAACCACCGGCTGGAGATGGTGCGCCGCGCCATCGCCGGGAATCCACGCTTCGTCCTGGACGAGCGGGAGTTCCACCGACAAAAACCCAGCTACAGCGTCGACACCCTCGCCAGCCTGCGTACCGAGCTGCCGGCCAGCACCCCCCTGGTGTTGTTCATGGGGGCCGACGCCTTCCTGGGCCTGACCACCTGGCACGAATGGCGGCGATTGTTCGACCTGGCCCACATCGCGGTGGCACAACGTCCTGGCTTTTCTTCCGCGGCATGGGAAGATGCGCTGCCCGATCCCCTGCGTCGTCTGTTGTCCACCCGACGCGGCGAACAAGCAGGGGAAATTCTGGAAAAACCTTTCGGTCGGGTTTTTCTCCAAAACATCACCCAACTCGACATTTCGGCTAGCCAGATTCGCGACCGCGCCTTGCGCGGGAGAAGCCTGCGCTATCTGCTGCCGGATGCCGTCATCGATTACCTCAACGAGAACCGCCTCTATGTCTGAACACCTCAATTCCGCACAACTCGTCAAAATCGCCGTCGCCGCCCTGGAAGACATGAAGGGCAAGGAAATCACGGTCATGGAAGTCGGCCATCTGACTTCGCTGTTCGACAAGATGGTCATCGCCAGCGGCGACTCCACCCGGCACGTCAAGTCTCTGGCCGACAACGCACGGGAAAAACTCAAGGAGGCGGGTGCCGATATCATCGGCGTGGAAGGCGAACAGGTGGGTGAATGGGTGTTGGTGGATGTCGGCGACATCGTCGTGCATGTGATGCACCCGACCGTGCGTGCGCACTACAACCTGGAAGAGCTCTGGGGTGCGGCCCGCCGCGCACGGCAAGCGCATTGAGCCGGGTTTGAGGTGGTGATCCCGCTGCCCGACATCCGTGGTCTGCGCGCCTGGTTGCGGCGGGGTGGCGTCATCGCTTACGCCACCGAATCCTGCTTCGGCCTCGGTTGCGATCCGCGCAATGCCCGCGCGTTGCGGCACCTCCTCGCCCTGAAGGGGCGCCCGCGGGCGAAAGGATTGATCTTGATCGGCAGCGATGTGCGCCAGTTCGCGCCTTTCCTGGAACCCTTGCCGGCGGGACTTTTCGCGCGACTGTCGCGGTGGTGGCCTGGGCCGAACACCCTGCTGCTACCTGCCTCGCGGCGTTGCCCGCGCTGGCTGACAGGGCGCCACGGGAAACTGGCGGTGCGCGTGACTGCGCACCCGGAAGCCTCACGTCTTTGCCACGCGCTCGGTCTCGCGCTGGTCTCCACCAGCGCCAACCGGACCGGACAGCGCGCCTTGAAAACGGCCACGGCCTGCCGCAGGGCCTTCGGCGCAAGCGTCTGGGTGCTGCCTGGGCGCAGGGGCAGGCGCAGCAGCCCGTCGACCATACTCGATCCACTTTCCGGCGCGGTCCTGCGCCCCTGACGCCATGCTCCCGGTTTCCTGGAGGGTTCTGCTGGTCTTCGCTCTGTGCAGTCTGGCACTGGACATGGTCAGCAATCCGCAGACCGTGTTGCCGCTGGCGCTGGCGCCATGGACGCCGCCGCTCGGACTGTCCCTGGCCTTCCTGCTGCTATATGGCACGCGCTACGCCCCCTGGCTGATCGCGGTCACCTTCCTGCTGGGCCTGCCCATCTACGGACTGCCCAGCAACTGGCTGGCGGCTCTGTGGGCGGCTACGCTGCTGATGCTGGGCCTGCTGGGGATCAGTACCTGGCTGACGCGCGGCTTCGGTTTCGACCCACGGCTTTCCAGCCAGCGCGACCTGTCCTGGTTCCTCCTGGCCGCGGTGATCGGGGCGTGGCTGGATGCCGGCGTACACGTGTTCGCGCGCAGCCCGGAGGCGGCACCCGATGTCTGGGCCTGGGGCGCCGACCTGGTGAACTATTGGGTCGGGGCCTTGATCCGCCTGTTGATCATCGCGCCCCTGGTGTTGGTGCATGCCGGGCACGACTGGGCGGCCTGGCGCAGCTGGCGCCTGGATCGGGAAATGTTGCTACAGGCTGCCTCGATCGGGATCGCCCTGGCGGTGATCTTCGGTCTGCGCTACACGGACGAATACAAATTTTTCTATTTGTTGTTCCTGCCCCTGATCTGGGTGGCCATGCGCTATGGCATCCAGGGGGCGACCGCGGCACTCGCTTTCACCCATATCGGCCTCAACGCCATCCTCGCCTGGCGCGGTCTGCACGCGATCGCCGTGGTGGAGTTCCAGATGTTGATGCTGGGACTGGCGATTACCGGGCTGTTTCTCGGGCTGACCGTGAGCGCGCGCCGCGCGGCGGAAGAGAAACTGCACCAGCGCGAGGCGGAGCTCAACCAGGCCTCCCGCCTGGCCGCGGCCGGCGAGATGACCCAGGCCATCGCCCATGAGCTCAACCAGCCGCTGTCCGCCCTGGCCAACTACGCGCGTGCCGCGCGAGCGATGCTGGAAGCGCCGGAACAGCATGGCCCCCTGCTGGCCGACACCCTCGCCAAGATCGACCGCGAAGCAAGCCGCGCCGGCCAGGTGGTGCACCGCCTGCGCGAGTTCTTCCGCGGCGGCGGGCTGCGCCTGGAGTCGCTTACTGCGGCGGAACTGATCGAGGAAGGGCTCGCCCCGGCGCGACGCCGCGCCGAGCGCGCCGGCATCCATGTGTCGGTGGATGTGCACGGTGATATGCCGCGCTTCATGGCCGACCGCGTGCAGATGGGCACGGTGCTGCACAACCTGCTGGTCAATGCCATCGAGGCCATCGAGAGCGACGATCCGAAGGCCCGGATCATCGCCATCAGCGCGCGCCGCCTGGATGCACATCGCCTGCGTTTTTGCGTGCGCGACAGCGGCCGCGGCGTGTCCCCCGAGATGCGCGAGCGGCTGTTCGATTCCTTCGCCACCAGCAAGGCGGAGGGCATGGGTCTGGGGCTGGCGATCAGCCGCACCCTGGTGGAGGCGCACGGTGGCGAACTCTGGCTGGACAGCCTCCGGCCCACGCGCTTGTGTTTCACGTTGCCGTTATGACCGCGAGTCCGGCATGAGCGATCCGCACGGCTGCCCGAAGGAGTTTCCATGAGCGATCCCATCATCACCATCGTCGACGATGACGAAGCGGTACGCGATTCTTTGTCGTTGCTGCTCAATTTTCGCGGCTTCCGCTGCCGCGGCTATGCCAGCGCCGAGGAATGCCTGGCACAGTGGCGAGCGGACTGGCGCGGCTGTCTGCTCCTGGACCTGCGCATGGGGGGCATGGATGGCCTGGCGCTGCAACGCGCCCTGGGCGAACGCGGTTCGCGTCTGCCGGTGGTCTTCCTCACCGGTCACGGCGACATCGCCCACGCGCGTGCCGCGCTCAAGGCCGGTGCCGTCGATTTCCTGGAAAAACCGTATGCGGAAGAAGCTCTGCTTGAAGCGGTACGCGAAGCCGTGGCGCGCGATGCCCGACAACACGCGGTGCGGAGCCACTCGGAGGAGATCGCCACGCGCATCGCGCGCCTGTCGGAACGCGAGCGCCAGGTCATGGAACTCACGGTGGAGGGCCGGCCGAACCGGGAAATCGCCGGCCGTCTGGAAATCAGTCCGCGTACCGTGGAGGTTTTCAAGGCCCGCATGATGGAAAAAATGCAGGCGCGCAGCCTGCCGGAACTGGTGCGGCTGGTGATGGAGTCTCGCGCCGCGGGTTAGTCCTCTGCCCGTGTACGTGTTCCCCTTACGCGCTCACGCGAATGCACACGTCACCGCGAATCCGTAGCATGGCCGTACACCCTGAGCAGGGCGGCTGCATGAGATAGCAGCATCTTTTACGGGCGACCTCGGTCGCCCGTTTTTTTGTGCGCCCGGCACGGGCGCATTCTCCGGTGGCTATACAACCGCGGCTGCAATAGCCGCCGTTCTGCCCCAGGCAGCGAACAATGGGTCGGCACCGTCGCGCTCCGCGGCGTACTTGTCGTCTTCCGGCCGCTTCATCCCGCGCAGGGTCTCGCTGTTCAGGCCGACGAAACCAGCGTCCTTCAACAGGGCGAGCGTGTAACCCAGGCGCTCGAAGGCGTGGAGCTGGCTCCACATGCGGATGGCCTTGGGCGGAAACCAGCGGTCGGAAAAGCTGAGCAAGCAGAGCCCACCGGGGCGCAGCACGCGGCGTACTTCCGCCAGCACGGCACGCGGTCGAACCAGGTATTCCAGGGCGGCGGTGCACAGCACGGCATCGAACTGGGCATCGCCCCAGGGCAGGTCGGCGCGCAAGTTGAGATCTTTCACCACGACTTCGTGCAAGCGCGGATTGGCTTCCAGCTCCGCCTGGTTCAGCCCAAGTCCGGCAACGTGCAAGTCCGCGGGTATTTCCGGGAGGTGGGAGTCCCAACTCGCCATCAGGTCCAGGACCCGTTGCCCCGGTTGCAGGAAGCGGCCGTAGAGGCTGCCGATCTGTGCGCGGCAGCGGGCATCGAGATGCTGGATGAAGCGCGGCTCGGCGTAGAAACAGCGGTCGGCGCCCTCGTCCTTGCGCTGGAACCCGTCCAGCCGGAAAAAGGTGGCCGCGGGATCGGCGGGCAGGGCTTGCAGGCCCGGGCCGTCGAACAATTCCACCATGCGCCGGCCCGGAGCCGGTTCCAGGTCGCTGCGACATATGACCAGCCGGGTAGCGGCAGCGGCCAGGGGGTGGTTGGGGTCTACCCGGACGTGGTCGTCATGGCAGTCCAGCAGCCGCACCGGCCGCAGGTCGCGCGGCCCCTGGGCGAGGCTGGAACCGGCAAAGGCAAGGCGCGGATAGAAGCGGCCCGGAATCGCCGCACCCCCCAGGCGAACGCCGCCGGCCGCCAGTTCCACCGGTGCCAGCCCGCGCGGCGTGATCCATGGCGCCGGATCGAGTTCCACGGCCCCCGTCGCACGCGCGGCCTCGGCGGCTCGCATCCAGCGGCCATCGGCGAGCAATGCACGGTCGGCCAGGATCAGGCGTTCGCGGTGGAGAACGCCATCGATGCCGCGTCCGGCGCTCCAGGTGAGTTCGGCTTCCAGGGTCATGGGTTTCTCATGAGTCGGGTGTGGCGGGATCATCCGCTTGCGCGGACCTATTTTGAAGCGCGCCTCGGCTCCACCTCCAGCGTCAGGTCCGGGATGTGGGTGAAGGCGATGCGCATGGGCGCTTCTTCCTGGGCAAGGAAGGCGCCGCCGAAATAGAGCGCTTCCGACCCGAATTTCAGTCGCACGCGGTCCAGGGCCGTGTCGAGTGCGGAGGTCGTGTCCGGAAACAGTGACAGGCTCACTCGGTCGCTTGAGACGAGATCGGAAAACGCCATGCCGACCTTGATCGGTTCGCGCCGGCGCGGGCGCGCGTCCCAGAGCGCATCGACCAGTTTGAGGCAGGCAAGGGTGGCTTGCATCGGCGCGAAGCGCGTCTCCTTCTCCCATTCGGGGTGTTTGCGATAGCTTACGCTCACCCTCAGCCGTCCGGCCAGATAGCCTTCGGCGCGCAGGCGTAGTGCCGCTTTCTGGGTCAGCTTGGAGAGCACGGCGTAGGCGCCCGCCTCGTGGCGCAGGCGCGGCGGCAAAACGTGGGAGTGGCCCAGACTGGAGCGCCGTGTCGGCTGTGGCACCACGTCCACGCCGCGCAGACGGTCATACATGCGTTCGCCCTCGACCCCGCCCCAGACGCTGCGCAGTTGTTCGCGGGAGGCCGCGCACAGGGCCGCCACCGTGAGGATGCCGTGTCGCTCCAGGCGTTCTTGCGTGGCGTGGGCGATGCCGTTGAGATCCCGCAATTTCAGCGAGAACAGGCAGTCGGGCAGGTCTTCCTGGTGGAGGATGACGAGGCCGTCCGGTTTCTGCATGTTGGAGGCGGTCTTCGCCAGGAAACGGTTGGGGCCGATACCGATGGAGCAGGTGAGGACCGCGCCGACCTGGTCGCGCAGCCTGGCTTTCACCGTCCGCGCCAGTTCCCGCACCACACCCTCCTGCTGCCAGGAGCCGGTCAGGTCGCAGGCGACCTCGTCGATGGAAAGTACCTCGCTCACGGCGATGACCGTATCGACGATGCCCATCAGGCGGTGATGCATTTCCACATAGATGCGCGGCCGCGCTTGAACGAAGACGATGTCGGGACAGAGGCGACGCGCATCGGCCACGCCCGTGCCGGTTTTTACACCGCAGCGCTTGGCCTGAATGCTGGCGGCGATGCAGCAACTGGTTTCCGCTAGCACCGGCAAAACGCCCACGGGGCGTCCGCGCAATTCAGGCCGCAGGTGCTGCTCCACCGAGGCGAAGTAGGAATTGAAATCGAGAAGCAGGGCGCGCAAGGACATTAAAAAGAACGATCGTTCGGATGGTGCAGAATAGAACGATCGTTCTTTTTGGGCAAGGTCCGCTCTGGTCTACGCCAGGGCCGGTCACACGAGGCGATGCGCGGCGCCTCCTCAATCTCGACTGGGGGTCGTTCAACTCCATTCGTACTCGACGCTCAGCGGCGCGTGATCCGAGAAGCGCTGCGCCTTGTATACGCTCGCCGCGCGCCCGTGCGGCGATGCCGGGCGTGGCGATCTGGTAGAAGCTCGCTGTATTATCACAAATATGCGAGCGTACTCCTGCATCAGATTCTCCTCCCTCCGCCAGGCCGACGGTGACAGCCTTCGACGCCAGATGGCGCTGGCTAGTGCCTATGCCGATGAGCATCGGTCTCGAACTCGACGATAAGTTCACCTACAAAGATCTGGGTGTCTCAGCCTATGACCGGTCGAACTTGGAGCGAGGCGCGCTGGGCCTTTTTCTGGAAGCAGTCGAAGCCGGCAAGGTGCCCAAGGGAAGTATCTTACTGGTCGAGGCGTTCGACCGCCTGACTCGCTCCCCCCGTTGATGGCCGTCAACCTGCTATCGGACATCGTCCGTGCCGGCATCACCATCATCACGCTGCGGGACAGGAAGACCTACACCGAGGAATCGCGCAATGCCAGCCTGGCCGACCTGATGATGTCGGTGGTGCTCATGATGGCGGCGCATGAGGAAGTGAAGCACCGTGCCGCTCGTGTCCGGGACTATTACCAGGCGAGACGGGATCAAAATCTCCCTGTCGTTGGTGCTACGGCACCAGACTGGCAGAGGAAGATGGCGAATGAAGCGGGGTGGGAACTCATCACGGACAAGGCCGAGAGCGTCAGGAAGGTGTTCGATCTGGCACTTACCGGACTAGGGTCCATTGCCATCACGCGGCAAGCCAATGCCGAGAAATGGATCGTGCCCAGCCGCCGGGAAGCTGGATGGCACCACAGTAACGTGCTGAAGCTGCTGAAGAACCGCGCGGTCCTGGGGGAGTACCAGCCCATGACCATAACCAACGGTAAACTGGTGCTGTTAGGCGACCCCAGGCCTGATTATTTCCCGAAGATCATCGACGAAGACCTGTTTCTCCGAGTCCGGGCCATCATATCCAGACGGCAATTCGGCACCGGCAAGCGGGGCATCACATACTGCAACATCTTCCGTGGTCTCCTTCGTTGCGGCTGCTGTGGTGCGACGCTCACATGTAACCGGTAACCACGCGGCGTTCTTCCCATTGCCTGGCAGATGAAGAGAATGCCTCCCATGTCAACAGGGCGTGGGGTGCGGAATGGAAACGGGTCGGAAGAAGCGGCGTAGTCGGGATGAGTGGCGGGCGCTGTTGCGGCGCTTCGAGGAAAGCGATTTGAGTCTGGCGGCGTTTTGTCGGGCGGAGGCCGTCAGCGTGGCGAGTGTTCAGCGCTGGCGCGGTTTGCTCGGTCACCGCGTCGGGCAGGATGTCCAGCAGATCGAGGCGGCCAAGCCAGCCTTCGTCAATCTCGGCGCGTTGCCGCTGGCGGGCTAAGACCGACGAGCACGCTTGCCTGCCTGGAGGAACGCGCGCCTGAGACCGTGCAAGCGACAGCAAAATTTTCTCCCACAGCCTCAGGCGCGATCCAGAGGACTCCGGCATGGGGTTTTCAGAGCCCCAACCTTCCTTTCCGTGAATGACCACGGCTCGATGGCCGAGGATACTGGGCAAAACGGGCGTTGGATTTCCTATCCTTTCATGCGATCCAGTCGGGGCGACACCACCGGGACGGTGAGCATGGTGCTGGCGACCGCCATCAGCAACAATGCGGTGAAGGTCTCGTTGGTGATGATGGCCTTGTCCAACAGCACGTTGGCGAAGATGATCATGATGAGCGCCTTGGTTTGCAGTAGCCAGCCGATGATGGAAGATTCACCCGGTTTCCATTTGAGGATCTTCCCTGCGACATGAGTACCGATCAATTTCCCGGAGACTGATGCGACCAGCAATACAGTTGCGGCAAGGAACACGGTAAAACCTCCCACGGCCCAGTTGGTGCGCAGGCCGGTACTCAAGAAGAACACGGGCATGAAGACGAGCAATGCGTAATGACGCAAGGCGTCCATCTGTTTCTGGTCGAACCACTCGCTATCCATGACGGCACCAGCGAGAAAAGAACCGACCATGAAGTGCAGGCCCGACCAGTCGGCACCAAGACCACAGATGGCCAGCCATATCAGGCCGACATACCAGCGATCCCTCTCTTGCATCCATAGCATGAGTCTGCGGAAGAAATAACTAACGACCCCAAAGGCCAGCAGGAAACCGACCTGTTTGCCCACACGTTCCCAATCCATCAGGATCAGCGCGAGGACACCCCATATCGCGATATCGTCCAGACTGGCGTAACGCAGGATGCGCTGCCCGATGGGTTGCCGCAGGATATTCAGTTTTTCCATGAACAGGATCAGTATGGGTAGTGCAGTGACGGCGCAGGCCATGCCCACTCCCATGATGAATTGCCATGTCATCGCCTTGGGGCCGATCCATCCGGGGTACATCAACATGCCGGTTGCGGCGATACAGCCGAACAGCAGCGGCGTTCCTAGTGCCAGACCTGCGGTGACCACGCTCTCACGACGGTGTTCCCATGCCTTGCGCAGATCAAGCTCGATCCCGGCGATCCAGACGAACACCATCACCCCCCACCAGGCGATGCCGTTCAATAATTGAATCACCTGTGGTGTGAAGACGAAGGTGTAATAGTCCGGGAAGACTGCGCCCATAATGCCAGGGCCGAGAAGAATTCCGGTTACGATCTGCACGACCACCAAGGGTGCGAAGTACTCAGTATTACCCACGCGCCAGATCAGATAGGGAATGGTAAAGATCAGTGTCATCGCGATCAGGAATATCTCTGTGACGCTCATGGTGGTAAGCATGGTGTGGCTATCTCCGCGTCAGTACTATGTGCGCAGCAAGATGGATTTTGTTAAGTAAGTCTACGCAACCGATTTGGCATGGAAGTTGCGTACTACAGCGAGACCAAACACTGTGGGAACCGTCATGATCACCTTGAACCTGGATGAGGAAGCCCGCATGACACTGGAAGAGTTGGCAGTGCACCACCGACATGGGGACATCCG
>CAILNT010000057.1 GCA_903835655.1 uncultured Pseudomonadota bacterium | reverse complement strand
CCCGCGCAACGCCTCCAAGCCCACCTTCGCCTTGAACTCAGGGGCATGCACCTTCCGCTTCTTCGCTTCGCTCATCGCTTCTCATTCCTTATGACTGAGCCAAGCTTAAACCGCTGTCTCAAAATCGGGGTCCACAATAGTTGACCGAAAAATTCGCCGGATTCCAGACGTAAAAATTAGCTCCATCGTTGCTTCCCCACAGCCAGCTTGGCTGCCCAGACTGCCCCGCCCAGTTGTAGGTTCCGGCACCGGCAGTAGAGACTAGTTTGGATGCAGTGGCAGCGTTACCGGTGACGCTGATCGGCCAGGTCCCAGAAGCGCCTGAGCCACCCGGTTGAGGCGGTGAGTAGCCCAACGCGCCGGTGACATCGCTCGAGGCCAGAGTCACGGCACCTGTGCGGCCAAAGACCGACGTCACCGGAACTGCCGGGAAACTGATAGCCGTTTGACTGACTGCGGTGACCTGGCCCTTGGCGTTGGTGGTGACCACCGGCACTGTCGTGGCATTGCCCGCCACACCCGGATTGGCGTTGACCGTTGGCAAAGTTGCCGCAATAGAGATGCCGGCGCTGCCGTCAAAGCTGGCACTGCCGGCCACGTCACCGCTGACCGCGATTGCCACCGCAGTCTTGAGCTTGACCGCTTGCGCCGCCACGACGTTGTAGGTTGCGGCGAGCACGCCCCACGCCGTGCCGTTCCAGAACTCCCAATAGCCGTTGGCCGAATTCCAGCGAATAGCGTTCGCCGGAGGGTTGGTGACCGTGACCTTCGCCGGATCCATGCCTGCGGCCAGATCGGTGTCACGGGCCGCGATATAGGTCAGGAAGTTCGCGTAGGTGTCAGTAAGCCCTGGTTTGGACCAATCTGCCATGTCAATATCCTTTCGCGGACCAGGAAACGTTTCCGGAGACCCGTTGCCCTGCGCTGTTGAAAATAAAAATGCTGAATCCCGTCGGGTTGGGTGCGCCCGAGAAGTTGTAGACGGCGGTCAATGGCGTGGTCCCGGCGGCGGTAAGCGTGATGCTGGTGACGCTGATGAATGGCACGACAAAGTTGGCCGTTGTGCCGCTTACATCGGAGGCATTGCATGCGACCGTGCCGCCGTCGTTTTTGAGCTTCACGTCCAGCCGAACGTTGGCTCCGGAGAGCTTGTAGAGGCTGGTCGTGTCCGTGGCTTGAACCTTCAGTCGATATTTCACGTACCGAAAGTTGGTCGAGTAGACCTGCCAGACACCGGAATTCAGGGTGTAGGTCGTACCGTCTGCGCTTGTTGAAATGTCACAAGTGATCGTCGGCGTTCCTGTCACCGCGAGCCCGTTGGCCGACACCGTGATCTTGCAGCCTGCCAACACGGAGCCGTAATCGATCACTTCCTCGTAGTAGCCAGGCGTCAGGTTGGGTTGAATGAACAACGGGAAGCTAGCGTTGACCTGGTCTTGCGGCGTATTCCAACTGCGCGTGGAAAAGTGCGCCGAAATGGTTTCGGTCGAGTTCACCGGCAACACCCATCCACCATCGATGTCCGGTGCCATGGAGGAGCGCGTCCCACCGAAGGTAGTCGCGTAGTTGGCCTTGAGGACATAGTCCGGCGGTGCGCTGACGGTGGCGGCGACCGATCCTGGCGTGCCGTAGTTGCCTGCGGTATCGATCGGGCAGATCCAGTAGATGTAGGTCCCCGCCACCGTTTCCATGATGGTGGTGAATCCACCAGACTTGGTGCCGATCAACGCTGCGCTGGCCCATGTTGCGCCCTTGCGAATCTCGAACGTGGCCGTCGGCAGTGAACCGTTGGTCTGGTTCCAGTACAGCAGCACCGTGTTGTCGATCACCTGTTGGGTGATCACTGGCGCGGCCGCCGGTGTGATGGATGCCGTGACCAGTGCGGCTGCGCCGGTATTGCCGAACGTATCGACTGCTGCGATCCAGTAGTTGCGCACACCCGACCAGACTGCGCGCTCCTGGTACAGGGTTGTTTTGACGCTGGCCAGCGGGGTGGCGGTCGCCCACGACGTGCCACCCGTGCGAATGTCGTAGTGGTCGGTGCCAAAGCTACCTGTCACGGCGGCCCAAGACAGCACGACGCTGTCACCTAGGAAGGTCTGACTGACGGTCGGCGCGACCGATCCGGCGATGGTGATGCTGGCCACCGTGTCGCTGGCGGAATAGTTGCCACTGGAATCCACCGCCTTGATGCGCCAGGTGTAGGCTCCGGCGGCCATGGTTGGCAATTTCAACTGCGTGGTCAGCGCGGTGGCCAGAAACGTGGCCGTGGCAAAACTGGTTCCCCCGGTTCTGATTTCATACTGCGCCAGATCCGCGTCTGAAACCGAACCCCAAGTGAGCAACACGCCATCGGGCAGCACATTGGCTGTGGCAGACGGCACATTGGCCGGTGGCGCGGTTTTCCCCACCACGGTCACGCTAGCCTGCGTCCATGCGCCGCGCACACCGATGGTGTTGACTGAGCGCGCACGCACGTCATAGCTCACTCCGTCCTGCACCGGTGAAATCCAGGTCGCGGTCAGATCGGCCGCCAACGTATCGGCTGGAATCCAACTGCTGTCAGCGGTCCTTTTGAACTGGACTTCGACTTGTCCCTTCTGGGCGAATGCGTCCGCTGGGGCCACCCACGCGGCTTTGATGCGCGAGATGATTGAACCGTCGCCCAGTCGCAGCAGTTCACTTGTGCCGGACGTCAGCGTCAAGCTGCTGATGACGGGCACATTGAAAGGATCTGGCAGATTGGATCGCGGCACGATAGATGCCGGTGCGAGGTTGGCCAGGGTATAGACATTGGCGTCGTATTCCTGCGCGACGATGGACACTTCGTCACTGTCCTTCAGTTCAATCTGCAGGATGCGAAACAGCTTGGCGCTCCAGCCCGGGGTGGAGTGCGTGATCGGGACCACATCACCCACTTCACAACGCAAGCCTTCCTGAAACGCCGAGAACTTGACGACCAGCCCATAGCGGCTTTGGTTCAAGGTCAATTGACTGATGTTCTGGGTCCGGTAAACATTGGCGGTGAAAGGCAGATCGATCTTGGCCTCGAGCAGCAGTCCGTTGTCGACCGCGCGCAAGGCGGTCGATTCCACCATCGCCAGATCCGGCTGCCACTTCTTGGCCGGGTTATAGAAGCCAGCGGTGACGCGGTTGAACTTGGTGCGCTTACCAGCCTGCGTGATGACCCAGGAGCCGGTGATATTGCTCTCGGTGAAGCCGAAGCTGGCAGGGGTTGCGAGTTGGTCCAGAACCAACCGGTATTTGCCGGCGGAAAACACCAGCATCCCTCGGCACGCGGTCAGCAGCGCCTTGATGTTTTGGTAGGCGGTGTTGCTGGTATCGACCGTCCCATCACTCGTGTAGGTCGCATAGTCCATTTGCGTCAGGGTGTGCGTACCGCTCCCCGCGCTGGTCAAATCGATAGTGATGCTGGCATAGGCGTTGGCAACCGATGTCGCTAATTTGTAGGCGACGTCGGTCACCTTGACTGCGTAATAAGTCGTGCTCGCGCTCAGCGGCGTTGGCAGCGTTCCCGTGGAACTCAAGCGCACACCATCACCTGTGTCGACCGGCTCTGGCTGTGCAAACGTCAGCAGATCGGTCGCCGGATCCGCCGTGAAGGTGTCAGAGTAGGCAGGAGATGTGACGCGCACATCGCAGGCATTCGCCGCCGCCGTAAAACTGCTGTCGTCAATGCTGGCTGTAGCAATACCTCGCCCATAGAGCGTATTCGTCAAATAGTCCCGCACGGCCAGTGCCGCGTTGTTGGACCAGCGTGTGCCGCCATCGCGTGGGTCATAGAGCGTGCGACCGCGCACATCAGCGGTAACGGTCGGGAGCCCTGAAAAAGCGTTGCTGTCGTACTTGAGCTGGACGTACAGGTAGGCACATCCTGTCAGCGTGCAGGCACTGGTCCACTTCGATACCGCAGCAGTGAGGGTCGCGTCCACTGGGTCGCCGCTTGTGCCCAAGTGCTTATTGATTGTGAGCAGCCCAGAAAACTTGCCGTCCGTGGACAGCACGTCGTCCAGATACACGTTGTCGATACTGGCGACTGGTCCCTCCGCCAGCACAATCACAAGATGCAGGTATTCGTGGTTGGAGCCAGACACTTCGATGAACACACGTGTCCCGCCGACCCGACGCCTGCCGTAGATCACCGGAATCGGATCCACATTGCTTTGCGAATTGATCAGAATGCCCTGCGCTTGTGCAGAGGAAACTGCCGACTGCGCCTGCGATGGGGCGTTCATGCCACCGCCCAGGATGGCCTGCGTCGCCAGATTGGCAACACCACCCGCAATGAGTCCGGCAGCGCCACCGATGAAATTAGCAGTCGCAATGGACGCGCCGAGCACATCGGCGGCGGCCGCAGTGATGCCCGAGTCGATCACGGTGCCGAGAACGGCATCGGCAACCACTGCCCCGACCGCATCGGAGACTGCGGAGCCCACGATGGCTCCGATGATCACGCCGGCCATCAGTCTTGCTCCGGCCCCAGGACCTTGGCAAACATTCGCTCGGAGTCTTGGTAGCCCAGGTGCTCCAGCAGCCGACCAAAGTCCTTCTCGCGCTTCACGTGGTAGTAGACCTTCTTGACGCCTTGACCCTTGAGGCCAATCTCTGCGTAGCGCAGCAACTTGAGAACCACCCGTCCCGCGCGGGCGTCAGGGACGACATAGACCGCGCTATTGGCGGCGACCAATGCGTCCTGGTAGTGGATGTGGGTTTGGACCACGAACACGGCGTAGCCAACGATGCAGCCCATCTGCCGTGATCCGCGCTTGGCGATGAACGTGGCCAGCTTTCCGGCGGCATCGAGTTCACGATAGCGGGCCCAATCCACATTCAGACGCTCCAGATCCTTCTGGCCCACTTCGTCGTACTCGCGCTCGGCCAGGACTTGAAGTTGGTCCGCTACCGAACCGATCGGCACCCGGGAGAATGTGAAGCTCATGCTGCGCCCCACTTGATCTGCTGATTGAAATTGGTGACGAACTGAAACCCCCGGTCGCCCGGATACCAGATCTGCTCTTCGTCGTCATTGGTATGGCGACCGGGCGTGCGCTGGAAATCGACCCATTGGGAACTGGCACTCACCGCAATCGTGCAAGAGCCGTGGCCCGGGTCGTCAGAGATTTCCATGGTGTCAATGCGGCCGTCAAAAATCAGCAAGGGACTGCTGATCAGCGCCTGCGTGTAATCCAGGAACGCCTTGTAGACCGCGATGCGTCGATCGATGTAGGGCTTGGACAGAGCAATGGCGATCCACGTCTGGTCCACGGCAGACACCTGCACCGTGACGTTGGGGATGGTCATGTCGCTGGTCTCCGAGAGCCCGGAGAAGCCAAGGAAGTACCCGTTGGCGGTGTAGGTGTTGCCACCCCAGACGACGTTGACCCACGCGTCGCTCATCCGGATCGTGCCGTCGTCAAACCATGCTTCCACCAAATAGATGGGCTGGTTGCTCGACTTCAGTATCTCGGTAATGAACGCTGCGCTTGCACCACGATCCATTAGAAAGCCTCTACCAGTGGCAGGGAAAAGTTGTAGATCACGGGTGGCGATACCGCCATCTCAACCGAGTCGCCCGCCAGCGCCAGCGTGAATGGCACGTTGCGCACGACCAGAGCAGCGCCATCGGCAGGCGAGGACATCAACCCGGGTTCAATGGTCAGCGTGGCGTTGCCGCTGGCATCCGACGAGGCGTCGGCTGTGACCATGTACACCTTGGTCTGTCCAGCGATGCCAATGAAATCACCCGCCTTGAGTAACCCGGTCACGCTGGCACTCCAGCCTTTGGTGGCAAGTGCTCGCCCGGACTGCGCCGCACCGTTGACCAGCGGCGTCACGGTCGCCACACCCTGGGGTTGCTTGTGCCCAGGCAGCACCATCGTGAAGCTGTCCGTCTGACCCCGTTGAGCGATCACAAAGGCCTGAATCGGCGCGAACTGGGCACGCGTCAAACCCACCCAATCGGCAGTGACCAGCCAGCGTTGAGCGCCGGTGGTGCGCACGCTGCGACGCAAGTTGTGTGACAACGAGACGCGTGTCGGCTGCAGCGATTGGATCTTGATGCCGCTGGGCGACGGAGTCAGGGGAAATGCTCCGCTCATGCCGTTATCCCATACCGACCGCGCATGTTGAGCGCCTGATTAACGATGCCGACCACCACCGCCTTGTTTTGCACCATGGCTGACTGAAAGCTGCGCGCATCCATTGCCCGCACCGAGAAGTTGATGTTGATCGGACCCTGACTTCCACCGCTCGTGCTGGCCGAACCCGTCGGATTGGTGCCATTGGGCAGGATGGATCCCGCCCCGTTGGGGACAAACCACTCGGGCCCTTCCTCGCCCACGATGTAGGGCTGATTGCCTGCCACCGGTCCGCCGTCCGCTTTGAACAAGCCGGAGAGGAAGTTGCCTGCGCTGCTGAACATGCCCGACAGGCTCAGACCGCTGGTCGCCTGTGCCAGTGGCTTCATGATGCTGTTTTGGATCTGGATGCGGATCAGGTCACTGATGATGGAGTCAGCCAGCGTTTTGAAGTCGAGCTTGCCAGTGCGAACAAACGTGACCAGCGCATCCTCCATGCCCTTGAATGCGTCGGAGAACAGCTTTTGCGATTGGGAGGCTGCGCTGCTGATGTTGTCGATGTAGTCGTTGAGCGCCTTGGAAACACCCGTCTCCCACGCATGTTCGGCCGCCCAACGCGCATTGATGGCGTCGATCATGGTGGCGTTGGACTTGACTGCTTCGTCACGCAGCTTTTGCTGCGCCTCAGCGGAGAACTTGGCACCTGATTTCTCGGCATCCCAGATCTGCTGCTCCACGGCCAGGAAGTTTTTGCGCGTGGTGGTCGCGATCTCCTGGTCGCGCGCATTCATGCCGATCAAGGTGTTCTGGAACTCGTACTGCTGGTTGGCTTGCTCCATGCTGCGGGTGAAGGCATCAACCCGCTTGCTCTCATCGGTTTGCTGGATCTGACCGACGACGGACTTGACCTTACCCATCTCGCTCAATCGGCCTTCCTTCTCGGCCAGCAAGCGACCCTTTTCGATCATGGCCTCGTACTTACCAAGTTGATCTTTGACGGCTTCGACGTTCAGCGAATTCAGATAGCTTTCGAACGCACTGGTCTTGTTGCCGCCTTGGTCAGGAATGGCAAATGACTGCTTGCGCGTCTCCGCCAGTTTCTTGAGACCCGCGTCGCGCTGAGCGAACTGCTCGTCGAGTTTCTGCAGAAAAGTGGGCGCGCCGAGAATCTTGTCCATGTCCTCGTTGAAGGACTCGGCATGGCTCTTGAGATCACTAGTAAGCGTGGCAAAGCGGCGCTTGACCGGATCCAGACTGCCTTCCTGAATCATGGCCGCACCCAGGCCATCGGCGAACGTCAGCACAGACACGATGTCGGCGAACACCGCACCGATGGAGGAACCCACCACGCGGATCACCCGCACCACGCCGTCAAAGGCATCCAGGACAAAGGCGACCGCTTTGGCTGCGGTGCGGGCCCAGTCCTGAATTGTGTTGTCCTGCTGGAGTTGTTTGGCCTGCTGGTTCAAACGCTCGGTCATGCTGCCCGCGCCGACCAGAACGTCCGTGAAATCGCGCATGACCGGCAGTACCCCGGCGGCAATAGTGTTGTAGAGGGACTTCTTGCGGCCTTCGAGCCGGATCAGGTTTTTCTCATAGGCCTCGGCCTCTGCCGCCATTTCGGACGTCACCTTGGCGTTGAGTTCACCGATGTCGGCCAGATCGCGGAGAAATGGCATCAATTCCGCGCCACGCTTGCCAAGCAACTGCTGTGCGGTGGCTACCGCCTGTGTGCTGCTGTCCATGGAATCCAGCTTCTTGGCCAGATCCAGCATGACCTCGCCGGAATCCCGCAATTTCCCGTTCGAGTCGAGCACCGCAATGCCAAGGGACGCAAATTGGTCTGCCTGCTTTTGGCTACCGCCCGCCGCCTCGTACATGGACTTGGCGAGTTTTTGCAGTCCGACGCCTACTTCCTCGAGGCTGGTGCCGGAGAGTTTGGCGGCGGACTTCAGGCCCGAGAGTGCTTCGACCGATGCACCTGTCTTTTGTGCCATGTGGTCCAACTCAGCCGCTGACTCGATCGCGCCCTTGATGCCATCAGCGAAAGCGTCGAAGGTGTAGGCGGCAGCCAGTCCTGCCACGGCACCCTTGACGGCTTTCATGGCGGTCTCCGACACATTGGTGATCGTGTCCATGGCCTTTTTGGCCATGAATTCGGCCTTGTTCAGGTCGGATTCGAACCGGGCGACATTGGCCTCGAGGCTGACCACGAGGCTGGCGAGGGTGGCCATGGGGTGGGGTTGTCCTTATGGGGTTTCTTGATTGCCCAAGAGGGCAGCGATCAGTCGGCTCTGGGCCTGTACGTCGGGTATCGCGTCGGGTGTGGCATCGGTGGCACCTACCTTGGCATCGGGCATGGCCTCCCGCAGCACCGGCATGAAGTCATGGGCTTGGTAGGCATCCAGGTCCTCGCGCCGGTGCACGTTGGCCACGGTCGCGCAAACCTGCCCAGCGCGGAAATCTGCCCGGATGTCAGGCAAGCCTTCGATGCTCACGAAGGCCAGCCACTCCGCGACTTGCGCACTGGTCAGACTGGCAAGGAGGTGGTCGGGGTGGGCGACTCCGAGGGCAAGGGCGAGACGGAAGTAGAGGCGTCGCTCGGGCCGCCGTCGGAGTTTTTTGCGAGTTCGTCCACATCGGCGTTGGACAAACCGTTGAGCATCTGCGCGACCGCGAACACACGATCCAAAGCCGCGCCTGATTTGGCACCGAGCAGATCGATTTCGTCATCGCTGAAGACGCGCGCTCCTGTTTCATCGATCACACACAGCCCCACCAGGCGGGCGCGCATGTTGGTGAGATCGACTTTGCGGTCTTTGCCGTCACCGCGCACCATGCTGGATTCAAACGCATCGCGCTCGCGCCCGGTGAAACTGCGCACGCGCACGGTGCCACCCCACTCGGGGACAGCGATGTCCTGGGTCTGGAGATCGTTGGCAGCCAGGATGCTGCTCTTGGTAAGCAATGTCATGTGGATTCCTATCAAAGTTACGGGGGTAAATGGGGATATGGGGGGTTAGGCCCAGGTGATCGCGCCGGAGATGCGCAAATTGGCAGAACGGCGCACGGCCTGATCGACCGCGCCCTGGCTGTTGAACTTCTTCACATAGGCAGTGAACGTCGCGGTGTTGCCGTTGGGGAGGGTCATCTTGAAGTTCTTGATCAGACCTGTGACCACCGCCGTCATCAACGCGATCTGTCCGGCGTCGGTGTTGTCCTGATCGACTTCCATGGCGAACTGGCCTGGGTCAAAGAGACCGAGAATGAATTCCTTGGCCGTGGAGTCAAAGTTGGTGCGGTCGATTTCCGACGCCGACCCATCGAAGCCGTTGTAGCTGCGCACGTTGGCAACCTTGGTCCACTGCACCGGCGTCGCCGTCCCACCGCTGGTGTACGCGGTGAACCCCGTTGCATCCAGGTTGGCCAGGGTCACGATCTTGGTCGTGGGCTCGATGTACTGAATGACGTAGTTGTTGCCGTTCAACTGGGTGGTACCCACGATCGCAGTGAACGTCAGCACGTCGCCCTTGTTCAGTCCGGTGACTGCGGCGAGCGTGACCCGGCACGGGTTGGTCAGTGAGATCGCGGTGATGTTGATGGCCGAGCCCACGGTCGTGCCGACCTGGACGGTGGTGCCTTGGGCTGAGATTGCAGTGCTTGCCATGGTGAGGTCCTTTCAATATTGAGAATCAGTAGTGCCAAAGTGAGAAATCCAGGATCACGCGATGCAGGAGCGCATCGGACTCGAACTGGTCCTGCTCCAGCAGCAACACGTTGGTGATCGCGGAAGTGCGAAGCGCGGTTTTGACGGTCTCGGCCAGCGTCGTCACGCCGGCGTAAGTCAGATCGAAGCAGTCAATCTGCATGCGGGTGTTGTCGATGGGGATGCCGTCGGCCAAGGTGTTTTCCGGGCTACTTGCCACGCGCATGTAGACCACGTAGGGCTTTTGCACGTTATTGGGCGCGACGTTCGGAAACACCCGTCCGCCGGCCACTCCTGCGAGGGCCGTGAACAATTGCTCTTGGATCATTTCTTGAGTTCCTGCGCGGCTAGCTCAATGCGCTCGGACAACCGGTCCTTGATCGCATCCACCGCTTCGAGCTTCTTGCCTTCGAAGGCCGGACGAAGGAACGGTTTGGCGCTCATCTTTACGGTGCCAAATTCCACGAAGCGCCAGTACCACGCGTCTTGCGACAGGTTTTCTTTCTTGCCCTGCTTGCGGTATTTCTTGCCGTGGCGCACGGTCACGAAAAAGGTCTGCTTCTGCGGCCCAGAGAGTTCCGGGATCTGCTTCATGATGATTGAGCGCTTCAGGGTGCCCGGTGGCGGCTGATCCGGCCCCAGTGCTGCGATGGCCACCGGCGCTTTGAGCTTGGCCTCATCCCGAATCACCCGGGCCCCGGCATAGACCGCCGCACGCAGACCGTTGCGGGCCACGCGCTGTGGCAACTCTTTCAATGCACGGGCCAGTTCGTCCAGGCCTTCGATCTTGACGCTCTCGGAGTTAGACATCGCCCAGACCTTCCGACGCCAGCAACGTCACCACCGCGTTCTTCTCTTCCTCGATCAACGACGCATGCAGGTTGAACACGCGACCTTTGTAAAGCGCGCGGTAACCGGCTACAACTCGGGTGTCCGCAAAGATCGCCTGATAGCGAACGATGATCTGATGCGAAACCTCACTGGCAACCCGCTGTGCGCTCTGGAGTTCCCGCCCGGTCAAGGGTTGTATGTCCGCCCAGACCGTAGTCAGGTCCGCCCACGTGAGTTGCTGCGCGCCATACGTGTCCTGGCTTGCACTGCGGGCCTGAATGAGAATACGCCGGTTCAGTTGTCCGGCACGGATCGACGTCATGCCAGAACCACCTTGAACGGGTCGAGCAATCCATCGATGAATGGCAGCGGCTCAATCTTCCCGCGCGCAAGCAGCGCTACTTCCTCACGGTGGGCATAAAGGCTGCCCACACGTAGTTTGATCCAGCTCTTGATACCTTCGGGCACGTTGGCAGCAGCCCCGTAGCCGGCATCGAACGTGACCCAGACCGCGCCAATCTGCGGCAGATTGATCGGCCAGATCTTGCCGAATACGGGGGTGATGCGCGCTGGTTCACACGCCGCATCCACCGTGTAGTCGGTGGCTGGCATAGTCTGCGTGGCGCTGGCCATGTCCAGGTACTGGATGGAGACGATTGATTGCACTGGACATTTGGGCAGCAAAACTGCGTGGCCCGGAAGCGAGAACGGCAGACCCGCAGGCACGCCCATGAGACTGGGCCCCGGAAAGCTATCGAGTACCAGCTTCCAGCGCGCGGTGACGATCTGCCGACCCGTGAGCGTTTCTGCAGCCTGGCGCGCCGCCGCGATCAATGCGGTGATCAACGCATCGTCATCGGTGAAATCCACCCGCAAATGGAGCTTGGCGTCCGCCAGGGACACCGGCTCCTCCGCAGGTGGGGTGACCAGTTGCAGAGGCATGGCTTATGGCGTTGTGCTGGCGGTCGCGTTGGTAGCAGCGCCGGAGGACGATGCCGAGGGAGCCGCTGAGGCCCCCGTTGCGGCCGCGTCCGGGACCACGATCGATTCAGCGATCCCGGCGGCAACCAGCCGGGTCGTTTCCTCAGTGACCTCGTAGTTTTCGCCCGCGCGGTACTTGACGTAGCTGTTGCCAGCGCCGTCGACCGCATTGAAGTCCAGACTGAAAAGGATGCGCGTGCTCATGCTCGCCCCTTAAATGATCTGGACCACAGCGGCCTGATTGAATGCGTCAGCCGTGGCGTAGCGCGGATTCACACCGAGCAACTTGCCCGCGACGATGCTGGCGGCCACGCCGATGGTCAGCGACAGACGCACAAAACCGAAGCCGTTGGCGTTGTCGATGTCCTCAGGCTTGATGTTGATCAGCGCCTGCTTGTTGTCGCCCGTAGCCTTGACGATCTGGGTGATCGCTTTGCCGGTCACGTCCTTCGCACCGGTGCCGATGTTGTCCTGCGCCTGCTGAAGCTTGCCGTCCAGCGTCGCGGCGGCACCGAGGATGCCGGTCTCCACAATCGCCAGCAGCGCGTGGAAGTTGGCGACGTTGATCCAGCCCGAGGTAACAGTGCCGGCGGCCTGACTGGCCGGATCGATGGTGGCGAGAATCGACAGCTCTTCGCTGCCTTTTGCATTGGGGAACATGGAAATCTCCTGAATGAAATGAATGCGGGTGGGGTTGCGGGACGCTCAGGCGACTGAGACGCCCCGAATTGCGCTTAGCGCGCGGCGAGCTGGATGTAGGGCGATAGCGAGTTGCTGCCCTTGGCTGGCGCGATCGGATTGACGATCTTGGATTGGCCGTCCATGCGGAATGTGGTCCGAAATGCCGTCAGATCTGCATCGAAATACAGATGCATGCTGGTGGCGGTTTGCATGCCACCCGCCTTGGTGATGGTCTGGTAGTAAGACAGATCCACCAGCAACACGTCCCCCTGGCTGGAGAAAGTGTTGGCGTGTTGCGAGACGAACACCGGGCGACCCAGCAAAGTGCCGTAGGGCGAGACCTGAATGCCGCCGACCGACAGACCCGTGGGCAGGTAGATCGGGAAGTTACCCAGGCTCAGCGTGAAGAGCGCCGGCAGCACATCGTTGTTGACGATCCAGACCGCGTTGGTGAACGAGCCCGGAGGCAGGCGCGCGATCATCTTGGCCAGGTTCTGCGGCAGTAAGGTTTGCGTGGCCTGACCGGATTCCTTGGCCACCGTCACGATCGCACCGGCATTCATGCACCCGATCGGGATACCGTTGCCGGCACCAAACAAGATGGACTCGTTGGCTTTCCAGCGGATGGAGAGCGCCACCTTCTGCGGCAGGTAGGTGGTCAGCGCGTTGGCATCGTCCAGCAACTCATCCGTGGTCGGAACCAGCGCCATCAGCTTTTTCAAGCGCAGGGTTGCCAGGCCGAGCACCGGCTTGGTGGCAATCGCTGACGCCGCCTCACCTTGCCAGTAGGCACGGATGCCGTTGGTGCCCCATGGCGTGGTCTCGTCCTTGGGGAAGGCCATGCTGTTGCCGCTGATCTCGACGTTGTCGGTAAGCGGCAGGAGCGAGTCCTCGCCCAAGGAGAGCTTGAAGATCTCCTGCGAGAACTGGGGCGGAACCAGAAAGCCTCCGTCCTGGCCAGCGGCCTCGTTGCTGAAATTGGCAGGTGCCGCTGCACCAATGCCACCCAACAGGAGACGTGCATCAATGGACTGGCCAGGTTTGTCAGCCTGGTAGACCGCCTGCATGAACTCGCCCAGGGAGCCAAAGCCTCGCTTGGGATCGGCTTCGCGGTTGTCGGTGACGATGGGGCCAATGACGCTGGATACACCGATGCGTGCCTCGTCCGCGATCAACGCAGCCTCACGGTCGATGGCAGCGGATGCTGCATCGATGCGGGTGCGCAGGGCATCAAAGGCAGCGACTTCCTCATCGGTCATGTCGCGGTTGTCGGCTGCGGCGCGGTCGGTCAGGCTGCGGGCCTCTTTGACCAGGGTGGACTTGCGAGATTGAAGCTCGCGCAGTTGCTTACTCATGAAAGGTTCTCCAAAGTGAAAAACCCGCCGCATGCGATCTGCATGGACGGGTTGAACGGACGTAAAAAAAACCACCCGAAGGTGGTTGGTGGGGTGACGACCGACGGGTCGTGTCAGCAGTTGGCAGGGCTCAACGGAGCCTCACCGGATTTCGGAATTACAGAATCTCGAGTGCGCGTTGTGCATGACTGAGCCGACTTGCCTTGGGCTTGGCGCTGGTCTTGGCATCACGGCGCATCTTCCTGACCACGTCATCGAAGGTGGCTACGCCATCGACCATGTTCTGTGCCATGGCTGCGTCCGCGCCGAGCACTCGACCTTGACCCATGCCCTCTCGTACCTGGGCAATCGGTACGCCTCGACCACGCGCCACCGCTTTCGTAAAGCTGGCGTAGTAGTCATCGACGCGAGATTGCATGAACGCTTGCGCGTCGTCATCCAAGGGAGCATATGGATTGCCTTCGACCTTGAACTTGCCAGCCGAGACAAGCGTCGGCTTGACACCCTCAGCAGCGAGCGCCTGCGAGTGGTCGAAATGGGCCTGCCACACGCCGATGGATCCGACCTCGCCACCGGGTGATACATAGAACTCGGAGGCAGAGCACCCGATCCAGTACGCGGCCGATGCCGCAAGACTGTTGGCAACGGCCACCACTGGTTTTTGCGATCTGGCTTGCGTGATCTCATCGGCAAGTTCCGAGACGCCATAGACGCTGCCGCCCGGGCTGTCGATATCGATGAGGATCTGGCTTACCGTGTCGTCAGCTAGTGCCTGGCGCAGGGCAGACGCAAACTGCTGGGTGCTGACGCTCCCCGGGCCGGACACGTCGTCGACCATGTTGCCGCGCTGCGTGACCACGCCGTACAGCGGAAGCACCGCGATGCCTCCGCTGGAAACTGCGGTGGCCGCTTGGCGTCTGGCGTCACGGACCGAGCGGTCCGCATCGATTGCCGCCAAGACGTCGGCACTGGCCGGCACGTTTTGCGACCAGCGCGCCATCACGGCAGTGACGGCGTTCAGTCGTTCTGGCATCAACGCCCAGGGTGTCGCCAGGAATTCGGCGATCAACATTTGATGGTTCATGGTGTCATTCCCAGTGAAATCAGTGAATCGGTCAGTTCGCCTTCTGCCATCTGAGGTAATTGGCTTTGTGCCCAATGCACCACGCGGGCCATCGGCACAGCCAGCGCTTCGGCGATCAGCGTGAGGTCGCTGTCAGTCATGGCACCAGCGCGGCTGATGCGCCGTGCCAGTCGGGCTGCGCTGGTTGCAATGAGCGCACGCACCCGCGCTGACGCTTCATCGTCTTTCGGCTCTGCAGCCTCTTGAGCAGGTGGCTCGGTTTGTTCGCCGTCCGCTTCCATGTCCTCGGCGGCACCTTCTTCAACCATGTTCAGTGGCCGCAACGGCTCGTCCAGTCCGTCCAGAGGATTCAGGTTCTCGGCGATGCGCGCTTCGTTCCGGGTGAGCCAACCGTTCTGGATGCCACTTTGATAGTAGGAAGAGCGGCTGGCCGCATCCCCTCGCATCAGATTGGAGAAATCGAATTCCACTTCCAGATCGTCACCGTCGAAAAGCAACTCGGACTCGATGCTGGCCTCCCACCGCTCAGCCCATGGCGTCATGGTGTGCATCACGAATTCAAGGCTCTGCTGCTCGATGTTCGAAAATGTCGCGCGCTCCAGGTCCGCGATCATGTGAGGCGGCACCCGAAACAGTCGTGCGATGTCGGTGATCTGGAACTTGCGCAGTTCGAGGAACTGGGCATCCTTGTTGGTGACGCCCACCTCGTGGAACTTCATGCCGTTCTCAAGCACCAGAACCTTGCCACGGTTGGCACCCGACTGCGCCGCCTGATAGGACTCACGGAATACCTTCTTGGCTTCTGTGTCCTTGAACGAACCCGGAAACTCAATCCAACCACCGGTCGGTTTGGCATCATTGGCAAAGAACCGAGCACCGTAGTCCTGGGCGGCCAGCGCCATCCCTAGGCTCTCACGGGCCAGGTCGATCGGGCTCATGCCCATTAGCCCGTCGGAAGACAGTCCGCGCAGATGCCATATCTCGCCGCGCGGAATGATCGTCTCGACACCAAGCCGATCCATCACCCGGTAGCGGTAGTCACCGGCAGGGGTGAGTTCCATCTTGATCCTGTCCGGGTGGATCGGAACCAGTTCCAAGATTTCGCCTCGGCTGTTGGCCACGATCCGGTTGTAGGCATTGCCCCGCAGCGCCAGATGACCCTGCAGCATCTCGCGCCACTCATACGGGTTCTGGTGCCGATTCGGACGCTTGGCCAGCAGCCGGTACAGCCAATGGTCGGTAACCCGGTCCTTTCCGCCATCGGCGCGCTGTCGGTACAGCACGAACGGCAACGACGCCATGGTTTCGGCCAGGATGCGCACGCTGGCATACACCGCCGCAAGGCGTAGGGCGTTGTCCGCCGACACGCGCATGCCGCTGGACGTGCGCACCGTAACCGGCTCAAACCAGAAGTCACCCCAAGGGCTGCGGTCGTCGCTCGACGCCATCCAGCGGGAGAGGAAGCTAAACATCCCCATCAGAGCATCACCAGTTCATAGTCCGCGCCCAACACGACATTGGTGCCGAGCGTGATCGCCCGCGACAGGCCCATGATGAGAGCTACGATGCCGTCGATCTTGTTTTCTGGGCGTTCCTTGCGCGGATAGATGTTGTCCTTGGCGTCCAGGTGCGCCACTACGTTGCTCGCCATCCAGCCCAGCACCGGGCAGCCGTCATGAATGAGCTTGCCTTGCAGCACCAAGGCTTCCAGTGTTTTCATGGGCTCGGAGAAATTCAATACCGTGGGCCGCACCTCAATCATTGGCAGTCCCTCGGCGAGCATCCGGGTCGACAACTGCGTGGCCTGGAACGGATCAAACGCCACTGCTTGCACCGAGAAGCGCGAAGCAAATTCGATCAGGTCAGCTTCGATCCAGCTGAAATCGATCACGTTGCCCGGCGTGACCGTGAGGCGGCCACTGCCCATCCACCCCGGGTACTGGCTATTGCCTACTGCTTGCACCGTGTCTTCTGGCAGGTAGTAGCGACCAAACGCCGCGAAGCCACCATCGATCTCCGGATGCGCAAACACTAGCAGCAATGCGGCAATGTCGGTCTTGCTGGCCAGGTCCAGACCGATCCAGCAGGGCTGACCGGCGTAGGCCTCGATGTCCAGCAGCGGATCGGCGCACCGGTCCCAGGAGCGCATGTCCATCCATGCCGTGTCGGCGTTGACCCACTCATTCAGGTGCTTGGTCTTGAAGTTGTTCACCGCGCTGGGCATCTGCATCGCTTTGGCCTGCAGCGGAGCCAGCACTTCTGGGCGCACCGAAATGCCCCAGTTGGGGTTGGCCTTGATCAGCGACGACTCCAGCGTCCAGTCATCCCCATCGTCCAGCCCGTAGACGATGCCGAACTGACTGTCGTCCTCGAACACGCCATCAAGCAGCCGGGTCACAAATGTCCGGATCTCGTAGCAAATGCCGGAGCGGTTGCTGCCTGCCGTCGTGATCACCCACAACAACGAGTTGTCTCGTTTGCCGGTCCCGGTTTCCACCACGTCGTACACCGTGCGGGTCTTGTGGGCGTGCAACTCATCGACGCAACCGAAGTGGATGTTCAATCCATCCAGCGTCGAGCCTTCCGCAGACAGCGCTTCGAACTTCGATCCGCTGGTCATCACATGCATGTTGTGCGCGCCAACGCCCACACCGAAGCGGGTGCGAAAGCCGGCGGACTGCCGCGCCATGGTCTGCGCATCACCAAATACGATCCGCGCCTGGTCCCGGGTCGTCGCCAGCGAATACACCTCTGCTCCGCCTTCACCATCGGCCGCCAGCATGTACAGGGCCAGCGCCGAGGACAGTGTGGACTTAGCGTTACCACGCGGCACCTCGATGTAGGCCCGACGAAACCGGCGTTTTCCGTCCGCCTTGACCCATCCGAACACCGTGCTCAGGATGAACACCTGCCAGGGCTCCAGATGGATCGGCTCTCCGGCCAGCGGACCCTTGACGTGCGGCAGACGCTCAATGAACGCGCACAAGTTGTCTGCCGGCGCGAACGACTTGCCGGACCGATCCACCAGCTTCGGGTTGAACCGCAGCAAGCTGCTCTTGCCCTTGAACTTAATCAGGTCGTTCAATTGCCGCTGGCACGCCATGCGCACCCATCGGCACGCGCAAACATCTCCCTCCACCACGGCCTCGGCGTACTGCCGGGCGATGGTGGCGTAACTGCGCGCGGGCATCAGCCAGCGATCTCCGACCAAGGATCCAGATCGTCAGCCGCTTCCATGGGCAAGGTGATGCGCGAGCGCGAGGCTGGCGTAAATCCCATCTCGGTCGCAGCCTTGGTCATGATCTGGGCTTGCTTGTTGGCAATCGCCAGGTACGGCGACTGCATCGGCACACCCGTGTTCGGCGCTTTGATCAGCAATCCAGTCTTGGCCAGGCCCGCTTGCGCCTTGCGATACAGATCGGCGGCGCACGCCCACACCTCAAGTACGGACATATCCAACCGGCGCAGCAGATGCTGTGGGGCGCTGTCGATGGCGTAGCGCCATGCGTCCTTGGCACCATCTGTCATGTACGTCGGCGGCTCAACCAGATCCCCTTGGGGCTGCGGCTCGCGCAAGTTCGTGCGGCATTTCTGCAGCGTTCCCTTGATCTTCTTGACAGTAGTGGGCAGTGGTTTGCGTCCGGCCATTTCAATTCGGTCCTGGGGGGATCCCCCCTTGTTTCAATTTGCACGCGCAAAAATCTGTGCACGCGCACGCATCGCGCGCGGCACGATGTAGAGATTCATCCCCCCTGGGGGGGTAGGTCAGCGCCGTTTGGCTGTCTCGCCAGCGGTTTTGCTGTTGTGGCAGGGCACGCACAGACCCTGCAGGTTGGCCCAGTCAAACCGTGCGCCGCCGTCCTTCAAAGGTTTGATGTGGTCTGCCACCACCGCCGCGACAACGCGCCCACGGCCCTCACAACGCGTGCACACCGGGTGCTCACGCAGGAACGCAGCACGCACCGCACGCCACGCGGCTGACTGGTAGAAGCCACGCTCGGTATCGAACCCTCGCCGTGCCCGACCGTAGTCACGATGCACTGCAACACGGTGCGAATCGCAGTAACCGGGCGTGGCCAAGACCTCACCACAGCCCGGGTGACGACACGGTGTGGGTGCTGCGATTGGCATGTGAGAAACGGTCAAAAGAAAGTTCGAAGAACACCGCAACTGCCCACCAAAACACGCTTGGCTTCTGTGTTGAACAGCGCGTTACTACCAACACCATCAACCACACAGGAGAAGCACATGGCCTACAGCAGCAACGAATTCACAGTCGACGAGATCGGGTTCATCCAGATCGCATTGACCAAGGTCCTGGCCGCAGTCGCACGCGGCGAACTGGACCTCAACCGCCTGGCGCGCGAGGAACTTGCCGCACGCGGCTTGGATGACAAGGGCATCTGGGTCGGGTTCGATCGCGCCAAGCAAATCCACAGCGTCTGAGGACCAAGACGATGGACGCCAAGACCCTCGACCAACTGTTCCAGCAGATCGCGCTGGACCATCTTTTTGTCGACACGCTCGAGACACGCAACAGCGACCGGCTCGACTTTCACGAAGTGAGCGTGTGGGGCATCAAGACCGCCCTGCAGGCAGCCTTTGACGCGGGCAAGCAAGCCGCCAGCAGCAACAAACCCAACCAGTAATCAACCCAGGAGCATCACCATGACAACCCAACTCACACCATCGCAGCAGCAAATCCTCAGCCACGCGGCCCAGTCCACCAGCGGCAAGATCGAATGGTTTCCGGACAACATCAAAGGCGGCGCACGCAAGAAGGTGCTCGACAGCTTGTTCAATCGCGCTCTCATCACGCCACTGGGCGAAGAATGGTTTGTCGCCGCCGAGGGCTACGACGCACTGGGACTGCCACGCCCGGGACCGGTCACCGTCGCGGATCCGGAGATCGAAGCCGCTGTTGCCGCCATCGAGACAAAGGCACGCGCTGAGGTCAAAACGCCGCGCACGCGCGACAACAGCAAGCAGGCTACGGTCATCAGCATGCTCAAGCGCCCCGAGGGCGCGACCATCCGACAAATTTGCGAAGCCACCGGCTGGCAGGCACACACGGTACGCGGCACGTTTGCTGGTGCGTTCAAGAAGAAGCTCGGACTCAATCTGGTATCAGACAAGGGCGAAGGCGACCGGGTCTACCGGATCGCTGGTTGAGCCAGATCGGCAAGTGCATTGAATTGCGCGCCATCACCGGCACGAGTTGCCTCGCCGCCGGTGAAGTCCTGCCAGCGCTTGACGATCACGTCCACGTACTTCGGATCGAGTTCGATCAACCGTGCGCGGCGTCCAGATTTTTCGCAGGCAATCAGACTGGAGCCAGAGCCGCCGAACGGGTCTAGAACCAGATCGCGCGTCTTACTGCTGTTGCGCACCGCGCGCTCGACCAGCTCCACCGGCTTCATGGTCGGATGCAGGTCGTTCTTGTGCGGCTTCTTGATCTGCCACACATCACCCTGGTCGCGGGCTCCGCACCAGTAGTGCTCGGCACCATCGCGCCACCCGTACAGGATGGGCTCGTACTGGCGCTGGTAGTCGGCGCGCCCCATGGTGAAGGTGTTCTTGGCCCAAATCACGAAGGTCGACCACTTGCCACCAGCTGCACGGAAGGCCGACTGCAAGGTGTCCAGCTCCGATGAACTCATGGCGATGTAGACCGCACCCTTGGTGACGTTTAGGATGTTCTGACAAGCCGCCAGCAGGAACGCACCAAAGCCATCTCCCATGTTGTCGTTCAGGATCGGGCGATTCTTGCCGCGCATCTTGTCCTTGGCCGTGTTGGCGTAGTTGACGTTGTAGGGCGGATCCGTGAACGTCATGTCCACCAACTCGTCACCCAACAGCGTCTTGTAGTCCTCAGCCTTGGTGGCATCGCCGCACAGAACCTTGTGATCGCCGAGCAGCCAGACGTCGCCAGCGCGCGAGATGGGGTTCTCGGTGACTTCCGGAACCTGATCCTCGTCGGTGAGTCCGTCAGTGCTGGCGTCACCCGCAATCAGTGCATCCCATTCATCGGGACTGAAGCCGGTGATGCCTAGATCAAAGCCACCGTCTTTCAACTCGGCCAACTCAAGGCCCAGCAGTTCGTCGTCCCAGGACGCGTTCTCGCCGATCTTGTTGTCGGCCAGAATCAGCGCCCGGCGCTGAATGTCCGTCAGATGCGCCATCGGGACCACCGGGACCTCAGTCATCCCGAGTTTTCGGGCAGCGAGCAGGCGTCCGTGGCCGGCAATCACGTTGTTCTGTCCGTCAACCAGGATCGGTGCACCCCAGCCAAATTCAGTGATGCTGGCGGCGATCTGGGCCACTTGCGCATCGGAGTGCTGCTTGGCATTGCGGATGTAGGGAATCAACGCCGCGACCTGGCGCAATTCGATCTTGAGATCAGCCACTGGATTACGCATGTGCCAACTCCTGAACGCCCAGACGGTCGACGGCAACATCCTCAAATGACTGGCCGGTGCTATCGAGCGTGATGGCAACATCCGGATAGTTCTGCTGGAAGCGGCGTATCGCTACGTCCACGTATTCCGGCGCGATCTCCACCGAGCGGCAGCGACGTTGCGTGCGCTGCGCGGCAAGCAGCGAGGTTCCCGAGCCATTGAAAGGCTCGAACACCACGTCAGCCTTGGCGGAAAAAGCCTCCATGACATGCTCGGGCAGTGCAACCGGGAACACGGCGGGGTGGTCGATGTCCTCACCAATCTTGCCCTTGTGCCGCATGATGCGGATCACGCTGTCGGGGATGCGCGTGTCCTGGGTTGGCGTGCCAGCATGGGACCAGCCCCCGACTTCGCCATCCTTCTTGCGCATGGCGGTTGACGATCCATCGGCGCGCAGGTGCGATTCCTGTCCGGCGTGCTTGCAAGGCACGATCTTGTTGGGGCGACGCGCCTCATGGTTGAAGTGGAAAATGAACTCGAAGCTGGGAGCCAGTCGACCATTCCAGTCACCCGGCATTCCCGGACCCTGGTCCCACACGTACCAGGCGAAGCGACGCCAGCCAACGGACTGCATCCACTGCAGCCAGCCGTCCCAATACGGGATGACTTCGTTGTCGCGGTGAATCAAACCCAAGTTGACCAAGACCTGAGCATCCGTTGCCATGGGCAAGGTGGTGAACACGCCACGCATCAAGCCATCCCAATCCACGATGGTGTCGGTGCCAACGTTGGTGTACTGCCGTTGGCTACCGTAGGGCGGCGATGTGAAGCACAGCGTGGCGCGGTCTATGCCCATGAGTGCCGAGATCACGTCAGCGTCGGCAGCGTCACCACAGATCAGGCGATGCTGCCCAATGATCCAGATGTCGCCGGTTTGGCTGACAGCCTTGACCGGCGGTTCAGGCAGTTCGTCAGCCGAGTCGTCGGCTAGATCCGAATCTTCCTCGCCATCCTTGGCCAGCAGTGCCTGTATCTCCGCGTCATCAAAGCCAGTCAACTCCAGGGCAAAGCCAGCATCCTGCAGTTCGGACAATTCCAGTGACAGCAGTTCGCTGTCCCACCCAGCCCGTTCGGTCAGCTTGTTCTCGGCCAGGATAAACGCGCGCTTTTGGGTGTCGGAGAGGTGCGCCAGTTCGATCACTGGCAGCTCCGTCATCTCCAGTTTGCGCGCGGCGAGGATCCGGCCATGGCCCGCAATGACGCCGCGATGGCCATCAACTAAGACGGGGTTGTTGAAGCCGAACTCCCGGATGCTGGCAGCGATTTGCGTGATCTGTTCATCGCTGTGCGTGCGCGCATTGCGGGCATAGGGGATCAAAGTCTCGATCGGCCGATAGTGGATTTTCAAAGATGACATCAATGGGCCCAGAAATGCAAAAACCCGCTGAGAGCATGTGGCTCATAGCGGGTTTGTGGTGTCGGTCAGCCATGTTGCGATGCCACTTGGCACTGCTCACAAGTCTGTCCAGAAGATAGCCGAAATATACGTCAAAGAAGCCCAATGTGTTGCACGCCAAAAACCCTCCAAAATGGACATTTGCAGGAAGCCAAGGACATTCGCCGGACGCATTACCCTAGGTTGCCTTTTTGTTCGGGAGAAAAAGCACTCGCCGATCCGCGAGCCACTGCCTTTTGATTCAAGTTTTGGACTACAACGTCCAAAGCAACGCGCCAGCGACGCCACGCGGTCGTGCGACAGCACCCGAATCGCCTGCCGATTTCGTTCCACTCGTAGTTGTCCGCGCGCATCCAGACCAGGTGGCGACTCTCGACCTCAAGCCACTGCACCCATCCCATGGTTTCCAGCATCAGGTCGACGTCCTTGGGATCGGGTGGAAAGCGAATCACGCGGTCGTTGTCGGCAAAGCGCTCCCACTCCTGGCGCACGATCGGTGGCCACAGGTTGAAGTAGCCCTGGACACGGACTGGTGGCAGACGACGACCGGTGACCACCGCCTCATGAAAACGTGCGGCGACATCGTCGGCGGACCAGACAGTGGGGTGTTTAGCCATGCCGAGTCCTCCCGTACAAACGGTCCCCGATGATGCGAATCAGTTGGCGCTCGATCACGCCCAGCCGTTCATCCGCTTCTGAGACGACGAGGATGTGTTGCTCCTGCCAGCCACGTTGTTTCACAACATCCAGATCAACGTGTTCGCCTTGCATGCGGCCCAGGGGCGACGGGTAATGCGCTTGTGGCGTTTTCATGTCATGCCTCCTGGGTGTCGATGGCCCAGTGGAGCAAGGCCAGGGCATCGGCTTCGTTGTCGTCGGTTACCGGATGGCCCTTGGCACGCATGGCGGCGATGACATCGTCCTTGCCAGCATTTCCTTTGCCCGTCGCATGCTTTTTGATCGTCCCGACTGGAACGCCTTGGTACGGGACGTTGCGGTGCTCGCACCAGGTGGTGAGCGTGGCCATCAAGCCGCCATAGACGTGCGCGGCATCCACGCCTGCATGGCGGCGCACTTCCTCGAAATACACCGCATGGATGTCGTTTGCCATGGTGTGGATTTCGGACAACCAGCGCTTGAACCGCAGGAAGCGCATACCCCCGCCTTCAAACCGTTGCGGCTTGAGACTAACGAAGCCATGGGCGATCTGGTGATCACGCGCACGCATGGCCCACCCCGTCGTGGTGCCGAGATCGATCGCCAGAATGGTCAGGACACCACCCGCTTGCGTGGCCGCGCCGACGATGGTGCTGACAGGGTCTGACACATCGGACTCGGGATAACGTAACTTCTCTTTAGGTGCGCCCGCGCGCACGTGTAGCAAGTTAATGTTTTGGGTTGTCGGATGCGTCAGACCGTGGCTGGTGCTTGGGATTTTTGTCATGACCAGTCCCTCAGTTATCGTTGTATGGGTAGCTTGCGCGTGGGAGGCTGGTCGGCTCCTTCAAGCCAATGCCAACAAAGCCGCGCATGCCCGAGCCGTTGCGCCATTTCTCGAAGCGCCGCGTCAAGAGCGCATCCGAGAACCGACGCATGGAGCCCAGAAACTCGCCGTTGGTCTCAGCCCACTGCTTCCAGTCGTTGAACAATTCGAACGTCAGCGCTTTGGCGTTGCCATGCAAAACGCAGCGATCCTCGATCCAACGCCCCATGGCGTCCTCGGCCTCGAAATACTCCTCGGTCGCATCCATGACGCTTTGCGGCTGCTTCAGGCCAGACTGCTGCCACAGCAAGCAGCCCTCCAGGGCCCACGCCAGAATGCCGTCGCGTTCTTGCAGCAGCTTCTCGGTGAGCTTGCCGTCGCGCCGTTCGGGCGGAATGGTCACCGTGAAAGGAATCAGATGCAGCCGACGCTTCATGGCCTCGTCGACATTGCGGATGGACGGCTTGTGGTTGCCGGCAATGACCAGCTTGAAATGCGGTGTGTAGTCGAAAAAGTCCTGGCGCATGAAACGCGCAGACACCTTGTCGCCACCGGTGATGGTCTTGATCTTGGATTCGTTCCAGCGCCGACCCTGCTCGGTCTCAATCGATGCGACAAAGCGCGCACCACGCAGGCCTGCCAGATCAGTGGGATGCCGGTCAGACCGTGTTTCCATGAACGTGTCCATGGGCGCGTTGGCGGCGTAGTCGCCCAGGATGGTGGCAATCACATTCACGAAGACCGACTTGCCATTGGCACCCGTGCCGTACAGGAAGAACAATGCGTGCTCGCTGGTCACCCCGGTCAAGCAGTAGCCCACCATGCGCTGCAGATAGACCATCAGTTCCGCGTCGCCCCCAGTCACATCCGACAGGAAGCCGCGCCAGGTGGGGCAGTCGCTTTGCGGCACAGCGGTGCAGACCTTGGTCATCCGGTCAGCGCGGTCATGCGAGCGAATGACGCCACTGCACAGATCCACGACACCACCGGGCGTGTTCAGCAGCCAGACGTCGGCATCCCACTGTTCGGCCATGGACGCGTGCTTGGGATCACTGCGTGCGATACGCTCCACAGCGCTGATGGTGGACGAGCTGGCCAGACGCGCACGCAAACGCGGCGTGTCTGCCTTGAAGGAAGCAGCCCGGCAGATATTGCGCGATAGGTGCTGGATGTAGAGCAACTGGTCCGGATTCCAGCGGATCCCGGTCCACACGAGCCACTTGCCCCACTGGGCGCAGTAACGCCAGTCTTCGCCGTAGCGGCGGGTGAAAGCGGTAGCCAGCCCATCCTCGGTGGTCCAGTCGATACCCTCGACCAGCTTGTCCTCAATCGGCGCATCGCTTTGTGCCGCTACCGGCACGCGGTCACCTGCCATCAGGAATCCCTGAACGTCAAAACCCTCGGCAATCGCATCGGCCGCATCCCACCCGTCGGGCTTTTCCGCTGGCGGATACAGGATGGCAACGGAATCAGCGCCAGCGGCCAGAATCGCTTGTGAAGCGCGATCGGCATACTCCCATCCCGGCTTATCACGGTCGGGCCAGATCAGCACGACCTTGCCCTCCAGCGGTGACCAGTCGGTTTTATCGACCGGCGCGTTGGCACCGTGCATGGCCGTGGTGGCGCAAAGCCCCAAGTCGATCAATATTGTGGACCCCGATTTTGAGACAGCGGTTTAAGCTTGGCTCAGTCATAAGGAATGAGAAGCGATGAGCGAAGCGAAGAAGCGGAAGGTGCATGCCCCTGAGTTCAAGGCGAAGGTGGGCTTGGAGGCGTTGCGCGGGG
>CAILNT010000056.1 GCA_903835655.1 uncultured Pseudomonadota bacterium | reverse complement strand
GGGCTTGCCCGCGATGCAACGGTGGCATTCGCGGGCAAGCCCGCTCCTACAGGGGTTGCACAGCTTCATCCGAGTGGTGAATGCCGGGCGACGCGGATGTTCCCGGGTATGCCCCCCGCACCCCGGACAACCTGCCTTTCGCCTCAAGCCTTGCGAACCGGCGACGCGAGCCTGCGCGGCTGCACGGGTTCCACCCGCCCCGGCAGCGGGCGTCGGATGGGCGCCGTGTCTTGGGCCAGCTTGAAGCTACCTACCGCATCGGCCAGGCCCTGCGCTTGATCTTCCAGGCTCGCGGCAGCCGCGGCGGCTTGTTCCACCAGCGCGGCATTCTGCTGGGTCGCCTCGTCCATCTGGCTGACGGCCCGGGTCACCTGTTCCAGTCCGCCGGCTTGTTCCAGGCTGGCATTGCTGATTTCGGTCACCAGATTCGCCACTTTCCGGAATGAATCGACCACTTCGGTCATCGTGCTGCCAGCCTGACGCACGAGTTGCGCGCCGCCTTCGACCTTGTCCACCGATTCGGCGATCAGCGTCTTGATTTCTCTCGCCGCCGTGGCACTGCGTTGCGCCAACAACCGCACTTCGGTGGCAACGACCGCGAAGCCCCGCCCTTGTTCGCCTGCCCGCGCGGCTTCGACGGCGGCGTTCAGCGCCAGGATATTGGTCTGGAAGGCGATGCTGTCGATGACGCCGACGATGTCGGCGATCTTCTTCGAACTGTCCTGAATATCGCTCATGGTGGAGACGGCCCGCTGCACCATCTCGCCACCCCGGGTCGCGACGGCATTCGAGCGGTTGGCCAAGTCGTTGGCCTGGCGCGAATTCTCGGCGTTCTGTTTGACGGTGGCGTTGAGTTTCTCCATCGAGGCGGCCGTTTCATCCAGGGACAGCGCCTGCTTCTCGGTCCGGTTGGCAAGATCCTGATTGCCGGCGGCGATTTCTTTCGCCGCGGTGTTGATGGCATCGGTGGCACCCTGGATGCGGCCCACCACGTCGCGCAGCCGCTCCACCGTGGTGTTGGTGTTGTCCCGCAACTGACCGAAGGTGCCTTGATAGCCATCGTCGATGGTGCGGGTCAGGTCGCCGTGAGCGAGCGCATTGAGTACCGAAGAGGTGGTATCCAGCGCGCGCTGGGTGTTGTCGAGCAGCGCATTGATGTCTTCCCCCAACTTGGCGATGAACCCCTCCTTCCCGGTGAGGTCGATGCGTGCGTCGAGCGCGCCGATCGACGCGGCCTGGACGATGGCCCCCACTTCCTGCTCGACCTGGACTTCGCTGGTGCGGTCGAACCACTCCGCCACCACGCCCAGGCGTTCGCCTTTCTCATTGCAGACCGGGTTGGCGGTCACCGTCAGGTGGTGGCTACCCACGACCAGTTTCGCGGTATGGGGCTGGTCCAACGAGGCCAGCAATTGCGCCTGGTGCCCCGGATTACTGTGGAAAGCGTCGATGCTGGACCCCACGATCCGGTCCGGGTCGAAATTCGGCAGGCGCTGTCGCAGATCCGCCTGTGCCCCCTTGAGTATGTTCAGCACCGATTGATTGGTGTAGATGATGGTGCGGGTGGAATCGGCGATCATGACGCCGGTGCTGACGTTATCGAGGGCGATGCGGATGCGCAGGTTTTCCTCGGCGGTGCGACGCTCGGCGTTGGTCCGCTCATGCAGTTGTTCCTGCATCCGCTTCATGTCGGCGAGCAGGCTGCTACTGTCCCCGGCACGCAAGGCGATCTCATTGTCCAGCTTCCCCTCGGCGATGGCGCGGGCAACGGCCACGGCCGCGGTCGGTTCGCCGCCGAGCTGGCGCATGATGGCGGCGCCGATCAGATAGAAGGCGAGACCGATGCCGGCCAGCGTGAGCAAGGCCAATAGCCACTGGACGGTGCCCTGGATGGACAGGCGGGAAACCGCCGCTTCATAGTCGGTGCGCGCCAGGTTGGCCTGCGCCTGGATGACTTCGGTCAAGGCGGTGGAAACCTTGTTGAACTTCGGGCCGGCGTTCGATTTGATGTTCTCCAGCGCACTGGGCAGATCGCCGACGGAAATCATCATCACCGACTGGTCGCGCGCCTTGTTGTACTCGGCGATCAGCGCCTCCAACCGGTCGATCGCCGGTTTTTGATCGGGTGCGGCCCCGACATAGGCATGCAGCGCGGTCTGCATCGTCGCATCCAGGCCCGCCATGGTTTTCAACTGCGCCTGGGCTGCGTCTTCCTTTTCTTCCGACAGGGCGATCAGGATGGTTTGGCGCGCCCGGTGCAGCGCGTCGACCGCCTTCATCAACTCGATCGTGGGCGCCGTGCGAACCTCGTAGATATGCGCGGCCACGCCGGACGCATCCCGCGCCTGCCAGAGCCCAGCCAGAGTCGAGAGCAGCAGTCCGACACCCGCGATGGCCGCCAGCGCGACCAGACTTTTTCTGAAACCGAGAGAGATCATGATTCCCGCCACCGGGTTACCCCGGCGGCTTCCTTGCGAGCGAAGATCCAGGATTACTTGTAGTAGCCGGCGCAGATGGCCAGTTCCGCGGCCTTCTTGCAGAAGCTGACTTTCTCCTCGACCTTGCCGGACTTCGGATTCTTGTACTTGTAATCGACCGTCGCCGTACCGTTGGCGGTGACTTGATTGATGATGTCCTTGCGGAACAGATTGCCCGTGGCGTCGGGCACTTCGAGCAGGTTCTTGCCGACCAGTTTGGCGTTGACCGGGTGTGCCACCATCACGCCGTGCAGGTCGTAGGCAAACACATAGAGTTCGCCCTTCACGTAATGGCCTGCCGGCTTACCGATCTCGGCGATGGCCGCCGCCTTGTCCTTGGTGGCCGCGGCTGCGGCTTCATTCACCAACTTCATGGCGTCCTCCTTTTCTCCGGCCAGCGCCGAACCGATGGAAAGAGCGAATAACGCGCTGTAAAGGAAGTATTTTTTCATGATTGCCTTTCAAAGTGGTTGAGACATACGACACACATACGATGGCCCGCATCCGTCGAATTCGCGCCCCAGGGTGTCCGCGAAGCTGCGCCACGCATCTCCGGCATGGATTTCCTGCACGCGGCGAGGCTGCATGCACCGCGCGGCCGAGGACACGAACCAACCCCAGCCCTTATCGGCGAAAACAGCGGCGACCTAAGGAAAAATTCACGACAGGGGCAACTATATTCCGATTTCCTCACCGCGCCGACGTTCGGACAAACGCGTGCGTTTCATGGTGGCGCAGGCCAGCATGGATGACTTCATCCCGAAAAACAGGGCGCGGGGCACGCTCGCCACATCCCGCCCGACCGAGGATTCAAGGATAATCGCCAGCATCCAACGAACGGCAGCGGGTAACAGGACATGGTGGACTTTCGACGCACATATTTCCATGTAACCGTTCATGGCCGTAGGCCGCCCCCGCTCTTACCAGCCGCATCAGGCCATGAACGGCTCCCTCACCCCCAGCCCCTCTCCCGCCTGCGGGCGAGGGAAGCGTCGTGAGTCGCTACGCGACTTGCATGGTAACTGGCCGGCGCGAGGGCTTGCTCCCGTGATCGTGCGTGGCTAAGGGTTTTCTCGCCACGCTCTTCGACCGGCCGCAGCCGGTGCCCTCCCCGGTCGACGCGGACTGGGAGGCGGCGCTGGATGTGCCGCTGTTCGCCGGCTTCCAGGCCGACGACCGGCAACGCCTGCAAGATTTGGCCGGCCAACTCCTGGCCGGCAAGACCTTCACCCCGGTGGCCGAGGCCCACCCCACGGGCGCGGACATCGCCGGCATCGCCGTGCGCGCCGCACTGCCCATCCTGAAGTTGGGTCTCTCCTGGTACCAGGGTTGGGACGAGGTCGTACTCTACCCCGCGCCCTTCATCCACGAGGCAGAGGAGATGGACGCGCATGGCGTCGTCCATGCCATGCACCATGTCCGCAGCGGCGAGACCTGGGCGGGCGGGCCGCTGCTCCTGTCGCTGGACGATCTTAAAGGCTCCGGCCAGGGCGAGGGCTATGACGTGGTGATCCACGAATTCGCGCACAAGCTGGACATGGCCAATGGCGTGGTCAACGGCCTGCCGCCCTTGCACGGCGACATGTTGGTCGAGGACTGGGCGGCGGCCTTCGAGCCGGCCTATCTCGATTTCTGCCGCCGCGTCGATGCCGGTGAGGAGATGGAAATCGATCCCTATGCCGGCGAGAGTCCGGCGGAGTTCTTCGCCGTGCTCTCCGAATATTTTTTCGATTTGCCCGAAGCGCTGGTCGAAGCGTACCCGGCAGTGTACGAACAAATGCGCCGGTTCTTCCGGCAAGACCCCATGGAGAGGTACGAAACCCTATGACCCTGCAAATTCATGACCACCAACACGCACGCGCCGTCGGCAACCTATGCATCTTCGACACCGATTTGCACCACTTCGATGCCGACGTGATCGAGGCCTCGAGCCGCCACCTGGTCATGGTCGACCTCTGGGCAGACTGGTGCGGCCCCTGCCGCTTCCTCACCCCGGTGCTGCTCAAGGTGGTTCCCACCTATGGCGGCCGCGTATGCCTGGCCAAGATCGAGGTGGACGAAGGCGACAACATGAAAATCGCCGGCCGCTATGGTGCCCGCGGCTTTCCCACCGTGCTCCTGTTCAAGAACGGCGAGGAGGTAGGCCGCTTCCACTCCTCCAAGCCCGAACATTTCGTGCGCGAGTTCATCGAGGAACATCTGTAGCGCAGGCATCCCTGCCTGCGCTTGGCACCGACGCAGGCAAGATGCCTGCTACACATCGAGGAACCCGTTTTGGAAACCGCCCGCCGCAACGCCGACATCGAGCCTTTCCGGGTCATGGCCATCCTGGCGCGGGCACGGGAGATGGAAGCCGCGGGACGCGACATCATCCACATGGAAGTGGGCGAGCCGGACTTTCCCACGCCCCGGCCCATCGTCGAAGCCGGCATCGACGCCCTGCGCGCCGGCCATACCCATTACACCCCGGCGCTGGGACTGCCCAGCCTGCGCCGGGCCATCGCCGCTCATTACGGCGAGCGCCATGGCGTCATGCTCGATCCTGGCCGGGTAGCCGTCACGCCAGGCGCTTCCGGCGCCCTGCTGCTGGTAATGGCCGCGCTGTTCGATCCGGGTGACGAAGTGCTGCTGGCCGATCCCGGCTATCCATGCAACCGCCATTTCGCCCGCATCGTGGAAGCGCGCGGTGTGGGCGTACCGGTCGGCCCGGATAGCGCATTCCAGCTCAGCGCGGCCCTGGTTGAACGACATTGGGGGCCGCGCACCCGAGGCGTGCTGGTGGCCAATCCGGGCAACCCCACCGGCACGGTGATCGCAGCCCACGAACTCGCCGCCATCCGCGAGGTGGTGCGCGCGCGCGGCGGCTGGCTGATCGTCGACGAGATCTACCACGAGCTGATCTACGGCCCCACACCCCTAGCCTCTCTCCCGCCCGCGGGCGAGGGGAACGTCGAGCACAGCAGCGGTTACGGGTATGAGCCCTCCGCCGCGGCCCTGGGCGAGGACGTGATCGTCATCAACAGTTTCTCCAAGTATTTCCTCATGACCGGTTGGCGCCTGGGCTGGCTGCTCGCTCCGGAAGCGCTGCTGCCGGCAATCGAGCGGCTGGCGCAGAACCTGTTCCTGGCCGCCCCCACTGTCGCCCAGCATGCCGCACTCGCGGCTCTCCAGCCGGAAACGAGGCGGCTGCTGGAGGCGAGCAAGACCGAGTTGCAGGCGCGGCGCGACCTGCTGCTGCCCGGGCTGCGTCGCCTGGGCTTCGCCGTGGCGGCCGAACCGGCGGGTGCCTTCTACATCTACGCCGGGATCGATCGCTTCTCCCGCGACGCCGACGCCTTCGCGGAAATGCTGCTGCTGGAAGCGGGGGTGGCCATCACGCCGGGTACCGACTTCGGCCGCCACCAGGCGAGGCGCCACGTGCGTTTCGCCTACACCACCCGCTCGTCGCGCATCCTTGAAGCCCTGGCGCGGATCGAGGCTGCACTCGGCAGCCGACTTACTGGATAATCCTCGATTCCTCAGTTGACCACGCCCGAGATCCGGCGAAACAACGATTGCCGGAATCGGCGCCCGTTGCATCGCCAGCAAGCTCGCTCCTAAAGCCTACGCACCCGATGTTTCTCGGTAAGCCCATGACCCCAGACACTCCGGCCTTCAAGATCAAGAACGCCAACCTGCCGCTCTTCGTGCTGCACGCGCTGACCGCCGACATGGCGCAGTTCAAGCTGCAACTCGATGCGCATCTGGCGCAAGCCCCCGATTTTTTCGCCGCGGCCCCCGTGGCCTTGGGGCTGGCGGCCATCGCCGAAGCCGATGCCATTCCGGACTTCACCGACCTTTCGGCCTTCATGCGGCAACGCGGCCTGGCCATCGCCGGGGTCATCGGCGGCTCCGCGCGGCAACGCCAGGCCGCCGCGGACTGTGGCCTCGGCCTGTTCCCGGATGCGCGCGGCGCACGTCGCCACACCGCTTCGGCACCCGAGCCCGTGCCGGTTGCCGAATCGCCCCCCGCGCAGGAAGCCGTAGCTGCACCTGCAGCCGCAGCCCCCTCGCGCCGCCCGACCCTGGTGGTCGACAAGCCGGTGCGTACCGGGCAGACGGTCCATGCCGAAGGCGGCGACCTGGTCGTGCTCGCCATCGTCAATGCCGGCGCGGAGTTGATCGCGGATGGCGACATCCATGTCTACGCGCCCCTGCGCGGCCGCGCCCTGGCCGGCGCCCGCGGCGACACCAGCGCTCGCATCTTCGCCCAGTGCATGGAAGCCGAACTGGTCTCCATCGCCGGCTACTTTCAGGTCTTCGAGGACGGCATCCCGGCGTCGATGCGCAGCAAACCCGTGCAGGTATTGCTCGACGGCGAGCGCGTCACGCTGCATCCCCTCGCACCGATGCGATAATGCACGACAATTTCTCTGGTTAGGATAGGAAAAGTGGCAAAAGTCATCGTAGTGACCTCCGGCAAGGGTGGGGTGGGCAAGACCACCACCAGCGCCAGTTTCGCAAGCGGCCTCGCCCTGCGCGGCAACAAGACCGTGGTGATCGACTTCGACGTCGGTCTGCGCAATCTCGACCTCATCATGGGCTGCGAGCGCCGCGTCGTGTTCGACATCATCAACGTCATCAATGGCGACGCCGCGCTCTCCCGCGCCCTGATCAAGGACAAGCACTGCGACAATCTGTACGTCCTGCCCGCTTCGCAAACCCGCGACAAGGACGCGCTCTCCCTGGAAGGCGTCGGGCGGATCATTGACGAGTTGAAGGAGACCTTCGACTACATCGTCTGCGACTCGCCCGCCGGCATCGAACACGGCGCCTTCTCCGCCATGTACTTCGCCGACGAGGCCCTGGTGGTCACCAATCCGGAAGTCTCCTCGGTACGCGACTCCGACCGCATCCTGGGCATCCTCGCCGCCAAGTCGAAACGGGCGGTGGACGGCCAGGACCCGGTCAAGGAACACCTGCTGGTGACCCGCTACAACCCCGGTCGGGTAGCCGCGGGAGAAATGCTCTCGGTGGAGGACATCCAGGAAATCCTGCGCATCCCTCTGCTGGGCGTGATCCCGGAATCGGAGTCGGTGCTGCAAGCCTCCAACTCCGGCACTCCGGCCATCCATCTGGACAAGAGCGATGTCGCCGAAGCTTACAAGGACGTGGTGGCCCGCTTCATGGGCGACGGCGTTCCCATGCGCTTCATCACCGCCGAAAAGATGGGCTTGTTCAAACGACTGTTCGGAGGGCGCTGAAATGTCATTGATCGACAATCTGCTCGACTATCTGCGCGGCCCCGAAAAAAAGACCGCGGTCGTGGCCAAGGAACGCTTGCAGATCATCCTCGCCCACGAACGCGCCGGTCGGGGTGCCGCCACCCCGGATTACCTCCCGGCGCTACAGGAAGAACTGCTCGAAGTCATCGCCAAGTACATCCACATCGACCGTGAGAAGATCAAGGTGCAACTGGAAAAACACGGCGAATACGACGTCCTGGAATTGAACGTCACCCTGCCGGAACACCAGCGCATACTATAGGCAAAGCCGGACGGGCCGACCCGAGGATCGCCCCGCGCGATGTGCGCTCAGGAGGATGGATGGACGAGAATCAAGGCTTGACCTGTACCCACATCGACCATTGCCCCTTCCGGTCGGCGCCCTCGCCGCGCTTCAACGGGGCACTGGCCAAGGCCACCTACGCCGTGATACTCGCCGGTGGGCGCGGCAGCCGGCTGATGCAACTGACCGACTGGCGGGCGAAACCGGCGGTGCCGTTCGGTGGCAAGCTTCGCATCATCGATTTCCCCCTCAGCAATTGCATCAATTCTGGCGTGCGCCGCATCGGCGTGGCAACCCAGTACATGGCGCATGGCCTGATCCACCATATCCAGCGTGGCTGGAGCTTTCTCGACGACCAGTTCGACGAATTCGTCGACATCCTGCCCGCGCAGCGCTATGGACAAGGTGGAGGCTATACGGGCACGGCCAATGCCGTGTTCCAGAACATGGACCTGCTCAGGGTCAGCGCGCCGGAATATGTCCTGATACTCGGCGGCGACCATATTTACAAGATGGACTACAGCATCCTGCTCGCCGACCATGTGGCGAAAGGTGCCGACCTCACGATGGCCTGCATCCCGGTGCAACTGGAGAACGCGTCTTCCTTCGGTGTCATGACCGTGGACGCCGCCTGGCGGGTGACCGATTTCCAGGAGAAGCCCGAGCGGCCCATGCCGATTCCCGGCGACCCGGATCACGCGTTGGTGAGCATGGGCATCTATGTATTCAGCGCGGCTTTCCTCTACGCGCAGCTCCTGCTGGATGACGGCGACCCGGACTCCAGCCATGACTTCGGCAAAGACATCATTCCCAAGCTCGTGCGCGGCCACCGTACCTATGCACACTGCTTCACCGATAGCTGCGTCAATATGGTCGGCGACCTACCCTACTGGCGCGATGTCGGCACGGTCGACGCCTACTGGGAAGCCAACATGGACCTGGTGCAGGTGACGCCGGACCTGAATCTGTATGACGACAAGTGGCCGATACGCACCCAGCAGGAGCAACTGCCACCGGCAAAATTCATATTCAACGATGACGGATTCCGCGGCCATGCCATGGATTCCCTGATCTCGGGTGGCTGCATCGTCAGCGGCTCGACCATCGAACGCTCGCTGCTGTCTCTACGGGTGCGGGTCAGGGAGCACAGCCTGATACAGGACTCGGTCCTCCTGCCCGACGTCGAGATCGGTCGCCACGTCACATTAAAGCGCGTCGTGGTGGACAAGCTTTGCAGCATCCCCGACGGCTTCACGGCGGGTATCGATCCAGACCTCGATCGACAGCGCTTTCATGTCACCGAGTCTGGTATCACGCTGATCACACCGGAAATGCTGGGTCAAAGGATACATCGGGCGCGATAAGCGCACCTCGCCCCCCGGATCAGTCGCGGAAATTCTCGTACTGCAAGGGAAAATCGCTGATCGACTTGCGCATCAGTGAAATGGCGTCCTGCAACACGTCGCGCTTGGCGCCAGAGACGCGCACGCTCTCGCCCTGGATGCTGGCGGTGACCTTGAGCTTGGAATCCTTGAGCAGCTTCACCACCTTCTTCGCCAGGTCCGACTCCAGCCCATGCTTCACCGTAGTGACGCGCTTGACCTTGTTGCCGGAGACTTTCTCGCTCTTGTCCGTTTCCAGGCAGCGCACGTCGACACCACGCTTGGCCAGCTTGCCATTGAGCACTTCCTGCACCTGGTCCAGCTTGAAGTCGTCGTCGGCATAGAGGGTCAGGACATATTCGGCCTGCTCGACGCGGGCATCGGAGCCCTTGAAGTCGAAGCGGTTGGCCACTTCCTTGTTGGTCTGCTCGACCGCGTTCTTGACTTCGGTCTTGTCGACTTCGGAGACGATATCGAATGAGGGCATAGGGGTCCTTGTATGGAAGTTACCGTGAAAATCGCGTAGCGACTCACAACGCTCCCCTCGCCCGCTGGCGGGAGGGGGCTGGGACAGCGCATGTTTGGCTCCTAGTGGTGATCCACAATTTCGATCCGATACGCACCGTCTTCGCGCCACTCGAAGCACACGCGCCATTGGTCGTTGATGCGGATGCTGTACTGGCCCCCACGCTCGCCTTTCAGTGCCTCCAACTGGTTGCCGGGAGGTATCCGCAAGCCCGCCAACTCGGTTGCGGCATGCAATTGCAGCAGCTTGCGCCGCGCCACCCGTTCGATGTTCCTGAATCGGGGCACGACCTGGCTGAAAAATGATGCTTCGGTGTCTGCGCAAGCCATGCCGCATTATGTTCCGCGATGCGGAATCTGCCAAACAGGACGCAAGCTCGCGCCTACCTTCCCCGCAACATTTCGCCGGCGTGTTCGCGCGTGGCTTCGGTGATGGTCACACCGCCCAGCATGCGCGCGATTTCTTCCAGACGGGCTTCCCCTTCCAGCCGGACAACGCTGGACAGTGCGTGACCGTCCTGTGTGGATTTGCTGACCTGGTAGTGCTGTGCGGCACGGGCAGCGACCTGCGGCAAGTGGGTCACGCACAAGACCTGGCGGGTCTGGCCCAGTTCCGCGAGCAGGCGGCCGACGATTTCCGCCACGCCCCCACCGATGCCGGAATCGACCTCGTCGAAGATCAGCGTGGGCGCCCCCGAGACGCCGGCGAGCACGGTTTGCAGCCCCAGGCCGATACGCGAGAGTTCACCGCCGGAAGCGGTCTTGGCCAACGGCTTCAGGCTTTGGCCGGCGTGCGGCGAGACGCGGAATTCGACGTCTTCCAGCCCGTGCACGGCGGGCGTGCCGGGAATCAACCCGGCTTCGAAGGCCCCGCCTTGCATGGCCAGCTGTTGCATGGCCCGGCTGATCGCCTGGTTCAGGCGGCAGGCGGCTTCGCCGCGCACGCATGAGAGCGATGTGGCTTGCTGGAGATAGGACGCTTCGGCTTCCGTCTCGGCGCGCGTCAGGGCCTCCAGGTCGCAAGCAGCTCCCAGTTGGCTCAATTGGGCGGCGGCGGTGGCGAGATGTTCCGGGAGCTCCTCGGGTTTGAGGCGAAACTTGCGCGCAGCATCCTGCACCGCGGCGATGCGCGCTTCGGCTTCCGTGAGCGCCAGAGGATCGAGATCGATGTGTTCGGCATAGCGTCGCAGTTCACGCGCGGCCTCGGTCAGAGTGTCCGCGGCACCCTCCAGCATCCCCTGGGTTTCGTTCAACGTGGCATCGATGCCGGCCAGGTCGAGCAAGCGGCCGCGGACCTCGCGCAGTCGCGTGAGTACGCAATCGTCCTCATCGTCGAGCAAAGCCGCCGCGGCCTGGGCGCCGGCCAGGAGATCGGCGGCATGGGCGAGCCGGCGGTGCTCTTCCTGCAAGGCGCCCCAAGCCTCAGAGGTGAACGCCAGCGCGCCGAGTTCCTTGACCGTCCAGGCCAAACGTTCGCGTTCCACTTCTTGTTCGCCGGCGTGTTCCTGCGCGTTGACGCGGCGCAGACGCGCCTCTTGCCAGGTCTTGAAAGCGCGGGCGGTATCCGCGGCCGACGCGCCGGCTGCGGCATAGGCGTCGAGCAGGCGGCGTTGTTCGGCGCTCTTGAGCAAGGAGTAATGGGCGTGCTGGCCGTGGATGTCGACCAGAAACTCCCCTGCCGCCTTCAATTGCTGCGCGGTGGCGGCGCGACCATTGATGAAGGCGCGCGAGCGGCCATTGGCCTCGATCACGCGGCGCACCAGCAGGATGTCCGCCTCGCCCGCCAGATCGTTCTCCTCCAGCCAGGCGGCGAGCTGCGGCAAGGCTTCCAGGTCGAACTCGGCCGCCACCTCGGCGCGCGCCGTGCCGTCGCGTACCACGCCGGCATCGGCGCGCTCCCCCAGCACCAGGGAAAGGGCATCGAGGAGGATGGACTTGCCGGCGCCGGTCTCGCCGGTGAGCACGGAAAAACCGGCATGGAAATCCAGTTCCAGGTGATCGACCAGGACGAAGTCGGAGAGGGTGAGGGAGATCAGCATGGCGCGGCTCGACTATGACGTAGGTTGGGCCAGGCGCAGCGTAGCCCAACAGGGGAGGCGTGCCGGAGTGATGGGCTTGCTTACGTCAGCCCCACCCACGTGCCGGGTCACAGTTTCTCCCCCCAGTGCAGCTTCTGCCTGAGATTGTCGTAATAGCTGTGGCCGATGGGATGGAGCAAGCGCACGGTGTTCGTGGCGCGCTGGATGACGACACGGTCGCCGATCTTCAAGTCGGCGTGCTGTTGGCCATCGAAGTGGACGCGGGCATCGTCGGCGTGGATCAGGTTGACCTCGATCTCGGAATGGCTGTTCACGGCGATGGGGCGAGCCGATAGCGTGTGCGGACAGATCGGCACCAGCACCACGGCTTCCAGCGTGGGATGCAGGATCGGCCCGCCACCCGACAAGGCGTAGGCGGTGGAGCCGGTGGGCGAGGCCACTACCAGGCCGTCGGCACGTTGGCTGTAGACGAACTGGTTGTCGATGTAGACCTCGAATTCAATCAGCCGGCCCAGGGTACTCTTGCTCACCACCACGTCGTTGAAAGCATAAGCGGCGATCAGCACATCGTCGGCGCGCTCCACGCTGACCATCAACATGATACGTTCCTCGGCCACGTACTGGCCTGAGAGCATTTCCTCCAGGGTGGAGAACATGGTATCGATGGAGACATCGGCGAGAAATCCCAGGTGCCCCTGGTTGACGCCGATCAGGGGCACGCGATGATCGACCAGGGTGCGCGCGATGCTCAGCAAGGTACCGTCGCCGCCGAGGACGATGGCCAGATCCACCACCGCGCCCATCTCGTCGAGCGTGGCCACCGGGTATTCGTGGGTTTCGCAGGTTTCCGCCGTGTGCGCGGTAATCATGACCTCATGCCCACGCTTCCTGAGGAAGTCCGCCAGGCGCAGCAGGGAACCGGTGCTACCCGGACGGTTGTACTTGCCCACCAGGGCGATGGTCTTGAAATCTGGATTCATGGGTGAAATTATAAAGCCCTCTCAAGTCATTCGTCGGGCCGTCCCGAGAATGACTTGGCCCCCATGGCTGCCCGGGCACCGAGCGGGAGGCTGTGTTAACCTGCCAGCCGACATGCTCAACGAACGCGCCCGTCTCCTGCTCAAGTTTCTCGTCGAACGCTATATCGAAGACGGACAGCCCGTGGGCTCGCGCACCCTGTCCAAGCACACCGGGCTGAATCTCTCGCCCGCTTCGATCCGCAACGTGATGTCGGACCTCGAGGAAGGTGGCTTCATCACCAGCCCGCACACCTCGGCCGGTCGCGTGCCGACGCCGCGCGGCTACCGCCTGTTCGTCGACACCCTGTTGACCGTAAAACCGCTAGGGCGAGGAGAAGTGCTCCAGATCGAATCCACCCTGGCGCCCAACGACCCGCAGCAACTCCTCAACGCGGCATCCCACCTGCTGGCCGAACTCAGCGCCTATGCCGGCGTCGTCCTCATCCCGAAGCGACGCAGCCAGGGCCTGCGCCAGATCGAATTTCTGAGCCTGTCGGACAAGCGCCTCCTGCTCATCATGGTGATGGACGACGGCGAAGTGCAAAACCGCGTGATCGTCAGCGAGCGCCCCTACGACCCGGGCCAACTGGTGCGCGCCGCCAACTATTTCAACCAGCACTTCACCGGCCTGTCCTTCGAGCAGGTGCAGCCGCGCCTGGCACGGGAACTGGTGCAACTCCAGTCCGACATCAGCCGGCTCATGGAAGCCGTGGTCAACATCGGCACCGAGGCCTTCAGCGGTGTGGGCAAGGAATATGTGCTCTCGGGCGAACGCAACCTGCTGGGCACGCCCGACCTGTTCGCCAACATGGGAAGGCTGCGCGAGCTGTTCGGCCTGTTCGAACAGAAGACCGAACTCATGCAACTGCTCGACGTCGGCCATGCCGCCAGCGGCGTGCAGCTATTCATCGGCGCGGAGTCGGGCGTCGCCCCGCTCGATGAATGCAGTGTCATCGCCGCCCCCTATGAGGTCGATGGTGAAGTGGTCGGCACCCTGGGCGTCATCGGCCCCACGCGCATGGCCTACGAACGCGTCATTCCCATCGTCGACATCACCGCTAGGCTGCTGTCGAACGCGCTTTCCTACCACTAATGCAGGAGCAAGACTCGGGGGCAAGAGTCAAGTCCCTTGCCGCTTGCCGAATGCCACTTGTATCCTGGATCCCGCCATGCCCTTTTATCTCCCCGAGCCCCCTTTCCAACACGACCAGAACGCGCGCATCGGCGTTCTCCTCATCAACCTGGGTACGCCGGAAGCGCCCACCGCGGCGGCGGTGCGCCCCTATCTCAAGGAATTCCTCTGGGACCGGCGCGTAGTGGAAATCCCGCGGCCGCTTTGGTGGCTGATCCTCAACGGCGTCATCCTCACCACCCGCCCGGCCAAGTCCGCCGAGAAATACGCCGCGATCTGGCGCCCGGAAGGCTCGCCCCTGAAGGTCTACACGGAGCGCGCGACCAAACTGCTCAAGGGACTGCTGGGTGAGCGCCTGGGCCAGCCCGTGCTGGTCGACTACGCCATGCGTTACGGCAACCCCGCCATCGCCGACAAGATCGCCGCGATGAAGGCGAGGGGGGTCGATCGCCTCCTGATTCTTCCCCTCTACCCGCAATATGCTGCCAGCAGCAGTGGCTCCGCCATGGACGCGGTATGGGATACGCTGCTGCATACGCGCAACCCACCGGAAACCCGCGTAATCAAGCATTTCCACGACCACGCGGGCTACCTTAACGCTCTGCGTCAGAGCGTCGAAGCCTATTGGGCGGAACACGGCCGGCCCGAAGTGCTGGTAATGAGCTTTCATGGCACGCCACGGCGTAGCCTCGACCTGGGCGACCCCTACCACTGCGAGTGTCGCAAGACCGGGCGATTGCTCGCGGCGGCGCTGGGCCTGGCTCCCGAACAGTTCCGCGTCACCTTCCAGTCCCGCTTCGGCCGCGCCGAGTGGCTTCAACCCTATACCGCGGCGACGCTGGAACAGCTCGGCCGCGCCAAGACCCGGCGCATCGACGTGGTCTGCCCCGGTTTCGCCGCCGATTGTCTGGAAACACTGGAAGAAATCGCGATGGAAGGGAAAGCTACCTTCCTCAATGCCGGCGGTGGCGAATTCCGATATATCCAGGCGCTCAATGACCGCCCCCTGTGGATCGCTGCCCTGGCCGATCTGGTCCAGGCGCATCTGGGGGGCTGGATCGCCGATTCCTGGAGTCTGGCCGATGAAAATCGGGAACAACGACAGCGGACCGAGCGCGCCCGCACCCTGGGAGCGAAGGCATGACGCGCGGTGGGGTGCAACGCCCCCACCGCATGACGCGCTTACTCGTCGAGCATGCGCCCCGCTTCGTGTGACAACACGCGCATCACCGTGGACGCCGTCTGGATGCCGGTTTTCGCCATGCCGCCGACGATGGGCGCGAGGGTGGCCACCAGGTCCTGATCCTGGACGGCCGCATGGCCCCGACTCGCCTCACGACAACCGGCATTGCCGCCGACATCTGCGGTCAGCGCCGGGCGCGCCAGGGCCGACAGCAGGCAACTATCGGCGGCATTGGCCGCACCGCCAACCAGGAAAGCGCAAACGCCGGCGACTTGCAACAAAGTAACTGATTTCATGATATGACTCCCAGGTGAACCGCCACGCGGAATGCGCTGCGGCTGAGTCGTATCTTGCGGCGGCGATGTAAGCTCGTTGTCGGTGTTGTGTTACCGGCCGGTAAGGGTTTGTTACCAGACCCGCGCGGCCCGCAAACGGGTGCGCGCCGGTCCTGGCCGGTTAGACTCACCTCCCCTACGCACAGGACATTTTCATGGCTCAGACCGCCCGCATCGGCCTCATTTCCATCAGCGACCGCGCCAGTTCCGGCGTCTACGAGGACCGGGGACTGCCCGCCCTGAAGGCTTGGCTGCAGGAAGCGCTGCATAACCCACTGGATTTCGTCGAACGCCTGATCCCGGACGAACAGCCGCTGATCGAGCAGACCCTGATCGAACTCGCAACACGCTGCTGCCTGGTGCTCACCACCGGCGGCACCGGGCCCGCGCCGCGCGATGTGACGCCGGAGGCGACGCTGGCGGTCGCCGACCGGGTGTTGCCGGGGTTCGGCGAGCAGATGCGCGCGGTCAGCCTGAAATACGTCCCCACCGCTCTGCTGTCGCGACAAGTCGGCGTGGTGCGCGGCCAGTGCCTGATCCTCAACCTGCCGGGCCAGCCCAAGGCGATCAAGGAAACCCTGGATGGCGTATTTGCCGCCGTCCCCTACGGCATCGACCTGATCGGCGGGACGTATCTGGAAACGCGGGAGGAAGTGATCAAGGCGTTCCGACCGAAGTCGGCGACGAAAGCAACAGGCGCTGAATGACCGCGCCCGCCAGCATCAGTCCGAACAAGGGGGGCAGATAGGCAATCGTGCCGTTCACCGCGCGCGCGCGGCCCTGGCTCACTGCCTCGGGCGGCAGGGGCGCACGGCCGGTTTCATCGCTCCAGACGCACAGCACGCCCTTTTCCACACCCTGCCGTTTCAGGCGTTTGCGCACCAGGCGCGCGAGTCGATCGACCTCGGTCTTGTCGATGTCGGACACCCGTACCCGCGTCACATCGAGTTTATTGCCCGCCCCCATGCTGGCGGCGACGGCCAGACCGCGGCGATGCGCCGCGACGATCAGCGCGACCTTGCAGTTGAGGGAATCGATGCAGTCGATCACGTAGTCGACATCGACCGGCAAGAGCGCAGGAATGTTGTCCGGGGTGAGGAAGTCGGTCAGCACACGCAGGCGGCAATCCGGGTTGATATCGCGTATGCGCTCGGCCATGACTTCGGCCTTGCCACGCCCCACCGTGGAGAGCAGGGCGGGCAGTTGCCGGTTGATGTTGGAGACAGCCACCGTATCCATGTCCACCAGGGTCAACCGCCCCACCCCGGCCCGCGCCAACGCTTCCGCGCACCAGGAACCGACCCCGCCCAAACCGGCGAGAAACACATGGCAAGACGCCAGGCGCACCACGCCCTCGGGTCCGATAAGAATCTCGCTGCGCTCGAACTGGGGAGGTATCACGGACGGGTTAGTGCAGCGTCGGTCCCGCGCCGCAGCACTTCTTGAATTTCTTGCCCGAGCCGCAGGGACAGGGATCGTTGCGCCCGACCTTGTCGCCGGCGCGGCGCAGCGTGGCGGTCACGCGCTCTTGAGCCGCGGCCTCGCGTTGCGGCAGGAAATACTGGAACAGGGCTTCGACGATATCGGGAATCGCTTCATACGCGGCCCGTATCCTGTCCATGGGCGCCTCCCCTGCCTCGAGTTCATCCCAGCCATCTTCGGTGCCGAGAAGGATCATGGGGGCGAGCCATTCCGGGTGCGAACCGAGGACCGGCAACCAGATTTCCTTGAATAGCTCGACTCCCAGCATGAAGCCCATGCTCCAGCCTTCGGCGTCGTAGAGTTCGCTGCCGTCTTCCTGCTGCAGCGTGTACATCAGCGGCGCGAAACGGTCCTCGCTGACCGCCTCCTGCACGCTGTTGTAGTGGCGCAGCAGCAACCCGCTGATGCGTTCGGCCTGGGCCACACTCTCGAACGCGGGGGTTTCCGCACCCGCCTCCATGTCCCATACCCAGGGCAGCCACTGGCTGGGCAGGATGAAATCAGGATTGAGGGCGATGGCCGCAAAGAAGCCGTCCACCGCAGAGATATCCATCGACTCCTCGGATAGCGATTCCGACATCAAGAATGCATCGAGTTCGTCGAGTTCGTCGTCATTCAGGGCACGGTCCATTTCGGCTCCTAGTCTCTACAGGTGCAGCAGGCTGGCGACGATGCCGGCGAAAACCGCGCCGCCAAACCAGTTGTTATGAAGAAAGGCCTTGAAGCAGAGAACGGGATCGCGTTCGCGGATCAAGGTCCAATGGTAAACGGCCAGGCCGGCGGCGACTCCCAGGCCGGCGTGGAATGGCCAGGAAAGATGCAAGCGCCACCCCACCCCAGCCAGGATCAGCAAGGTCAGGCCATAACAGGCCATGACCGCGGCCACGTCGTAGCGCCCGAAAGTGATGGCCGAAGTCTTGATGCCGATTTTCAGATCGTCCTCGCGGTCCACCATCGCGTATTCGGTGTCATAGGCGATGGCCCAGAACACGTTGGCCAGCGTCAACAACCAGGCCTCGAGCGGGATGAATTGCAACTGGGCCGCGTAACTCATGGGGATGCCGAAACCGAAGGCCACGCCCAGATAGGCCTGAGGGATGGCGAGGAAACGCTTGGTGTAGGGGTAAGAGGCCGCCAGGAAGACCGCGGCGAACGACAGGCCCAACAGCAGCCCGTTTTGCAGCGGCAGGATCAAGATAAACGCCAGCAGGCAAAGGCCCGCAGCCAGCGACAGCGCCTCCTTCCCGCTCACCAGGCCGGCCGCCATGGGTCGGTTCCGGGTGCGTTCCACATGAGCGTCGAAGTTGCGGTCGGCATAGTCGTTGATCACGCAACCGGCGGAACGCATCAACACCACGCCCAGTGCGAAAATCCAGACCAGCATCGGCTCCGGCCTGCCCGCGGCCGAGAGCCACAAACCCCAGAAGGTGGGCCAGGCGAGCAGCAGAATGCCGATGGGCTTGTCCAGGCGCATCAGTTTTTCGTACTGAGTCAGTCGTTCGGTGAGGGACATTCGAGGGCTGCCGGCGAATTGTAGGGTTTCCGTGGATCTCGCAGCGAGTGCCTAATCCGGCAATTTCTTTCCCGGATTGAGCACGCCTTGCGGGTCGAAAAGACGTTTCAGACCGTGCATCAGGTCCAACGTGGGCGCGTCCACTTCCAGAGGCACGAAATGGCGTTTCTCGCTGCCGATGCCGTGCTCGCCCGACAGGCTGCCGCCCAGGCCGATGACGGCATGGATCAGGGCGGCGCGGCAGGTGCGCGCCCGCGCAATTTCCTCACTGCGGCCATGGTCCACCATGATGTTGACATGCAGATTGCCGTTGCCGGCGTGGCCGAAGGCGACGATGGGCAATTGGTGAGTCTCCGCCAGGGCTTCTATGGCGCTCACCAACTGGGCCAATCGCCCCACCGGAACCACGACATCCTCGTTGATTTTCAGGGGCGCGATGCGCTTGACCGCGTGCGAGAGCGACCTGCGCGCGGTCCAAAGCCGGACGATGGCTTCCCGGGTGAAGCCGCTCTGAATCTCCAGCAAATCCGGCCCTGCCAGTGCTTTTTCCAGGGCGGCGATCTGACGCGGCACATCCTCGAAGTTGCCATCGGCTTCCACCATGAGCACGGCCTTCGTGCCCGGTGGCAGGGCCGCGGCGGCGAAAGCCTCGCCGCCATGGTCGCGCAAGGCCAGGAGCGAACGATGATCCATGAACTCCAGCGCACACGGCGTGACCGGCTGGCTCATCACCCGGCTCACCGCTTCGCAAGCACTCTGGTTGCTGGCATAGCAGACGCGCAAGGTGGCCACGGTCTCGGGCGCGGGCAACAGTTTCAAGGTGGCCTGGGTGATGTAGGCCAGGGTGCCCTCCGAGCCCACCAGCAGACGGGTGAGATCGTAGGCGGTGGCATATTTGGTGGTGCGCCCACCGCTGTGGATGACGCGAGCGTCGCCGGTGACCGCGGTGAGTCCCAGCACATGGTCGCGGGTGGCGCCGTATTTCACCGCGCGCGGGCCCGCCGCATTCATCGCCAGGTTGCCGCCGATGCGGCAGTAGGCGCCGGAGCCGGGGTCGGGCGCATACATCAGGCCACGCGTGCGCGCGAGGCGGTCGATCTCATCGGTGACCACGCCCGGTTCCACCACCATCAGGCGGTTCGCAACATCGAACTCGACGATTTGTTGCATGCACTCGAAGCTCACCACCACGCTACCTGGAACCGGCATCGCCCCGCCGACGTTTCCGGAACCCGCGCCGCGCGCGGTCAGGGAAATGCGGTGGAGGTTCGCGAGGCGCACGATCTCGACCACATGGTGCTGACAAGTCGGGAACAACACCGCCTCGGGCATGCACGACCTGGGCGTCTCGTCACTGGCGTAGTGCGCCAGGGTCTCCGCATCGCAGAAGGCCCGATCCGGGCCGAGCAGGGCCTGGAATTCAGGGAAGAGGGAAGGCGTCAACGCGGCGTCACCCCAGCGCCATTTCGACCACCTCGGCCGCCAGGGCCAAAGCGTCGGAATCGGGGTAGCGCGCGTGCACTGCCTGCACGGCGGCATCGTAGCTCAGGCGGTTGAACGGCAGGGCCGCCTGTTCCCGCAGGCAATGTTTGAGGGCCTGGGTCATCACCTTGTCCAGCGACAGGATGCGACGCGAGCGCACGATACCCTCCTCGGCATCGACCAGGGTGAGCTTCAGTCGGGCGCGGTCGCCCGGCGCCTCGTCGGGCAATTCGCGTTCTTCCTCGGGCAGCCGATGCACGTTGAAAGAGGCATCGGACCATTCGCACACGTTCCGTATCTTGTAGAGCAGAAAACCCGCCGGGCCCTGGCTGAACAGGCCCACTTCGACCTCGGCATCCCGCAGGCCCGTGATTTCTTCCTGGGTGGGCGCGGGCCAGAACAGAGTCAGTTCGTGCGCGCCGAAGCGGTAGACATAGCGCACACCCTCGTCATAGCGATTGAACTCGGCCGACCAGCGCTCGCCCACGCCGGGTTCCGGCGGCAGAAAATCGGGACGCGGGAAGGTGTGCATGGTCGTCATACCGCTTCCTCGGGTAGCAACGAGGCCAGCATGGCCACCATGTCGGGGTCGAAATCGAAGCCCAGATCCTGGCCTGGGTTGATCGACAAACCCATGTCGGCACCGATGCGCCGCAGGATCCAGGATACTTCGGTGAGCAGGCCGCCGCCATGGCCGGGAAATTCGGCGATGAAATCGCGGGCCCGCTCCGGCGCGGTGAACGCGATCAGCACACGATTCCCCTCGTCGTCCTCGATCACCAGGGGCTGCGCCTTGGTCGAGAGTTGAAAACCGGCGATCTGGTGTTTCTCATCCTTGATCGGGATGAAAATCTGCTGGGCGATCAACTCTCGGGCGAAATTTTCGGGCTCGATGCTGCCCTCGTTCATTGCGATCAACAGCCGCTCGACTTCGTTGCGGGGGGCGTATTCGGAGAGGGTCATGGGAATGCGGTCAGTACTCGTGGCAGGCCAGCATACCATCACGGCAGCACCTCATGCCGCAAGCCGTATAGAATCGCGCCCGACTTTTTCCCGCTTTCGAAGTAATATGACTTTATGCATATAACCATGGGGATTGCGCCGGCAATCCGTGTCGATCCGCTCGCAGCCCTCCAGGCGTGCCCCGCCGGTCGCGTCCCTTGCGCCTGAATCCGATGATCGACGCCGTCCTGGACCGCGTCCACGAGCTCTCCACCGCGCTGGCCCTGGGCATCGCCACCTTGGTACTGATCTCCTCCGAGAGTACCGCCTTACGCCAGGACTTCCAGCAGCATCTGGCCGCGCAGGCGAGCCTGGCTGCCGTCAACAGCGCCGCGGCCGTGATCGTGCGCAATGCAGATTCCGCGCAGGACGATCTGGCAGCGTTCCGGCTTGCACCGGAAATCCTCTCCGCCCGGATTCTCCTGCGCGATGGCAGCACCTTCGCCAGCTACCGCAAGGCCGGCAGGGGCGGGGATGCGCCCTTCTGGGCCGGATGGTTTGGTCTGGACAGTATCGAGTACCGGATGCCCCTGAAGCAGCACGACATGGCGGTCGCGGAAATTCGCCTGGTCGCCGACCTCGCACCACTGCGCGAGCGGCTGCAAGGCTTCGTCAGCGTCGTGCTGGGCGCGGCCCTGTTGGCCCTGGTGCTCGCCCGCGCCCTGATGGCCAGCCGCCGCCGCGCCAAGGACGGCATGCTGCAGATGGCCCATTTCGACACGCTCACCGGCTTGCCCAACCGCAGCGATTTCGAAGCCGTTACCGCACAGGTACTGGCGCGTGCAGCCCGAAGTGGCGGGCACGCCGCCCTGCTGTTCTTCGATCTGGACAACTTCAAGGTGATCAACGACAGCCTGGGCCATGCCATCGGCGATCAGTTGCTCAAGGCGGTCGCCATGCAACTCGGCCGCATCGTGCCCACGGGTGCCAAGTTCTCCCGCCTGGGGGGCGATGAATTCACCCTGCTGGTGGAGGGCGCCGACCGGCACCAGGCAAACGACCTGGCCGCGCAAGCGATGCGGACGCTGAACCAACCCATGCGCGTCGACGGCCACGAACTCGGCATCGATGCCAGCATCGGCATCGCCCTCTACCCTGACGACGGCGACAGCGTAGACAAGCTCCTGCGCAGCGCCGACAGCGCCCTCTATGCCGCCAAGGCGGCAGGCAAGCAGACCTGGCGCTTCTTCTCGGTGGAAATGGACCACCGGGCGCAAGATCGCCTCGCCCTGGAAGCCGGCCTGCGGCGCGCGCTCGAACGCGGTGAACTGCGCATGGTCTACCAACCCATCGTCGAGATGGGCACGGGCCGGCCGGCCGGTTATGAAGCCCTGATGCGCTGGCATTCGCCGGATCTTGGGGAAGTGCCGCCCACCCTGTTCATCCCGGTGGCGGAAGAAACCGGCCTGATCCATGCCCTGGGCGACTTCGCCCTGCATGAAGCCTGTACCCAGACGCGCAGCTGGCTGGACGCGGGCCGGACCGAGATCATCGTGTCGGTCAACGTCTCGGCGCGCCAGTTCAACGGCCCCACCCTGCTGGCCAGTGTGCGCCAGGCCCTTCTGGACTCGGGGCTGCCGCCCAGCCACCTCGATCTGGAAATCACGGAAACCGCGCTCATGGGTGCGGGTCAGGGCGTGGTCGACATCCTCAACGACCTGCACGCCCTGGGCGTCAGCCTGTCGCTGGACGATTTCGGCATCGGCTATGCCTCCCTCTCGCAACTCAAACGCCTGCCCATCCACAAGCTCAAGATCGACCGCAGTTTTGTCATGGATATCCCGCATGACAACGATGACGCCGCCATCATCACCGCCATCGTCGGCATGGCCGAAGCGCTGGGCCTGTCGGTCGTGGCCGAGGGCGTGGAAACTCCGGACCAGCAAGCCTTCCTCTGCGCCCTCGGTTGCCGCCGCGGACAGGGCTATCTGTTCGGCCGACCGGCCGCCGCATGAGCCTGCGTATCGGCGTCGACCTTGGCGGCACGAAGATCGAAGTCGCGGCCTTCGACCCGGCCGGCCGGACCTTGCTGCGGCACCGACTCCCCACGCCGCAGGGCGACTACCACGCCACCCTGGACGCGGTGGTCACTCTGGTCTCGGCTGCGGAGGGCGAACTGGGCGCATCCGCCACGGTAGGCATCGGCATCCCCGGAGCGGAGTCGCGCGCTACCGGACTCATCAAGAACGCGAATTCCACCTGTCTGATCGGCCAGCCCTTGCGCCTGGACCTGGAAGCGCGACTGCAACGGGAAATCCGCCTGGCCAACGATGCCAACTGCTTCGCGCTGTCCGAAGCCGTCGACGGCGCGGCGGCGGGTGCCGAGGTCGTGTTCGGGGTAATCCTCGGCACAGGTTGCGGCGCCGGCATCGTGGTGCGCGGCCAGGTATGGGCGGGTAGCAATGCCATCGCCGGAGAGTGGGGCCACAACCCCCTGCCACCGCAAGGGGGACGCCGGCTCCTCGAGGCGGCTGACCCGCAAGGGGCTCCGCAGCACCCGCAGGACGATGAGCGTCCCGGCCCCGCCTGCTATTGCGGCAGACAGGGCTGTCTCGAAACCTGGCTGTCCGGACCGGGACTGGCCCGCGACCTGGAGCGGCACGCGGGACGCTGCCTGAGTGCCGCGGAAATCGCTCTGCTGGACGACGCCGACTGCAAGGCGGCGATGGCGCGTTACGAAGACCGCCTGGCACGCGGCTTGAGCCTGGTCATCAACATCCTCGACCCGGACGTGATCGTCCTGGGCGGCGGCCTCTCCAACCTCGACTGCCTGTATGAAAACGTGCCGCGCCTCTGGGGCCGTTACGTGTTTTCCGACACCGTGGCGACCCGCCTCGTGCGCCCCCTGCACGGCGACTCCAGCGGCGTGCGCGGCGCCGCCTGGTTGTGGGGAGGCGGGGAGCGGCCGTAACGCCGACTTCACGCCGCACCCTGAACTCGATACCATCCGTGGGGTGAAAAACCCGTGCCGCCCTCCGCCGCAGCGTAGCCTCGCCCTGCTTGCCCTGCTGGCAATGCTCACCGGCCGCGCCGAAGCGATCGAAGTCAGCCAGCACCTACCTTCCGGCGCCGAGATCGTCAGCCAGCGCTACCCTGCCGCCGGGAAAATCCTGGCCGTCTGGCTGACCGACGAACGCAGCGCGGAGGAAGAAAAGGCCGCCGCCGACATGGCCGCGCAGGGCATGGAAATCTGGCTCACCGATTGCCTCACCCCCTATTTTCTACCGCTGCTGCCCAGCAGCTGGAACCAGGTTCCGGTGCGGGACATGAGCGACTGGCTCGAAACCCTGCGCCGCCAGAGCCCGGGCAAGCGCATCGTCCTCATCGCCAATGGTCGGGTCTCGACCCTCGCCTTGCGTATGGCCAGCGACTGGCATGGTCGCCACGCCGATGTGGTGCCCGACCCGCTGGCCGGCGCCTTGCTGATGTGGCCGCTACTCTATCGGGAACTGCTGCCTGGGCAGGAACCGGACTACGACCCGGTGGTGCACCTGACCCACCTGAATCTGGTCATCCTGCAACCGAAATCGTCCGCCGGTTACTGGTGGCGCGAACGCCTCAAGGGATTCCTCGAGGGCGCGGGCAGCCGAGTCTGGATGAATGTGCTGCCAGGCCTGCGCGACGGCTTTTACGGTCGCGGCGACAACACGCCACAGGAAATCAACGCCCAGGCCCATCTGGGCACACTCCTGCTGGATGCACTCAAACCCCTGACTGACTCCCCATGAAACGACTATTCCTGCTGTTTGCGATCTGCACGTCCACGGCCTGGGCCGGCGAACTCAAGCCCATCCCGGAGAAACCGGCACCGGCGCTGACGCTGCCCCGCTTGGACGGGGGGCAGGCAAGCCTGGACGCCTTGCGCGGACGCGTCGTACTGGTCAACTTCTGGGCGGTCTGGTGCCCACCCTGCCGCAAGGAAATGCCGTCCATGGCCCGTTTGACCAAGAAGTTGGAGGCGCGCCCCTTCACCATCCTGGCCGTCAATGCGGGCGATACTCCGGACGATATCCACGCCTTCCTGAGCCAGGTACCGGTGAACTTCCCCATCCTGATGGACGCCGAGGGTGCGGCGCTCAAACCCTGGCAAGTCTTTGCATTTCCCACCAGCTATGTCGTGGACCGGCGGGGTCAGCTGCGATTAGGCCTGTTCGGCTCGATCGAATGGGACGATGCCGAGACCATCGCCAAACTGGAAGCCCTCCTCGACGAAAACTGAGGCACCACCCGGTTATACCGCGACCTGTGCCTTGATACCGGGATGGGGATCGTAGCCTTCCAGGATGAAGTCGTCGTACCGGAAGGCAAACAGATCGGTCACCGCCGGGTTGAGACGCATGGTCGGCAGGGGGCGCAGTGAACGGGCGCGCTGAGTTTCCACCTGCTCCAGGTGATTGAGGTAGATGTGCGCATCACCCAGGGTGTGGACGAAGTCGCCGGGCTCCAGGCCGCTGGCTCGCGCCACCATCAGGGTGAGCAGGGCATAACTGGCGATGTTGAAGGGCACCCCCAGGAAGATGTCGGCGCTGCGCTGGTAAAGCTGGCAAGAGAGCCGACCCTGGGCGACGTAGAACTGAAAGAAGGCATGGCAGGGCGGCAAGCGCATATGGGCCAGCTCGCCCACATTCCAGGCGGAGACGATGATGCGGCGCGAATCCGGATTATTCTTCAAGGTCTCCAGCACTTCGCCGATCTGGTCGATGTGGCGGCCGTCTGCTGTGGGCCAGGAGCGCCACTGGTAGCCGTAAATCGGCCCGAGGTCGCCGTTTTCGTCCGCCCACTCGTCCCAGATGGAAACACCGTTTTCCTTGAGATAGCGGATGTTGGTCTCGCCTTTCAGAAACCAGAGCAACTCATGGAGGATGGACTTGAGATGCACTTTCTTGGTGGTGAGCAGGGGGAACCCGGCCTGCAAATCGAAACGCATCTGATAACCGAACACGGAAAGCGTGCCGGTGCCGGTGCGGTCTTCCTTGGCGCTGCCGTGCGCCAGCACATGATCGAGCAGATCCAGATATTGCCGCATCAGACGCCCTCCTTCAGGAGGTGTTGATAGACCAGATTCATGATGATGAGGCGCTGCGATTGCTCGAGTTCACCGAACTGGATGCCGAAGACCTTCATGGGTTTGCCCTGTTCGTCGTCTTCCATCCCTTCGGAACGGATCACCACCGGGGTCTTCACGTATTCCTCCATATCGCCCAGTTTGACCTTGAACGAAAGCCACAGGGCATCGCCCTTCCGGCCGAGTTGCATGGGCGAGTACATCTTGGCGCCACCGACGCTGAGATCCACCATCCGGCCCGCGCCGATCTGCCGGCCTTCCTCACCATCCTGCACGGCGACGATGATGTTGGCCGGGGCGCGCATCGCCTTGCGGATGCGCATGGCCTGCACCGAATCCGGATAGGAGAGGTGCAGATAGGGGAAGGGCTGCAATTGCGACTTCAGCACGCGCGCCTTGAAGGCGCAGACATTCAGACCGGAGAAGGCGCGCACCAGATAAGTCTGGCCATCGCGCACGAAGATCAGCTTGCCTTCCACCACGGGCGCGGTGACCAGCACGCTCCTGGGCTTCATCACCCCGATCACATGCACGGTGAAGCGCTCGACCTGACCTTCCAGCATGGGCTGAAGCTGCAAGGCATCGCCCGGCATCAGCTTGATCTCTTCGAAACTGAGACTCTCTTCCACCGGCTTCCCGGCCGCACCCGCTTTCTGCCGGTCGTCATCGAGCCGGGCGGCGATGATGCCGGTGCGCTCTCGCGTCCGCTCGCGGAACAGCCCCCTGTCCAGCAGGACTTCGACCTGGTTTTCCGAGGTGACCACCACACCGCGGTTCATCAGGAGATTGTGCTCCGGGTCATAGACCGCGAAATTCAGGGGTTTTCCGATCTCGATCTCGGCCTTGCGTACTGGCACCATGTAGCTGTAACTGTCTTCGGCCATTCTATCTCCTCAAGTCCGACGTTTCCCTGGACATCCTGCTAGCGGCAGGAACATGCCTCGCACCCTCCCCTTCATCCATGCACGCCCGCGCGTTCGTCCGGGATGACCAGCCACCCCGGCGCGCAACGGCTCAAACGGCGCATTTTTCACTCTCCGCCGCCACACCCTGCCAACGCCCATCCAGGAGCATTTCCAAGGGGCGGTAGGCGCGTTTGTAGGCCATCTTGCGGCAATCCGCGATCCAGTAACCGAGATAGAGGTAGGGCAGGCCGAGCTCGCGCGCCAGCCGTATCTGCGTGAGCACGCTGTAAACACCGAGACTGCGCCGCTCCAGGCCGGGTTCGAAGAAGGTGTAGACGGCGGAGAGACCGTCCAGCAGCCGATCCATCAGCGCCACCATGACCAGTTCGCCATTCAGGCGGTATTCGACCAGCGCACTATCTACCCGGCTTTGCAGGAGAAAACCACGGTATTGCTCGCGATCGTCCTGGTCCATGCCCCCGCCGGCGTGGCGTGCCGCCTGGTAACGACGGTAGAGGCGGTAGTGCGTCTCGTCGTAGAGCAGCGGCTTCAGGCGCAGTTCCAGATCTTCGTTCCTGTCCAGGCAACGGCGCTGCGTACGACCGGGGTGAAAGCTTGCCACCGGCACCCGAGCCGACGTGCAGGCGCGGCAATGGTCGCAATGTGGGCGATAGACGTGCAGGCCGCTGCGGCGAAAACCCCGGCGCATGAGTTCGCTGTAAACCACCGTATCCACCAGACCACCGGGTGCGGCCACCTGGGAGCGCGCCTGCTGCCCGGCGAGGTAACTACAGGGGTAGTTTGCCGTCAGATAAAACTGGAGGCGGTAGATGGGCAGTTCGGCCGCGAAGCTCATGCGGAATCAGCCATGTCGCGCGAGCGACCCTCTATGCCCCCCTCGCCCGCCTCGCGGGAGATGGGTTGGAGGTGAGGGAACCGTTCATTGCCAGTTGCGGGCTGAATGGATGGCGGCGACCAAGCCAGCGATGAACGGTCGCTCCATGCGCCTGGTTGCGGGACCTGCCGTGTCCATTCCGCCAGCAAGTGGCCGAACTCATTGCGAGGAATCGCGCGCGCGCCCAGTGAGGCCAGATGCGCGGTCTTCATCTGGCAGTCGATGACGCCAAAGCCGTGCCGCCCGAGATGGGCGACCAGATGCGCCAGTGCGATCTTCGAGGCATCGGTCTTGCGGCTGAACATGGATTCTCCGAAGAACACCCTGCCCACTGCGACCCCATAAAGCCCCCCGACCAGTTCTTCGCCGTATTCGCCCGCCATCCAGGTTTCGAAACAGTGTGCATAGCCCGCCTCATGCAGTGCGCCATAGGCCGTCATCATCGGCGCGTCGATCCAGGTGCCGCCGCCCATGCTGCGTGGCTCGGCGCATCCCCGCATCACTCGAGCGAACGCCGTGTCCACCCGCACCTTGTAATCGGCATGCAGCAGCGTTTTCTTGAGCGAGCGCGAGATTTTAAATTCGTCCGGGAACAGGACCATGCGCGGATCGGGCGACCACCAGAGGATGGGCTCGCCGGGATTGAACCAGGGAAAAATGCCCTGGCCATAGGCATCGAGCAGGCGCGGGACGGTCAATTCACCGCCCGCCGCGAGCAATCCGTTGGGTTCCGTCAGCGCCGTCGCCACGGAAGGGAAAGGCATGCCGGGGCGGAGCCAGGGGATCATGGCGTCAGAACTGGAAATAAAGACGGCCGTCGAGCCGCAATTCGCCGCGAACCTGCTTCCACTCGGGGAAGAGTAGCGCCACTTCGCGCCAGAACGCCGGCGAGTGGTTGCGCTGGCGGAAATGCGCGAGCTCGTGGCAAATCACATAGTCGAGCTGCTCCGGCCCTGCCTTGAGCAGGCGCCAGTTGAGGCTCACCACGCCTTTGGGCGAGAGGCTGCCCCAGCGCCCGCGCGCATTCGACAGACGCAGTGGCGGCTGGGCGCAGCCGGCACGGGCGGCATGATGCGCCAGGCGTTCGCCGAACAGGACGCGGGCACTGCGCTGATACCAGCGCGTGACCAGGATCGGCGCCTGGTCCGGCCGCGCATTGCACAGCAGGCAATCGCCCTCCCGTCGCACGCGGGCCAGACCGGGCAAATCGAGCAGGCGCAGCTGCAACTGGCCGCCCAGGTAGGGTAGCAACGCGCCATCGCACCATACGAAACGCTGCGCGCGCGCGGCCAGCAAGCGCGCGCTGATCCAGTCGGCATGTTTCTGGAGAAACCCGTGGATGTCGACCACCCCCAGACGCTGCGGCGCATTGACCACCACCTCCCCGGCATCGGAGACCCTGACGGCCAGGCTGCGGCGGCGTGGGCTGCGGCGCAGCAGGCAATCCAGCGTCTGCTCGTCCAGGCTGAAGCGGAACCTTTCCTCCCGTATCGGGGAAGGCCCAGTCGGCTTGCGGAGAAAGGAAAACACGAATCAGCGGAATCAGAGGCGCTGCATGGCGGCTTCGATCCAGGTTTCCGCTTCCGCCAGCACCTGGGCCGGTTTCTTCCCGGTGGTCGAGATGCAAGGGCCGATCAGCACGGTGATTTCGCCCGGACGCTTGAGAAAGGCGTGCTTCGGCCAGCAATGCCCGGCGTTGTGTGCCACCGGCACCACGGGCACACCGCAGCGGGTGGCCAGCCAGGCGCCACCGACCTGATAGTCGCCCTTCTCGCCCGGCGCCATACGCGTGCCTTCCGGAAACACCAGCACCCAGAAACCCGCGTTCAGGCGCGCACGCCCCTGGCTCTCCAGTTGCTTCAGTGCCTCGCGCCCGGCATCACGGTCGATGGCGATGGGCGAGAACAGCGCCAGCCCCCAGCCGAAAAAGGGGATGCGCAACAGACTCTTCTTCAGCACGAAGGACAGGGGCGGAAAAATCTGCTGAAAGGCGATGGTCTCCCAGGCCGATTGGTGCTTGGACAGCACCACAGCCGGCCGCGATGGCAGGTTTTCCAGACCTTCGACGCGGAAGTGGATGCCGACCACCCAGCGCGCCAGCCAGATCACCCCCCGCCCCCAGAGGCGGATGAAGCGATAGCGCGGCAGCGCCGGCACGGGTGCGGCCAGCAGGATCAGGAGGCTGAAGGGGACGGTCAGAACCGCCTGGATCAGCAGGAACAGGAGGGATCGAATGAACAGCATGGTCGTGTCTATATCACGCCGCTTCCGCGAGTATGGCCTGGACGGCGGCTGCCAGATCCTCGTAAACCGGCGTGCCCGCGGGCATCTGGCCGCCCTCCAGGGTGCGCGCACCCTTGCCGGTTTTCACCAGGATCGGCCGCGCGCCCACCGCCAGCGCGGCCTGTAGGTCGCGCAGGGAATCGCCGATGGCCGGAACGCCGCGCAGATCGCGATGCACACGCGCCGCGATCTCCTGGAACAAGCCCGGCTTGGGCTTGCGGCAGGCGCACCGGGAATCCGCCGCATGCGGGCAGAAGAAGATCGCGTCGATGCGTCCGCCCGCCTGCCCCACCAGCTTGTGCAGCTTGGCGTGGATGGCATTGAGCGTGGCCATGTCGAACAGGCCACGCCCCACCCCGGACTGGTTCGAGGCGACGACCACCCGGTACCCCGCCTGGCACAGGCGTGCGATGGCTTCCAGGCTGCCCGGAATCGGCCGCCACTCCTGCGGACTCTTGATGAACTGATCGGAGTCGAAGTTGATGACGCCGTCGCGATCGAGGATGACGAGTTTCATGGAGACGCCTCCGGTATCAGGGGATGTGTAGGATACGATTCGCCAATCACACCGCCAGCTTCGACAGATCCGCCACGCGGTTCATGGCGCGCTGCAGGCGTGCGAGCAGACCCAGGCGATTGGCGCGCAGGTTCGCGTCTGCCACGTTGACCATCACGGCGTCGAAGAAGGCGTCCACCGGCTGTTTCAACGCGGCCAGCGCTTGCAGGGAAGCGGCGTAATCGCCCGCGTCGAAGCTCGCATCCGCGGCCGGTTCCACTTCGGCCAGGGCGGCGTTGAGCGCAATCTCCGCCGCCTCCTGGAGCAGATAGGGGTTGGTCACCGGCACCGCCGCGACCTCGGCTTTCTTCAGGATATTGCCGACTCGCTTGTTGGCCGCGGCCAGGCTCGCCGCCTCGGGCAGGGAGGCGAAGGCACGTACGGCCGCCAGGCGCTTCGGGGTGTCGCCCAGGCGTTGCGGGCGCAGGCTCAGCACGGCATCGACTTCCTGCGGCGTATAGCCCTGTTCCCGCAAGGTGCCCGCGAACCGTTCGAATATGAATTCCCCGACCTGGGCGGCTATCGTTTCCGGAAATCCGCGCACACCCGCCGCCACGACCAGCAAGGCATCCAGGTGCAAAGGCAGGTTGCGTTCCACCAGGATGCGGATCACGCCCAAGGCATGGCGGCGCAGCGCGAACGGATCCTTGTCCCCAGTCGGAACCTGACCGATGCCGAACAGGCCGACCAAGGTTTCCAGCTTGTCGGCGAGCGCCACCACCGCACCCACCTGTCCGCGCGGCAGGCTGTCGCCGGCGAAGCGCGGCTTGTAATGGTCCTCGATGGCATCGGCCACTTCGACCGGAAGTCCGTCGTTGAGCGCGTAATAGCGCCCCATGACGCCTTGCAGTTCGGGAAACTCGCCTACCATGTCGGTGAGCAGATCGGTCTTGGCCAGCCTGGCCGCCAGGGTGACATCCGCCTCGAGGCGGCCGTCCAACAAGGTGGCGATGGCGGCGGCGATCATCTGTACCTTCTCGCTGCGCTCGCCCTGGCTGCCCAGCTTGTTGTGATAGACGACGCGATTCAGCGCCTCGACGCGTGCAGCCAGGGGTTTCTTCCGATCCTGGTCATAGAAGAACTTGGCATCGCTCAAACGCGGGCGCACCACCCGCTCGTTGCCGCCGATCACCTGGGAAGGGTCGGTGGGGGAGATGTTGGAGACGACCAGGAACTGGTTGGTGAGTTTTCCGGCAGCGTCCAGCAGCGGGAAGTATTTCTGGTTGGCCTTCATGGTGAGAATCAGGCATTCCTGCGGCACTTGTAGATACTCCGGCTCGAACTGGCACAGGAGCACGTTGGGCCGCTCGACCAGGGCGGTGACTTCGTCCTGCAAAGCCTCGTCCTCGATCACCCTGACGCCACCGCCGACCTGGTCAGCCGCCGCATGGAGCTGGCGCACGATCTCGGCGCGGCGCGCGGCGAAACTGGCGATGACCGCGCCATCCTCCTGCATCTGAGAGGCATAGCTATCGGCGTCGCGGATCGAGAGTGGACGCACGCGGGCCTCGAAGCGGTGCCCCTGGGTTTCCCGTCCAGAATTCAGCCCCAGGGCGCAAAGCGGCACCAGCGCGGCGCCATGCAAGGCCACCAGGCCGTGCGCCGGACGCACGAAGTTGACCGAACTCCAGCCATCGGCCAGTTGATAGGTCATGACCTTGGGGATGGGCAACTTGGCCAGTGCTTCGTCCAAGGCCTTCTGCAGACCGACAGCCAGGATCGCCCCCGGCACCACGGTATCGAAGAACAAGGCCTCGTTCTTGCCGTCGGGAGCGCGCTTGAGTTGCGGCACGACCGCGGCGTCCAGCCCCATGGCGGCAAGTTTCTTCAGCAAAGCCGGCGTAGCCTGGCCGTTGCCGTCCAGCGCCACGCCCACCGGCATGAGTTTCTGCGCCACCTGTTTATCGGCGGCACGGGGGGCGACACAGGTGACATGGGCGGCCAGACGGCGCGGCGAGGCATAGGCCGTGACCACGGCTTCGGCCGCGGCCAGGCCCTGGGCCTTGAGGCTATCGGCCAGCGTGGAGGCAAAGGACTCGCCGAGTTTTTTCAGCGCCTTGGGAGGTAGTTCTTCCACAAACAGTTCGACGAGCAGGCTGGCGCTCATGGCTTGACCTCCAGTTCCATCTGAGCGACAGCTTCGTCGGCCCAGACACGCGGCGCCATCGGGAACGGTGGATCCAGCCTCCTGCGACTCTCCTTGTAGCTCCTGGCCACGGCGCGCGCCAGGTTGCGGATGCGACCGATATAGGCGGCGCGCTCGGTCACGGATATGGCACCGCGCGCATCCAGCAGGTTGAAGCTGTGGGCGGCTTTGAGCACTTGTTCGTAGCCGGGCAGGGCCAGATTATTTTCCATCAGATGTTTCGCCTGGCGCTCATGGGCGTTGAAGGCGGTGAGCAGAAAGTCCACGTCGCTGTGTTCGAAGTTGTAGCTGGACTGCTCCACCTCGTTCTGGTGGAAAACGTCGCCGTAGCTGACGCCGGGTGAATACTCCAGGTCGAACACGTTCTCCACGCCTTGCAGATACATGGCCAGGCGTTCCAGCCCGTAGGTGATTTCACCGGTGATCGGCTTGCAATCAATGCCGCCCACCTGCTGAAAGTAGGTAAACTGGGTGACTTCCATGCCGTTCAGCCACACTTCCCAACCCAGGCCCCAGGCGCCCAGAGTGGGGTTTTCCCAGTCGTCCTCGACGAAGCGGATATCGTTCTGCTTCAGGTCGAAACCGAGCATTTCGAGCGAAGCCAGGTACAGATCAAGAATGTTGGCCGGCGCGGGTTTGAGCACCACCTGGAACTGGTAGTAATGCTGCATGCGGTTGGGGTTCTCGCCATAGCGGCCATCCTTGGGCCGGCGCGAGGGCTGCACGTAGGCGGCCTTCCAGGGTTCGGGTCCGAGCGAGCGCAGGAAGGTCGCCGTGTGAGACGTGCCCGCACCCACTTCGAGATCGTAGGGTTGCAGCAGTGTGCAGCCCTGTTCCCCCCAGAAACGCTGGAGGTTGAGGATGATGTCCTGGAAAGCGGGCATGGTGTGTGACCAGAGCGAAAAGGTGGGCGATTTTACCCGTGATTCACCCACGCCTCACGCCTCACGACCAGGGCCGCATCGAGTCCGCCGCCTGGGCGGTGGTTGAACTCGATATGCCAGCCATATGCCTGGGCGAGTTGCCGCGCGATCGCCAGGCCCAGGCCACTGCCGCCACTGTCGCGGCTACGCGAGCCTTCCAGGCGATGGAACGGACGGAACACCGCCTCGCGCTGCGCCTCGGGAATCCCGGGGCCGCGGTCCAGCACGGAAATGCGCGCGTGTGTCGCCGAGCAATCGAGAACCAGGTCGATCGCCGCATCACCGCCGTAACGCCGCGCATTGTCCAGCAGGTTGGCGACGATGCGGCGCAAGGCCGCCTCACCCAGCATCGCCATGCAGGCCGTCGCGGGCACCCGCCAGTTCACCGGCCCCAGACGCGCTGCGGCTTGCGCCAGTTCACCCAATACCGCGACCAGATCGCAGGCTCGCGGTTCGTTGACCTGGAGGCCTCGGGCGAACACCAGCATATCGCCGATCAACCGATTCATCTCGTCCAGATCCTGTTCCATGCGCTCCACCTGTGCTTCATCGGCGGCATCGAGCATGGACAGCGCCAACTTCAGGCGGGTGATCGGCGTGCGTAGGTCGTGGGAAATCCCGGACAACAATACTGTGCGGTTTTCCAGGAGCGTATGGACTTCGCCGGCCATGCGATTGAACGCGATGGTGAGCTCACGAATCTCCCGTGGGCCGGTTTCCGGCAATGCCCCCGGATCCCTACCCTGCCCCACTTCTCCCGCCTTACGCGCCAGGCTGTTCAACTGGCGGCTGGCGCGGCCGACCAGGAGTAGCGCGGTCACCACGGTCAACAAGGCCCCCAGCAGGAATACCCCGACCGCGGCCAGCGGCGCTTGCAGCGCATAGCGATCCTGGTCGTAGCCGACCCTTAATCGTTTGTGCGCCAGGCGCAGATCCAGCCAGACCCAGTGGGTCTCCGGTCCGCGCTTGAGCACGATTACCTGCTGCATGCGGCGACCGAGGGAAGCCGCCAGGAGTTCGCCGAACCAGGTCGGCGCCGCCACCTCCGCCAGGGGTTTGATCGCCTCGCCCAGTTCCAGGTCATGACGGAAGGCCAGTTCCATCTCGTAATCGGTACGGGTCTGCGGCGGCAATTCCACCCAGGTCTTGGCCGCCAGGGAAATCTTGCCCGCCAGGTCATCCGCCGAGCGCGCCGCCATGGGCCGAATCAGGGTCAGCCAGACCACCACGAAAGCCAGGCTCTCGAACGCCAGGAAAGCCAGCAGCAGGGCGACCGCGGTGCGGCCGAACAGGGTACGAGGAAGGAAGTTCGACAAACTCATGGATATGAAATCATCCGCGGCCCTTGGGTGCGAACAGATAGCCCTGACCCCAGATCGTGCGGATGTAGACCGGATTGGTGGGATCGTCCTCCAGCTTGCGGCGCAAGCGGGTCACGCGCACGTCGATGGAACGGTCGAAGGGGTCGCGCTCGTAGCCCTTGAGCCAATCCATGATCTGGTCGCGCGAGAGGGCCCGGTTGGGATGTTCCACGAACACCTTGAGCAGGGTGAATTCGGCCTGGGTGAGGGGGATCTCGGCCCCCTCTCGGGCGAGGGCTTGTGCCGCGACATTCAGGCTGAAGGGGCCGAAATGAACGCTTTCATCGTGCACCGCCTCAAGCGTGCCTCGGCGCAATACCGCCCGGATGCGGGCAAGCAGTTCGCGCGGATTGAATGGTTTGGCGAGATAGTCGTCGGCGCCGACTTCCAGACCGACGATGCGGTCGATATCCTCGCCGCGCGCCGACAACATGATCACAGGCAGCGAGTGCCGCGCCTTGATGCGCCGGGTCAGGGCCAAACCATCCTCGCCCGGAAGCATGAGATCCATCACCACGAGATCGGGCAAGGCCAGCGCCATGCGCTCATCCATCTCGCGACCATCGCGCGCGGTCTCCACGAGAAACCCCTGCCTCGCCAGATATTCCGAGAGCAGGTCGCGCAGGCCCGCGTCGTCGTCCACCACCAGCACTCTTTCCATCACGTCACCCCGAAACAATTTGTTACAAATCTAACGCATATGGAAACCCCTGTATTGTCCCTCCCCGCTTAACATCCCCGCGTGGAAAGGAGTTGCGATGAAGATTCTGCTAGCCCTGTTGCTCTGCGCAATCGTCACGCCCGTCCTTGCGGGCGACGGCGCGGTTGCCCAACTCACACCGGAAGAGCGCAACTGGCTGCGCGAGCGCTGGCGCCTTGCCAGCCCGGAGGAGCGCTTGATGATGCGGCGCCAGTTTCAGGAAATGCTGCAAACGTTCACCCCGGATCCACACTCGGGGGCGGGCATCGCCCCATGGATGGGCTTCCCTCCCCCCGGCCCCGCGGATCTCGCCGGAGCGGCGAGCAACTTCGGCGCGGGGTTCGAGCAGCGCAGCCCGGAGCGGTCGAGCGCGCCGAACCCGGACCCCACTCACAACGGCTGGTTCGGGCGCTGAGCCGGCTCGACATGGCAAGGCGCCTGGACACAGGGCACGCTGAACTCGAAGGTGCTGCCCACGCCTGGGCGGCTTTCGACCCGAATGCCGCCGCCCATCAATTCCAGGATGCGTTTGGAGATGGCCAGTCCCAGCCCGGTGCCGCCGAACTTGCGGGTGATGGAGCCATCCGCCTGCTGGAAGGGATCGAACACCTGGCTCAGTTGTTCCGCATCCATGCCTATGCCCGTGTCCGCGACCTTGAACACCAATTCGTCAGCCTGCCGGGATAGCGACAGGCTGACGCTACCGGCCTGCGTGAACTTGACGGCGTTGGACAGGAGGTTGAGGAGCACCTGACCCAGGCGCAGCGGATCACCGAGGCAGGTATGCGGCAGCTCGGGATCGAGCCTTACCAGCAATGCGAGGCCCTTGGCATGGGCTGCTGCACCGACGATTTCGACCGCCTGCCTGACCACGTCGATGGGGGCGACTTCCGTCTTTTCGATGCGCAGTTTGCCCGACTCTATCTTGGAGAAGTCGAGAATGTCGTTGATAACCCTGAGCAGCCGTTTTCCGGAACCCAGGATTTGATTGAAGGCGTTGAGCGCCTTCTCCGGGTTCTGATAATTACGCGCGCCGATATCGGCGAAGCCCAGCACCCCATTGAGTGGGGTACGGATCTCATGGCTCATGTTGGCCAGGAATTCACTGCGCAAGCGGGCCAGGTTCTCGGCCGCCAGCAAAGCCTGTTCGCGGGCCTGGGCCGCGGCGCGCTGCGCGCTCACATCGACCAGGCTGGTCACCGCACCGACGATCTTTCCGTCCCGCACCATGGGGTGCGTGGCATACATCACGGGAACCCCACGACCATCGGCATGCCAGTAGACCTCGTTGTCGACGCGGACATGCTGGCCGAATCGCAGGGCGTTGTGGATGGGGCATTCCGCGAACGGATAGGGCGAGCCATCGTGCTTGCTGTGGTGGAACAGGCTATGCGCGAAATGTCCCAGGGCCTGTTCCGGTGGATAGCCGAGCAGGGCGCTGGCTGCCGGGTTGATGAAGGTGATGCGACCATCGGCATCGACGCCATAGAGACCATCGGCACTGGAATTGAGGATATGGCTGGCCCGCGCCTCCGTTTCCAGCAGCCTGTTGCTGCGTTCCTGAACCAGCGCCTCGAGATGGAGACGGTGCTGCTCCAGTTCACTCTCACTCTGCTTGCGTTCCGTGATATCGACCAGGGCACCGATCTCCCCCCCGGCCGTGCCATCGCCGCGCTGGACATTCGATTTGTAGAAGAGCACGTCGCGCGTTTTTCCTGAAGCCACCCGGATCACGGACTCGAACACCCGGTTGCCGGGCCGCCGGGAAAGTGCCGCATCCGAGACTTCGTGCTGCTCGATGACCTCCGGCATCACCTGGCTCAACCCGGACCTGCCGATGATTTCAGAGCGGCTCTTGCCCACGATCTCCTCGAAGGCGCGGTTGCAGCCCTGGCAGCGCCCATCGAGATCCTTGTAATAGACGGGAACCGGAATGCTCTCCAGCAGCGCCGACTGAAACAACAACTGCTCGCGCAACGCGTCCTTCGCCGCGAGCAGTCGCTGGTTCAGCTTCATGGCGCTGATGTCGGTCATGGTCATGCGCAGCGTAGGGGGCGTGGCTGCGATGCGCAAACAGTCGAGGTGGACATCCATGCTGGAACCATCGCCGCGTTGCAGCATCAGCTCGATCCCCTCTCTTTCCGAAGGCTGCCCCATGATCCTGTGGAACTGGAGTTGCCAACGGTCGCGGTCTTCCGGGACGACGAAATGATCGAAGCGATGTTGCAGCAACTTCGCGCGCTCGACCCCGATGAGTCTGGCGCCGGCGAGGTTGATCTCGGCAACCTGGCCAGTCCGACCGAGAGTGAGATAACCCACCGGGGCAAACTCGTAGAGATCGACATAGCGGTCGCGGGATTCCTCCAGCGCAAGCTGGGCGTGCCGCAACTCCTCGTTCTGCATCTCCAGTTCGATCTGGTGTACCCGGAGTTCGTGCAGCAACGCCTCAGCGGAAGGCGTGGGTGGACCTTCTACCGGGCTACGGGCGAGACGTGTCTCCGCCTCGTGCCTCAATTGCGGTGAATATTTTGAGTTCATGGATCGTGTGCCCGGAGCGGTGGATGTACACCTTTTTCTTAGGCAATTCTACGTGCATAAATCCCCGACATGTAATCGGCCGGAGCAATTCGGCTCTCGGCCGCCACGCAAGGGCAGCACGGGGCACTCATGGGCGCCCCTACACGACATCCCGGAATCTACAGAGCGTCGAGACCGCGCGCCAGGTCGTGCCGCAAATCCGCCACGGCCTCCAGGCCCACCGCGATGCGCAGGAGTCCGTCGCCGATGCCAGCGGCGGCGCGTTGCTCCGGGCTCATGCGACTGTGGGTGGTGCTGGCGGGATGGGTGATGGTGCTGCGGGTGTCCCCCAGATTGGCCGTGATGGAGAGCAGCCGGGTGGCATCGACCACTTGCCAGGCTGCATCCTTGCCACCGACGACTTCGAAAGCGACGATGCCCCCGCCCGTCTTTTGTTGCCGCATCGCCAATTCATGTTGCGGGTGCGAGGGCAGGCCGGGATAGAGCACGCGGCTCACCTTGGGGTGCCCGGACAGCCAGGTCGCCAGTTCCAGGGCGTTGGCCGAATGCGCCTGCATGCGCAGATGCAGGGTTTCCAACCCCCGGTGCAGCACCCAGGCATTGAACGCAGAGAGCGTGGGGCCTGCCGTGCGCAGGAAGGTGTACACGCCTTCCATCAAATCCTTACCACCCAGCACGGCGCCGCCCAACACCCGTCCCTGCCCATCCAGGTATTTGGTGGCGGAGTGGATGACAATGTCGGCGCCAAGTTGCAAGGGCTGTTGCAGGATCGGCGTACAGAAGCAGTTATCCACGGCCAACCAGGCGCAGTGCGCGTGCGCGATGTCGGCAAGCCGGCGGATGTCGCTGACTTCGGTGAGAGGGTTGGAGGGCGACTCGACGAAGAACAACCGGGTATTGGGTCGCACTGCCGCGCGCCATTCCTCCGGATCGGTGGGCGAGACGAAAGTCGTCTCGACGCCGAAACGGCCGAGGACGTTGCTGAACAGTTGCACCGTCGAACCGAAGATGGAACGCGAGGCCACCACATGCTCGCCGGCTTTCATCAGGCCCATCACCGTGGCGAGGATGGCCGCCATGCCGGAAGCGAAGGCCACGCAACGCTCCGCGCCTTCGAGGGCGGCCAGGCGCTCCTCGAACATGGTAACGCCGGGGTTGGTGAAACGGGCGTAGATCGGTCCGGCCTCGGCGCCGGAGAAGCGCGCGGCGGCCTCGGCCGCGCTGCCGAAGACGAAACTGGAGGTGAGATACATCGCCTCGGCGTGTTCGTTGAACTGGCTGCGCTGGGTGCCCGCGCGAACCGCAAGGGTCTCAGGCTGGAATGCTTGTTCCGGAATCATGTCGGTCTCCTGGTTAACGGTGAAACGGCCGGCTGGAAGCCGGCGCTGCACGCGGCATCGCGCTACTCGTTCCCCGCCAGATTCAGATCCATCTGCCGGGTGGTCGGAGCGAAGGGAAGTTCGCCGTTCCTCTGCCCCTCCAGTCGGGCAAGGTAGTCCTCATCGACATCGCCGGTGACGTAACAGCCGTCGAAACAGGAGGCATCGAACTGCTCGAAAGCCGGATGTACGGATTTCACCGCGGCGATGAGATCGGGCAGATCTTGGTAGATCACCCCGTCGGCGCCGAGTTCGCTCGCGATTTCCTCGTCCGTGCGGCCATTGGCCAGCAACTCCGAGCGCGTGGGCATGTCGATGCCATAGACATTGGGGAAGCGCACCGGTGGGCTGGCGGAGGCGAAATAGACCGCGCGGGCGCCGGCATCGCGCGCCATCTGGATGATTTCCCGGCTGGTCGTGCCACGCACGATCGAGTCGTCCACCAACAGCACGTTCCTGTCCTTGAACTCCAGCGGCATGGCATTCAGCTTCTGCCGCACCGAACGCTTGCGCGAAGCCTGGCCCGGCATGATGAAGGTGCGGCCGATGTAACGATTCTTGATGAACCCTTCCCGGTACGGCAGTCCCAGGCGTGAGGCTAGTTGCAAGGCGGAAGGCCGGCTGGTGTCCGGGATGGGGATGACCACGTCTATGGGCAGGTGGCTGAAGTCGCGCAGGATCTTCTCGGCCAGGTATTCGCCCATGCGCAGGCGTGCCTCGTAGATCGAGGCGCCATCCATGATGGAATCAGGACGGGCGAAATAGACGTATTCGAAGATGCAGGGTGTGGACCGGGTCGCACTCGCGCACTGGCGGCTGTGCAGCTCGCCGCCCAGGGTGATCAACACCGCCTCGCCCGGCAAGACATCGCGCACCACCTTGTAGCCCAGCGGTTCGGCCGCCACGCTTTCGGACGCGATGATCCACTCTCCCGCATCGCCTTGCATCTGCCCAATCAGCAAGGGGCGGATGCCGTTTGGATCGCGGAAGGCCAGCAGGCCGAAGCCGGCGATCATCGCCACCACTGCGTAAGCCCCCTTGCAGCGCCGGTGCACGCCGACGACCGCGTTGAACACATCGTCGACGGTGAGGCGGTGCCCATGCACGGCCTCCTGCAACTCGTGCGCGAGGACGTTGAGCAACACTTCCGAATCGGAACCGGTGTTCACATGGCGCAAGTCGTCCATGAACAGTTCCCGCTGCAAGGTCGCTGTATTGGTCAGGTTGCCGTTGTGGGCGAGGACGATGCCAAACGGCGAATTGACGTAGAAAGGCTGCGCCTCGGCCGGGCTGGAAGCACTGCCGGCCGTGGGGTAACGGACATGGGCGATGCCGGTATTGCCCAACAGATTACGCATGTCACGGGTGCGGAAGACATCGCGCACCATGCCCAAGTTCTTGTGCATGTGGAACATGCTGCCGTCCATGGTGACGATGCCGGCGGCATCCTGGCCACGGTGTTGCAGCAGTTGCAGCGAGTCATAGAGCGGCTGGTTGACGGGCTGACTGGAAACGATGCCGACGATGCCACACATGGTTTAGGCCTCAGTGGTATTGAATCAGGGCTGCCAGTTCCGCGGGCAGCCAGGGTTTGATCTTGGCGGCGGCCTGTTCCAGGTAGCCGTGAATCAGGGAAGCCTGCCAGGCCTGGGTCTTGGGCAGGGCGGTCAGCCCGGCCACCAGGGTCAGCATCAGCAGGATCATGACGCCGCGCGCGCTCCCGAACAAGCCGCCCAGCAGTCGGTCATAAGGCCCCAGGCCCGCCATCCTGACCAGGCCGCCCAGCGTGGCGGCGACCAGGCTGGCGGCGATCAGCACGGCCACGAAGATCAGCAGCAACGCCGCGGCATGCGCCAGGCCCGGTGTGCCGGGCAGCCAGGGTGCTAGCCAGGGCGAGAAGGTCTTCGCAGCATAAAAGGCCGCGAACCAGGACAACAAGGAGAGCAGTTCGCGTGTCAGCCCGCGCATCAGGCCGCGGATGCCAGAAAATAGGACTATCCCGAGAGCGATCAGATCCGGCGTGGTCATGGCGCCATCAGGGTCCGAGCAAAACCGAGGTAAAGCCATGGGCCTTGAGCCTGGACTGGACTTCCTGGGCACGCTCCCTTTCCGGGAACGGACCCACCCTCACCCGGTATTGGTCGTTGGAAGTGAGTAGATCGACCTTGAAACCGGCTTCTTCGACCTTCTCCCGCAGCTGTCCGGCATTGCTGGCGCTGGCGAAAACACCCAGTTGCAGATAAAAACCATGGCTGGCGAAGGGCCCGCTGGGCTTGGGCAGGGGCTTGGCCTTTTCAACGGGCTTGGCCTTTTCAACGGGCTTGGTTTTTTCGACGGGCTTGGGCTGCTCGGCCTCTTGAGCGCCGGGCTTCTCGCCGTTTCCCTTCCGGTTCGCGGCTTTGGCAGCCGCTTCACCCTCGGACGCCTGCTCCGCAGCCTTCTTCCGCGCGGCCACAAGGGTCTGTGGCTCGATGCTGGCGACTTCCGGCCCCGCCGCCTTGTTCGCCTCGGCCACCACCGACAGCGTCGGTTCGGCCTCCTGAGGCGGGACTTCCTTCGCGGCGACCGCGGGGTGGGCAGGCGCCGCGGGGAGCGCCTCGAAGGGGGTACTGGGTGCGGGAATACGGATATCCACATCGGGCCCCAGCGGCCTGGGCTCGGGATCGAACAGCATGGGCAGGATCAGCACGGCGGCAAGCGCGATCGCGATGGCCCCCACCAGACGTCGCCGGGCGCGACGACGCAAGGTCATCTGGTCCTGGGTCGCAGCATCCTGGGTCGCGGAAATGTCAGCCATGCGGGTTCGTTAGGGTGCGATAGTAGCCATCACTTCAGCCACGGTGTGGAAGGAACCAAAAACGGCGATTGTATCAGCCGGTTCCGCCTGTCGGCACGCCGCTGCCCAGGCCGTGGCCACATCGACATGCACCTGGCAGGCCAGCGAACGCGCAGCCAGACTCGAACCCAGGTCCGTGCCCGCCAACCCGCGTGGCCCGGCCAGTCCCGCCACATGCCAGAAGTCGATATGGTGGGCAAGCGGAGCGATCACGCCATCCACCTCCTTGTCGGCCAGCATGGCGAAGACGGCAAGGATTTTTCCCCCTGCGGGCAAGGCAGCCAGATTCGCCGCCAGTGCGCGCGCGGCATGCGGGTTGTGGGCGACATCGAGAATGCGCAGCGGCGCCTGGCCCACTACATGGAAGCGTCCAGGCAGGCGTGCCAGCGCCAGGCCCGTGCGGATCGCCCGCAGGGTCACCGGCAGGCGCTGGCGCAGGGTATGCAAGGCGGCGATGGCACAAGCGGCGTTGGCAAATTGGTGCGCCCCATGCATCGCCGGTCGCGGCAAGGCAGGTAACACGGTGTCACCCACTCGGCAGGTCCAGGAGACATCGGTGATTTCGACGCGGATCTCCGTCCCCAGGCGCAGCAGATCGGCGCCGACGCTGTTTGCGTAACCGATCAGGCTGACCGGAGGATCCGCGTCCCCGCAGATGGCCGGGCACCGGCTTCGGAAGATGCCGGCCTTCTCGAAGCCGATCGCCTCGCGGGTGTCGCCCAGGTAAGCCTGGTGATCGAGGTCGACGCTGCTCACCACGGCGACATCGGCATCCCACAGGTTCACCGCATCCAGACGTCCGCCCAGGCCCACTTCCAGGACCGCGACGTCGATGCCCGCGTCCTGGAACAGCCACATCGCCGCCAGCGTGCCCTGCTCGAAATAGGTCAGCGGGGTATCGCCGCGAGCGGTTTCCACCGCGCGGAAGGCGCGGCACAGGTCGGCGTCGCTGGCCTCGCGACCAGCAATCCTGACCCGCTCGTTGTAGCGCAGCAGATGCGGCGACGTATAGCAGCCGACGCGATACCCCGCCGCATCGAGTGTGCCTTCCAGATAAGCGCACACGGAACCCTTGCCGTTGGTGCCGGCCACCGTAATCAAGGGAAATACCGGATCGAGCACCGCAGGCGCCAACCGGGCGGCCACCACGCGAACCCGGTCCAGGCCGAGCACGATGGTGGTGCGGTTGCGGGCTTCGAGTAGCGCCAACCAGCCGTTCAACTCACCCGGGTCGGGAGACAAAGGCTAGTTTGGCGAAGGCTTGCGCGCGAGTTGCGCGCATAAGCGGGATAGAGCCCGTTTCATCTCGCGGCGGTCGATGATGCGATCGACCGCACCGTGTTCCACGAGAAATTCGGCGCGCTGGAAACCTTCCGGCAAGGTTTCGCGCACGGTCTGTTCGATCACGCGCGGCCCGGCAAAACCGATCAGCGCGCGAGGCTCGGCCACGATCACATCGCCCAACATGGCGAAGCTGGCAGAAACCCCCCCCATCGTCGGATCGGTCAGCACCGAGATGAAGGGCAGGCGATTGGCGGATAGCTGCGTCAGCGCCGCCGATGTCTTGGCCATCTGCATGAGCGACATCAGGCCCTCCTGCATGCGCGCGCCGCCGCTGGCGGAAACGCAGATGAAGGGTTTCTTGTCGCGGATCGAGGCCTCGACGCCGCGCACGAAACGCTCGCCCACCACAGCCCCCATGGAGCCGCCCATGAAGCGAAACTCGAAGGCCGCCAGCGTCACCGGAACGCCATGCATGCGCCCTTCCATGACCACCAGCGCATCCTTCTCCTCGGTCTCCCGCGTGGCATCGGTCAGCCGGTCCGCATAGCGCTTGCTGTCCTTGAACTTGAGCACGTCCATGGGCAGGACATTGGCGCCGATCTCGACGCGCCCTTCCTCGTCGAGCAACAGATCCAGCCGTCTGCGCGCACCGATGCGCAGATGGTGATTGCATTGCGGGCAGACGTGCAAGCCGAGGTCCAGGTCCGCGGCGTAGAGCACCGCGTCACAAGAGGGGCACTTGCTCCACACGCCCTCGGGTACGACCTTCTTGGTCGCCTCGTCGACACGCCGCTTGATCTTGGGGGGAATGAGTTTCTGGAACCAGCTCATGACATCTCCTTGTCCAGGGCGGCGCGCACGCCGGCCACAAAATGTTTCACATTATCGAGCATCGAATCGGCTGCGGAGGCTTCGATTTCCTCGACGATGCGCGAACCGATCACCACCGCGTCCGCCACCTCGGCCACCAGCCTGGCCGTTTCCGCGTCACGGATGCCGAAACCCACGCCGATGGGCAGGCTGATGTACTCGCGCAGTTGTGGCAATTTCGCGGCGATACCCGCAATGTCCAGGTTGCCGGCTCCGGTCACGCCCTTGAGCGACACGTAGTAGACGTAACCTCGCGCCAGCTTCGCCACCTGCCGGATGCGTTCCGCGTTGGTGGTGGGCGCCAGCAGGAAGATGGGGGCGATGTCGTGGCGCTGTAGATGCAGGAAGGCATCAGAACTCTCCTCCGGAGGGAAGTCCACGGTCAGCACGCCGTCCACGCCGACTTCCGAGCAGCGTTGCGCAAACGCATCCCAGCCCATGGCCTCGATGGGATTGCCGTAGCCCATCAGCACCACAGGGGTGGTGGCGTCTATCTTGCGGAACTCCGCCACCATGGCCAGCACGCCGCGCAGGGTCATGCCCTGCTTGAGCGCACGCTCCGAGGCGCGCTGGATGGTGGGACCGTCCGCCATGGGGTCGGAGAACGGCACGCCCAGCTCCAGCACGTCGGCACCGGCTTCCACCAGGGCATGCAGCAGGGGCACGGTGGCGGCCAGCGAGGGATCACCCGCCGTGATGAAGGGGATCAGGGCACGGCGGCCCTGGCTCTTGAGCCGGTCGAAAGTGGCTTGGATACGGTTCACGGGGGGATTCATAGACGCGTTCATAGCGTGATGCCCTTGATGCGGGCGACGGTATTCATATCTTTGTCGCCACGCCCGGAAAGGTTCACCAACAGCACTTTATCCTTGGCCAGGGCGGGCGCGATCTTCATGGCGTAGGCCAAGGCGTGGCTGGATTCCAGGGCCGGGATGATGCCCTCGTAGCGGCACAGGGCGTCGAAGGCCGCCAGGGCCTCGTCGTCGGCTATGGCCACGTACTGGGCGCGTCCCAGGTCCTTCAGCAGGCAATGTTCGGGGCCGACGCCGGGGTAGTCCAGACCGGCGGAGATGGAATGGGTCTCGACGATCTGGCCGTCCGCATCCTGCATCAAATACACCTTGTTGCCGTGCAGCACGCCCACCTTGGCATCCGCGCTCAGGGGCGCGGCGTGCTTGCCGGTGGCCAGGCCGTAGCCCCCCGCCTCGACGCCTATGATCTGTACCCCCTCCAACTCGATGTAGGGATGAAACAGGCCGATGGCGTTGGAGCCGCCGCCGACGCAGGCGATCACGGCATCCGGCTGGCGCCCGATCAGCTCCGGCATCTGCACCTTCGCCTCATCGCCGATGACGCACTGAAAGTCGCGCACCATCATCGGATAGGGGTGAGGGCCGGCCGCCGTACCGAAGATGTAGAAGGTGGTCTCCACGTTGGTGACCCAGTCGCGGATCGCCTCGTTGCAGGCGTCCTTCAAGGTGCGCGAACCGCTTTCCACCGGCACCACCGTGGCGCCCAGGAGCTTCATGCGGAACACGTTGGGAGCTTGGCGCTGGATGTCCTCGGCACCCATGTAGACGACGCACTCCATGCCGAAGCGTGCCGCCACCGTGGCCGTGGCCACACCATGCATGCCGGCGCCGGTCTCGGCGATCACCCGCTTCTTACCCATGCGGCGCGCCAGGAGCGCCTGGCCGATGGCGTTGTTGATCTTGTGGGCGCCGGTGTGGTTCAGGTCTTCCCGCTTCAGGTAGATCTGAGCGCCGCCCAGACTGTCGGACAGGCGTTTGGCGTGGTAGATGGGGCTGGGACGGCCGACGTAATGCTTCAGCTCATGGGCAAACTCGGCCTTGAACTCGGGATCGTCGCGGAAGCGCAAATACTGCTGGCACAGTTCTTCCACCGCCGGGATCAAGGTCTCGGCCATGTAGATACCGCCATAGGGGCCGAAGTGGCCGCCCTTATCTGGATAGCTGTAAGTCAACGTTTTCAACCTCTTTGATGAAGGCGGCGATCCGTGCCGTGTCCTTTATTCCCTTGGCTTTGCCATCCCCGGCTTCCACGCCGCTGGAAACATCCACCGCCCAGGGGCGAACCTGGCGCACGGCGGCGGCGACGTTGGCAGGTGTCAAGCCGCCGGCGAGCAACACCGGCCTGGGCAAGTCTCGCGGAATCAGCGCCCAGTCGAAGGATTCCCCGGTGCCGCCGTGTGCGGTTTCGCTCCACGCATCGAGCAACCAGCCCTGTGCGTCGCCGTAAAAAGAGACGGATTGTAGCAAATCGCCCCCCGGCCTCACCCGGAAGCCCTTGAGATAAGGCACGCCGAAGGAACGGCAGAAGGCCGCGGACTCCTCTCCATGGAATTGCAACACATCCGGCCGCACGCTTTTCAATACGGCTTCCACCTCGGCGGCGGCGGGATTGACGAACAGAGCGACCGTGGCGACGAAGGGCGGCAAGGCGCAGACGATCTCGCGCGCACGCCCAGGCGTGATGTGGCGCGGGCTCGAGGCCACGAAGACCAGGCCGATTGCGTCGGCGCCGGCGTGGGCGGCGGCGAGCCCATCTTCAACACGGGTGATGCCGCAGATCTTGATTCGAGTCATTTCAACGGTGAGAGAGGAGACGTTGACGGGAGCGGCAATTCGAAGCGTGAATCGTAATCCACCCCGGCCAGATAGAGGCCATCCGGGACGAAGGTGGCGGCGGCGCGATGGCGGTCGCGGCTATCCAGCACCTCGGCCAGCCATTCCGGAGGGCGCCGCCCCAAGCCCACCCAAACCAGGGCGCCGACCAGATTGCGCACCTGGTGGTGCAGAAAGGCATTGGCGCGGAATTGCATGGTCAGCATCTCGCCCGAACGGGTGGTGCTGGCTTCGCGCAGGTCGCGGACCGGGGTTCGCGCCTGGCACTCGGCGGCACGAAAGGCGGAGAAATCGTGGCTGCCCAGCAGATAAGCGGCCCCACGATTCATGGCCGCCTCGTCGAGTGGGCCATGTACCCACCCTGCCCGTCCGGCCAACAGGGCCGGGCGTGCGGGACGGTTGAGCAGATAGTAACGGTACAGCCGCTCGCGAGCGGAGAAGCGCGCGTGAAAATCCACGGGCACCGCACGCGCCCAAAGCACCGTGACGCCCGTTGGCAGATGCGCGTTGACCCCGCGCACCCAGGCCTGCTCTGGACGGGCGTGGACGGCGTCGAAATGGACGACCTGGGCGCTGGCGTGCACGCCGGCATCCGTGCGCCCGGCGGTGGTGGTCGCGACCGGCGCACCGTGGATCACGGCCAGCGCGCGCTCCAGGTGATCCTGCACGGTATTGCCGTCAGGCTGGGTCTGCCAGCCGTGGAAGCCGCGGCCGTCGTATTCCAGGCCCAGGGCTATGCGTTGAGCCATAGCAGCATGGTGGCGATGCAGACGGGCAGCGCCAGATCGAGGAGGCGCAGGGGTTCGACTTCCAGACTGACCGTGGTCGGCAACTCGGCGCCGAGTTCCTCGGCGAAGAGTCGGCGCAGATTGCCCCGCCCTCGCTCCAGGCCTTCTATGGCACGCAGCGTCAAGCCCAGACGCAAGGCGGCGCGTTCCACATCCAGGCCCAGCCGGGTGAGCGGCCGCAACAGGATATAGACACCGGCCATGAGCGCGGGAGTAGGCATACGCAGCACCAGGACGTCGAGCCAAAGCAGCAACAGCAGCAGGCGCAGTGCCTGCTGGCCGCCGCGCAACAATCCAGCCTGACTGGGCGAGTAAGCACCCAACCAAGCCAGGGCGGGATCACCAGGCAGGCTGAAGCCGTACCCCAGGAACATCACCAGCAACAGCCAGCGTGTACGCCAAATCAATGACCACGGTTGACGCGAAGAGTCGCCGACCCAGGCCATGAGCAGGAGTAGCGGCAGCAGAAAAAAAGGCAGCCCCGGGATTGCCAGGGCTGCCAGGAGGTAGATCAGGATACGGCTAGCCGGATGCGAGGAGAGCCTCAAAATTTCTTATCCCGCCTCGGCCAGCAACTTGTCGGCATCGGCCTTCTGCTTCACGTCCCCCTCGCCCAGCACCTCTTCCAGGATTTCCCGCGCGCCCTCCTGGTCGCCCATCTCCAGATAGGCGCGCGCGAGATCGAGCTTGGTGTTCACCTCTTCCCACAACTCCGGGTCGAGCGGCGCAGCCTCCGGCACGGCATCCGGAATTTCGGCCGCAGCCGCTACGACCTCGGCCAGGGGCTTGAATTCCTCCAGCAAATCGGGGATGAATTCCTCCTCCTCCAGTTCCGGCAGTACCTCGGCGGGCGCCGCGGCTTCCGGAATTTCGGGCGCGGCGGCTTCGGTCTTGGCGAGAGGCTTGAATTCCTCCAGCACATCGGGGATGAATTCCTCCTCATCCGGTTCCGGCAGGGCCTTGGTGGGCGTCTCGACCCTGGGCAACTTGATTTCCGGGGCGGGAAGATCGAGTTCCTCATCCAGGGATTCCGGCTCGACCATATCGAATTCGAGGTCGATTCCGGAGAGGTCGAGCATCGGGGCGGCCGCGCGCGCCGGGGTGGACTCACTTGCCTCATCGAATACCGGCGTGGCCTCGAATTCCAGCTCCTCGACCGGCTCCTGCCAGGCGGGAGCCGCCGACTCGGTTTCGACTACCGGCGCAGCCTCGGGCTCCACGACGACTTCCCCGTGCGTCGAACCCGGGGAACTCTCCCATCCCGGCGCCTCGGGCAAGGGTACGAGATCGGCGGGCAGCGATGCCAATGCCTCGGCTGGCTCGAACTCCAGGGCGAATTCTTGCGCCGGAAGGGACGCGGTGAAAGCGGCTTCTTCCGGAGAGGGCGCGACAGAAATGAGTTCCGTGGGCTCAGACCCGAGCGCGGGGGAAGCTGCATCCGTGATCTCGAAATCATCGCCCTGCTCGGGAGTCAGCGCCATGGCATCCCAGTCATCCACCACATCGGGCGAGAACGCTTCCTGGGGTGCGGCGGCGGGGCGGGCGTTCGCCTTGACGGCGTCGGGAATCTCGTTGGCCCGATAGAGCGGATTCGAGGCGTCGATGCTGCGCCCCATCTCGGCCGCACGCTGCCAGACGGGTGTTCCCTGCCCACCCAGGCCGGCATACAACTCGCTGGCCACGGTCTCGAAGGTTACGACATCCTTGCGGGCGGCATAGATTTCCAGGAGCTTCAAGGCGATTTCGTGGCGACCGGGATCCTTGCCCAGTGCCTCCCGCAGGATCTCTTCGGCCTGGGCATCCCGACCATAGGCCATGTAGACCTCGGCTTCGGCGATGGGGTCAACCTCATGGGTGTCGATCGCGCCCAGCCCCAGGCGGCTGAAGTCGGTCAGCAACATGCTGCCTTCGGTGCTGGCGCCGGCGGGTGAGGGTGCAGCGGCGTTGAACACGGCGTTGTTCTTGAACTCGCCGCCCGTCATGATGCTGTCTTCGAACTTGTTGAGTCCATGACGGCGACGGCTGCCCACCATCATCATCCACAACAATACGGACAGCAGGAGGGCCGCGGCGATGCCACCGACATAAAGCGGACTGGCGAGGAAGGTGGACACCCAGCTCGAACTCGGTGCCGGCACCGGCGTCGGCAATACGACTGGCGCGGGCTTCGCCTTGATTACGGGCGCTGCGGCAGGTGCAGCCACCGGTTTCGCCACGGGGGCCGGCTGCGGCACGGCCGGCTGCGGCACGGGCACGGCCGGCTTCACCGCCGGCGGAGCCTTGGCGGCCTCCTGTGCCCTCAGCTCGAGCAACTTCTGCATGTCGCGCACGGTGCGTTCGAGCTGACCCACCCTATCCTGTGCCTCCTGTAGCGCCCGGCCCTTGGCGGCGACCTCTTCTTCCAGCGCTTGCAGCTTTTCCTGGGTTCTGGCATTGGCGCGGCCGCTGCCGGGCTCCCCCTTGGACAGCTTGAGCACATCCCTGGAGACCGGGGAAGCAGGCACTTCCTGCTCCTCACCGGAGGGTGCGAGCTTGCCGCTGGCGGGCGCCTTGGCGGCAGGCGTTTCCGTCGCCATTTCGGCAATTTTCCTGCGGTAGGCGTGCCACTGCGCGCTCTGGCTCTGGACGATACGGCTCGCCTGTGCGGGCGAGACTTGCAGATGTACGCCCTCGGCCGTCGGCACATCGAGTACCTGGCCGCGCTTCAAGCGATTCATGTTCGCCGCGAAAAACGCATCCCGGTTGCCCTGGTAGAGGCCGACCATCATCTGTTCCGGAGTGACACCTTCCGGCGTCACCTTATCGGCGATCCCGCGCAGGGTCTCGCCATATTTCACCGGGCCGTAACGCCCGGGCGGGTTCGCTGAAGCGGGCTCCGGCGCCCGGACCCTGGGGTTTTCCACCACTTCCCTGCGTTCCGGCGCGACCGGCTCGGCGACCAGCGGCGGCGCCACCACGACCGGGGCCGGCTTGGCTTCGCTGGGCGGGTCCAGCAGGATGGTGTATTCGCGCAGCAGGCGTCCGGAGTTCCAGCCGACCTCGATCAACATATCCAGGAACGGATCGGCGATCGGCACACTGGAACTGATCCGGATGACCGGTTGCCCGTTGGCGTGTTGCTCGACGCTGAAGCGCAAACCCGTCAGGGCCGCGATCCTGTCTATGCGCGCCTGCCTGAAGGCCTCGGCTCCCGCCAGACGCACGCTCACCCCGGCGAGCTCGTCCTTGTTGAGGGAAAGCAATTCGATTTCCGCCCGAAGCGGCTGGCCCAAGGCGGACTGGACGCTGAGCTTACCCAATCCAGCGGCTTCGGCCCCCCCAACAGAAAGCAGCAAGACCCACAACAATGCGCTGGTTTTCATGGTTTTATGCATTTCTCCGCCCCTGTCCTCTAACCCATTATGCCGTAATGGCACGCGCCGGCAGTCTGTGCAAATTCATGAGGAATCTCATGGGCTTGGGCGCACTTATTTGGGAGGACTCACGTTAGCATCGAATTTGCCGGCTTATCAATCCAATTTTCCACGGCCGCCACGATCTGTAGCGCCTCCAGGCGCATGGGATCGAACACGAGCCAGAAGCGGAGATGTTTATCCGCCGCCTGGATGCGGCCGACGAAGACATCATCGCTTTCCGCAGCATCGGTCGCCGGCGTAGGCATGGCGCCTGGCAACCCGGTTTCCATCAGGGTGATGCCCTGAGCCCGCGTCAGGGCTTGGCGCAACGCGCCCAGCTCCACGACTTGCGCGGTACGCACATGCAGCATCACCGCCGCGCCGAAAAACAGCGGCGCCTGGATGCTGCTGAAACCGACCTGTAGCGGCTTTCCCAGCAGGCGCTGCGCGGCCGCACCCAGCACGGCGTCATACTCCGCATCCGGCAAGGGTGAAAGATTGAAGGCGACCTGCTGCGGGAACACTTCGGGATCGGGACTCTCCAGATTGAACAAGCCGCGCGTCTGGCTGGACAGCTCATCGATGCCGGCCTTGCCGGCCATCGCCACGGGTAGGGCCGCGAAGGCTTCCGCGCTGTGCACACCCGACAGGGCATCGACCACCCGGAGCACCCTTGCCACGACCACGGCGGGTGCCGGCTCGATGCCCTCGACCGCCACCACCGGCAGGGTCGAGCGCGCCGCGAGTGCCTGGGCTGCCAGGCTGCGCGCGGCGCCGGCACGTGTCGCCACGACCAGGGCCTGCGCCAGGCTGAAGTCGAATTCATGCTCCGTCAGACAGGGCCAATCCTTGCCGGCAAAGCCCACCGTGGTTTCGACCTCGTTCAAGGTCAGCGGATACAGCCGGCCGATCGCGAGTTCGCGCTCTTCCAGCAGGCGCAGGACGGCTTCACCGAGAGGATCATCCGCACCCAAGACCGCCAGATCGAACTGTGAGTTCACCTTCATGCTTCCAGCAGGATGCGCAGCATCCGGCGCAGCGGTTCGGCAGCGCCCCAGAGCAACTGGTCGCCGACGGTAAAGGCGGTCAGATATTCCGGCCCCATGTTGAGCTTGCGCATGCGGCCCACCGGCACGGTCAACGTGCCGGTGACGGCGGCGGGCGTGAGCTCGCGCATGCTGATCTCGCGCTCATTCGGCACGACCTTCACCCACGGATTGTGCGCGGCGATGAGACCGTGAATCTCGTCCAGAGGCACGTCGCGGGTCATCTTTATGGTGAGCGCCTGGGAATGGCAACGCATGGCACCCACCCGCACGCAGAGTCCGTCGATGGGGATCGGTTTGTCAGAGCGACCGAGGATCTTGTTGGCTTCCACCTGCGCCTTCCACTCTTCCTTGGACTGGCCGGAGGCCAGGGCCACATCGATCCAGGGTATCAGGTTACCGGCCAGGGGGACCGGCCAGGCGTCCAGCGGATAGCGCTCGGAACGGATGAAGTCCGCCACCTTGCGGTCAATTTCCAGGATGGCGGAGGCCGGGTCGGCCACCAGGTCGGCCACTTCGGAATGCACCGCGCCCATCTGCCGGATCAGCTCGCGCATGTTGCGCGCCCCCGCCCCGGAGGCGGCCTGATAGGTCATGGGCGAAATCCACTCGATCAGGCCGGCATCGAACAGCCCGCCTATGGCCATGAGCATCAGCGACACCGTGCAGTTGCCGCCGACATAGGTCTTCACGCCCTGGGCGATGCCATTCTGGATGACAACCTTGTTCACCGGGTCGAGGATGATGATGGCGTCATCCTTCATGCGCAGGGCCGAAGCGGCGTCGATCCAGTAGCCGTTCCAGCCGGCCGCGCGCAGCTTCGGGTACACCTCTTTCGTATAGTCACCGCCCTGGGCGGTGAGGATCACATCCATGGCCTTGAGGTCGTCGACGGACATGGCGTCCTTGAGCGGCGGCACCTCGCGGCCTATGGCGGGCCCCTTGCCGCCGACGTTGGAAGTAGTGAAGAACACCGCTTCGATCCCGTCGAAATCGTGTTCTTCCAACATGCGAGCCATGAGCACCGAGCCCACCATACCGCGCCAACCGATCAGACCTACTCGCTTCATTTCATCCGCCTCAAATCAAAAAATGCATTACATCGCGGCCACGACCGCATCGCCCATCGCCGAACACGACACCTTGTTGCCACCCTCGGTCCAGATATCGCCGGTGCGATAGCCCTGGGCGATGACTTTCTTCACCGCGTTCTCGATCCGGTCCGCGGTGGCGGCATCCGCAAACGTATAGCGGTACATCATCGCCACCGACAGGATCGTCGCCAGGGGATTGGCGATGTCGCGACCGGCGATGTCCGGGGCGGAACCATGGATGGGTTCATACATGCCCTTGTTGTTCGCGTCCAGCGAGGCCGAGGGCAGCATGCCGATGGAGCCGGAGAGCATCGAAGCCTGGTCGGAGAGGATGTCGCCGAAGAGATTGCCGGTAACGATCACGTCGAACTGCTTGGGATTCCTCACCAGCTGCATGGCGGCGTTATCCACGTACAAGGTGGACAGTTCCACCTCCGGGTAGTCCTGCGCCACCTCGGCCACCACTTCCTTCCACAACTCGGAACACTCCAGCACGTTGGCTTTTTCCACCGAGCAGAGTTTCTTGCCACGTTTCATGGCGATGGCGAAGGCGACATGCGCCACCCGGCGCACCTCGGATTCCGAATAGATCATGGTGTTGAAGCCGACCCGCTCGCTTTGGCCGTTGGGTCCGACGCGCACTTCGACGCCGCGCGGCTGGCCGAAATACACGTCGCCGGTGAGTTCGCGCACGATCATGATGTCGAGACCGGACACGACTTCCGGCTTCAGCGAGGACGCCCCCGCCAGTTCCGGATACAACAAGGCCGGGCGCAGGTTGGCGAACAGATTGAGTTCCTTGCGGATGCGCAGCAGACCCCGCTCAGGGCGCAGCGGGCGATCCAGCTGGTCGTACTGCGGGCCACCAACCGCGCCCAGCAACACGGCATCGGCCGCCTGGGCCAGCTTCAGGCTCGATTCCGGCAGCGGATCACCCTCGGCGTCGTAACCGGCACCGCCGATGTTGCCGTACTCCATCTCAATGCTGGCGCCTTCGCTCTTGAGAACGGCGAGAACCTTGACCGCTTGCGCGACGATTTCCGTACCTATGCCGTCACCCGGCAAGACTGCAAGTTTCACTTTGGTTTCCTTGAGTTGTTAAAGTTGGGGCTCGATGCCAAAAGCAGAGTGTTCGCGGCGACCCTGTGGACCGTAATATTCAAACCCTACGCGGCTTAGCAGCCAGACTTCCAGAGCGCCGGCTTCGAGAAACAGGCCGATCTTGCGTTCCATTTCGTGGCGGCTGTTGGCGGGGGACACCAGTTCGATGCAAAGCTCGGGGGCCTTCGGGAACGGGGTCGCTTCACCATGGGACTGGATGAATTCGTCCGAACACCAGGCCACATCGGGCACACGCACGCCGTCACTCGTCTGCACCGAGCACTCCACCAAGAGCAGACCAAACTGAAAATACTGTCGCAGCACACTGATCAACTTGCCTTGTGTAATCGCATGCCAGTTCGATGCCGGACTCATCTCTATCACCCCCCACTTGTTGAGCTCAATTTTGTAGGGCAAGTCTTGCAAAGCAGGATCATCGATGATTTCAGACCAGTGCACGATTGTCTCCTCAGGCGAATAGCCAGGATGCTTCAACCTTGCGGCGCGCCTCATAGGCATTGATTTCGTCCGTGTACTGCAAGGTCAGGGCGATGTCGTCGAGGCCGTTTTGCAGGCGATGTTTGCGTTCGCCATCGACTTCGAAGGGAATCACCTCGCCCGAGGGCGTGGTCACGGTCTGCGCGGCGAGATCGATGTCCAGACGATAGCCCGCGCAAGCCCAGGTTTCCTGGAACAGGCGGTCGATCACGTCACTGCCCAGGACGATGGGCAGGAGGCCGTTCTTGAAGCAGTTATTGAAGAAGATGTCGGCGAAAGACGGCGCGAGGATGGCGCGGAAACCATAGTCTTCCAGCGCCCAGGGTGCGTGTTCGCGGCTGGAACCGCAGCCGAAGTTTTCGCGAGCGAGCAAAACGGAAGCTCCCTGGTAACGGGCCTGGTTGAGGACGAAGTCCGGGTTGACCGGGCGCAGCGTGCACTCCATGCCCGGTTCGCCCCGGTCCAGATAGCGCCATTCGTCGAAGGCATTGGGGCCGAAGCCGGAACGCTTGATCGACTTCAGGAATTGTTTCGGGATGATCGCATCGGTGTCGACATTGGCGCGATCGAGCGGCGCGACCAGGCCACGGAAGGAAGTAAACGGTTTCATTTGTTGCCCGCCTTCTGTATGGCCTCGCCCGCCTTTTCGATGTCCTGGCCCACGCCACGCACGGTATTGCAGCCATAGATGCTGAACACCACACCCACGGCCACCGCCAACAGCGCCAATTTCACCACACCGAACAACATCCATTTTTGCGGTGTTGTCATCGCGTCACCCCACCTTGGTTATCCAGTTTCAAGTCTCGTATATCGACGAAATGCCCGAACACGGCGGCGGCGGCGGCCATGGCCGGCGACACCAGATGCGTGCGGCCACCCGGGCCCTGACGGCCCTCGAAGTTGCGGTTGGAGGTGGAGGCGCAGCGCTCACCCGGCTCCAGGCGGTCGGCATTCATCGCCAGACACATGGAACAACCCGGCTCACGCCACTCGAAACCGGCGGCGAGAAAATCGCGGTCCAGTCCTTCGGCTTCCGCCTCGGCCTTCACCAGACCGGAACCGGGTACCACCATGGCAAGCTTCACGTTCGCAGCGACGCGGCGACCATGGGTCACGGCCCATCGGGCCACGCAGGCGGCCTCGCGCAAATCCTCGATGCGGGAATTGGTGCAGGAACCGATGAAGGCCTTGTCGATGGCGATCTCCGCGATCGCCGTGCCCGCGCTCAAGCCCATGTAAACCAGGGCGCGCTCCCAGTCGGCCCGCTTCACCGCATCCGGCGCATCCGCAGGATTCGGCACCCGGCCTTCCACGGACAACACCATCTCGGGCGAGGTGCCCCAAGTCACCTGCGGGGACAGCGTGACGGCATCCAGTTCGAGCACCTTGTCGAAGGCGGCGCCCGCGTCGGAATGCAGGGTGCGCCAGTAGGCCGCAGCCTGTTCCCAGTCCGCGCCTTGCGGCGCCTGCGGGCGACCCGCCACATAGGCGATGGTTTTCTCGTCGGCCGCCACCATGCCGGCGCGCGCACCCGCCTCGATGGCCATGTTGCAAAGCGTCATGCGGCCTTCCATGGACAACGATCGGATGCTGGAACCGCCGAACTCGACCGCGTAGCCGGTGCCGCCGGCCGTGCCGATTTTGCCGATGATCGCCAAGGCGATGTCCTTGGCAGTCACGCCTTCCGGCAATTCGCCGTCCACCTTCACCAGCATGGCCCTGGATTTCTGCTGCCACAGGCACTGCGTCGCCAGCACGTGTTCGACTTCGGAAGTGCCGATGCCGAAGGCGAGCGCCGCGAAGGCGCCATGGGTACTGGTATGGGAATCACCGCACACCAGCGTGGCACCAGGCAGGGTGAAACCCTGCTCCGGGCCGATGACGTGGACGATGCCCTGGCGGCTGTCATCCATGCGGAATTCGTTGAGGCCATATTCGCCACAGTTGGCATCCAGTGTCTCGACCTGAGTACGCGCGACGGCATCGACGATGCCCGCGGCGCGGTCGCACGTAGGTACATTATGGTCGGGGGTCGCGAGCACCGTCTTCGACCGCCACAGTTTGCGGCCGGACAGCTTCAGACCCTCGAAGGCCTGCGGGCTGGTCACTTCGTGGACCAGATGACGGTCGATATAGATCAGCGCGGTGCCGTTGTTTTCCTGGCGGACAACGTGGGCGTCCCAGAGTTTGTCGTAGAGCGTGCGCGGGGAGGTCATGGCAAGGAGCGAAAAAAGTAAGGGGCGGATTATTTCACGTCGAAGGGCGGCAAAGCCACGCCTCCGGTCCTGCCCAACCGGTCATGGGCAGGACTGCGGACTTACTCGAAGGGGTGGCGGCGCACGATGGTTTCTTCCCGGTCCGGGCCGGTGGAGATGATGTCGGCGGGGACGCCGCAGAGTTCCTCCATGCGCAACAGGTAGGTTTGGGCATTGGCCGGCAACTCCTCGAAGGTCTTCACGCCCACGGTGCTGTCCTTCCAGCCGGGGTGCTCTTCGTAGATCGGCTCGCAGTCGGCCAGCATTTCCGAACCCACCGGCAGGATGTCGCAGATTTCGCCGGCGAGTTTGTAGCCGGTGCAGATGCGAATGGTGTCCATGCCGTCCAGCACATCGAGCTTGGTGACGCACATGCCGGTAAGCCCATTGATCTGGATCGAGCGCTTCAGTGCCGCGGCATCGAACCAGCCGCAGCGCCGCGGGCGGCCCGTGGTGGCGCCGAATTCATTGCCCTTTTCCGCGAGCCAGCGACCGTCGTCGTCGAACAACTCGGTGGGGAAAGGCCCGCTGCCGACCCGGGTCGTGTAGGCCTTGGTGATGCCCAGGATGTAATGCATCGCGGACGGGCCCATGCCGGAACCGGTGGAAGCGCCGCCAGCGGTGCAGTTGCTGGAAGTGACGAAGGGGTAGGTGCCGTGATCGATATCCAGCAGGGTGCCTTGGGCGCCCTCGAACAACAGGTTCTCGCCGCGCTTGTTGGCATCGAACAGCGCGCGCGGCACATCGCCGATCATGGGCCGGATTCTCTCGGCCAGCAGCATGGCCTGATCGAGGGTCTTGTTGAAATCGACCGTCTCCCACTTGAAATAATGCTTGAGCACGTAGTTGTGGTAATCGAGCACTTCGCCCAGTTTGGCGGCGAAACGCTCGCGGTGCAGCAGATCCTGCATGCGGATGGCGCGGCGGGCGATCTTGTCCTCGTAGGCGGGGCCGATGCCCCGTCCCGTCGTTCCGATCTTTCCCGCCCCCTTGGCGGCCTCGCGCGCATGGTCCAGCGCCACGTGATGCGGCAGGATCAGCGGGCAAGCCTCGGAAATCGTCAGGCGGCTGGCGACGTCGATGCCGCCATGCTCCAGCATTTCCACTTCTTCCATCAGCGCTTCGGGAGATACCACCACGCCGTTGCCGATGTAGCAGCGCACGCCATCGCGCAGGATGCCGGAGGGGATCAGATGCAACACGGTCTTCTTGCCCTTGATCACCAGGGTATGACCGGCGTTGTGACCGCCCTGGAAGCGCACCACGCCCTGAGCGCGGTCGGTCAGCCAGTCGACGATCTTGCCCTTGCCTTCATCACCCCACTGGGTGCCAATTACCACGACGTTCTTGCTCATGTTCGTTCCTTTAATAAAATCCTATCGCGGCGAGAACGCCTCTTCTGTAACGATCCAGCCAAGTTCCGTTTTCAGCAATTGCCGATCGCAGCCCGATTCCTGGCGGTACACCTCCTGCCCCGGCAATTCAACCACGACGCGTTCGCCAGCCACGCGCAGTGCCGCGATTTTGTCGCGCAAGACCGGGTCTTCCACGCACGGCGAGCGGATGCCACCACGCGTCGCAGGCAGGGTCAGGCAGTCGAGCATCTGACGCAGATTCAGGGAGAAGCCGGTAGCGGGACGACTCCGCCCAAACACGCTGCCGGCGCCGTCGTAGCGTCCCCCCAGTGCCAGCGCGCGGGCCTGGCCACCGGCATAGGCGGCAAACATGGCACCGTTGTGATAACCGTCGCCGCGCAGATCGGAGAGATCGACCGCAATATGCGCCAAGCCCTGGGCAACGCCGTCTGCGAACATCCGATCCAGCTGATCCAGCGCCTGGCGTATCGCCGGCTCGTCGGGCAGGACGGCGCGCGCGCGAACCAGCGCCTCGGCTCCGCCATAGAGGCCGGGAAGATGACGGAAGGCCTCGCGCCAGGGCGCATCCAGGTCGGCGCTCAAGGCCTCGACGGAGGCCACATCCTTGCCGCGCAGGGCGGAAAACAACGCCGCGGTGCGGACTTCGGGCAGGCGCGCGCCCACGGCCAGTGCACGGAACAGGCCGGCATGGCCCAACGACAGGCGCACATCGGGCACGCCCGCCACACCCAAGGCGGCGAGCAGGAGTTCCTGGATTTCCAGATCGGCTTCGATGCCACCATGGCCGAACAATTCGGCCCCCATCTGGAAAGGTTCACGACTGGCCAGGCCCGCGGGTCGCGTGTGCAGCACCGGGCCGGCGTAACACAAGCGGGTCGGCCCGGCGTGATCGATTAGATGTGCGTCGATGCGCGCGGCCTGCGGCGTCATGTCGGCGCGCACCCCCAGCAAACGACCCGACAAGCCGTCCACAACCTTGAAGGTTTTCAGATCGAGATCACGCGCGGCACCGGTGAGCAGGGAATCGAGGTATTCCACCAGCGGCGGACAGACCAGGTCATAGCCGTGCACATCGAACAGATCGAGCAGGCGTCGGCGCAGTGCCTCCCCCTGACGGGCATAGGGCGGCAGGATATCTTCGACGTATTCGGGCAGGAGCCAGGCTTGGGTCATAGGGAGAGAGACAGTAGGATCAGGCCAGCAGGCATGGAGATCAGTCCCATGGAGCGAACCTGGCCATCGTTGAACCGGGTCATACGGCTGAAGGCCTCACGCCCGGCCCGGTCTATTTGCCGGCGCCACGCGAGGATTTCATGTAGCGGAAGAACTCGGAATTGGGTTGCAACACCATCACGTCGCTCTTGCCGGAGAAACTCTGCTTGTAGGCTTCCATGCTGCGGTAGAAGGAATAAAACTCGGGATTCTTGCCAAAGGCCTCGCCGTAGATCTCGGAGGCGCGGCCGTCGCCCTCACCCTTGACACGCTGGGCATCGCGATAAGCGCCCGCGATGATCACCTCGCGCTGCCGGTCGGCATCGGCGCGTATCTTCTCCGCCTCGGCGGAACCGGTGGAACGCAGCCCATTGGCCACCCGCTTGCGCTCCGCCTCCATGCGGCGATAGACCGAGTCGCTCACCTCGGCGGGCAGATCGACCCGTTTGATGCGCACATCCAGCACCTCCACCCCGAAGCGGCGGGCGTCGGCATCCGCGCTTTTGCGCAGGGAATACATCACGTCGTCGCGCTCGCCGGACACCACGTCATGCACGGTACGCTTGCCGAATTCGGCGCGCATGCCATCGTTGACCGTCTGCGCCAGGCGATTGACTGCGCGCCGCTCGTCGCCGTTGAAGCTGACGTAGTACTTCTCGACATCCTTGATGCGCCACTTGACGAAGTAGTCCACCAGCACATTCTTCTTCTCGGAGGTGATGAAGCGCTCCGGCTCGACGGGATCCAGGGTCAGGATGCGGGTGTCGAAATAACGAATGTTCTGCACCAGGGGCAGCTTGAAGTAGAGGCCGGGGATCTTCTCGATGGCAACCACTTCACCCAGTTGGAATACCAGGGCTGCCTGGCGCTGATCCACCGTGTACAGTGACAACGAGGCGATGAACAAGGCCACGACCAGGCCGACGATGGCGATTGCGGGATTTTTCAGCATCATCCTTGATTCCTCAGTTGATCGCTCATTTTTCCCCGTGAGGCCCCATGGATATTGAGGATTGCGCCTTCGGTTGCGCTCACCCTTTGGGTGAACCCGCTACGCACCCTGTTGCAAGCCTGGCTGCGTTGTACCCGCGCGGGGTACGCCGGATTCGTACGGCGGACGAGCCGCCAACGACTCCGCTGCTCCTCCTTGCGGGGAGCGACCATGCGCGTCGTCGCGCCTTGCCAGACAACTCGCCATAAGCACACTCGGGCGTGTTCAACTGAGGATTCAAGGATCATGGCCGGGACTCTCGGTCACGGTTGCGGAAAGCATCGCGCGAGCGGGACAGTTCATCGCCGCGCGTGGTGCTGTCCTGGCGCTGTGGCGCCTGTTCGACCTGTTGCGGGACGACCTGCGTCGGGGCCGCGCCCTGCTGGGTCATGTTCATGAGTTTATCCAGAGGCAGATAGAGCAGGTTGCCACCCTGCTTGTCATCCACCATCACCTTGGTGGTATTCGAAAGAACCTGTTGCATGGCGTCCAGATACAAGCGTTCTCGGGTGACCTGCGGCGCCTTGGAATACTGCGCCAGCACCTGCTTGAAGCGCGAAGCCTCGCCCTCCGCCTGCGCCACCACGCGCTGCTTGTAGCCTTGCGACTCCTGGGCCAAGCGAGCGGCCACCCCACCCGCCTTGGGAACGACGTCGTTGGCGTAGGCCTGGCCCTCGTTCTTCAGGCGTTCGCGATCCTGGCCGGCCTTCACCGCGTCGTCGAACGAAGCCTGCACCTGCTCGGGCGGCTGCGCATTCTGCATGTTCAGTTTGCTGACCGTGATGCCGGTCTTGTAACGATCGAGAATCTGCTGCATCAACTGGGTGGCGCGTATGGCGACGTTCGCCCGCCCTTCGTAGAGCACGTAATCCATCTTGCTCTTGCCGACGATCTCGCGCATCGCGGTCTCCGCGGCCTGCTTCACCGCCTCATCCGGGTTACGGCTGGAGAAGAGATAGTCTTCGGGATTCTTCAGCAGGTACTGCACCGAGAACTGGAGATCGATGATGTTCTCATCGTCGGTCAGCATCAGGGATTCGGACAGCAGCTTGGATTTCACGTTGTGCTGATACCCCACCTCGACGGTGCGTACCTGCTCGACGTTGACCGTCTCGACATCCTCGAAGGGATAAGGCAAATGCCAGCGCGGGCCGGGATCGGTGGTTTCGAGGTATTTTCCGAAGCGCAACACCACGCCGCGTTCGCCCGCATCGACGATGTAGAAACCGGAGGCCAGCCAGACCAGCAGCGCCAGCGCGAGCAGCAGGCCGATGCCGCCGGGAATGTTGAATTCGCGATTGCCGCCCACACCCGGCGGCTGCGGCTCCTTGTCGCCGCCCTTGTTGCCGAACAGTTCATTCAGGCGGCGGTTGAAGTTCTTCCAAAGCTCATCGAGATCCGGCGGCCCACCGGAATTCTTGTTGCCGCCACCACCCCACTGCGGGTCATTCCAGGCCATCGAGATTGGTTTCCACATAGCTTTGAGAAAGTTCGGCCTCTTGAGCCGCCAGTACTTGGGTTTCATGTCGTTGATCACAGGCAAACTCGGCGATGGCATCGCGGAGCAGATCCACTCCGGCGCCCGTCCTGGCGGAAAGCCAAACGGCGGCGATCTTACCATACTCGTCCCGCGCCACCTGAGGGCCGACCCCGGTGAGATCGACCTTGTTCATAACCTCGATGCGCGGTACCTGGTCCCCGCCGATATCCTTCAGCACCTTCTCCACCTCGACCCGCTGGCGTTCGCGATTCGAGCTGGCGGCGTCGACCACGTGCAGCAGCAGATCGGCGTGGATGGTCTCTTCCAGGGTAGCGTGAAAGGCGGAAACCAGCGCGTGCGGCAATCGGGTGATGAAACCGACGGTATCCGACAGCAGCAGGGGTTGTCCTGCCTGCGGCAGCCAGAGCTTGCGCGTGGTGGTATCGAGGGTGGCGAACAACTGGTCGGCGGCGTAGGCGCCGGCACGGGTCAGGGTGTTGAACAGCGTCGACTTCCCGGCGTTGGTGTAGCCCACCAGGGAGACCGACAGGACACCGCTGCGCTGCCGGCTGCGGCGCTGCACCGCACGAGTGTTGGCCAGCTTCTCCAGCCGGACCTCGATGCCCTTGATCTTGGTCAGGATCATGCGTCGGTCCAGTTCCAACTGCGTCTCGCCCGGACCGCCGCGCATGCCGATCCCACCCTTCTGGCGCTCCAGGTGAGTCCAGCCGCGCACCAGCCGGGTGGCATAATGCCGCAATTGCGCCAATTCCACCTGGAGCTTGCCCTCGTTGCTGCGCGCGCGCAGGGCGAAGATCTCGAGGATCAGCGCAGTCCGGTCCAGCACCCGGCATTGCAGGCGCTTTTCCAGGTTGCGCTCCTGAACCGAGGACAGGTTGTTATTGAAGATGACCAGGGAGGCATCGGCGGCGCGGGCAGCATCGCCGATTTCATCGGCCTTGCCGGAACCGGCGAAGAGCGCGGCGTCGGGCTTGCCGCGCTTGCCCTCGACCACGCCGGCGACATTCAGGCCGGCACTGGTGGCGAGCAGCACGAGCTCGGCCAAGCCTTCCGCATAATCCGGATCACCGAAATCGATCGAGGCCAGGATGACAGCCTGCCCATGTTCTGGACGTTCAAACACGTCAACCGACTTCGCTGGCGGGAGGGGCTGCACGTTGCACGGAGATGGGGCGAGCAGGCACTACGGTGGAAATGGCGTGCTTGTAGACCATCTGGGTAATGGCGTTCTTCAGCAGCACCACGTAGGGATCGAAACTCTCGATGATGCCCTGGAGCTTGATGCCATTGACCAGATAGACCGAAACCTGGACCTGCTCCTGACGCAGCGCGTTGAGAAACGGGTCTTGTAACTGCTGCCCCTTGCCCATGATGTATCCCTTATAAGAATGGTGTTGGCGGACCTTGCGTATCCAGGGCGGGGATTTTATCGGGTTTTATTTCCACGGCCCCGCTTTTCTTCAGCAGGGCCGATGCGCCGTAGCGCCATGCCGTTCGGCTAGGACGCGCCCCAATGCGGAGTGGCGATGCCTTGGCCCAGGTCGGCTTCGACCAGACGACGACGCACTTCCAGCAGGCGCGCGATCAAGGCCGGCTCGGCCTGACCGTAAGCATCGGCGTCCGGTCGGCGATTGACCACCACGCCCAGCAATTCGGTGATGGCATTGCCGATGGAGTTCTGGCTGATGGTGACGATCAATTTACCCACGTCGTTGCGGTAGATCAACTGCTTGAAGGCCGGCTGCCAGCGGATCGAGTTGGCGTATTTGGCGTCCTTGATGCAACGGTCGCGCACCATCTTCGCGGACTTGAGGAAATCGTTGTTGAACTGCAATTTTTCCTCCACCAGACCGGGGAAATAGATGTCGCGCGGCAGCGGCGCATTGCGGGTCGAGACCTGACTGAAGAAGGTGCGGTAGAAGTCGATGAAGCCCTTCAGGATGGTGTCGTATTCCTTCCAGAAGCGGACATCCTTGAGCGATTCGGCGCCCCCCGTCACTTCCCAGCTCGGCAGGCCCTGCGGGTAGCCGGTCAGCGCGATCTTGCAGGAGCCGGACTGGCAGGGCCGCAGGATCTCCAGGTCCAGTTCGTCGAAGAAGGCGCGGTAGACCTCGCGCATATAGGCCTGGAACAGCGAATGCTGGCCGCCATCGGTGAGGTTGGGGTTGCTGGTGTCGGCCAGGGGTGCTGCGCGCAAATCGGCCTTGTTGAAGACGATGAAGTGGTTATGCAGCATGCGGATGCTGGGCACCCCGGGCGAAGTCAGCGGCCAGGTCGCGTCCAGACTCGCCTCGCCGGTCAGCACCAGGGTTTCGTCGGCGTCGGGATACATCTCCAGCATGGCCTCGAAGATGACCTGGTTCATCCGGTTCCAGACATTCTTCACCGCATCCGGCACCTGGGTCCGCCGCACCGGACGGCCGAGCGGGTCGAGGATGGTCTGCGAGGTGTTGTAGATGATCGAAGCGTCGAACTCGTTGCTGTGTCCCAGTGCCTTGCGGTAGAGCAACAATCCCTCCGGGTTCTGCAACAGGCCGTTGTTGTGAACCAGGTCGCTGAGGTTCTCGCTGCTGTTGAAAAACTCGTTCGGCTTCATCCCCTCGGGAACATCGAGCGGGATCGGTCGAAAGGGCGTGACGATTTCTCTGGGGCCGGACTGCATGGAATACCTCGAAATGCCGATTGGAAGGCGATGCGCAAGTCCGCAATCATAGGGCCATGCACCGATCCGCGCACCTCCCGTTGCGCCTACTTCTTGTTGGTCTTGTTCCGCCTGCGCGCGTCGCGTTCCGCCGTCCGTGTCTGGCGCGGAGTGAGCGGGTTGACGTGGCGGGCCTCGAAGGGGTTGTGGCCAGACTTGAAGTCCACCCGCAACGGCGTGCCGTGCAGGTTGAACACGGTGCGGAAGGTGTTTTCCAGGTAGCGCTTATAGCTGTCGGTGATGCCTTCCAGGTGGTTGCCATGGACGATGATGACCGGCGGGTTGCTGCCGCCCTGGTGGGCATATTTCGGTTTCGGTCGGAACAGGCCGGACCTTCCAGGTTGCTGCTGACTGACTGCGTCCTGCAATACGCGGGTGAGTCGCGGCGTCGCCATCTTGGCCATGGCCGCGGCATAGGCCTCGTCCACCGACTTGATGAGTCCGCCCACGCCTTCCCCCTTGAGCGCGGAGATGAAATGGAAGCGGGCGAAGGAGAGAAATTCCAGGCGCCGCGTGAGGTCGCGCTTGATCTGTTCGCGCGCATAGCCCTCCATGCCATCCCACTTGTTCACCGCGACCACCAGTGCGCGCCCGGCCTCCAGGACGAAGCCGGCCAGGTGCGCATCCTGATCGGAAATTTCCTGCTGCGCATCGAGCACCAGGACGACGACATTGGCATCCTCGATGGCCTGCAAGGTCTTGATCACCGAGAATTTCTCGACGACCTCGGTAACCTTGCCGCGGCGCCGCACGCCGGCTGTGTCGATCAGGGTGTAGGGTTTGCCGCCGCGCTCGAAATCGACGTAGATGGAATCGCGCGTGGTGCCAGGCTGATCGAAAGCGATGACGCGTTCCTCGCCGACGAAGGTGTTCACCAGCGTGGACTTGCCCACATTGGGGCGGCCGACGATGGCGATCTTGGGATGGTCGTCCTCCCCTTCCTCCTCCGGCTCGACCTCGAAGGCTTCCAGCGCCAGTTCCACCAGTTCGCGCACGCCCTCGCCATGGGCGCCGGAAATGGGGACGGGCTCGCCCAGGCCGAGTTCGAAGAATTCCGCGCTGACCACGCCGCGGTTCATGCCTTCGGTCTTGTTCACCGCCACGGTCACCGGCCGGCCGCTGCGGCGCAGTTTCTCGGCGATGATCAGATCCTGCGGCGTGACCCCGGCGCGGCCGTCGACCAGAAAGATCACCGCATCGCCCTCGGCCACCGCCTGCATGGTCTGCTTCGCCATTTCGGCCAGAATACCGGTCTCCACCACCGGCTCGAAGCCGCCGGTATCCACCACCAGGAAGGGCTTGGAACCGCTGCGCCCATGACCGTAATGGCGGTCCCGGGTGAGACCGGGTAGATCGTGAACAAGCGCGTCGCGCGTCTTGGTCAGACGATTGAACAACGTGGATTTGCCGACATTGGGCCGGCCGACCAGGACTACGGTGGGTTTCATCTTGACGTCAGGTAATTTGAGAAAAAAACCGAGCGAACCGGCTCAGCGGTGGCAAAGATTATTGGGGCTAGCCAGTTACCGTGCAAGTCGCGTAGCGACTCACGACGCTCCCCTCGCCCGCGGGCGGAAGAGTGACTGGGGCAGCCAGAGACTTGGCCGACGTATTCTGGCGGTCTGGCAAAGTAGGGCGGAAAAGCGGTTTTTCGTGCCTTCCGCCGGATGTTAGTCATTCGGCGGATAACGCCGGCCCGCCGGCTCATCCGCCCTACGCGGGCTTGGCTTCATGCGAACAAGGCACGACCCCAGGGTAAAACGATAGTCGTTTACTGGATTTTCAGTGCAAACACCCCACCGTTCACCGTCTGCACGACCAGGCCCGACTTGAGCGGAATCATGACGCCCCGGACGGGGCTGCCGTCGGTGCTTGCACGAGCGGCGAAAGCACCATCGCTGGCATTGAGTAGGTGGATCTGCCCCTGGTAGTCGCCCACGGCCACATAATGTTCCGCCACGGCAACCGGGCTGGAAAGCTTGCGGTCACGCAATTTGTCCTGCTTCCAGGTGTTGCCGCCACGAACGCGCTCATAGGCGAGCAGCGTGCCGTGGTCATCGCCGGCGAAGACGAAGTGAGCGTCCATGTCCACGCCGCGCAGGGAAGAGAGGTCGCGCGCCCAGACACCGTTTCCCGTGACCCGGTCTATGCAACCGACTCGGCCCTGGTAGGCAGCGCCGCAGACGAGTTGGTCGTCCAGCGCCAGCGGGCCGACCACATCGGCGATGCGTTCCAGTTCGGTGGTTCCGTGCGGCAGGGCGATATTGGCTTCCCACAGTGGCGCGCCGTTGACCAGGGAAAGGGCGGAGAGCCTGCCGCCGGCGTTGCCCACGTAGAGCGCCTTGTCGCCGAGCGCCAGGTAGCCCTGTTCGCGCAGGGTGAGCGCGGGCAGGGCGCGACTGCTGGCCCAGCGCTGCTTGCCATCCCGCACCTCGAACAGCGCGATCTTGCCGTCGTTGCCGCGCGCGGCGGCCACGCCGTTCGCTGCCACCGGCGGCACCAGGATTTCCCCGGAAAGTTGCGCTTTCCAGGCGAATTGGCCGTCCACAGCCTTGTAGGCGAGCAGTTCGCCTTTGCGCGTGCCCACCAGGACCAGTCCTTCACCGACGCCGACACCCGCGCTCAACGCCCGGCCGGCGTCCACCCGCCAGAGTTCGCGGCCACTGGACAGATCCAGCTTCACCAGCCTGCCATCGCTGCCGGCGGCATAGACGGCTTGGCCATCGGTTGCGGGGGAAAAATCATACGGCCCCGCGCCGCCGAGGTGTGCTTCCCACTGCCGCGCCAGGCTGGCACTGGGCTTGATTTCGGTCAATGCGGCCGGCTTGCCGACGGTCTTGTCCGAGCCGAACCAGCCACCGACCGTGGAACAAGCCGACAACGCGATAACGAGGGTGGCAGACAACAGGGCACGTGTTAGCACATCAGCCTCCCAGCGCATCCAGACGGATTTCAACCAGCGGTTTCAGGGAACTCTTGTCGTCGAGCTTTTCCAGCGCCAGCTTGTAGGCTGCGCGGGCTTCGTCGTTCTTGCCCTGTTCTTGCAGGATGTCGCCCTTGAGCTGCGCGGCCAGGCCCTGGAAGGCCGGATCGAAGGCATCGTTGAGCAGGCCCAGAGCGCCGACGAGATCCTTGGCCTCGAAGCGGATGCCAGCCAGGCGCAGGCGCGCGAGTTGCTTGAGGCCGCCGTCCTTGGCGTGTTCCAGGGCGAACTCGTACTGCGGGCGCGCACTCCGGAGGTCGCCCCCCTCGTAATTGACACGGCCGGCGAGCCAGGCCGCGGGCGCGGCGTAGGCGCTGCGGCCCTGATTTTCCATGATCCGCGCGGTGGTTTCTTTGGTGGCCTTGAGATTGTTCGCGGAGGCCGATTGCACCGCCGCATCGAACATCATGGAGGCCTCGACCCCCTGTTTGTACTGCCAGGTCTGCCAGGCACGCCAGCCGCCGGCAACGAGCAGGAAGGCCGTCACCCCCCAGATCACCTTGATGCCGTGCAGTTTCCACCACACCTTGAATTCGTCAATTTGTTCCTGTTCTTCCAGATCGAATGCCATTTCAGCTCCTAACAAGTTCATCACGTAGGTCGGATTAGGTTTAGCCGTAATCCGACGCTGTCTAATCAATCAACAAGCCTTTTTGGGCCAGAAACATTCGCACCCCTGCTGCCAGTGGCAGCCGCACCTGTTCGCCCGATTCCCGAAGGGGTTTGACCGTGACCTCGCCCGCGGCGGCTTCGTCGTCGCCGATGATCACGGCATGACGGGCGCCACTGGCATCGGCCTTCTTCATCTGTGACTTGAACCCCCCGCCACCGCCGTGCATCAGCACATCCAGGCCAGCGTCGCGTAGGGACTCCCCCGCTTGCAGGGCGAAGCGGGCTGCGGCCTCGCCGACATTGACGAGGTAGACATCGGCGGCGGCGGCGGGTGCTCGCACGCCGACCTCGGCCATCAAGGCGAGTAGCCGCTCCACGCCCATGGCGAAGCCGCAGGCGGGGGCGGGCTTGCCGCCGAGTTGCTGCACCAGGCCATCGTAACGGCCGCCGGCACACACCGTGCCCTGGGCACCCAGGCGATCGGTGACCCACTCGAACACGGTGTAGTTGTAGTAATCGAGACCGCGCACCAAACGAGGATTGACCGAATAGGCGATGCCCGCGGCATCCAGTCCGGCCTTGACCGCCTCGAAGTGCGCAAGTGCCACGTCGTCCAGTTCTTCCATCAGCTTCGGTGCGGCTTCGACCAGGCTCTGCATGGCCGGATTCTTGGTGTCGAGGATACGCAGCGGATTGCCGATCAAGCGGCGCTTCGCGTCTTCGTCCAGGAAGGCTTCGTGCGCCTGGAAGTAGGCGATCAGCTTCTGCCGATGCAAGGCGCGGGATTCGGCGCCCCCCAGGGAATTGATTTCCAGCCGGATGCAGTCGGAAAGCCCCAGCCGTTTCCACAAACGCGCACTCATCAACAGATGTTCGATGTCGAGATCCGGCCCGGCGTAGCCCAGGGCTTCGATGCCAAACTGATGAAACTGGCGATAGCGCCCCTTTTGCGGCCGCTCATGTCGGAACATCGGCCCCTGATACCACAAGCGCTTGCCACCATCGAACAGGAGATTGTGCTCGATCGCCGCGCGCACACAACTCGCGGTACCTTCCGGACGCAAAGTCATGCTCTCGCCGTTGAGCTCATCGACGAAGGTATACATCTCCTTCTCGACGATATCGGTCACTTCACCGATGGCGCGCTTGAACAAGCCGGTGTGTTCCAGAATCGGAGTGCGCAGTTCGTGATAGCCATAGGACTTCAGCCAGTCGCGCAGCGTGGCCTCGAAATATTGCCAAAGCGGCGCGTCCACGGGCAGGAGGTCGTTCATGCCGCGCACGGCGCGGAGGGAGTTGCTCATCGCGGGTGATCGGGGAGCGGAAAGCGGGAAGCGGGAAGCGGTGATTGATTCACCGTTTACCGCTCACCGCTCTCCGCTCGCCCCTCCATAGGTTCGTTTCACGTAGTCCGCGACGATGGCCTGGAATTCCTCGGCGATTCGGTCGCCCTTGAGGGTGACGGTCTTTTCCCCGTCGACGTAAACCGGGGCCACCGGGGTTTCGTTGCTGCCGGGCAAGCTGATGCCGACGTTGGCGTGCTTGCTCTCGCCGGGGCCGTTCACCACGCACCCCATCACCGCCACGCTCATGGTCGCCACCCCGGGATATTGGCCGCGCCAGACCGGCATCTGGCCACGCAGCCAGGCCTGGATATTCTGCGCCAGTTCCTGGAACACCGTGCTGGTGGTGCGCCCGCAACCGGGGCAGGCGGTGACCAGCGGGGTAAAGGAGCGCAGCCCCACGGTCTGCAGGATTTCCTGCGCCACCTGGACTTCGGTGGTGCGCGATTCGCCGGGCGCGGGCGTAAGCGAGACACGGATGGTGTCGCCGATACCTTCCTGCAACAGGATGGCCAGTGCCGCGGCGGAGGCGACGATGCCCTTGCTGCCCATGCCGGCCTCGGTCAGACCCAGATGCAGCGCATAGTCGCTGCGGCAGGCGAGATCACGGTAGACCGCGACCAGATCCTGCACGCCGGAGAGTTTGCAGGAAAGGATGATGCGATCCGCCGCCAGGCCCAGCTCCACCGCGCGAGCCGCGGATTCCAGCGCGGACGCGATGAGGGCGTTGCGCATCACCTGGGCCGGCTCGTGCGGCAGGATGCGTTGCGCGTTCTCGTCCATCATCCGTGCCAGCAATTCCTGGTCCAGACTGCCCCAGTTGACGCCGATGCGCACCGCCTTGTCGTAGCGTGCGGCGGCTTCCACCAGGGTGGCGAACTGTTCGTCCTTTTTCGCGCCGCGGCCGACGTTGCCCGGGTTGATGCGCAACTTGGCGAGCGCCTGGGCGCATTCCGGCACCGCCTTGATGAGACGATGGCCGTTGAAATGGAAGTCGCCGATCAGGGGAACGTCGCAGCCCATCGCATCGAGCTTCTCGCGGACGACGACGACACCGCGCGCGGCCTCCTCGGTATTGACCGTGAGTCGCACCAGTTCCGAGCCCGCCTGCCAGAGGTCATAGACTTGGAGGACCGTGCTCGTGACATCGGCGGTATCGGTGTTGGTCATGGACTGCACCACCACGGGCGCGCCGCCGCCCACGGCGACGTGGCCCACCATGACGCGCCGTGTGGGGCGGCGCACGACGCTTCGGTTCGTGGTCATCGCGAGGTCATTCCAGGGTGAGCCGGGCGACCTTCTGCCCGATGAAGGGAGTGAGATCGACGTGGCGGCCGTCGTAGATCAGATCCACTTGCGCGGCCTCTCCCACCACCAACCGGAATGGAGGATCGCCGGCAAAGGTCTCGACGCTGCCAGCGCGCACCAGCTTGGAAAAATGCCGGCTCTTGCCATCCACGACCTGGATCCAGGCATCCAGGGCAGGCGAGAAACGCAGGGCATGGCCCCGGCCGGGAGACGTTGCAGCCTCGGCGGGCACTGCGGGGGCGGGATTCAGCAGAGCGGGTTTGGCCTGGAGCACCGCGGGGGCGGGACTCGGCAGAGCGGGTTTGGCCTGGGGTACCACGGGGGCGGGACTCGGCAGAGCGGGTTTGGCCTGGGGTGCGGGCGGGAGCGGGGACACGGGTAGCGGTTGCATGCCCACGGGGATGGACGGAGCCATGTCGGCGGGCGCGAGTGCCGCGGGAGCCACGGACAGCGTGGGCACCGGCGCGACCGGCGCTGCGGGTGCCGGGGTGGGCAACACTGTGCGCGGAGCCATGGCCGCTGCGGGTGGAGCCCGCTCGCCGACCAGGGTGTCCTCGCCCTGGCGCAACCAATAGTAGAGCACAGCCACCAACAGGACGAAGAAGCCCAGCGCCAGCAGCGGCAGCAAGACCCAGCGACGCAATCCCGGCGAGGAAAAAATCACGCCTTCGCTTGGTGCGGTAACGGTCTCGGATACGACTGCGTGGCTCTCCACCGGGACGATCAATTGCTCCTGGGCGACACCGACCAGACGCGCGTAGTTGCGGACGAAGCCGCGAGCGAAGATCTCGCCCGGCAGCCGCGCAAAGTCCTCCTCTTCGATGGCAAGGACCTGGCGCTCGCCCAACTTGAGCTTGGCTGCCACCGCGGCCGCGGAAAGGCCGAGCGATTCGCGCGCGGCCTTGAGCTTCGCGCCGAACCCCGGAAAAAAAATGGATGTCACAGATTGCGCCACCACGCTCATAACAAGCTCCCCACCTGGTCGTATTGGCCGATCGTCAGCCATTGGGTTTGCATGGATTCAGGATAACGCCGATGCAACTGGGCGTCGTAATTGGCTTCCGCTTCGTGGTCACCCAGGCGGCGCTCGATGCGCAGCCCCAGCCAGAGCCCCTGGGCGTTGAGTTCGGTCTGCTCGCTCAAGCGCCGCAACTGGCCGCGCGCGGCCAGCCAGTGGCCCTGGCGAAACAGAACCTCGGCCAGGCCCAACTGAGCGGAAGCATGATTGGGTGCCTGTTTGGTGGCGCGCTGGAAATATCTTTCCGCCCCCGCAACATCGCCCTCTTCCAGACTGCAAGCACCCGCGTTGCTGAGCGCCTTCTCGGGCGTGGCATAGAGCGGGTCGGCCAGGGCAGTCTCGAATTGCAAGTGGGCTTCCTGCATGCGTTTACGCTGGCAAAGAAACAGACCGAAGTTGTTGCGCGCCTCGGAGAGTTGCGGCGAAAGTTCGATGGCGCGACGGAAGTTCATTTCCGCACGTTGATCCTCGTGCAGTTCACCGTTCACCAGCCCCAGCATGTTGTAGGCCGGGGCGTAGCCGGCATCGGCATGGGTCGCCCGCGTCAACTCCTCCAGAGCCACCGCCAGTTGGCCACGCGAGTAGTAATTGGCGGCCAGATCGGTATGCACCTGGGCACGATAATCGTTGCCGTTCGCGGCGCGCGCCTCCCGGTTTCCGCCTGGCTGCATCGCGCAACCGCCCAGCAGGAGCGACAAGATCAGCAACCTCATGTCTCCCCCATGAATTGCTCGATGCGGTTGATCACGCGCCGCGACTTGTCCTGTACCTGACCGGCCAACTGCCCGCAGGCGGCGTCGATATCCTCGCCGCGCGTCTTGCGCGTGGTGGCGATCTTGCCCCCACCCATCAGGATGCTGGCGAAGCGCCGCACGGCCTCCGACGGCGAACGACGGAAGCCGGAGTTCGGGAAGGGATTGAAGGGGATCAGATTAAATTTACAGCTCACATCGCGGGTAAGCCGCAGCAAGGCTTCCGCATCCTCGGGCCGATCGTTGACGGCGTCGAGCATGACGTATTCAAAGGTGATGAAGTCGCGCGGGCCGTCCTGGACATAACGCTGACAGGCGGGCATGAGCTCTTTCAGGGGGTATTTGCGGTTGATCGGCACCAGCTGGTCACGCAAAGCGTCGTTGGGCGCATGCAACGATACCGCCAGGGCCACCGGCATCTGCGCGCGCAGCCGGTCCATCGCCGGCACGATGCCGGAGGTGGAAATGGTAACGCGCCGCCTCGACAGGCCGTAAGCGTGGTCATCGAGCATCAGGGACACGGCGGCCACGGTGTTGTCGTAGTTGAGCAGGGGCTCGCCCATGCCCATCAATACGACATTGGAGATGATGCGTTCAGCGTCCTTGCCAAAGCCGCGCAGCGGCTCTTGAAGTGCCCCTCGCTCGAGAGCGGGGGGGGTGAGGGGATCGCGCCCCAGAGCCTTGTTGGCCCACCAGAGCTGACCGATGATTTCCGCCACCGACAGGTTGCGGTTGAAACCCTGCCGCCCGGTCGAGCAGAACGCGCACTCCAGCGCGCAACCCACCTGGGTCGAGATGCACAGCGTGCCGCGTTCGGCTTCCGGGATGAACACCGTCTCGACCCGATTCATGGGGCCGACTTCCAGCAGCCATTTGCGCGTGCCGTCGTCGGACACCTGTTCGTGGCCCAGCACGGGCGGACGAATCTCCGCCACTTCGGGCAGCTTGGCGCGCAGCGACTTGGCCAGATCGGTCATCTGCGCGAAGTCGTCGGCACCGTACTGATGCAGCCAGTGCGACACCTGGCGGGCGCGAAACGGCTTCTCGCCGATGCTTTCGAAGAAAGCGACGAGTCCGGGGAGGTCGAGGTCGAGTAGGTTTTGCAATTTGAGCCGAGAGCCGAGAGCCAAGAGCCGAGGGGGGCTACTCACCACGCTCGACTCTCTACTCTCGGCTGTAGTTCAGCGGCCGGCGTAGACGTTCATTTCCGGGAAGAAATAGGCGACTTCCACCTTCGCGGTTTCAGGGGCGTCGGAGCCATGCACGGCATTGGCGTCGATGCTCTCGGCGAAATCGGCACGTATGCTGCCGGCTGCCGCCTTCTTGGGGTCGGTCGCCCCCATCAGCTCACGATTCTTGGCGATGGCATTCTCGCCTTCCAGCGCCTGGATCATCACCGGGCCGGAAGTCATGAAGGCGACCAGATCCTTGTAGAAGGGGCGATCCTTGTGCACGGCGTAGAAACCGCCGGCTTCCTGTTCGGACAGCCAGGCCATGCGTGCGGCGATGACCTTGAGGCCGGCGCCTTCGAAACGGGAATAGATCTGACCGATCACATTCTTGGCGACGGCATCGGGTTTGATGATGGACAGGGTGCGTTCGACGGCCATGTTGTACTGCTCCGGGCTGGGTGGATAGTGAGAGGGAAATCTTTGAAAATACGCAAAAAAAGCGCGCGGAAGTTACCATGAATGCCCCCTAAAATAAAGGCAGCGCGCCTGCCGCGCGCGACGAGGAGTGGGTGATGGCCGTTGAAGAGAACCAGGCGGGAGGGCTTCCGGAAGGCGACGATGTCCGGCGCAAGGCGTTGCTGCGACTGGGCGTCGCGGGCGTGGTGACGGCCGCGGCTCTCACCGGGCTGTGGTGGCTGGATCGAGGCAGCACCCCGAAACCCGTGAAAGCCTTGCCCACCCCCATTGCCATGGCGCCCCCACAGGAAACCACGCCGCCACAACCCCCGCCCGGGGAGGTCGCGCCGGCGCCGGCGCCGGAGCCCGCGCCTGCGGAGTCGCCCGAGCCAGCGGAGGAGGCCGTGGCGGCGAAGCCGCGCGCCGCTGCGGGCGAAGTGCCGCCCCCACCCAGGGTCAGCAATGCGCCCAGGCACCCTGCGGCGGCACACGCGGCGACCGCGCCCGGGGCCGCGCATCAGCCCACCGCCGCCACTCCGGCGGCACCCCATCCCGCCGCCCGGCCGGAAAATGCGGCCACGGATCGCTTCGTGGTCCAACTGGGCGTATTCAGCAATCCGGAACATGCACGCGAACTGGTCGACAAGCTGAACAAGCAGGGCATCCATGCCCACATGGAAACACGGGTACAACTGGGCCCCTTCGACAACCGCGCGGAAGCGGAGAAAGCGCGGGTGGAAATGCAGAAACTGGGCATGCGGGCGCTGCTTACTCCGGTTGCCGCCACGAAATGAGCCAGCCGGCCTCGCCCGGAGCCGCCCGATAGGCCGCGTCGGCGCCTATTTCCGCGGCCCAGGCGAGTCCATCGGCGACGTAGACGAGCGGCAGGCGCGCGCGTAACCAGGGCGGCACGGCCCCTTCCCGCAGCAGGTTCTTCAGGGTACGGGAAGGCCGCCCCCCTTCCGGACGCAGGCGCTCGCCTCCGGCGCGCAGCTTGACCGTCACCTCGCCGGGCAGGCGCACGCCCGCACCCGTGGCCGCGGTGAAGCGCAAGCTCCCCGCGCCCCCCAGGTCCAGCTGGGTCTCGCCGCCCCAGTGCCATACCCGTGCCCCCGGTGGGGACGGGTTGTTCACCAGCACCACATGCCCCTGGAAACGCCGCAGCGAGGCTGCGCCGAAATCGACCCTGGGCTCGGCATCCGGGCGCGCGTCCAGCATCTGCGCCAGGGCCTCGTGGAGGCGCTCGCGACGAATCGGGATTCCGCGCAATTCCAGGTAGCGACGCAGCAGGTTGCGCGCACGCGCCACATCGAGCCCCGCCAACCGCGCCAGTTCCAGGCCTGCCTGCGCATGGGCTCCATCCAGACTCGCCAGGACATCCAGCAAACCCGCCGTCTCGGCAAATTGTGTGGCGGCTTGCGCCAGAGTGACCGCCGCGCCGGGGAATAGGTCTTCGAGTATCGGCAGCAGGAGGTGGCGCGCGGCATTGCGCCGCAGCGCAGTATCGCCGTTGCTGGCGTCTTCCACCCAGACCAGGCCGTGCGCTCGGGCGTGGCTCTCGATCTCGCCGCGCGGCACGGCGAGCAGCGGACGCAGCAGTTTCATTCGGCCGAGGCCGCGTTCCTCCGGCATGGCCGCCAGGCCTTTCATGCCAGCGCCGCGCAGCAATTGCAACAACAGCGTCTCGGCCTGGTCGTCGCGCTGGTGCGCCAGCACCAGCGCATCCGCGTCCAAACCGGCGAAGACGCGGTAACGCGCTTCCCGCGCGGCGGCTTCCAGGCCCAGACCGGCGCGGTCCACCACGACCCGTTCCACCCGCAGAGGAACGTCCAGGCTGGCGCATTGCTCGCGGCAGTGCGTCACCCAGGCGTCGGCCTGCGAGGACAAACCATGATGCACATGCACGGCGGACAGATGTAAGGCGAACTCGCGGCGCAAGTCGGCGAGCAAGGCCAGGAGGACCGTGGAGTCCACCCCGCCCGAATAGCCTACACACAGGCGCGGGCCGGGTGGATGCTGCCGCAGGAAGTCGGCGACCGTATCCCGCAGCGCCCCGCCCCGGGCGGAGCGGGACATGCCGGTGCCGCCGTTCAGGTGCGCGTTTCCTTGAACTTGCCGTACCCCATGAGGCGGGCGTAACGGTCGTTGAGCATCGCATTGCGCGGGCGCTCGCCGATTTCGTGCAGGACCTCGGAGAGGCTGGTGCGCAAGGAGGCCATCATCGCTTCGACATCGCGGTGGGCGCCGCCCAGCGGCTCGTTGACGATGCGATCGATCAAGCCCATGGTCTTCAAGCGCGGCGCCGTGATGCCCAGGGATTCGGCCGCCAGGGGCGCCTTGTCCGCGCTCTTCCAGAGGATGGAGGCGCAACCTTCCGGAGAAATCACGGAGTACGTGGAATATTGCAGCATCATCACCACATCGCCCACGCCGATGGCCAGGGCGCCACCGGAACCGCCTTCGCCGATCACGGTACAGATCACCGGGGTCTTGAGTTCAGCCATGACATAGAGGTTGCGGGCGATTGCCTCGGACTGGCCGCGCTCCTCCGCATCGATGCCGGGATAAGCGCCGGGCGTGTCGATGAAGGTGAGCACCGGCAGGTGAAACTTCTCGGCCAGGCGCATCAGGCGCAGGGCCTTGCGATAGCCCTCGGGGCGAGGCATACCGAAGTTGCGGTATTGCCGCTCCTTCACGTCACGGCCCTTCTGGTGCCCGATCACCATCACCGGCTCGCCTTCGAAACGGGCGATACCCCCGACGATGGCGGGGTCATCGGCATAGGCGCGATCGCCGTGCAGCTCCTCGAACTCGGTGAACAAGGCCTGAATGTAATCCAGGGTGTACGGGCGTTGCGGATGGCGGGCGACCTGGGAAACCTGCCAGGCGTTGAGCTTCCCGTAGATCTGTTTGGTCAGCGCCGAACTCTTCTTGCGCAGGCGACCGATTTCCTCGGAGAGATCCAGGGAAGAATCGCCCTGAACCTCGAAGAGCTCCTCGATCTTGGCTTCGAGTTCGGCGACAGGCTGTTCGAAGTCGAGAAAAGTGACTTTCATGGAGTGTTGAGCCTGGGTAAAAGGGCAACCATTCTACTTAAAGCTGCCCGGTTGACGTGCGGTCAGTGATGGTGACCATGGGCGCCATGCACATGGCCGTGTTCCACTTCCTCGAGCGAGGCGGCGCGGATCTCGCGCACATGGCACTGAAGCCGGAGTTTCTGGCCGGACAGGGGATGATTGCCGTCCACCACCACCTGGCCCTCGGCCACGTCGGTGACCGTATAGAGCATGGCGTGCTCGCCATCCTCGCTGGCTCCCTCCATTTGCATGCCGACATGGACATCCTTGGGGAAGAGATCGGCCGGTTCCACCCGCACCAGTTCGGCATCGTATTCGCCGAAGGCATCGTCTGGCTCCAGCAGCACCTCGAGTTCGTCGCCCGCGGACTTGCCTTCCAGGGACGCTTCCACCTTGGGGAAAATGCCGTCATAACCGCCGTGGAGATAGGTGGCGGGCGACTCCAGGGTCGCTTCTTCCAGCACTTCGCCGGACAGCGTGGTGAGTTGGTAGGTCAGGGTAACGACCGTATCCTTGCCGATATTCACTTCATAACTCCTTGACTAAGTTGAGAATTTCTTTGGCGTGCCCCTTGGGGACCACACCCTGGAGGACGTGACGGATCACCCCCGCCGCGTCGATGATAAAGGTGGAACGATTCACGCCCACCCGCCGCACGCCATCCACCTCACGCGTAACCAGGACATCGTAAGCCTTGCAGGCGACGCCTTCCTTGTCGGCAAGCAAGCGCACCGTGATACCGTGCTTGTCGCGAAAGGCGCCGTGGCGGATGCAATCGTCGCGCGAAATGCCGATCACCGAGCAGCCCAGGCGCGTGAACACCGACTCCAGATCGCTGAACTCGAGCGCCTCGGTGGTACAGCCAGGCGTATCATCGCGCACATAGAAGAACAGCACGAGTGTCTTGTGCCGATAGTCCGCCAAACTGGCGATGGTCATGTCCGCGTCTGGCAATTCAAAATCAGGCGCCAATTGACCGATACCCGCACCCTGGTTCAGCATCACCCGCTCCTCGATATAGGCCGAAGGCGATTATATGGGTAAACCTCACCTCCCCCTCAGCGCGCCGTCCGGCACATTCTCCATGTCGGCATTTTCACTGGAACGCCTGCTGGGTGGAATCAGCCCGGAGGTGTTCCTGACCGAATATTGGCAGAAAAAACCGTTGCTGGTGCGCCAAGCCTTGCCCGGCTTCGGCGGCTGGCTCGACCGCGACCGCCTCTCCAAACTGGCCCTGCGCGACGACGCGGAGAGCCGCCTGGTCCGCTTCATTCGCGGACAATGCCTGCTCGACCGTGGGCCGTTCGAGGAAGACGATCTCGCCGGCTTGCCAAAAAAGAACTGGAGCCTGCTGGTTTCCGGGGTGAATCATTTTCTTCCGGATGGCGACGCCCTGCTGCACGCCTTCGACTTCATCCCCTACGCGCGGCTGGATGACCTCATGGTCAGCTTTGCCCCGACCGGCGGCGGAGTCGGGCCGCATTTCGACTCCTACGACGTCTTCCTGATCCAGGGACTGGGGCGCCGCCGCTGGGAAATCAGTGCCCAGGACGATCTGGAAGTGATGGACGACGCGCCGTTGCGCATCCTCAAGCGTTTCGCCCCCACCCAGTCCTGGGAGCTGGAACCCGGCGACATGCTCTACCTGCCGCCGCAATATGCCCATAACGGCGTGGCCCTCTCCGATTGCATGACCTGGTCGGTGGGCTTCCGGGTGCCGACTGCCGAGGACATGGTCGGCAATTTCCTCAACTATATGCAGGATCACCTGAAACCGGTCGGCCACTACAGCGACCCTGATCTGATGCGCTCGCCCCACCCCGCCGAGATTCCCGAGACCATGCTCGATCAGGTCGAGGGAATGCTCAAGGCGATCCACTGGGACAAAACCGTGGTCGAAGACTTCCTGGGCCGCTATCTCTCGGAACCCAAGGCACACATCTTCTTCGACCCGCCGGAACGCCCCCTGAAACCGGCCGCTTTCGGCAAGGCGGTGGCGAAAAAGGGCCTGCGCCTGGATGCGCGCAGCCAGCTCCTGTTTCGCGGCCATCGCTTTTACATGAACGGCGAACGCCTGGAATGCACACGGGAAACCTGCGCGCTGCTGCAAACCCTGGCCGACCGCCGTCACCTGCCGCCCACCACGCTCACGGAACTGCTGCCGCTATTGCACGAATGGTACGTGGCGGGTTTCGTCGCCACGGGCAGCCTCCCCTGACCCCCCTTCCAGACTTTCCTCGCGAAGCCGGCAACAACATTTCCGTCTACCCCTGGTGAAATGCTTTTTTTTTGCTAGAATCCGCGCGATCGATCGAAAAGCATCAAGCTCTCCGACCGATTGAATTTCCCCTTGATCAACTTTGCTTATTAGGAAACCCAAATGAAATATTCCCTCCTGCTCGCCGCCCTGCTCGCTTTCTCCCTGACCGCCTGTGGCAAGAAAGAAGCCGCTCCTGAAGCTGCTCCCGCCCCCGCTCCTGAAGCGGCTGCCCCGGCTGCTGCCCCCGCACCTGCCGCCCCGGCCGAAATGGCTGCTCCCGCCGCCGCTCCGGCCGACGCTGCTGCTCCCGCTGCCGCTCCCGCCGCTGCCCCCGCTGCTCCCGCCAAGTAATTCGGCGTGAAATGCAAAACCGGCCTTCGGGCCGGTTTTTTTTCGCCTTTTTTTCGCCAACCGCGATGGGATCAGCGTTGCTCCGAGGGAATGCGTAACTCCCTCACACCAAAGTGACCTTCGTTGGCGCGCGGATGGCAGGCGGCACAATTGCCCGGGTTGGCGATCGACTTTCGGCGCCAGAAGGACTTGGGCACCGCGTCGTGCATGAAACGGAAATAGGCGGTTTCGGTGATGCGCAGCGGCGTGACATCGACCGGCACCGAAGCGGCGATGCGGTGCATGCGCATGTCGGCATAGGCGCCGTCTGCTGCCATGTCTTCCAGATCCTTAAGCAAAGCCAGGCGCACCGGTTCCTGAACGCTGGCGTCCTCACCGAAATGATGGCCGAGCTGACCCAGCATCTTCCTCCAGGAACGCGCCGGTAGCAGGCCGGGAGCGTAAGTCGTATGACAGGAGCCGCATTCGCCTACCTGGGCCTTGCCGCGCGCCATGGGAAACACCGCATCGTCGTGTGCCGGCGCATTGCCCAGCCATAGCGCGAACAAGCCCACGCAAGCCGTGAAAATACCCAGGTTTTTCCAGGTAACGCCGTTATGCATCGCCCGTCACCCAGACCGCGACACCCGCGCATTTGCAGCCGCGGGAACGCACGATTCCGTGGCCTGCGCGGACAGGCCTCACTGCGCCTCCCTGTCGGTCTTGCGATACTGGAAGCCGCTCAGCATCGCCTGCGCCAGGGGAACGCCGTGGCGTGCTTCATGCAGAATCAGGGCGGCCAGGTGCACGACCACGAAGCCCAGGATGGCGTTTTCCATCCATGCGTGGGGTGCCAGGAAGCGATGTTTCAAAACGACATCGTGCCCCAGCCAGAGGTAGAGCGGACCCCGTCCCTGTTCGATGGCCGCAAGCGCCAGGCCGGTCGCCGCCATGCCGAACAACAGCAGATAGAACAGCAGATAGACCAGGGTAGCCGGCGCATGATGGCCCCAGCCCTCGGGTGCGGAAAACAGCTTGCCCCCGCGCAACGCCGTCTTCCACGCACGCGGCTGCCACAGGGCGGCGAGACGGGCATGGGCCGGACCGACCAGTCCCCAGGTGACCCGGGCGACCAGGCCCAACGCCAGACCGTAGCCGATCCAGACATGAAACCGCCACAGGCTGGCCGCCTCCGGCGTGTACCCCAGCCAGTCTCCGGCGCGTCCCGCCAGCAGCAGCAGGACGACGGCCAGCGCATTCCAGGCGTGGATACTCCTCAAGACGGGATCGTAGACCCGCTCGCGTTCGAGTAAAGCCACGGAAGGACTCACTGGCCTTCGTGGCAAGACTCGCCGGCGGCGGCGATGGCGCTGGATTTCATGCTCGACTCCTGATGCTGGACACGCGTTTGTACCCCAGATAGGCCCGTCCGCGGAAGATATCGGGCGTATCGATCCAGGGAAAACACAGCCGGCGGCGGCTAGACCAGGGGGTAGGCGGGCCCCTGCATGGCCTCGCGCGCAATCTCACGCACCTGCGCGTCCGCGTCATCCAGACGCGGCACGAGCCAAAGCCTCGCGGCTGCATCGTCGCACAGGCCGAGATAGTGGCAGGCATCGGCACGCACCCGCGCATCGTCCCGTGTGGACAATGCACCCAACGCCGGGATCAGCGCCCTTAAAGCCGGCGTGCCGGCATACTCCTCGAACACCACGCCCGCGCCCAAGCCCACCTGCATGCTCGCCTCGGGGTTGGCGACGATGGGCAGCAGCGCGGCCAGCCGCGCCGTGTCGGCGGCCACCAACGCCAGCACCTGATGGAGATCGCCAGTCTTGAGCAATTCATGACAAGCCCAGGCCATGCCCTCGGGGGCCGTCGCCTGCCGCACCCAGACTTCCAGCTCCGCGGCGCTGCGCGCGCCAGTCAGCGTGAACGGACCCAGGCGCAGCCAGGGCACGGAACGCACCCCCAGGGCTGCCCCGGCCTCGGGGTGGGCTTCGAGGTTCACCACCTCCAGGCGGCCGATGCCGCCGCTCTTCACCAGTCCGGCCATGGCGGCCAGGATGGCGGGGCAGTGCGGGCACAGGCTGGAGAGAAATAACTGGGCGTCGGGAACGGGTGGATACATCCGGGTCTCCTGGGAATGGAACGGGCCGCACCCGTGTCGGGCCGGCGGGGCTGGCAGTCCTGCCCGTCCACGCCGCGACCGCGAAACCGTGAACGTGGCATCATGCTCGCCTCGAAACCCAAGGAGTAGTCCGCATGTCCGCCATCGATCTCTTCACCCCACTCGCACTCGGCCCGATCACGCTGCACAACCGTCTGGTCATGGCACCGCTGACGCGCTGCCGCACCACACGGGAAGGTGTGCCGCAAGCGCTCAACGTCGAATACTACCGCCAACGCGCCGGCGCCGGCCTGATCATCAGTGAGGCGACCTGTATCACACCGGAAGCCGTGGGCTACCCGCTCACCCCCGGGATATGGAGCCCAGCCCAGGTGGCCGGCTGGAAAACGGTGACCGACGCGGTACATGCCGCGGGCGGGCGCATCTTTTGCCAACTCTGGCATGTCGGCCGCATCTCGCACCCGTCGCTGCAACCCAACGGGCAACTGCCGGTCGCGCCCTCGGCCATCACCCCGGCGGGCGACGCCTTCACCTATGAGGGACCGCAAGCCTTTGTCACCCCGCGTGCGCTGGAAACCACCGAGTTGCCTGGCCTCGTCGCGCAATACCGCCACGCCGCGGAGATGGCACGAGCGGCCGGATTCGACGGCATCGAAGTGCATGCCGCCAACGGCTACCTGCTCGACGAATTCCTGCGCGACGGCAGTAACCAGCGTACCGATGCCTATGGCGGCAGCGTCGACCATCGCGCCCGACTGTTGCTGGAAGTGCTGGAGGCGGTCTGCCCGGTATGGGGCGCAGAGCGCGTCGGCGTGCGTTTGTCTCCCATCCAGCCGGCCAACGACATGCGCGACTCGGCGCCCAAGGCCACGTTCTTCCGTGTCGTCGAATTGCTGGGCCGCTTCGGCCTGGCCTATCTCCACCTCGCCGAGATGGGGAAAGATGCGCCAGGCGCGGCCGGCCCCTACTTCGACCCCCTGGAACTGCGCGAGGTCTGGACGGGCGTGCTGATGACCAACGCCGGCTACGACCGCGACCGCGCCAACGCCGTGCTGGAAGCCGGACGTGCCGATCTGGTGGCCTTCGGCGTCCCCTTCATCGCCAACCCAGACCTGCCCGCTCGCTTCAAAGCCGGAGCCCCGCTCAACGCCCCCGACCCGGCGACCTTCTATGGCGGCGGCGCCGAGGGCTACACGGATTACCCCTTCCTGGGCGCCTGATGAGATTCGCCATCCTCCCGGTCACGCCCTACCAGCAGAATTGCTCGCTGCTCTGGTGCGAGGCCACGCGCCGCGCCGCGCTGGTCGACCCGGGTGGCGATGTCGAAACGCTGCTCGCCGGCGTCGCTCGGGCCGGCGTCGTCCTGGAAAAACTGCTGCTCACCCATGGTCATCTCGACCATGTCGGCGGCGCGCTGGAACTCTCGCGGCGCTTGCGACTGCCCATTGTCGGGCCGCAGAAGGAGGATGCTTTCCTGTTCGAGAGCCTGCCCTTGCAGGCCGAGATGTTTGGCTTCCCCCCTGCAACCGCCTTCACCCCGGATTGCTGGCTGAACGACGGCGACACCGTGGAACTGGGAGAACTGGCCTTGCAAGTCATCCACTGCCCCGGCCACACCCCGGGTCACGTGGTGCTGTTCGAGGCGCGGAGCCGGCATGCCTTCGTCGGCGACGTGCTATTCAAGGGCAGCATCGGCCGCAGCGACTTCCCACGCGGCAACCACGAGGAACTGATACGCTCGATCCGCGAGCGGCTCTTCCCCCTGGGGGACGACGTGGCCTTCATTCCCGGCCACGGACCGATGAGTACCCTGGGGCACGAGCGGCACTGCAACCCCTACGTGGGCGAGGACGCGTAAGGCCGGCGTCACGAAGCCCGGATTCTCGCCAGACACGCCCTGGCGAGTTCGGCGGCGCGCTCCGGCGTGTCCGCCTCGGCGTAGCAACGCAATTCCGGGGCGTTGCCGGAGGGGCGCAGATGCACGATTTCCCCCCGCGCGAAGGTGATGCGCAGGCCGTCGATCTGATTCATATCCGTGGCTTCGCCGCACAAATCGCCCAAAAGGTCGCTCAAGGCCGCGCTCGAGGTCGCCAGCTTTTGCAACAACGCCTGGCTGTGCTCCGCGGGGAAGGCCTGGATGCGGTCGCTGGCGGTGTGGCGCAAGGGCAGACCCCGCGCCAGTTGCGAGAGCGCGATCCCCTGCTCGCGCGCGCTGGCCAGGAGTGCGAGCATGGGCAAGACGGCGTCGCGGGTGGGCAGGGCCTGCAAGCCGCGGCCCTCTTTTTCCAGGCGGCTGCCCAGCAGAAAACCGCCATTGGCCTCGAAACCGGCGATCTTGTGCGCGCCCGACTCGGCCAGACGCTCCATGGCTTCGATCACATAGGGCGAGCCGATACGGGTACGCACGACTTGCCGGAAGGCGCCGCATTTCTCGATGGCACTGTTGCTGCTGACCGGGGTGGCGAGCGCCTCGACGCCGAGATAGCGCGCGCACAGGAGGCCCGCGAGATCGCCACGAAACCAGTTTCCCTGCTCGTCGCCGATCAAGGGGCGATCCGCGTCGCCATCGGTGGACAGGAGGGCGTCGAAGCCGTATTCGGCGGACCAGCGGCGCGCTTGCAGCACGTCGACTTCGCTCACGGCTTCGGTATCGATCGGGGTGAATTCATCGGTGCGCCCCAGGGAGACCACCTCGGCGCCGAGCGCTTCGAGCAATTCCCGCAGCAGATCACGCGCCACACTCGAATGCTCATAGAAACCCAGGCGCATCCCGGCCAGGGCATGGGGCTTCAAAAAGGCCAGATAGCGATCCAGATACAGCCGCCGGGCGGCGGGATTGATCTGCGTCAGGGGATTACGCAGCGTTGCGGGCAACTCCACGTCGGCCGCGGCAATGCCGGCTTCATCCGCCTTGGTGATCTCGCCGCCGGGACGATAGAACTTGATGCCGTTGCGATCGAAGGGAATGTGGCTGCCGGTGACCATGATCGCGGGCAAGCCTTGCTCCTGGGCGTAGAAGGCCAGCGCCGGAGTGGGAAGCGGGCCGCAATAATCCACTTCCAGGCCGGCGAAGCGGATGGCCGCGGCGCAGGCGGCCGCGATCCCGGGGCTGCTCGGGCGCAGGTCGATACCCAGAGCCACGCGGCTACCGGCGGGTACCGCGATCGCCTGGAGAAACGCGGCGCTGTAGGCGAAACAGACCGCGTCACTCATGTCGGCCACCAGGCCGCGCGCGCCGCTGGTGCCGAAACGCACCCCGCTGCTGTCCATAAGATCTTGAATTTTCATGGCATCTCCTTGGTCTCGAACTTTCATCCGATTACGGCGGCCTGTCCGCGGCGCGGTGACGATACATCAGCGAAATAAACGGTCTTGAAACGACTGCACGCGCTGCAACTGCCGGTGCAGATGCGCACGGGTGAAGGGCTGGGCATGCCCGGAAAGCCGCAGCGCCAGGTGGCTGATCATGCCCTGCGCATGAGGAAGGGGCTCCTGGGCCGGAACGACGATGAGCCAGAGCAGCAAAACCAGGGACAGCCAGGGGGGTGCTGGCGGGCTGGGGAAGCGCCCCAGCACAAGGCCGCTGACCAAGGACCCCAGGAGGAAACCGGCTACGGCCTCCGCGGGAGAATGCGCGCCCAGCGCCAGGCGGGAACACGCCACCAGAAACGCCATGCCAAAACCGAAAACCAGAGCGGCCCTCCGCCAGGCCGGATGGAACCGGGCGATGAGGATGCTCGACAACACCGGCCAGATCGCCGCCGACAACGTGGCGTGGCCGGAGACGCCGGTGAAATCGAGGCTGGCGATACCCACGCCCCAGCCCATGAAGGCCAGCTTGGTCGCCACCGTCACGGCCGCGGCCAGGGACAGCAAGGCCAGCCAGACTCCGGCCTGATAACGCACCCGTGACCACGACATCCACAGCACGATGGCGAGTACGCAGGGCAAAGCCACCTCGGCCTGGCCGAAGCGGGAAATCCAGCACCAGAAAGCCGGCAAGAAGTCCGGTTGCAGGCCATTACTCACGAAACGCTCCACTGAATGATCCTAGGATGATCCGCGTCACAGGGATGCGAAGTCCGTGGATGCTGCGGGAAACGGGGCGATGCGGTCAATAGCGGTCGCGTAGGCGTAGCAGGTATCGCTGACTGTGTCGGGCCGTATCGAGCATGCCCTACTGTGCGCACGGAAAGTGGAACTTTAACGGCAACAATCCACCAGTTCGCCGACATTCGTGAGAGTATTGCGGAGACTGGTGATCAGCATCAACGGCCGGCCGGGCTGCGACGCCAGATTTGTGTGAACGTCAACAATCGGGGACGTGGGCTTCGGACCGTACCCGGCCAGAAGCGGTCATTCCGGACATGCTCCAGATAGCTGATGCTCAACATGCATCTCAAACCTGTCAGGCATACTGTCGCGTCTCGTACAAGCGATCACCTGAAGCCTTTTCCCGTGAGCCTGATCAAGTCCCGAAAACGCGTTGCGGATCACGGAGAAGTATTCACCCCGGCGTGGATGGTCGAGGCCATGCTCGACCTCGTGAAGGAGGAAGCCGAGCGCATCGATTCCCGCTTTCTGGAACCGGCCTGTGGCAGCGGGAACTTCCTGGCTTTGATCCGTGGTCGGTGAGCGACTTGTTGCGGGCGCACGCGAACCTGACGGAGTCGCTGATCGGCGAGTCGGGCCACTTCCGCTCGGTGGGGGTGGCCGTGGTGGGGAGCGATGGCCTGCCCTTGCATCGCGGCGCGCCCTCGGCGCAAGTCCCCGCCCTGGTGGAGCAACTTCTGGATTGGGGCAAGGCCAGCCCGGTGCATCCGCTTATCAAGAGTTCCGCTGTTCACTACCGGCTGGAATACATCCACCCCTTCCGCGATGGCAATGGCCGGATCGGGCGGCTGTGGCAGACGCTGATTCTTGCGCAATGGAACCCGCTGTTTGCCTGGATGCCGATCGAAACCCTGGTGCATCACCATCAGGCGCTGTACTACCAGGCTCTACAGGATTCTCAAGCGGGCACGGTGGATTGCCGCCCGTTCATCGACTTCATGCTCGATGCCATTGCCAATTCGCTCTACAAATTCATCGATGTGGCAACCCGGACGGTGGCGGATGCTCCGGCAGATGTCCCTGTAAATGTCGGTGTAAATATGGGGGCCAATGAGCAGGTTCTGGAACTGTTGCGACAAGCCCCCAATTTGTCGGCCAAAGAGGTGGCTACCTGTTGCATCCCGGCCTTCATGTACCTCACCGACTTCCGCGAGAACACACTCCAGGACGTGATCACCAAGCTGGAACCGGACTTATTCCTGACGGTCACTGGCCTGACGGTGCAGGACTTTCACCTGCTCGTGCGGCTCAAGGTGTTCAATACCGAGCAGATGAACCAAGCCGTTTTTGCCTTCCGTCGCTATGAAGATGCATCGCTACGCTATACCGGCATCGAGAGCCACGACGGCTTGAGTCATTACGGGCTGTACGACACAGTAGTGGCAAAAGATTGAAGCCGTCAGTTCAACGGGCATGGCGAGCAAGCCGCCCGCGGATGATGAACGCACCAGCCATGTCCGTTTCCCTCACCCTCTCCCGAGCGGAGAGGGGTGAGGCCGGGAGCGCGATGGACTCGGCGGCGCACTTCCCGGTTTGAGCCAGAGTGCCCCAGGCGCGTATATTCGACCGCTCCGACCGAACGGCCTGAACCATGATCCGCGTCCGCGGCGCCCGCACCCACAATCTCAAGAACGTCAACATCGATCTGCCGCCGCACAAGCTGGTGGTGATCACCGGCCTTTCCGGCTCGGGCAAGAGTTCGCTGGCGTTCGACACCCTCTACGCAGAAGGCCAGCGGCGCTATGTGGAGTCGCTCTCCGCCTACGCCCGACAGTTCCTGCAATTGATGGAAAAGCCCGACGTGGATCTGATCGAGGGACTCTCGCCCGCGATCGCCATCGAGCAGAAGGCCACCAGCCACAATCCGCGCTCCACCGTTGGCACGGTCACGGAAATCCACGATTACCTGCGTCTCCTGTTCGCCCGCGCCGGCACGCCACGCTGCCCGCATCACGGCATCGAACTGGCGGCGCAAACGGTCTCGCAGATGGTGGACATGGTGTTGCAACTGCCCGAGGACACCCGGCTGATGATCCTGGCGCCGCTCGTCGTCGGCCGCAAGGGGGAGCAACTGGGGCTGTTCGACGAGTTGCGCGCGCAAGGCTTCGTGCGCCTGCGCGTGGATGGCGAGGTCTATGACATCGACAGCCTGCCGCCGCTGGAGAAGAACAGGAAGCACACCATCGAGGCGGTGGTGGATCGGCTGAAAATACGACAGGACCCCGGATCGGCCTCCGGGGCAGGTGTGAAGCAGCGCCTGGCCGAATCGTTCGAGACGGCGCTGCGCCATTCCGACGGCCGCGCGCTGGCGGTGCTGATGGACGCAGCCGAGGGAGATGGCGGGCGGGAGATGTTGTTCTCCGCGAAATTCGCCTGCCCCGTATGCGATTACGCGCTGCCGGAACTGGAGCCGCGCATCTTCTCCTTCAACAACCCTATGGGTGCGTGCCCGAAGTGCGATGGCCTCGGCCAGGTGACCTTCTTCGATCCGGCACGCGTGGTTGCCCACCCTCACTTGAGCCTCGCCGGTGGCGCCGTCAAGGGCTGGGATCGCAGGAACGCCTTTTTCTACCGCATGCTGGAAGGGCTGGCCCAGCATTACGGCTTCGACCTGGATAGCGCCTACGCGGATCTGCCGGAGGCCCTCAGGCAGGTCATCCTGCATGGCAGCGGCAGCGAGGAAATCGCCTTCCAGTATCTCGGTGAAGGGGGCCGCAAGGTCACGCGCAAACATGCATTCGACGGCGTCATCCCCAGCCTGGAGCGGCGCTACAAGGACAGCGAATCGCAATTGCTGCGCGAGGAACTGGCCAAGCTCATCGCCACCCGTCCGTGTCCCGAGTGTGGCGGGTCGCGCCTGCGCATCGAAGCGCGCAACGTCACCATCGGTGGCTGGACTCTGCACGATCTCTCGCGCCTGCCCATACGCCAGTCGCTGGACTTCTTCCAGGAACTGAAACTGGAGGGAAATCGCGCCCAGGTCGCGGAACGCATCGTCAAGGAAATCTCCGCGAGGCTCACTTTCCTCAACGACGTCGGCCTCGATTACCTCTCGCTCGACCGCTCCGCCGACACCCTGTCCGGTGGCGAGGCGCAGCGCATTCGCCTGGCTAGCCAGATCGGCTCGGGGCTGACCGGGGTGATGTATGTGTTGGACGAGCCCTCCATCGGCCTGCACCAGCGCGACAACGATCGTCTGCTGGGCACCCTGAAGCACCTGCGCGACCTGGGCAATTCGGTGATCGTGGTCGAGCACGACGAGGACGCCATCCGCCATGCCGACTACATCGTCGACATGGGACCGGGCGCGGGCGAACACGGTGGCGAGATCGTGGCCGAAGGCACGCTTGCCGACATCCTCGCTTGCGCGTCCTCGCTGACCGGGCAGTATCTCTCCGGCCAGAAGTCCATCCCCATGCCGGCATCCCGACGCACGGAGCGCGAGGGCCGGATGCTGAAACTCGTCAACGCCTATGGCAACAATCTGAAGAACGTCACCCTGAACCTGCCCACCGGCATCTTCGTCTGCGTGACCGGCGTATCGGGATCGGGCAAATCGACCCTCATCAACGACACCCTCTACGCCCTCACCGCCAACCAGTTGAATGGCGCCGCCAAGGAAGTGGCGCCCTACGAAACGATCGAAGGCGTGGAGTATTTCGACAAGGTGGTCAGCGTCGACCAGGCCCCCATCGGCCGCACCCCGCGCTCCAACCCCGCCACCTATACGGGATTGTTCACCCCCATCCGCGACCTGTTCGCCGGCACCGTGCAGGCGCGCGAACGCGGCTACGAGCCGGGCCGCTTCTCCTTCAACGTCAAGGGCGGGCGCTGCGAGGCCTGCCAGGGAGACGGCATGATCAAGGTGGAGATGCATTTCCTGCCCGACATCTATGTCCCCTGCGATGTCTGCCACGGCAAGCGCTACAACCGCGAGACCCTGGAAGTGCAATTCAAGGGCAGGAACATCCACGAAGTCCTGAAGATGACCGTGGAGGAAGCCCACGACTTCTTCAACGCCGTGCCCACCGTGGCGCGCAAGCTGAAGACCTTGATCGATGTCGGGCTTTCTTACGTGCGCCTGGGCCAGTCCGCCACCACGCTCTCGGGCGGCGAAGCGCAGCGCGTCAAACTCGCCCTGGAGCTCTCCAAACGCGACACCGGCCGCACCCTCTACATCCTCGACGAACCCACCACCGGCCTGCATTTCCACGACATCGACATGCTCCTGAAGGTCCTGCACCGCCTGGTCGGAAACGGCAATACCGTGGTGGTGATCGAGCACAACCTCGACGTGATCAAGACGGCGGACTGGGTCATCGACCTTGGGCCCGAAGGCGGCGAGGGTGGCGGACGCATCATCGCCGAGGGTACGCCGGAAACCGTGGCGTCCAACCCCGCCAGCCATACCGGACGTTATTTGCAGCCGGTGCTGGCGCGCCAGGTTTCATGAACTTTCGGCTGCAACCGGGGCCGAAAACGCCGGTAAAATCGGCCCCCTTCTGACGCTGGACACAGACCATGAGCATCAAATCCGACAAATGGATCCGTCGCATGGCGGCGGAGAACGGCATGATCGAGCCCTTCGAGCCCGGTCAGGTCAAGAGCGTCAATGGCGAGAAAATCGTCTCCTACGGCACTTCCAGCTACGGCTACGACGTGCGCTGCGCCAGCGAATTCAAGCTGTTCACCAACCTCAACCACACCATCGTCGACCCGAAGAATTTCGATCCGGATTCCTTCGTCGACGTGAAGGGCGAGGTCTGCATCATCCCGCCCAATTCCTTCGCCCTGGCGCGCACCATCGAATACTTCCGCATTCCGCGCAGCGTACTCACCATCTGCCTGGGCAAGAGCACCTATGCCCGCTGCGGCATCATCGTCAACGTCACGCCGCTGGAGCCGGAATGGGAAGGCCATGTGACGCTGGAATTCTCCAATACCACGCCGCTGCCGGCGAAGATCTACGCCAACGAGGGCGTGGCGCAGATGCTGTTCTTCGAGGCAGACGAAGTGTGCGAGACCTCGTACCGCGACCGCGGCGGAAAATACCAGGGCCAGGTGGGCGTCACCCTGCCGAAGATCTGAACTCGGAGAAAATCAGGGCTTCCCCAGGATTGCCATGATTTTCAGGGCATCCACGGTTTCCCCGACATCGTGGACGCGCAAGATCGCCGCTCCACGCTGCGCGGCAGCCAGGGCCGCAGCGATGCTCGCCGCCAGACGCTCCCCGACCTCGCGGCCGGTCATCAGGCCAAGCATGGATTTGCGCGACACGCCGACCAGCGTGGGCGCGATTTGTGTGAACTGACCGAGCGCCTGGAACAAGGCGACGTTGTGTTCCAGATTCTTGCCAAAACCGAAACCGGGGTCGATCACCAGCCGTTCTCGAGCGATTCCGGCGCGCAGGGCCACGTCCAGGCGCGCGCGCAGGAATGCGCTCACCTGCGCCACCACATCCTGGTAGCGAGGCTGGCACTGCATGGCGCGCGGCACGCCCTGCATGTGCATCAGGCACAAGCCGCAGTCCGATTCCGCCACCGCTTCCAGGGCGCCGGGCGCCTGAAGCGCGCGCACGTCGTTGATCATGTCGACCCCCAGCGACAGCGCCGCGCGCATCACCTCCGGCTTCATGGTATCGAGCGAGAGCGCCGCGCCGCAATCGCGCAAACCTTCCAGGACCGGCAGCACGCGCTCGAGTTCGTCCTGAACGCTCACCGCCGCGGCTCCGGGCCGAGTGGATTCACCGCCTATGTCGAGGATGTCCGCCCCCGCCTCGACCAGGCTCAGGCCATGCAGGATCGCCTGATGTGGGCCCAAGTGGCGACCGCCGTCGGAGAAAGAGTCTGGGGTGACATTGACGATGCCCATGACCAGCGGGCGATCCAGGGAGAAAACGGTGCGGCCGCAGCGAAACATGGAGAGCGCCTGGGATTGTGGGACGGAGCGGGAAACTGGACACCCACGCTGGACACCCGCGCGGGATGCCCGACTGTAACGGCCGCCCCCTTGGCCTGCAAGGTTCAATCCGCACCGGCCATGCGTCACGCCCCCCCGGCCCGATCCGTCTCTGCCATGAACTCGGCCCGGCTACCGTGGTGTGGCCGGGCCGATCGCCGCTTGCGCCACGGAAAGCCCGAGGCGACGATCTCGATATACAATCGCGCGCCTATCCTCCGCCACGGGCACGTCACTCTTGGCCTGCTGCCGCCCCGGCGAGGGCCGGGCAGTCGCGGCGTGACCCCATCCCATGAATTTCTTCACCACGAGTCCTTCGTAGCTTTCTGAGAGTCCAGAACCTGTGCGCAACATCCGCAATTTCTCCATCATCGCCCACATCGACCACGGCAAGTCCACGCTGGCCGACCGCCTCATCCAGACCTGCGGGGGCTTGGCCGACCGCGAGATGGAGGCGCAGGTACTCGATTCGATGGACCTGGAGCGCGAGCGCGGCATCACCATCAAGGCGCAGACCGCGGCCCTGCTCTACAAGGCGAAGGACGGCCAGGAATACCAGCTCAATCTGATCGACACCCCCGGCCACGTCGACTTCTCCTACGAGGTTTCCCGCTCGCTCTCGGCCTGCGAGGGTGCGATCCTGGTGGTGGACGCATCCCAGGGCGTGGAAGCGCAGACCGTGGCGAACTGCTACACGGCCACCGAACTGGGCGTGGAAGTGTTCCCTGTACTCAACAAGATCGACCTGCCTTCCGCCGACCCGGAACGGGTGGTCCACGAAATCGAGGAGATCGTCGGCATCCCGGCCGACCACGCGGTGCACTGCTCGGCCAAGAGCGGGCTGGGCATCATCGACGTGCTCGAAGCCGTGGTCAAATACATCCCCCCCCCCGGCGGAGACGCAGCCGCCCCCCTGAAGGCACTGATCATCGACTCCTGGTTCGACAATTACGTCGGCGTGGTGATGCTGGTGCGGGTCGTGGACGGCGTGTTGAAGCTGAAGGACAAGATACGCCTGATGGCCACCGGCGCCGATTACCTGGCCGAGACCGTGGGGGTATTCACGCCCAAGTCGCTGCCGCGACTCCAGCTTTCCGCAGGAGAAGTGGGCTTCGTCACCGCCGGCATCAAGGATCTGAAACACGCCAAGGTGGGCGACACCATCACCCTGGCGACGCGCCCCGCGCCCGATGCGCTGCCCGGCTTCAAGGAAATCAAGCCGCAGGTATTCGCCGGCCTGTATCCGGTGGAGTCGCATGAATACGACAGCCTGCGCGATGCGCTCACCAAACTGCAACTCAACGACGCCGCGCTGCGCTTCGAGCCGGAAACCTCGCAAGCGCTGGGTTTCGGCTTCCGTTGCGGCTTCCTGGGCCTGCTGCACATGGACATCGTCCAGGAACGCCTGGAACGCGAGTATGACCAGAGCCTGATCACCACCGCGCCGTCCGTCGAGTACCAGGTGGTGATGAAGGACGGCTCGCTGATCATCGTGGAAAACCCCTCGCGCCTGCCCGACCTCACCAAGGTCGAGGAGATTCGCGAGCCCATCATCACCGCCACCATCCTGGTGCCCGAGGCGTATCTGGGCAACGTCATGACGCTGTGCAACCTGAAGCGCGGCGCCCAGGTGGACATGAAATACCTGGGCCGCCAGGTCATGATCAAGTACGACATTCCCTTGAACGAAGTGGTGCTCGACTTCTTCGACCGCCTGAAATCGACCTCGCGCGGCTACGCCTCGCTGGACTATGAATTCAAGGAATTCCGCGCCGACGACCTCATCAAGCTGGACATCCTGGTCAACGGCGAGAAGGTCGATGCCCTGGCCCTGATCGTGCACCGCTCCACCTCGCAATATCGCGGCCGCGAACTGGCCGCGAAGATGCGGGAACTGATTCCGCGCCAGATGTTCGACGTTGCCGTGCAGGCCTCGATCGGCGCCCACATCATCGCCCGCGAGACCGTGAAAGCGCTACGCAAGAACGTGCTGGCGAAATGTTACGGCGGCGATATCAGCCGCAAAAAGAAACTTCTGGAAAAACAGAAGGAAGGCAAGAAGCGCATGAAGCAGGTCGGCAACGTCGAGATTCCCCAGGAAGCCTTCCTGGCCATATTGCAGGTGGGCGACAAGTAGACGCACCGGGTCGGGCGTTCGCCCGGAGCCCGTCACAAGACTCGATCAGCGGCGCCGGCCTGGCCGCGAGAGTTAGGCCGTGGGCCAGTCCGCGACGGCAACGATAGGAGGACCTTCACGCCGCCTCGATGCTGAGAAAGACAGACCCGTTCGGCTTGCCCTTCTCCAACAACACGGAACGCTGCGCGCATTCGACGGGCATATTCGTAACCGGATCGCGACAGGCATAATCCAACACATTGGACGGCGCCTCCATATCGATTCGCAGTGGCGCAATGATCGAATCCGGGGACAAGACCCCGGACTTCCCGAAAGCCACGACCTGTGGCGCGCCTTTTTTTACATCTTCGCTCACCGCGTCGATCAAGAACGTCCCCACCGGCAATGGCCAGGATTTTTTGCCGAGCGCCAACAGATCAACGATCAACTTGCCCAGGGTGCCAAAGTCAATCACGCTGATCACCTGGACTTCAATCCATGACCTGCCGGTCACATTGGCACGTAATTCAAACTGCGCCTGGTAACCGGAATAAAGAATATCGACATTGTCCTGCAAGTCCACTTTCCGCCCGCCCGCGTTGGCTTGCTGCACCTCGCCGGCCGGAAAGAATTTGACCAACACCAGGCCTGGACAGGATTTTCGTGTACTCCCGTTCTCCGCCACCAGGACTCTTTCCAACAAGACATCGATTTTCATCTTATCCCCTCAACAAAAACGGAAAGCTGCCGCACCCGAGCGGACCACAGCCGATAGAAGGTTGCAGCCTTGATCATCCCTCCACCGCGCGAACCGTCCAGAAATCCGCCGCCAGATTGGCATCGGTCAAATAGGCGTAAGGCATGTAGAAATAGCCCTTGTCGCCCCAGCCGTCCGACCAGGAATTCATGACGATGAAGACCTGCTGGGTGTCGTCGTAGCCCACCGCCAGTACCGCGTGGCCACCCAGATTCTTTTCGCTGTGGCCGGGCATGGGGACTTTGCCGGTTTTGGCAACGGCGTCGGATTCGAAGCTTTCGTAGACGGAAAAGCCGAATACGAAAGGATAGCCTTCGGCCAGACAGCCCTTGAGTTGGACCAGGGTCTGGGTGAGCCGCCGATAGAGGATGGCCTGGTGCTTCTCGGCTTCCTTGAAGGCCGGTGCGGGGGGCTTGGTGGCGAACTTGGCGATGACATAGGGCCACAGAGACTCCGGACAAGCACCCTGCTTGACCAGGGTCTTGATGCCGTCGCGGATCTGGGCGCCGGCATCGCTCCTGACCGAGCCTTCCATGACGCGCTCGTTGTAGTAGATGAACAGGCGCGAAGGCGGGAAGGGGTTGGTGTCCTTCTGCTTGAGCTGATCGTAGAAGTGAGCGTTGGCGATGGCGTTGGCGGTGCAACTGCCCAGTTCGCCCTGGTCCAGCACCGGCGGGCAGGCCGGCCGCAAGTCGGCGCGGCTGGGGAGGATCGCCATCACCCCGGGTGGGACGGCGTAGAGGTGGTCTCGCTGGTCGGGCAGGTCCGGGACCCAACCGTAGCGCTGTATCTTGCGTGTCATGAACGACTCCTGCTCGTTAGCGAAGTAACCGCCCCAAGGCCAGGCGCGCCGAAGAAGAACCGGCCCGACCCCCAACGCGGCTGGAATGTCGGCACCCCAGGCCGCGCCCACCAGCGCCGTCCGAAACCCTGACGACCGATAAAAACCCTTGGGCACTTGCCCGTGCACTAACCACGCTTCAGCTATTTGTATCATCGGCCAGCAGAACGGCAAGCCGTATTTTTCCGCCAGGCAATTTCGGCGCGTGCGCATCCGTGTTTCCCTTGCGCGCGAGGGCCAAGCACTTTCCCGGTAGAATGCCTCTCGCTCGCAACCTCACGCCCAGCAAGATAACCACATGAACTTCGCCCTGATCCTATTCGTCGCCCTGGTCATCTCCGGGAGCATCTGGTTGCTCGACATCCTGTTCCTCGCCAAGAACCGCGCGGACCAGGCCAAGCTGCCGCTCCTGGTCGATTATTCGAAGAGTTTCTTTCCCGTCATCCTGATCGTGTTCCTGCTGCGCTCCTTCCTGGTGGAACCGTTCAAGATTCCCTCCGGTTCGATGCTGCCGACTCTGCTGATCGGTGACTTCATCCTGGTGAACAAGTACGAGTACGGCATCCGCCTGCCGGTGATCGACAAGAAAATCGTTCAACTGGGTAATCCGCAGCGCGGCGACGTCATGGTCTTCCGCTACCCCAACGACCCATCGCTGGATTACATCAAGCGCGTGGTGGGCACGCCTGGCGATGTCGTCGAATATCGCGACAAGCACCTGACTATCAATGGCCAGGCCAGCGAAATGAAGCCCAACGGCAAGTACGAATACACCGCCAGCGGATTCAACATCGTCCAGGGCGATACCTGGCATGAGCAACTGGGCACCCACAACCACATCGCCATGACCCAGCGCGACATGCCGCCGGTCGTCGTGCCCCAGGTCGATGGCAATTTCCCGCATCGGGAGAATTGCAGTTACGACGACTCCGGCTTCAAGTGCCTGGTGCCCGCGGGCAGCTACTTCATGATGGGAGACAACCGCGACGCCTCCAACGATTCCCGCTACTGGGGTTTCGTCCCGGACGCGAACATCGTCGGCCACGCCTTCTTCATCTGGTGGAACTTCGACGATCTCCTGAACACCCTGAAGACCTTCTCCCTGCCTCAGCGCATCGGCCACAGCATCGTATGAGTACGCAGCGGCAGGCCGGTTTCACCCTGAGCGGCATGATGATGTTTCTGCTGGTGATCGTCCTGGCGCTCTACACGGCCACTCGCATCGTCCCCGCCTACATGGACAACTGGGTGGTGGACAAGACGCTGAAAGATCTGGTGGCGCTGCCCGACATCCAGAACAGCAGCGATACGAGCATACGCGATCAATTCGCCAAGCAGCTGGGCCTGAACAACATCACCCAGATCACGCGCGACGATCTGTCGATCGAACGCACGCCCAGTGGCATCCGCCTGTCCGTGGCATTCTCGACCAAGAAGCCCTTTCTCGGCCGCGTCAGCCTGTGCCTGGACTTCCAGTCCACCGCTCGCTCCGGCGGCGGCGACTAATCCCGCCGCGATGCCGCTCGCCAACCGCACTCTGGAGGCTCGCTTGGGCCATACCTGGCAAGAACGCCACCTGCTGACCCAGGCCCTGACTCACCGCAGCCACGGAGCCAACAACAACGAGCGCCTGGAATACCTGGGCGACGGGGTGCTCAACTGCGTCGTGGGCATCATGCTGTTCCAGCGATTTTCCGACCTGCCGGAAGGCCGTTTGTCGCGCCTGCGCGCCAATCTGGTCAACCAGGAGTCGCTGCACGAGATCGCAAAGGAGCTCGATCTGGGCCGCCACCTGCGTCTGGGCGAGGGCGAACTGAAGAGCGGCGGCGCCGCCCGCCCATCCATCCTCGCCGACGCGCTCGAATCGCTGTTCGGTGCGGCTTTTCTAGATGGTGGCTTCGATGCGGCCAGGGCGATGATCGAGCGACTGTTCAGTGCACGCATCCACGCGATCAACCCCACGGTGCAAGGAAAGGACGCCAAGACCCGATTGCAGGAATGGCTGCAATCGCGGCATCACTGCCTGCCGCGCTACACCCTGATCGATACCAGTGGCCAGGCGCATGCCCAGACTTTCCATGTGGAATGCCAGATCGCCGCCTTGAAGATCACCACGATGGGCGAAGGCTGCAACCGCAAGACCGCGGAACAGGTGGCGGCGGAAGCCGCGCTGAAAAAGGTCGAGGGCCAGGGCAGCACCGGAGGGTCAAAACCTTGAACCACTCCCTTAATCACGCCCCCTCGCCCCCTTTCAGGACCGGCGTCATCGCCGTCATCGGCCGGCCCAACGTGGGCAAGTCCACCCTGGTCAACGCCCTGGTGGGCGCGAAGGTCAGCATCGTCTCGAACAAGCCGCAGACCACCCGGCACCGCATCCTGGGTGTGCGCACCGAGACCGGTGCGCAGTTCATCTTCGCCGACACGCCCGGCTTCCAGACCCAGTACAAGAGCGCGCTCAATACTGCGATGAACCGCTCGGTGACCCAGGCGCTGACGGAAGTGGACGTGGTGCTCTGGCTGGTGGAAGCGCGCAAGTTCGTCCCCGCCGACCAGCGCATCCTGCCGCTGTTGCCGCGTGACAAGCCGGTGATCCTGGTGGTCAACAAGGTCGACACGGTGGCGGACAAGGCCACGCTGTTCCCCTATCTGCAAACCCTGTCGCAGCAATACAAGTTCGCCGAGATCGTGCCGCTTTCCGCGGAGAAGACCCGCGACGCCGAGCGCCTCCCCGCCATCCTCAAGCCCTATCTGCCGGAGGGTGAACCGTGGTTCGCCGAGGACGACATCACCGACCGCAGTTCCCGCTTCCTCGCCGCCGAACTGGTGCGCGAAAAGGTATTCCGCCTCACCGGCGACGAGATCCCCTATGCGGTGGCGGTGACCATCGAGGAATTCAGCGAGGAGCCGACGCTGTTCCGCATCGGTGCCGTGGTCTGGGTGGATCGCGACGCGCACAAACCCATACTGCTCGGACGCGGCGGCGAACACATCAAGCGCATCGCCACGGAAGCGCGGCAGGACATGGAAAAGCTGTTCGACCGCAAGGTCTTCCTCACTCTCTGGGTGAAGGTGAAAGGTGGCTGGGCCGACGATACCCGCTTGATCAAGCAATTCGGGTATGAATGAAGCACCCGGAGCGCCAGCGTCCAGCCGGCTGTTTTCAAAGACGCCGGCAAGGATGCCAGCGCTGCTTCAACACGCCGGCCCTCCTGGGGTGGGTTACTTCGCTACCTGGAACAGCAAAGCCGGCGAGGCGCCGGCGCTCCGGGCATGAGTGAACGCGTCGACGGCGATCCCGCCTTCGTCCTGCACACCCGGCCCTGGCGCGAAACCAGCCTGATCGTCGACGTCCTCTCGCGCCACCACGGCCGCCTGGGGCTGGTGGCGCGCGGCGCACGGCGCGCGGGCGCCGCCGTAAAGACGCGTTTGATCCCGTTCCAGCCGCTCACACTCTCCTGGTTCGGCAAGAGCCAGTTGCGCACCCTGCACACGGCGGAGTGGCAGGGTGGCGGCCTGCTGTTGCGCGGCCACGCCCTGATGTGCGGCTTCTACCTCAACGAATTGCTGCTGCGTCTGCTGCCGGAAGGCGACGCCCACGAAGTCCTGTTCGATTACTACGCCCAGGCGCTGGGCGAACTCGATACCCGCCAGGACGTGGAACCGGTGTTGCGCCGCTTCGAACTCGATCTGCTCTCGGAACTGGGCTATGCTCAGCCGCTCGGGCAATTGGCCCGCGGCGGCGAACTCGACCCGGAAGCGCGCTACGGCTATGAGATTGAAAAAGGCGTCACCCTGGCGAACGGCGACACGCACTACAGCGGCCGCACCCTGCTGGCCCTGGCTGCGGGCGACTTCAGTCAGCCCGGCGTCCTGACCGAAGGTAAACGCCTGATGCGCACCCTCCTCGCTCATTACCTGGGCGACAAACCGCTGGCCACCCGGCAGATGTTGCTGGACCTGCAACGCGTGCAAAATCTTCAACCCTGAATCTCTGCCCCTAACATGATTCGTCTCGGCGTCAACATCGACCACATCGCCACCCTGCGACAGCAGCGCGGCACCCGTTATCCCAGCCCGGTCCAGGCCGCCTTGCTGGCGGAAGCCGCCGGCGCCGACCTGATTACCCTGCATCTGCGCGAAGACCGCCGCCACATCCAGGACGCCGACGTGCACATCCTGCGCGGCCTGCTGCAAACCCGGATGAATCTGGAAATGGCGATCACCGACGAGATGCTGGCCATTGCCAGCCAAATTCGTCCGCACGACGCCTGCCTGGTACCGGAACGACGCCAGGAACTCACCACCGAAGGCGGGCTCGACGTCGCCACGCATTTCGAACAGGTCAAACACGCCTGCCGGGTGCTGGCGGATGCGGGCGTGCGCGTTTCGCTGTTCATCGACGCCGATGCCCGGCAGCTGCAAGCCGCGGTCGAGGCCGGCGCGCCGGTGGTGGAAATCCACACGGGCCGTTTCGCCGACGCAGTAACCGAGGACACAGCCGCACACGAACTGGAACGCATCCGCGTGGCGGTGGAGACCGGCAATGCCCTGGGCCTGCGGGTGAACGCCGGCCACGGCCTGCATTACCACAATGTCCAGGCGGTCGCCGCCCTGCCCGGCATCGAGGAGCTCAACATCGGCCACGCCATCGTCGCCCAGGCCCTGTTCGTGGGCTGGGAAAACGCGGTGCGGGAAATGAAGCGCCTGCTGCTGGAAGCAAGATGAGTGGCGCTGCGCGACGGGCGAACTACCAGCGTAGCGTATATCGTCCCAGCAGGGCGCCCGCGGCGGTGGGGATCAGCATGCCCAGCAGATACCAGACTCCGAGAAAGGGCGCGCCCAGTTCCGGACAGTGCAGGCAGTAAACCAGCGCCCCGCAGCTTCCGGACAACAGGCCCGCGGCGGCCCCCGCCAGAGTGAGCCGAGTCGGGGCCAGGCCGCGCATCGCCCACAAATTCGCGACGAGCAGTGGCACGGACAACATGGCGATGAGGAACGGGCACACCGCCCAGGTGGCACCCAGCAGCAATCCCAGGCGTTGCACCGGGTCGGCCGCGAGCAGCACGGCCACCGCCAGCGCCCACATGAGCAACACGGGCACGGCTGTCGCCGCTGGCACCCAGTCGAGCCGCGCACCCGGCCGCGACAGGCGCAGAACCGCCAGCAGGCTGGCCACGGCCAGGCTCGCGACATAGCCCAACTTGACCCAGAACATCGGCGAGAGTAACGACGCCCCAAAGCTGTGACTCACGCCCAGCAGAGCAAGCAGCAGCAAGGTCGCGGTAGCCAGGCCCAGCGCGATGGCCAGCGCATAACGGCGCGCGAGCGCATGTCTTTCCGCCGCGCCCCCCCCATTCGCCAGCAACATGACCAGATCATCGGTTTTCATGAAGCACCTCGTATCATCATCCTTGAATCCTCAGTTGAACACGCCCGAGTGTGCGTCTGGCGAGTTGTCTGGCAAGGGCGCGGAGTCGTAGCGCTTGAGCGCGTACGAATCCGGCCTACCCCTTGCGGGTGCAACGCAGCCAGGCGTGCAATCGGGTGCGTAGCGGGTTCAGCCAAAGGGTGAGCGTGACCGAAGGCGCAAACCTCAATGTTCATGGGGCCTCACGGGGGAAAATGAGCGGTCAACTGAGGATTCAAGGATCATCACCGCCAGCGCCTTCATGCCGCGGTGTACACCCACCTTGATCGCCGACTCCGACATGCCGGTGAGCCGCGCCGCTTCGGCCACCGACAGGCCTTCCAGCTTGGTGTGGACGATAGGCAGTCGCTGCCGATCGGGCAGTTGGCCGAGGAGTTTGCCCACATCCCTTTTCGCCTCGGCAGCTTCGCTATCCGTGGCGACCAGAAAATCGCTTTCGTCCTCCAGCGGATCGGTAAGCGCATCGCGGCGCGCGCGCCGGCGCAGCAGATCGACCAGCTTGTATTTGGCGATGGCATGCACCCAGGCCGTCAAGGGCAAGTCGGCGTCGTAGGTGTGACGCTGGTTGTGTATGGCCAGCAAGGATTCCTGCACGAGATCTTCCACTTCGTCCGGAAAGCGGGTCAGGCGCTTCCTGAAATAAGCACGCAGATGCGCGCTCAATTCCTTGAGCCAAGCCTGGTAAGCGGGGGCTTCGCCAGCGAGAGCACGCAGCAGCAAGCCCTTGAGCCTGGCCTCGTTGGCATTCAGCCGTCCCTGATCCGTCATTCGTTGCCCGAGGGGTTTGGGTTACAGGTCGACAAGGTTTGCGCCCCCGCAAAATGTGACACATTGTGCCAGGGCTTGTAACCAGGTACGCATGCGCTGCGAACTAAACTGCACCACACCCGCGAAACCCCGTCCACCCCAAGGAGACGTCCGCATGCATTTGCAATCCGCGAGGACGCAAGACACGATCCATCCGCTCTGGCTGCGCCTGACGCACTGGCTGAATGCCCTGGCCGCGGGGATACTGGCGATGAGCGGCTGGCGCATCTACGATGCCTCGCCGCTGTTCGCCTTTCGCTTCCCCTCCGGCATCACCCTCGGCGGCTGGCTGGGCGGCGCCTTGCAGTGGCACTTCGCCGCCATGTGGTTGCTGGCCGGAAATGGCCTGATCTACCTGTTGCTCAACGCCGGCAGCGGTCGCATGACGCGCAAGTTTTTCCCCTTGTCCGCAAGCGCTTTGTACGCCGACCTGCGCGCCGCCCTGCACGGGCGCCTGGCCCACGCCGACCCGCGCAGCTACAACAGCGTGCAACGCACGGCCTATCTGTTCGTCATGCTCGATACCACGCTCTTGGTGCTCTCGGGTCTGGTGCTGTGGAAATCTGTACAGTTCCCCCTGCTGCGCGAACTGCTGGGCGGCTACGAGACGGCGCGGCGCGTGCACTTCTTCGCCATGACCGGTCTGCTTTGCTTCCTGGCGGTCCACCTGGCGATGGTGGCATTGCTGCCGCGTACCCTGCTCGCGATGATACGCGGCCGTTGAGGAGAATAGGATGGACCGCCTTCCCCCCCGGAGCGACGCCGACGCGCTCGTGAAAGAGGCGCTCAAACGCCTGGACCTGCCCACACGGCGCCTGTTCCTGCGCGACTCCCTGACGCTGGGCGGTCTGTCCTTGCTGACCGGTTGCTCGCTCGGAGACGGCAAGAGTGCGGAAACCGCCTTGCAGAGAATTTCGCGCATGAACGATCGGGTTCAGGCCTGGCTGTTCGACCCGAAGCGGCTGGCGCCGACCTATCCGGAGTCCATGATCACGCGTCCCTTCCCCTTCAACGCGTACTACGGCGAGGACAAGGCGCCCCGTGTGGATGCCGACGCTTTCCGGCTGGAGGTGAGCGGCCTGGTCTCTGACAAGCACGCATGGACCTTGCCGGAACTCCATGCCTTGCCGCAAACCGATCAGATCACGCGCCACGTCTGCGTCGAGGGCTGGAGCGCCATCGGCAGATGGGGCGGGGTGCCGTTCTCGGCCTTCCTGCGCCGAGTGGGCGCGGATCTGAGCGCCAAATATGTCGGCTTCAAGTGCGCCGACGATTACTACACCAGCATCGACATGCCCACCGCGCTGCACCCGCAGACCCTGCTGACGCTCAGCCATGACGGCAAGATCCTGCCGATACGCCATGGCTTTCCGCTGAAGCTGCGCATGCCCACCAAGCTGGGTTACAAGAACCCGAAGCACATCCAGGCGATCTTCGTCAGCAATACCTACCCCGGCGGCTATTGGGAAGACCGGGGATACAACTGGTTCGGCGGCAGCTGAGTCGCGACCGCCCGAACCAGGCCGCCAATACCAACCTAGAGCATCCAAGGAGTAATTTCATGAATCGCCTGATACCCGGCGCCTTCGCGGCGGCCAGCGCCTTCTGCGCGTCCTCGACCCCGGCCGTAGCCTTGCCTGACCCGGCCATCGATGTCCCCCTGTCCAAGTCCTCCGGCACGGCGGTGCTGGCCGGCGGTTGTTTCTGGGGCATGGACGGGGTATTCAAACACGTCAAGGGCGTCACCCGGGTCGTGGCGGGCTACGCCGGTGGCAAGGCGGACACCGCCCGGTACGAGTTGGTGAGTTCCGGCCAGACCGGTCACGCCGAATCGGTGCGCATCACCTACGACCCCGCGCGTATCCGCTATGGACAACTCCTGAAGGTGTTTTTTTCCGTCGCGCATGATCCGACGCAACTCAACCGCCAGGGCCCGGACAGCGGCACGCAATATCGCTCGGCGGTCTTCTACGTCGACGCCGAACAGAAGCGGGTGGCGCTGGCCTATATCGCCCAACTACAGGCAGCGCACGTGTTTTCCCAGCCCATCGTCACCCAGGTCTCGCCCCTGACGGGCTTCTACGATGCCGAAGCCCACCACCAGGATTACCTGGCGCATCACCCGAACCAGCCTTACATCGTCGTCAATGATGCGCCCAAGATCGAGCATCTGCGGCAGCAGTTGCCGGCCCTGTACATGAACCCGGCGGAGAGCCGGTGAGATTATTCACCGCATGAGGAAGAAATCATGAACAGACGCACATTCTTCAAACTGGCGGCGGGGAGCGTCTCCGCGCTGGCCCTGTCGCGCTTCATCCTGACCGGGCGAGCCATGGCGGGGGAGCGCATCGAAAGACTCGTGCGCGGCAATACCGAGTGGAAGAAACGACTCACGCCGGAACAGTACGACATCCTGCGCGAAGAAGGCACCGAACGCGCCTTCACCAGCCCGCTCAACCATGAAAAGCGCAGCGGCCTGTTCGCCTGCGTGGCCTGCGGCCTGCCGCTATTCCCTTCCCGGTTCAAATACGACAGCGGCACCGGCTGGCCCAGCTTCTACGATGTCCTGCCCGGCCATGTGGAAACCCGCACCGATTTGAAACTGTCCCTGCCGCGCACCGAGTTCCACTGTGCGCGCTGCGGCGGCCACCATGGCCATGTTTTCGACGACGGGCCCCGGCCCACCGGCCTGCGCTACTGTAGCAACGGCCTGGCGCTGAAGTTCGTGCCCGGCTGACCCACACCCCGGCCGAGCGACACGGGCATGGTCGGCGCCATAGGTTCCCCCGCGTCCTACGGATATTCGAGCCCCGTGAAAACGAACGCGGGACTCGAAGCCCAACTCGACCGCTACAAGGGCAAGCTTTCCGACCAGGAAACCTGTCCCTCCGGAAAAACGCCCGAGGGCCGGGCAAATATCAAGCATCTCGAAGAACAAATCAGTGAGATCAAGAACCGCATCGCGGCGGCGGACACTCGAAAAAGCGGGGCCGAAAAACCCGTCTCCGGGCCGAGTGCAGGCCCGGGCATGACCCTGGATGTCTACGCCTGAGCGCCGGACGGGCACGTCGGGGCGCGGATACCTTACGCGGCCAGGACGGCCAACAGGGCATCACCGCGCCCCACAGCGGGAGCCTACTTCTCTCCCTGCTTCAGGCTGAAACACACCTCGCCGTTGCGGTTGCTGACCAGTTCCAGGCGGTACCCCAGGCTGCTGGCCTGCTTGCTGGCCTGGTACAGGCCGATGCCGAGTCCATCGTAGTTCGACACCGGGGCATGGAACAAGCGCTCCCGGATCGGCGCGGGCACGGCCTCGCCGGAGTCGCAGACGATCAGGCAGGTACAGGGCTGCGTCTCCAATTCGACACTGATGGTCACGTCCGGCTGCCCCACGCGCTTGCGCAGCGCATTTTGCACGAGGTTGTCGGCGACGCTGTCGAACAATTCCTGGGGCAGCGTAGCCTCGCCCTCATCCTTGGCGAAGTCCAATATCTCGCGTGCGTATCGCGACTTCAGTCCCCGCCACCATTCGCGCGCCGAGATGGGGTGGTTGTCGAGCGCCATCTGCGGCGCCTTGAGCTTGTCCAGGGTGATTTCCAGACGCTTTGCCATCTGCGGCAACTGCCGTTGCATCAGGGATTGCAAGGACATGGCCTGCTCGGGACGGCTGTGCTCGGCGGCGGAACAAAGCGTCATGAGCGACTGCAACAGGTTCTTCACATCATGGGTCAGGCGCGACCCGGTGTCGTAGATCGCCTGGGTGTAGGCGTTCGCGCTCATGAGGCGCTCGCGCGTCTTGGCCGCGTAGAAATAACCGATGATCTCGGTCAACAAGCGCAAATGCAGGGCGAACGCGGGGTTGACCTCGGCTTCCGTATAAAAAATCACCTCCACGCCCCGGTGGGTGAAGCGGGTCTCATGCGGACTCGTAGCCCCCAGAGACTCGTCGATGATCGCGGTTTTCCAGGCCACCCCGGTAGACCAGGGGAGATGGGTAAAACCCGCCATCACGCTGCGCAGAAAAACATCCGGGTCGGGCTCCTGCTCGGCGGCCAGGGAGAGTTGCTTCAGCCAGTCTTCCAGCGGCAGGCCCAGCGACAGCACATAGCGGGAAAACAGGGTGCGCAGGCCGGCAGAGCCGTCGCGCGGCTGCCATAGCCAGGCGAAGATGAGCAAGGTTGCGGCCAGGGTGGCCATGCTCAGGAGCAGGCCGCCCGCGTAATCGCTCTGCCGCAGATGCATGGCGACATAACTGCCCAGGGCCAGGACGCCGATGATCAGCACGAACACCAGGGCATAGAGCAGGTCCATCGCCGAGCCCTCCCGGCCGAGCCGGGGCGATGGAAACGCCAGTACCAGCAAGGGCAGGAAGAGCAGGCTGTCTCGCCAGAACGCAATCTGGCTGACCTGGCGCACCGGCAAACCATACCCCTGCGGCAACAGCCAGACGAAGAGCAGCAGCAGCAGATAGAGTACGGCCGACCAAAGGCCCGCGCGTTCACGCACCGTCGGCAGAGTGACCGCCACCGCACCCAGCAGGCCGGCCAGCATCACGCTCCAGAGCGCGGCCACCCAAACGTTATGCAGGCCCGCGAGCAGCACGCCCACCAGCAGCACGCCCAGGGTACGCAGCCAGGGCAGGCGCTGCTGGCCGCTGAAAAATGGTTGCCAGAGCAGAAACACGCCGTAATGCGCCAGCACCACGGCCTGTCCCCACGTCGCGTCTTGCCCCCAGACGAAGGCCGCGTGCAATAGCAGCAGCATCAGGGCCAGGATGCGGTTGCCATAGCGTTGCAGGCGCACGACATCGTCGCCAGCCGGTGCGGGAGTGGGCGCGATCGCTCTGGTCATGGTCGGGTTATCGACCGATTCCAGGCAAAGTTGAGCGGGATTAACGGGCATGTCGAGTAAGCCGCTCGCGGATGATGAACGTCTGGCCATGCCCGTTTCCCTCACTGATGGAACGACCAGCCAACCGACCAAGCCGCCGGAATACGTCGACCAGGTCTCTGTCTGCCCCAACCCCTCTCCCAAAAGGAGAGGGGAGCTGCGTGCGTCGCCTTGCGACGTTCACACTAACCGCAGACTACCCACCACGAAGCGGCGGGCTGCCGGGAAATTTGACAAATCCGGCGAGATTTCGTCAATCCCCGCCCCTGCCCTATACTCAAGCCATTGTTCCAACTGAGACATAAGCCAGGCCCGTTACTTGCTTGAGGCCCTACTGGCATGAAAAAAACCACACAACCCAACGGGCATGGCGAACGGTGCCACCACGAATCATGAACCTCCCGCGCCATGCCTGTTCCCTCAGCCCCAGCCCCCCTCCCGCTTGCGGAAGAAGGGAGCCTCGAGCATCGCCGCGCGATGTTCACGATGAAGTTGTCCGTGGCATAGGGTCGCGGCGTCCGCGACCGGCCCACACCCGTCCATGACGCGAGAGCCGCGTGGCTTCACGCTGATCGAGCTCGCCATCGTGCTGGTCGTGATCGGGCTGCTTCTGGGTGGCGTGCTTAAGGGCCAGGAACTGATCGAAAGCGCGCGCGCGCGCAGCATCATTTCCCAGATCGACAGCCTCAAAGCCGCGTATTACGCGTTCCAGGACAAATACCGGGCGGCACCCGGCGATTACCCCGGCAGCCTGGCCTACGCCAACCTGACGGGAATCGCATCGGCCCAGGTCGGTGGCAACGGCGACGGCGTGGTGCGCGACACGGAACAGGCGCGGGAGACGCTGTTGCTGTGGGTACATTTGTCGCATGCCAACCTGATCACCGGCAACTACCGCGCCGAAGGCAGCCTGCCCGAGCGCAACGGCGAATGGCCACGCAACCCCTACAACGCCTATTTGCAGATCCAGTACGACAACCACTTCGCCAATGCCGGGGCCTCGCCCCGCCTCAACCTGAAGACCGGAAACCAGATCCCCGCGAAAGTGCTGGCGGAGATCGACCGCAAGATCGACGATGGCCGCGCCGACAGCGGCCAGTTCCGTTTCAGCAATTTCAACGGCGGTGGCTCCGCCCCCTCGGCGCAAAACTGCTACGACACCAAGACCGGCCTCTGGCGCGCCGCCGACAACGAACCCAATTGCGGCGCCGCGTCCCTGTTCTGAATTTCAGCCGTACCGCGAACGAGAGCCGATCATACCGGCGACGGCGCGGACGAATACATCACGGGATTCCCCGGTCAGGCCATGGCCTGGAATATGGCTACGCCTGACGGCCCAGCAGCCAGGCAGCCACTTCCAGGTCGCGCGGGTAAGTCACCTTCAGGTTGGTGAGATCGCTTTCCACCAGACGCGGCGAGAGGCCGATCGACTCCAGGGCGGAAGCCTCGTCGGTGACGGCATGGCCGGCCCGCTCCAGGGCATCCAGCAGCATGGCATGACGGAACATCTGTGGGGTTTGCGCGCCCCAGAGGCCCTCCCGCGGCACGGTTTCCCGGATGCGCCGCTCGCCTCGTTCCACGGGCGCGCGACCCGCGCGCTTCAGGGTATCGGCCACGGGTGCCGCGAGGATGCCTCCGACTTCATCGTCGGCCAGTTCCCCCAGGAGTTTGTCCAGCAATCCGCGCGAGAGGCAGGGCCGGGCGGCGTCGTGCACCAGCACCCAGTCTTCGCGGCCCACCTCGGCCTGCATGGCGCGCAGGCCGTTGGCAACGCTCTCGGCGCGACTGGCGCCGCCGCAACGCAGCGCGTTCAAACGGGTGAACGCCGACCAGTCGTACCCGGCCCACCAGGCATCTTCCGCCGAGAGCACCACATATACGCGCTCGATCGCGGGATGCCGCTCGAAGGCGCGGATGGCGTGCCAGATCATGGGCCGGCCATGGATGTCCAGATATTGCTTGGGATGGTCGGCGCCCATGCGGGCACCCACACCGGCGGCGGGAAGGAGTGCAAAATGGCGCGGCATCGGCTTGATTTCGGGTCTGGGCAGATCGGATTTTACGACCTGATCGCCCGGACGTCCTAAATCGTAAGCTCGCGATTGCATGGTGTTTATTACCTAGGTATATTTATCCATTCAGAGTCTGCTTCGCATCGCTACCAGAAGGCCGCTCTCGCGATGCGGACGGCGGAAACCCACTCACCCCTCGCCCGCACGCGGGCGAGAAGCGCTTCTGGAGGCCGCATGCAATTCGTCCGCCCCGCCGCCGTCGCCGGCACGTTTTACCCCGACGACCCGGCCGAACTCCAGGCCATGCTGAACGCCTTGCTCGCCGCCACCCACCGCACCCCGCTACGACCCAAGGCGTTGATCGCGCCGCACGCCGGCTACGTCTATTCCGGCGCCGTCGCTGCCAGTGCCTACGCGCTGCTGCAACCGCTGCGCGACAGCATCTCGCGGGTGATCCTGCTGGGGCCGGTACATCGAGTCTGGACCCCCGGTCTGGCACTGCCCGGAGTGGCCGTCTTCGAGACACCTCTGGGCCGAATAGCGCTGGACAAGGACGCCATCGCGTCCATCGCCGACCTGAATCAGGTTCAGGTGCATCCCGATGCCCATGCCCAGGAACATTCCCTGGAAGTGCATCTACCCTTTCTGCAGAGCGTGCTAGGCGACTTCACCCTGGTCCCCCTGGCCGTGGGTGGCGCCAGCCCGGATGCGGTGGCCAGTGTGCTGGAGCGGCTCTGGGGCGGTGCGGAAACGCTGATCGTGGCGAGCTCCGATCTCTCCCATTTCCTGACCTACGAACAAGCCTTGCAAAAGGACCACGCCACCATCCAGGAAATTCTCCACTTCAACAATCATCTGATCGGCGAACAAGCCTGCGGCTGCCATGTCATCAACGGCCTGCTGCTAGCAGCGAAGAGGCGCGGCCTGTCGGCACATCTGCTGGACATGCGCAATTCGGGAGATACCGCCGGCGAGCGCGCGCGCGTGGTCGGCTACGCCTCATTGGCTTTCACCGAGTCCGACCATGTTCACTGAAACCCAGGGCCGGCAACTTCTCCTCCTGGCGCGCGCAGCCATCGCCCGCGAATTCGACGAGCCTGCCACCCACCCGCCCCACGCGGACTGGCTGGACGCACCCGGAGCCACCTTCGTCACCCTTACCAAGGAGGGCCGCTTGCGCGGCTGCATCGGCTCGCTCGAGGCACATCGGCCACTGCGGGAGGACGTGGAAGAGAACGCGCGCGCCGCGGCTTTCCGCGATCCGCGCTTCCCGCCCCTGCTGTGCGGGGAATTGCACGAGGTGCGGCTGGAAGTCTCCGTGCTCACCCCGGCCACGCCCATGACTTTCGGCGACGAGGCCGAAGCCTTGCGCCAACTGCGCCCGGAAGTGGATGGCGTGATCCTGGAATACGGCTGGCACCGTTCCACCTTCTTGCCACAGGTGTGGGAACAACTGCCAGAACCGCGCCAGTTCCTGTCCCAACTCAAGCAGAAAGCCGGTTTGAGCGGCGACTTCTGGTCCAGGGACCTGCGCCTGTCGCTGTACGCGGTGGAGAAGTTCAAGGAGGCGAGTTGAACACCCCCAAGTACGCGCCCGAAAGCACCCCGCCTGCGCGCTGGTGGCACACGCTCGCGGACGGCCGCATCCAGTGCGACCTCTGCCCGCGCGACTGCCGCCTGCACGAAGGCCAGCGCGGCGCCTGCTTCGTGCGCGAGATGGCAGGCGGCCGCATGCGGCTCACCACCTATGGCAGGAGTTCCGGCTTCTGCGTCGACCCTATCGAGAAGAAACCGCTCAACCACTTCTATCCCGGCACCTCGGTGCTCTCCTTCGGCACCGCCGGCTGCAACCTGGCCTGCAAGTTCTGCCAGAACTGGGATATATCCAAGTCGCGTGACATGGACCGTCTGATGGACTCGGCCAGCCCCGAGGAAATCGCCCGGGTCGCCCAGCGCATGGACTGCACCAGCGTGGCGTACACCTACAACGACCCGGTGATCTTCGCCGAATACGCCCTCGATACGGCGGACGCCTGCCACACACGCGGCATCAAGAGTGTGGCAGTCACCGCCGGCTACATCCAGCCTGCCGCCGCGGTCGAGTTCTATGCGAAGATGGACGCCGCCAACGTCGACCTGAAAGGCTTTACCGATGCCTTCTACGTCAAACAGTGCGGCGGCCACCTGCAACCGGTGCTGGATACCCTGATCTACCTGAAGCGCGAGACGAAGGTGTGGCTCGAGATCACCACCTTGCTCATTCCCGGCCTCAACGACACCGACGCGGAGCTCGGGGCACTGGCGCACTGGGTGGGCCAGGAACTCGGCCCCGATGTGCCCTTGCACTTCACCGCCTTCCATCCCGACTGGAAGCTCGTCGACCTGCCGCCCACGCCCGCGGCCACCTTGAGCCGCGCGCGCCGCATCGCCCGTGAAGTCGGCCTGCACCATGTCTACACCGGCAATGTCCGCGACGTGGAGGGCGGCACCACCTATTGTCCCGGCTGCGACGCTGCCTTGATCGTGCGCGACGGCTATGACTTCAGGGACTACCGCCTCGACGCCGCCGGCCGCTGTCCGCACTGCGGAACCAGCATCGCCGGCCGTTTCAAGGCCTTCGGGCAACCGTTCGGAGCGCGGCGGGTGCCGGTGAACATGCGGCTGGCTTGAACCTTCGTGGGGGCGGCTTCCGGCAGCGATGCGAATAGCCACCCGCGATGGCTCCGCGCAGGGGCACGGGTTGCAACCCACGATGCGCCCGCCGGATCGGTCGTGAGCGTTCCCTGTTCGGTATCGATTTCGGGAGCCATGCTTACGCTGCGGTAAACGAATGATGAGGTAGCGGGTATGCAGGCGGCTACTCCTGATAGAGTGCGCCCTTCAGAAAACTGCCCTGTTTCGCGTGCGTTTACCGACCTTTCTGCTACTACTGCTCCTCTCCTTGCCCGCTCTGGCCTCCGTGGACGCCAATTTCCAGTCTGCACGCGAAGCCTACCAGAAGGGAAAATTCGAGCGTTTCCAGAAATTCTCGGACAAAGTACCCGAGACCTATGTGCTCGCACCTTACCTGCGATTCTGGCGACTCAAGGCCTATTCCCCTGGCAATGCTGCCGCGCAACAATTCATCGACGATAACCCCGACACGCCGCTCTCCGACCGCTTGCGCTTCGACCTTGCGCGGCAATATGGCCGCAGCGAGAACTGGGAAGCGTTCCAGGAGCAATACCAGGCCGTGCTCCAGGCCCGTTCCCGCCCCGATCAGGAACTGCAATGCTTCGACCTGCGCCGCCGCATGGCCGCGGGCGAATCGGTCGATGCCGCGGGTGTGGCACTCTGGCGCACGCCGCGCGACCTCCCCTCCAGTTGCGACCCGCTGTTCGGCGCCCTGGCCGAACGCGGCGTGCTGACCCAGGAGGATCGTTTGGCGCGCCTGCGCCTGGCCCTGGAGGCCGGCAACCTGCGCCTGGCGCGCCAGGTGAACGTCCGCCTGAGCCACGACCTGGCGATGGAAGACGACGCGCTGACCCGAGCCCAGCGCGAGCCCGCCAAGTTTCTGGAAAGCCCGTTGAGCACCGCCGGTCAGCGCGAGGCCGCGCTCCTGGCGCTCACCCAGATCGCGAAGAATGATCCGGAGGCCGCCGCGCGTGCCTGGGAGGCGCAATCGAGCCGTTTTCCGGAAGCTGTGCAGCGTTACGGCTGGGGCCAGATCGGCCTGCACGCGGCGCGGCGCCAGGACGCCCGAGCGCTGGCCTGGTACGCCCGCGCGGGTACGCCGCAAAGCGAACTGCAACTCCAGTGGAAGGTGCGCGCAGCCTTGCGCGCCGGAAAATGGACGGAGGTCTACAACGGCATCGAGGTGATGCCCGAGTCGCTGCGCAACGAGCCGGTCTGGCGTTACTGGAAGGCGCGTTCGCTCAAGGCATTGAATGCGAGCTACCCGGCCAACGTGCTCTTCGCCAAGCTCTCGCAGGAAATCAACTACTACGGCCTGCTCGCGGAAGAGGAATTGCCCGCCCGCCTGGAAACGCAGCCGCTGCAATACAAGGTCACGCCGGACGATCTACAGGCCGCCGAAGCGCAACTCGGGCTGAAACGCGCGCTCCTGCTGCGCCGCCTGGGGGATGCCGGCAATGCCGTGTCGGAGTGGGAGTGGGCGCTACGCGGCATGAGCGACCGCCAGATCCTGGCAGCGGCGGAGCTGGCGCGGCGCGCGGGCTGGTACGACCGCGCCATCAGCACCGCCGAGAAGACACGCGGTGAACACGATTTCGATCTGCGCTACCTCGCCCCCTATCGCGACCTGGCCACGGCTTACGCGCACGACAACGGCCTGGACGAAGCGTGGGTATTCGGCCTGATGCGCCAGGAGTCGCGTTTCGTCGACTACGCCCGCTCCGGCGTCGGCGCCAGCGGCCTGATGCAGATCATGCCGGCCACCGCCAAATGGATCGCCCGCCAGCTGGGTCTGGGGCGCAAGTGCAGCGTCGCCAGCCCGGCCGCCAACATCCGTTTCGGCACTTTCTATCTCAAGCGCATCTACGACGCGCTCGACCAGTCGCCGGTCCTTGCGACCGCCGCCTACAACGCGGGCCCGGGCCGCGCCCGCAGGTGGCAGGGGGAAATCCCGCTGGAAGGCGCCATCTACGTGGAAAGCATCCCCTTCGCCGAGACCCGGGACTACGTAAAAAAAGTGCTGAGCAACGCCATGTTCTACCGTAACCGTTTCGGTGGCGAAGCGCGTACCCTCAAGGACCGCCTGGGCACCATCGCCGCGCGCAATCCCTCCCTGCCGCCCCCCCCCGAAGACGAGACCTCGCCGCAACCATGAAAAGCCAAAACATCTGTGTCCTGGGCGGCGGCGGCTTCGTCGGTTCGCATCTGCTTCCCCTCCTGGCCGCGCGCGGTCACCGCATCCGCGTGGCGACGAGCAGGCGCGAGCGCTGCAAGCCTCTGTTCGTGCTACCCGGTGTGGACGTGGTGGAAGCCGATATCCACGATCCCGCGGCGCTGCACGCCCTGTGCACGCGCATGGATGCGGTCATCAACCTGGTCGGTATCCTGCACGAACACCAACCCGGAGACTACGAGCGCGCCCACGTGGAACTGCCGCGCAAGCTGCTGGCCGCCTGCCTGGCCTGCGGCGTGCCGCGGCTCCTGCACATGAGCGCGCTGGGTGCCGAAGCGGGCTCGAAGAGCCGCTATCAGCAGACCAAGGCCGCGGGCGAGACGCTGGTCCTGGCGGCGGCAGGCGCGACGGCATTTCGCCCGTCCGTGATCTTCGGCCCGGGCGACCGCTTTCTGACGATGTTCGCCGAACTGCTCAGGCTCGCCCCGGTGGTTCCCCTGGCCGGGGCGCATGCCCGCTTCCAGCCGGTGTTCGTGGGGGATGTGGCGCGAGCCTTCGCCGACGCACTGGATCGTCCGGAGGCGAGCGCACGGAGCTACGACCTGTGCGGCCCCGACATATATACCCTGGCCGAATTGCTGCGCCTGACCGCCGCCACCCTGGGCCTGCGCCGTAGCGTGCTGCCTCTGGGCGATACGGCCTCGTACTGGTTCGCGCGCCTGATGGAGCTGAAGCCGGGTGCGAAGCTCATGACCCGCGATAACTTCTATGCCATGCAAAGCGACAACGTCTGCGCGGGTGCCCGGCCCCCGGGTGGGTCCACCGCCCTGGCGAGCGTGATCGGCTACCTGAAAGAAGCCGGTCCGCGCAGCGCTTACATGGCTTTCCGCACCCGTGCGGGACGTTGAGAGCTTGCCTCGCGCGACTCGCGACTCGCGACTCGCGACGCTGCGCAGCTACATCGTCGGCGGCGCGGTGCGCGATGGCCTGCTCGGCCTGCCGGTACAGGATCGCGACCACGTCGTAGTGGGGGCTACGCCGGAAGCCATGGTCGCTCTGGGCTTTCGCCCCGTGGGCCGCGACTTCCCCGTCTTCCTGCACCCCGACAGCGGCGAGGAGTACGCGCTGGCACGCACCGAGCGCAAGACCGCGCGCGGCTACAAGGGCTTCGCGGTACACGCGGCCGCGGACGTCACCCTGGAACAGGATCTGCTGCGTCGCGACCTCACCATCAACGCGATGGCGCTGGCCCCGGACGGCAGCCTGATCGACCCTTATGGCGGCAGGGCGGACCTGGAGAGGCGCGTGTTCCGGCACGTCTCCGCCGCCTTCGCGGAAGATCCGGTGCGCATCCTGCGGGTGGCGCGCTTCGCCGCGCGCTTCGGCGCGGGGGATACCCGCTTCGAGCTGGCGCCGGAAACCCTGGCGCTGATGCAAGCGATGGTCGCGGCAGGTGAAGTGGATGCGCTGGTGCCGGAGCGAGTCTGGCAGGAACTCGCACGCGGCCTGATGGAAGCCAGTCCGTCGCGCATGTTCCGGATGTTGCGCGCATGTGGCGCCCTGGCGCGCCTGCTGCCCGAACTCGACCGGCTCTTCGGCGTGCCGCAGCCCGCGCAACATCATCCCGAGATCGATACGGGTGAGCACGTCATGCGGGTGATCGACGCAGCCGCGCGCCAGGGCCTCGGCCTGCCGGCCAGGGTGGCCGCACTGCTGCATGATCTCGGCAAGGGGGCCACGCCGCGGGAATTCTGGCCGAAACACCACGGCCACGAGGGCCGCGGCGTCGAACTGGTGCGCGGCCTGTGCGAGCGTCTGCGCGCACCGCTCGAATGCCGCGACCTGGCGATGCTGGTGGCACGCGATCACGGCAACGCGCATCGCGCCCTGGAACTGCGCCCCGCCACCCTGCTGGAACTGCTGCAACGGACAGATGCCCTGCGCCGCCCGGAACGCTTCGAGGATTTCCTCGCCGCCTGCGCCGCCGACTTCCATGGCCGCGAAGGCCATGAGGCGCGCCCTTACCCCCAGGCGGAGCATCTGCGCCGCGCGCTGGGCGCGGCACGCCGCGTCGATGCCGGCGCGATTGCCCAGGGAGTGGAGCCGGCTGCCATCGCCCAGGCTATTGCCCAGGCCAGAATCGCCGCCATCGCCGCGGCGTTGCAATCATGACACCGGAACTCACCAGGCTGTTTCCCGCCCTGACCGGACTGTCCGAAGCGCTGGTAGGCGAAGTCGAGCGTCAGGGCGTGAACCTGGAGGTTCCGCCCGGCACCCTGCTGTTCGACGCCGGCATGAGTTGCCAGGCATTGCCTCTGGTGATCGCGGGCCGCATCAAGGTCAGCAAGCGCGCGGAAAACGGACGGGAAATCCGCCTCTACAGCGTGCGTCCTGGGGAATTGTGCATCGTCACCGTGAGCTGCCTCCTGGGCGGCGACCCCTACCCCGCTACCGGCGTATCGGAAACCGCCGTGCGCGCCCTGGCGCTGCCACGCACGCTGATCCTGCGCATGGTGGCGGAACACCCACCCTTTCGGGAAATGGCCTTCAAGCTGTTCTCCGATCGCCTCTCCGGCCTCATGCAACTGGTCGAGGAAGTCGCCTTTCGCAAGCTGGATCAACGTCTGGCGGCGTGGTTGCTGGAGCGCGGACCGCTGGTTACTGTCTCACACCAAGTGGTGGCGGATGAGCTGGGCAGCGTGCGCGAAATCGTCTCGCGCCTGTTGAAGCAATTCGAGGAAGAAGGCCATGTGCGCCTGGGGCGCGAACGCATCGAAGTGCTCGCGCCCGCTGCCCTCAGGCAAAGGGTGGCAGGCACGTAGTCACGGGCCGAGCGTCACAGATCCGACGCCACCAGGCCGGTACGGATGGCATAACGGGTCAATCCGGCGACATCGTGGATGTTGAGGCGCTGCATGAGCTGAGCACGGTGGCTCTCCACGGTCTTCACGCTGACGTGCAACTGGGTGGCGATCTCACGGGTGGCGAAACCACGCGCGATCAGATGCAGTATCTCGCGCTGCCGCGGGGTCAGACGCTCATCCTGATGCGCTTTCTTGCCGGACTCTTCGACGTGCAGGAAATCATCCACGACCGTGACCGCCTCGCGCAGGCTGGAGAGCAGGGAACGCTGCTTCTGCCTGGCCTGGCTGAGCGATTCCAGCGCCTGTCTCTGGGTGCTGACATCGCTGCAATGGCCGACAAAGCCGATGCATTTGTTCTCACCCGAAAAAACCGGCGCGCCGCTCTTGAGCAACCAGCGATAACGCCCATCACGGCGGCGCAAGCGACATTCCATGGACACGGGCGCCACGTTGCGAATCGCCTCCGCCACCAAGCCCTGCCACACAGGCCCGTCTTCAGGGTGCATGGCGGAAACCCAGCCGTCGCCGACGCAGTCCTCCAGGTTGCGCCCGGTGAACGTCAACCAGGCCTGGTTGACGTGATCGCACCCTCCAGCCAGATCGGCGACCCAGATCATCGCGGGCACCCAGTCCAGCGCCTTCTTCATTTCGGGAGAGAATTCCAACCCCAACACATCCGTATCCATTTTAAGACTCCTAGCACAGGAAAAACCCAAGGCTGAACTCGGAGAAAAACACCTATCGTTTCCCCTTATTCATTAAGGTGTAGTATAACGCCTACAAAGTAGGGAAAACCCGAATTATTCACTGCACGCAACCTAGTAGTACAATATTTACCCGTAGACAAATACACTTCCATGCTCTACCGCGTTCGCATGGAGATTTTTTGTGGCCTGTAACCTAAGTCACTGAACGGACATCGGGTCGGGCATACTCTGGCGGCACTCCCGCGAGGGACCCTGCCTTCTACTTTGGAGCACGTCATGAAAGCGAATGTTGGTGGTATCGATCGGATCTTGCGCATCGTCGTCGGCCTGGCGCTCGTCGCCTGGGCCGCAGCCCTGGGTGGCCCGGTCTGGGCCTGGGTTGGGGTAGTGCCCCTGGCCACCGGACTGGTCAAGTTTTGCGCGCTCTACCCGCTGCTGGGCATCAACACCTGCCAGAAGGACTAATCGCTCAAACGCAGGAATGAAAAACGCCCCGGACCGGGGCGTTTTTCATTTGAGGAACAGGCTGTAGGCCAAGTTGCGCGATTCGTTCCAGTAGCGGTAACCAAGTCCATCGAGAAACGCCTGAAATTCGGCCTTCTGTCCAGACTGCACCTGAATGCCCACCAACACCCGGCCGTAGTCCGCGCCGTGGTTGCGGTAATGGAACAGGCTGATGTTCCAGGTGTGGCTCATGCTGTTGAGGAACTTCATCAGGGCGCCGGGGCGCTCCGGGAACTCGAAGCGGTAGAGCACCTCGTTTTCCGCCTGGGGCGCGCGCCCCCCCACGAGGTGGCGGATGTGCAGCTTGGCCATCTCATTGTCCGACAGATCCAGCACCGGTAGCTCGTGCCTCTCCAGGGTCGCCAGCAGCTTGTCTACTTCCGCGCGGTTGTGTACCTGCACGCCCACGAAGATGTGCGCCACCCCGGCATCCGAGTAGCGGTAGTTGAATTCGGTGATGGCACGGGTGCCGAGGAGCGAGCAGAAGGCCTTGAAGCTGCCGGGCGCCTCCGGAATGGAAACCGCCAGGACGGCTTCCCGCTTCTCGCCCAGTTCGGCGCGCTCGGCGATGAAACGCAGGCGGTCGAAATTCATGTTGGCGCCGCTGGCGATGGCGACCAGATGCTTGTTCTTCGCCTTCTCGCGCGCGACCCAGAATTTCGCGCCGGCCACCCCCAGGGCGCCGGCCGGCTCCAGAATCGAACGCGTATCCTCGAACACGTCCTTGATCGCGGCACAGATGGCGTCGTTGCTGACGCGGATAATTTCGTCCACGTAGAGCTGACAGAGACGGAAGGTTTCCTCGCCCACCTGTTTCACCGCCACGCCATCGGCAAACAGTCCGACCTGGGGCAAGACGATGCGTTCCTTCTTGCACAGGCTGCGCGCCATGGCATCGGCATCCTCCGGTTCGACGCCGATCACCTTGATTTCCGGCCGCAGGCGCTTGAGGTAGGCGGCGATCCCGGCGATCAGACCGCCGCCGCCCACCGGCACGAATACCGCGTCGATCGGCGTGCGCGCCTGACGCAGCAGTTCCATGCCGATGGTGCCCTGCCCCGCGATGACTTCCGGATCGTCATAGGGGTGAACGAAGACCTTCTTTTCCTGTTTGGCGATGGTCCTCGCGTGTGAATAGGCGTCATCGTAAGAGTCGCCATGCAGCACCACCCTGGCCCCGCGCTTGGCCACCGCGTCCACCTTGATCGTGGGCGTGGTCGCGGGCATGACGATGGTCGCCTCGCACCCCAATACCTGGGCCGCAAGTGCCACCCCCTGGGCATGATTGCCGGCGGAAGCCGCCACCACGCCGCGTTTCAACTGGGCGCGGGTCAATCCGACCATCTTGTTGTAAGCACCGCGCAACTTGAAGGAAAACACGGGCTGCATGTCCTCGCGCTTCAGAAGCAGGGTGTTGCCCAGACGTCGGGAAAGATTCGCGGCCTCCTCCAGGGGAGATTCGATCGCCACGTCGTAAACGCGCGCGAGCAGGATGCGCTCAAGGTAATCGGTCATTTCATTTATCCGTCGCTATCGAGAAATACGCTGCGCCACGGGCACGTCCCCAAGGCCGCGCCACCCCAAAGGGAGGGCCGGGTGCTATTCTCGCGGCTTGGCTGCAAACGACAAAGCCGTAAACGACGGAGCGTATCATGATGACTCAAGACGAAATGAAACAAGCCACGGCGCGTGCCGCAATCCAATATGTCCCGGCCGGCATCATCGGCGTGGGCACCGGCTCCACCGCCAATTTTTTCATCGATGAACTCGCCCACATCAAGGGCCGGATCGACGCCGCCGTGGCCTCCAGCGTGGCGACCGCCGAGCGCCTGAAAAGCCACGGCATCCGCGTGATCGACCTGAATGAAGCCGGCGAAATGGAAGTCTACGTCGACGGCGCCGACGAAATCACCCCGCACCTGGCCATGATCAAGGGCGGTGGCGGGGCGCTCACGCGCGAAAAGATCGTCGCCGCCTGTGCCAAGAAATTCGTCTGCATCATTGACCAGAGCAAACTGGTGGACGTGATGGGCACCTTCCCGCTCCCCGTCGAAGTGATCCCGATGGCGCGCTCCTATGTGGCCCGGCAACTGGTCAAACTGGGCGGCAACCCGGTGTTGCGTTCCGGCTTCACCACCGACAACGGCAATGTCATCCTCGACGTCCATGGGATGTCCATCCTCGACCCGGTGGCGCTGGAAACCGAGATCAACCAGATCGTCGGTGTGGTCACCGTCGGCCTATTCGCTCGCCGCGGCGCCGATATCTGCCTCATGGGTACCCAGGAAGGCGTACAGACCTTCAAGCGCTGAGGCGGCTGAAATGAAACAGCCCCCTGACTCTCTGCGCTCGTTTCCCCACGAGGGGGAGGCCTTCGGAACGACCTTGCGGAACTGACATGGGCATGGCGCTGAAGCACGAGACGCTGAGCGAGGCCGAATACCTCGAAAGCGAGGAACGCGCCCCAAGGAAACGCGAGTACGTGGCCGGTAAGACTTACGTGTTGCATCCCGTGGGATTCACCACCTTGGTGACGTCAAAGCCCTGTTTCTCCAGCTCCCCGGCCACCGCTTCCACGTCGCTCTTGACTACGGGCAGCTTAGGCCAGCCGTTGTTGTAGTCGGATACGCCGTGACCAGGGCATGGCTCTCGCCGTAGAGCGCAACCGGCTGGGTTTCGCCGGGGATGGCCAGGCTGATGGGTCTGAGGCCGCGGCTGTCCTCCGTTCTGCTGGCAGCCAGACCGGGCAACGTGAGCAGCAGGCAGGCGGCGATGAAGGCGCAGGCACTTCGTCGGAAGAAAGACATGGGGGGCACGGTAACCTGAAGAATGGCAGGGATACTACCGAGGATCGTGCTCCGACTGATTCATCCCCCGGCGCTTTTCGCCAGGGCCCGCTCGATGAAGTGACGCGATACGCGTGGCTTGGGTATTCGTTCGGCGGGGTAGCCCGCGAACCATAGACGCACGTCCTCCTCCAGGCCAAGTCCGTGCATGTAGTTGTACAGCGCCTTGTTCAGCCCCACGCCCAGCGCGTCGTGGTCCACCCCGGTGGGGTCGTTGAAACCGACATCGTTGCGGGCGAAGGAAGTGGGCGGCAGAGGCTGCAAGGTGACCCCGTATTGCTCAGGATGCAGCCCCACCGGCGCATGCACCGTACAGACGAAGCGGTGGAAGAAACCGGACTGGATGCAGCCCGCGGCAAACAGTTGGCGCACGTATTCCAGCGCGTCCACCGTGTCGTGCAGGGTCTGTGTGGGAAAGCCGTACATCAGGTAGGCGTGGACCAGGATGCCGGCATCCGAGAACGCGCGGGTGACGCGGGCCACTTGTTCGACCGAAACGCCCTTCTGCATGAGCTTGAGCAGGCGGTCGGAAGCCACTTCCAGGCCACCGGAGACGGCGATGCAGCCGCTGTCCGCGAGCCGCTGGCATAGCTCCGGGGTGAACGACTTCTCGAAGCGAATGTTGCCCCACCAGGAAATCGTGCGATTACGCCGCTCCAACTCCACGGCCAGCGCCTGCAAGGCCTTCGGGGGTGCTGCCTCGTCGACGAAGTGAAAACCGCTCTGCCCGGTTTCCTCGATGATGGCTTCGATGCGATCCACCAGGGCCGGGGCTTTGAGCCCGTCGTAGCGGCCGATGTAATCTAGCGTCACGTCGCAAAAACTGCATTTCTTCCAGTAACAGCCATGCGCCACGGTCAGCTTGTTCCAGCGCCCGTCCGACCAGAGCCGGTGCATGGGGTTGAGCATGTCGAGCACGGAGAGGTAGCGATCCAGGGGCAGGCCATCCCAGGTGGGCGTGCCGACTTCGGCATAGGGAATGTCGGCCTCTGCCGCGTCGATGTAGTGGACGGCTCCATCCAGACGCACGAAGGTCCGCACCAGACCGTCCACCCCCCGCTCCCCGCGCAGGTGATCCAGCAGGACCAGGAGCGGGCGCTCGCCATCGTCCAGGGTGACGTAATCGAAATAATCGAACACCAGCGGCTCGGTGAGTTCGCGCAACTCCGTGTTGACGTAGCCGCCACCGAGTGCAATGACGATCGCCGGATGGCGCGCCTTGATCGCCTGGGCGATGCGAAACGCCGCGTAGACATTGCCCGGGAAGGGGACCGACACCAGAACCAGCGCCGGGCCATGCCGCGCCACCGCGTCCAGGGTCAGGTCGTGCAGCGTCTGATCGACCAGGTTGAAGGGGGCCGCGAGGGCCGCGGCCAGCGGATCGAAGGTAGGCTGGCTTTGCGCCAGGGATTCCGCGTAGCGCACGAATTCGAAGCGCGCATCCACCCCCTCGCGCAACACGTCGGCGACATCGTTCAGATACAGGGTGGCGAAGTGGCGGGCGCGATCCTGCATCCCCAGGCTGCCGAAAGCCCAGGCCAGGGGGTCATTGCCATCAGGGTCGATGTAGACATCGAGGGCGTCGAAGCGCGATCCTTCGGGCAGAAATTGCCTTCCGGCGATACGATAGGCCAGGCTGGGGTCACGTCCCTGCAGGAATGTGATGACCGGGGTAATGCTGGAGAGATAGCGTTCGTATCGTTCCAGGAAGGCAGCAAGCAGCGGCGTGCGCCGCGGCAAGGCCTCGATGCAGGCGCGCATCGCCCGCAACCCTTGCGGCGAAAACAGGCGCAGCACCAGCCCCAAGGCGAGATCTTCCTGCACCGCGTCCAGCCCGCGCGAACGCAGAAAACCGGTCAGGAACGCCGTCGACGGATACGGCGTGTTGAGCTGCGTCATCGGCGGGATGACAGACAAGACGCGCATGGTCTGCTACACGCTATTCGCCCAGGGTTTCGTCCAATCCATCGCTTTCCTCCATGGGAATCTTGAATTTCCCGGCGGCCCATTCGCCCAGGTCAATCATCTTGCAGCGCTCACTGCAAAAGGGCCGCCAGGGATTTTCCGGGCTCCAGACGACCTTCTTGCCGCACGTGGGGCAGGCGACTTTCTTCTCCGGCATGGGCTACTCCAAATAAAAAAGGCGGCTTGCGCCGCCTTTGCGGGTCGCGTCAAACTCAGACCGAGAAGGAGGAACCACAGCCACAGGTGGACGTGGCGTTCGGGTTCTTGATGACGAACTGCGCGCCCTCCAGCCCTTCCGTGTAATCGACTTCCGCGCCCAACATGTACTGCATGCTCATGGGGTCGACCAACAGCGTGACGCCGTTCTTTTCCATGATCATGTCGTCTTCGTTGGTCACTTCATCGAAGGTGAAACCGTACTGGAAGCCGGAACAGCCGCCGCCGGTGACGAATACCCGCAGCTTGAGTTCAGGGTTGCCTTCTTCCTCGATCAGGGCTTTCACCTTGTTGGCGGCATTGTCGGTGAAATTGAAGGGGCTCATTTCGGTCGCGGCATTCATCGCGAAACTCCTATATCAGGTCAAAGTGCGGGACATTATTGGCGCCAGGACAGCGTCCGTCAACCACGTGTCAAGTAGGGATCAGTCACAAAAAATCAAGGCATGACTGGAATCTGTGTGAGCGCCGTATTCTCTGGCAGGTCGAACAACAGATTCATGTTCTGCACCGCCTGGCCGGCGGCGCCTTTCACCAGGTTGTCGATCACGGAGAGGATGACCACCGTGTCTCCACCCTGGGGGCGGTGCACGGCGATGCGGCACAGGTTGGAGGCGCGCACGGACCGGGTTTCCGGGTGCGATTTCGCCGGCAGGACATCGACGAAATACTCGTTGGCATAGCGCTGCTCGAACAGTGCCTGTACATCGACCTCTTGCGTCAGCTTGCAATACAAGGTGGCATGGATGCCGCGGATCAGCGGGGTGAGGTGGGGCACGAAGGTCAGGCCCACGTTTTTCCCAGCCGCGTCGCCCGCCATGCGTGCGAGGCCCTGGCGAATTTCCGGCCAGTGGCGGTGCCCGGGCACGGCATAGGCTTTGAAACTGTCGGAAGCTTCCGCGAACAACGCGCCGACCTCCGCCTTGCGACCGGCGCCGGACACGCCCGATTTGCAATCGGCCACCATCCAGGCGGTATCGACCACGCCGGCTTCCACCAGCGGCAGGAAGCCCAGCTGCACGGCGGTGGGGTAGCAGCCGGGATTGGCGATCAGACGCGCGCCCCTGATTTTTTCCCGGTTGATCTCGGGCAGGCCATAGACCGCCTCGGCCACGAGATCCGGGCAGGCATGCTCCATGCCGTACCATTTCGACCACTCAGCGACATCCTGGATGCGGAAGTCGGCGGCCAGATCGATGACCTTGACCCCGGCGTCGAGCAGTTCGCGCGTCTGCTTCATGGCCACACCGTTGGGCGTGGCGAAGAACACCACGTCGCAGGACGCAAGCGGCGCGTCCTCGGGCGTGGTAAAGGCCAGCGATACCCGGCCGCGCAGGGAGGGGAACATGTCCGCTACCGCCATACCCGACTCCTTGCGAGAGGTGATGGCGGCCAGTTCCACCTCCGGATGCTGTGCCAGCAACCTGAGAAGCTCGACCCCGGTGTAGCCGGTGCCGCCAACGATGCCTACCTTGATCATGCTGTCACTCCCATTCGAGTATCAATCCGCTGTACGAACATGGCGTTGAAGCCACCTCAAACGAAAAAACCGCCCCATGGGCGGCCTTCTCGTGGCTCCAAACAAAATTAACGTTTGGAGAACTGTTTGCGACGGCGCGCCTTGTGGAAGCCGACCTTCTTGCGTTCGACCTCGCGGGCGTCGCGGGTCACCAGACCGGCTTTCTTCAGAGTGGGTTTCAGGCCCGCGTCGTATTCGATCAGGGCGCGGGTGATGCCATGGCGGATCGCGCCGGCCTGGCCGGTTTCACCACCGCCGTTGACGTTCACCATGATATCGAAGGTGATATCGCGTTCGGTCAGCACCAAAGGCTGGCGCACGATCATGCGGCCGGTTTCGCGGGCGAAATAGAGGTCTACGGGCTTGCCGTTGACGACGATGTTGCCGGAACCCGCCTTGATGAACACACGAGCGACTGAGCTCTTGCGGCGGCCAGTGCCGTAGTAGTAGTTACCGATCATTCGGGACCTCAGATTTCCAGGGTTTTGGGCTGCTGCGCGGTATGCGGGTGAGCGCCGCCGGCATAGACCTTGAGTTTTTTGATCATCGCATAGCCCAACGGACCCTTGGGCAACATGCCTTTGACCGCCTTCTCCAGCGCACGGCCGGGGAAACGGTCCTGCATCTTGCCGAAGGTGGTCTCGTTGATACCGCCGGGGTAGCCAGTGTGGCTGTAGTATTTCTTGCCTTCGGCCTTGTTGCCGGTCACGCGCAGCTTTTCGACGTTGACCACGACGATGTAGTCGCCGGTGTCCACGTGCGGAGTGAAGATGGCCTTGTGCTTGCCGCGCAGACGGCGGGCGATCTCGGACGCCAGACGTCCCAGCACCCTGTCGGTGCCGTCCACCAGATACCAGTCGTGCTGGACCTCATGGGGCTTAGCGGAGAAGGTTTTCATATTGTCGTACCCAAAGGGGAGCTTCGGAAAGCGCGGAATTCTATGGTGTTTTACGTTTTCATGTCAAACCAGTATTTGCCTGAATCACGGGCATCCGGATAATCGCGGCTCATGTCGCCCGCCTTTCTGGCCACCAACCTGGCCGCAGCCCTCCTCCTGCCCCCGCTCAACCTGCTCCTGCTGGCCTTCACCGGGTTGTGGCTGCTCAAGCGGCGGCAGGCACTCGGCAAGGCACTGATCGCGTCCAGCCTGGTGCTGCTCTGGCTGCTGTCGACGCCGGTCGTGGCCGATCGCCTGCTCGGCATGCTCGACCCCGTGCCTCGGCCGATCACCGGTGCGCAGGCGGATGCTATCGTGATACTGAGCGGTGGCATCTATGCGCACAGCCTGGAATATGGCGGCGACAGCGTCAATCAGTTCACCCTCGAACGGATGCGGTATGGCGCCTGGCTCGCGCGCCGGGTCGAGAAGCCCGTTCTGGTGACCGGGGGCGCGCCGCAGTCGGGAATACCGGAAGCCCGGCTCATGCGGGCCGTGCTGGAGCGGGAATTCGCCGTGCCGGTAAAGTGGGTGGAAGATCGCTCCCTCACGACGCTAGAAAACGCGCGCTTTTCCGCCGCGATCCTGAAGCAGGAGGGCATCAGGCGCATCTATCTGGTCAGCCACTCCTGGCATCTGAAACGTGCCACGGCGGAATTCGAGCGCGCGGGACTGGTGGTCATTCCCGCCGGCACCGGCTATTTTTGCCCCGGCTCCATCCTGCCGCTGGACTGGCTGCCCAGTCCCAAGGCCCTGCTGAAATCCCATCTGGCCATGCATGAAGGCATCGGCCTCCTCTGGTATCGCATCCTCAATCAATTTGGAGAACACGCATGAAATCCCGCGTCAAATGGGTGGAAGACGTCTGTTTCATGGCCGAGTCGGACAGCGGCCACGCCCTCATCATGGACGGCGCGCCGGAGGTCGGCGGGCGCAACCTGGGCCCGCGACCGATGGAGATGTTGCTCATGGGCACCGGTGGCTGCACCTCGGTGGACGTGGTGATGATCCTGAAGAAGAGCCGCCAGGACGTGACCGGCTGCGAAGTGGAAATCAGTGCCGATCGGGCAAGCGATCATCCCAAGATATTCACCAGGATACACATGCATTTCACCGTGCGCGGCCGCGGCATCAAGCCGGAGATCGTCGACCGCGCCATCAAGCTGTCGGCGGAAAAATACTGTTCCGCCAGCATCATCCTGGGCAAGAGCGCGGTGATGACCCACGACTTCGAGATCATCGAGGAGCCTGCGACCACCCCAGGCTAACGGGCGCGTTCCTGGCTCAGGCGGCGAGTATGCACGGTCACGGCGAGCAGATTACCGTGCGAGACAGGCATAATCTCGGCACTTCAACCTGGGGCCATGGAATCATGCGAGTCGTCGTCGTCAGCGGACTGTCCGGATCGGGCAAGAGTGTCGCCCTCAAGGCCATGGAAGACGCCAACTTCTATTGCGTCGACAACCTGCCGGCCGCCTTGCTGCTGGAGGCCGTCGAGTACCTGGAACTACTCGGCATCCAGGACGCGGCGTTGAGCATCGACTCGCGCAGCGGCGGCAGCCTGGTCGGCTTGCCCGAGGAACTGGAACGCCTGCGAGGCAAGGTCGACCTGCGCATCATCTTCCTCACCGCCAAGGACGAAACCCTGGTCAAACGTTTTTCGGAGACGCGGCGGCGCCATCCACTCAACACCGGTGAGCGCTCCCTGGAAGAGTGCATCCGCGAGGAGCGCGAGATGCTGGCGTGGCTTTCCGGAAACGCGCATCAGATGGACACCAGCGATCTCTCCGCCAACACCCTGCGCAACTGGATCAAGGACTTCCTCGAGTTGCACAACGCCAGTTTCACCCTGGTGTTCGAATCCTTCGGCTTCAAGCACGGCATCCCGATGGATGCCGATCTCGTCTTCGACATGCGCTGCCTGCCCAATCCGCATTACGACCCCATCCTGAGGCCGCTGACCGGGCGCGATGCGCCGGTCATCGCCTTCTTGCAGGCCCAGGAACAGGTGGCGGAGATGCTCGAGGATCTCCGCGCCTTCATCACCAAGTGGCTGCCATCCTACATCCGGGACAACCGCAGCTACTTCACCGTGGGACTGGGCTGCACCGGTGGCCAGCATCGTTCCGTCTATTTCGCGGAAGCCCTGGCCGACCATTTCCGCGATGCCCAGCAGGTGTTGATCCGGCACCGGGAGCTTTCCTGAACCTGCTCGCAACGCCCCGCCCTGGCGACTGGCTGATCCTGCTCGCGGGACTCGCCCTGGTGGGCAGCTTGTGGATGCATCAGTCGGACAGCCTGGAAGGGCGGGTCATCGTGCGCCTGGACGGCAAGGTGGCGCTCGATGCCAGCTTGCGTCTGAATCGCCGGATCGACATCCGGGGCCCGTTGGGCTACAGCCGCATCGAGATTCGCGACGGCCGTGTGCGCGTCGCCAGCGACCCCGGCCCGCGCCAACTGTGCGTGCGACAGGGCTGGATTCCGCCTGGCGGGGCCGCCATCTGCCTGCCCAACCGCGTCAGCGTGGAAAATGCCGCGGCGGGGTACGACACGCTCAATTACTGACATGCACATCGAACTCCATGCCAGCGGAGAAGACCGCCGCGTGGCCGCGCTGGCTGCCGCGGCCATCGGCCTGACCCTGGCCGAAGCGGCGATTCCGTTGCCGATTCCCGGCGTCAAACCCGGCCTCGCCAACATCGTCACCCTGGTCGTGCTGTATCGCTACGGCTGGCGCACCGCCGCCTGGGTGGCGGGGCTGCGCATCGTCGCCGGCGCCCTGGCGCTGGGCCAGTTTCTCACCCCGGCTTTCGTGCTGAGCCTCTCCGGCGGGGTCGCCAGCCTGCTGCTGCTGGCTGCGGCGATCCGCCTGCCGGCGCGCTGGTTCGGCCCGGTGGGTCTATCTCTGCTGGCCGCCTTCGCCCACGTCGGCACGCAGCTATGGGTAGTGAATGCCTGGCTACTGCCCGGGGCCAGCATCCTCGGACTGATGCCCTTATTCCTGACGGCCGCCTGGATCACCGGGCTGGTGAACGGATACGCAGCCGTCCATCTGTTGAACCCGCAAGAGAGCAAATCATGAATCGCATCACCTTAGCGCTCACCGGCGCCTCCGGCATGGCCTATGGCCTGCGTCTGCTGGAATGCCTGCTACGCGCCGGTTGCCAGGTCGATCTGCTGATCTCCCAGGCCGCGCGCATCGTCGCCAAACAGGAGCTCGACCTCCAACTCCCCACCGGCAACGCCGAGGTGGTGGCTTTCTTCGACGCCCGCTACCGTGGACACGGGGGGCGGCTCACCGCCTACGGCAAGGAGGAGTGGTTCTCACCCGCCGCCTCCGGCTCCAACCCGGCCGCCGCGATGGCGGTCTGTCCCTGCACCATGGGCACCCTGGCGGCCATCGCCCAGGGTCTGGCCGACAATCTGATCGAACGCGCAGCCGATGTGATGTTGAAGGAAAAGCGGCCGCTGATCCTGGTGCCCAGGGAGACCCCGTTCTCGCTCATCCATTTGCGCAACATGACTGCCCTGGCCGAGGCCGGCGCCACCATCCTGCCGGCCAACCCCGGCTTCTACCACCGCCCTGGCAACGTGGAACAGGTGGTGGACTTCATCGTCGCGCGCATCCTCGACCACCTCGGCGTCGCGCACGAGTTGATGCAGCCCTGGGGTGGATGAAACGGGACGGGCCTGCTACAGCCGCGAACCACGCTCGACGATGATGCCCAATTCCTTGACCCCGCGCAGGATGGCGAGCTTGCGCACGGTGACTTTCACCCAGGGTGCGCCGAATTCGCCGCGCACGATCTCGGCGATATGTTCGCCCAGGGTTTCCACCAGGCGGATCTCGCGCGTAGCCACGCTTTCGCGTATGCGCCGCGCCACCTCGCCGTAGTGGATGGTGTCGCCGATCTCGTCGGTATGCCCCGCCTTGTGATCGTACAAACCGATCTCCAGGTCGATCATCACCGGCTGCGGCGCTTTGCGCTCCCATTCGTAGAGCCCGATAATCAGCTCCAGGCGGAAATCCCGCAAAAACAGTATGTCCATCCAACCCCCGGCCCTTTTGCTTCTGGAATTGCCGCGGATTTTACGCACGGACCGCGCAAATGACTGAATTGCTTCTCGTCGCCTCCTACCTCCTGGGCTCGGTCTCCTTCGCGATACTGGTCGCCCGCGGCTACGGCCTGCCGGATCCGCGCAAACACGGTTCCGGCAACCCAGGTGCGACCAACATGCTGCGCACTGGCAGGAAATCGGCTGCCGCGCTGACCTTGCTGGGCGATGCGCTCAAGGGCTACGTCGCCGTGTGGCTGGCGCAATGGGCGAGCACAACCTGGGGGCTTCCCGCGTATACGCCCTATCTGGCGGCGCTGACCGCCTTCCTGGGGCATCTGTTTCCGGTTTTCTTCGGCTTCAAGGGCGGCAAGGGGGTGGCCACCGCGCTGGGCGTGTTGCTCGCCCTGGACGCCCGTTTGGGCGGACTGACCGTGGCGACCTGGGCGATCGTCTTCGCCCTCACCCGCATCTCCTCGCTGTCCGCCCTGGTCGCCGCGGCCCTGGCGCCTTTCTATGGCTGGCTGTTGCTGGGCTCCGGCACGGAAACCGGCCTGCTCGCCCTGCTCTGTGCACTGGTGCTGGCGCGCCATCACGGCAACATCCGAAAACTGCTCTCCGGCGAGGAAGCCGCCTTCAAAAAGAGGTGACCATGTTCGAAAAAACCATCGACTACGCCCGCACAAGCCTGATCGCGGCGGCCGAAGCAGCCGTCGACAAGGCCGGTGACCGCCTGGGGCAGGTGGTGGACAACGCCAGCCGGACGATCGACCAGAAGCTCGACAAAATTTCCCTGGAACTGCACAGCCAGCGCCAGTTCACCAAGGATGACGTGCGCGAACTGGTGGACTATGCCGCCATGAGATTTTCCGACGTGCTGGATCAGCGCATCGCCGTGATGCGTTCGGAAATCACCGGCCTGGTCGAGGAAAAGACCGAATACTTCAAGCGGGAAATCGACGACTTCTTCATCAAAAGGCAGCAGGACCTGGCGCGCGAGCGCCGCCGCATGGTGATCAATATCGTCCTGGCCGCCGGCACGGCGCTCTCCGTGGGCGCCGTATCGCTGTTCTACAAGGGCGTGCGCGAATGGGATCTGCTCACGGTGTTTCGTGTGGTCCTGGCCTCGCTGGCCGGTGGCTATGGCGTCTGGCTGGCGGCATCGCTACTGCGCGGCTGGCTGCGCATGACCGAGCACAGGAAGGATCTGGTGTTCCTCGCCGCCCGGTACTGGGGCTGGCTGCGCCCCGCCGACATCTTCTCCACGTTGCTGGTGCTGGCCATCCTCGGAGTCTTGTCCCTGGTGCTGATGTTCCCGCACCAGGCCTTGCACCTGATCGGTCAGCCCATACTCAGGCCGTAGCCCGGAACGCCGAAGGCGGTTCCGACAAACCGTAGCGGATCGCGCCCTAGGCTGGCGTCAACCCTCCCAGCTCCCATCTCGGTCGTACCGTGAAGCGGCCATCGGCCGAAGCCCCTTGCGCCAGGCGCTGGGCACCCGCGAAGGCGATCATGGCGCCGTTGTCGGTGCACAGCGCCAGAGGCGGGTAGAACACCGCATAGCCGTGCTGCCGCGCTTGCGCATCCAGGCGCGCGCGCAGTGCATGGTTGGCGCCGACCCCGCCGGCCACGACCAGACGCCGCAGCCCGGTTTCGCGCAGCGCTTTCAAGCTCTTGCCGGCCAGCACGTCGACGGCCGCAGCCTGGAAAGCGGCGGCAATGTCGACGCGCGCGGCGACGCCCTCCTTGCGCACCAGGGTCAGCACCGCCGTCTTCAGGCCGGAAAAGCTGAAATCCAGGTCACCGGAATGCAGCATCGGCCGCGGCAGCTTGAAGCGATCGGGTGCGCCGCCTTCAGCCAGCTGTGCCAGCGCCGGGCCTCCGGGATAGCCCAGGCCCAGCAGTTGCGCGGTCTTGTCGAAGGCCTCGCCCGCCGCGTCATCCACGGTCTCGCCCAGCAACCGGTAGCGGCCCACCCCCTCCACCTGCATTAACTGGGTGTGACCGCCAGAAACCAGCAATGCCACGAAAGGAAAATCCGGGCGTGGCACAGCCAGCAGGGGCGAGAGCAGGTGGCCCTCCAGGTGATGCACGCCCATCGCCGGTATCTCCAGCGCCAGCGCCAGTGCATTGGCGAAACCCGCCCCCACCAGCAAGGCCCCGGCCAGCCCCGGCCCCTGGGTATAAGCAATGGCATCGAGATCGCTCAAGGCCAGGCCGGCATCGTTCAGTACCCGGCGCGTAAGCGGAATCACGCGGCGGATGTGGTCGCGCGAAGCCAGTTCCGGCACCACGCCGCCATATTCCGCATGCATGGCGACCTGGGTGTGTATGGCGTGGGCCAGCAGCCCGAGTTCGGTATCGAACAGGGCCAGACCGGTTTCATCGCAGGAAGATTCGACGCCGAGAACAAGCATGGGAGGGCCCATTGAAATCAAGCCGGCAATTCTATTGAAACGTCGTCCACGGCTGATATAGAATCTCCCATCTTTTTTTGCCTCCCTGCAACCAGGAACACCACAGATGCCGAGCGTTCGCCTTAAAGAAAATGAGCCGTTTGAAGTAGCCATGCGCCGTTTCAAGCGCACCATCGAGAAGATGGGCCTGCTGACCGAGCTGCGTGCTCGCGAGTTCTACGAGAAGCCCACCCAGGAACGCAAGCGCAAACTGGCCGCCGCCGTGAAGCGCCAACACAAGCGCCTGCGCAGCCAGACCCTGCCGCCGAAGATGTACTGAACTCCGGCTACCGGGGTAACCGGTCGCGCCGCCACGAGCCTGAGCCTTCAGGCTCTTTTCTTTTCCGGTCGCAGTCTTACTCACGCGAGTACACACCATGTCCCTCCGGCAGCGTATCAGTGACGACATGAAGAACGCCATGCGCGCGAAGGATGCCGCTCGCCTCGGTGCCATCCGCCTGTTGCTGGCCGCCATGAAACAGCGGGAAGTGGACGAACGCATCGAACTCGACGACGCCGCCGTCGTGGCCATCGTCGAGAAGCTGCTGAAGCAGCGTCGCGATTCCTTCAGCCAGTACCAGGCCGCGGCGCGCCAGGATCTGGCCGACCAGGAGGCCTTCGAGATCGAAGTCCTCTCGGCCTACATGCCACAACCTATGAGTGCCGAAGAAGTCGCGGCGCTCATCGCCCAGGCCGTGAGCGAGACCGGCGCGGCGAGCGCGCGCGACATGGGCCGCGTCATGGCGTGGCTGAAACCGAAACTGGCCGGTCGCGCCGATATGAACGGCGTCTCGGGTCTGGTCAAGAACGCACTCGGCTGATCCTGGCCCACCGCCTGGTCTAGAATCGGGCGGATCATGATCCCCCAGGATTTCCTCCAGCAACTGCTCGACCGCACGGACATCGTCGCCGTCGTCGAGCAATACGTTCCCCTCAAGAAGGCGGGCGCCAACTACCAGTCGCGCTGCCCCTTCCACAACGAAAAATCCCCCTCGTTCTCGGTCAGCCCGACCAAGCAGTTCTATCATTGCTTCGGCTGCGGCGCCCACGGCACGGCCATCACATTCCTCATGGAACACGCCGGCATGCCCTTCGTGGAAGCCGTGTCGGTGCTTTCCGGACGCGTCGGCATGCAGGTTCCGGACGACGGTAGCCGGCGTCCGCCCGAGGAGGAAAGCCGCCGCGAACGGATGTTCGAGCGCATGGAAGCCGCCTCGAACTGGTACCGCAAGAACCTCAAGGGCTGCGAGAAGGCCGTCGAGTACCTGAAGCTGCGCGGCCTCAGCGGCGAGACCGCCGCTCGCTTCGGCATCGGCTACGCACCCGAAGGCTGGCAGGGACTGCGTGAAGCGCTGGCCGCTGGTATAGCCGATTACGCCGACCCCTTGCTGGTGGAAATCGGCCTGGTCATCTCCCAGGAGGACAAGCGCTACGACCGTTTCCGTGATCGCGTGATGTTCCCCATCCGCAACGAACGCGGCCAGACCATCGCCTTCGGCGGCCGGGTACTCGGCCACGGCGAGCCCAAATACCTCAACTCGCCGGAAACGCCCTTGTTCCACAAGGGCCGCGAGCTCTACGGCCTGCACGAACACCGCCGCGCCATCCAGGGTGACAACCGGGTGGTGGTGGTGGAGGGCTACATGGACGTGGTGATGCTGGACCAGTACGGGGTACAGAACGCGGTCGCCACCCTGGGCACGGCAATCACAGCCGACCAGGCGACCCGTTTGTTGCGTCTGGCCGAGGACGTGGTGTTCGCCTTCGATGGCGATAACGCGGGCCGCAAGGCCGCCTGGCGCGCCCTGGAAAACAGCCTGCCGCAAATCCAGGATGGCAAACGCCTGTCTTTCCTGTTCCTGCCCGAAGGCGAGGACCCGGACAGCTACGTCCGCGCCCAGGGTGCGGATGCCTTCCGCACCCTGTGCGGCACCGCGGCCCCCTTATCCGACTTCCTCTTTGCCGAGCTCACCGCACAAACCGACCTGGGCTCGCAAGAAGGCCAGGTACGTCTGGCCAAACTAATGGAACCCCATCTCGAAAAGCTGGGCCAGGCCCCCCTGTTGAAGCGCGCGCTGCAACAGCGCCTGGCCGGCCTCACCGGCCTGGAGGCGCCGCGTGGAAATCAACGGGTGGCGCCGAATCGATACCCGACTCGCCCCAGCGGCCGCGCCGCGGTACAGAACTCCTCCTGGCAGATCGCGCTGCAGGCAGTGCTACACGACCCCGTGCGCGCCACGCGCATGGGGGAACTGCCGCACAGCGAGCGCCCCGAGGCGCTCGCCCTGGCCACACTGATCGCCCTGCTGCGGGAGCATCCAGAACTCTCCGCGCGCGATCTCGTCGAGCGCTTTCGCGGGCGCGAGGAACAAACCGCGCTGGAACAAGCTGCCGCGGGCCTCCTGGCCTGGGATGAGAGCTATGACGTGGAGGCCGATTTCCAGGGCGCGCTGAACACCCTCGCCGCCCAGGCCGGCCGCGCCCAGGCGCGAGAACTCTCCGGCCGCCGCCCGAGCGAACTCACGCCGGAAGAGAAGTTCCGCCTGTTGGCCAGTCTGCAACGCCGAAAAGCCCCCTCCGGCTGAAACCGCCCCTGGCGCGTCCGGCCGCGAGCGCTTGTTCACGCCAACCCGACCCCATCTGATTTGCCCGATGCGCCCATCCGCTACGGCGCGGATCGCCCAACCTCATGTATACTATCGCGTTTTTCCGCAGGTTCTCACGGAGCATCAACAATGGTGACGACGGTCAATAAGACTCCCAAACAAGCCGAACCGGCCGCCACTCCGGCTGCGCGCAAGAAAAAAGGAGCGACAGGCAAGGCCGGCATGATCGAACAGGCTTCCGCCAAGCCGGAAGTCAAGGTCGATGCGGAGGCTCGCCGCACCCTTCTGAAAAACCTGATCATGCTGGGCAAGGAGCGGGGTTACCTCACCTACGCCGAAATCAATGACCATCTGCCCGACGAAATTCTCGACGCGGAGCAGATCGAGAGCGTCATCAGCATGATCAACGACATGGGCATTCAGGTCTTCGATCAAGCGCCCGCCGCCGAAGAACTGCTAATGTCCGAGACACCCGCACCGGTGGCGGATGAGGACGCCGTCGAAGAGGCGGAGGCCGCACTCTCCAGCGTGGACGCCGAATTCGGCCGCACCACGGACCCGGTCCGTATGTACATGCGCGAAATGGGCATCAAGGACCTACTCACGCGCGAAGGCGAGATCGAAATCGCCAAGCGCATCGAGGAAGGCCTGAAGAACATGGTGCTGGCCATCTCCGCCTGCCCGCTTACCATCGCTCAGATCCTCGACCTGGTGACCAAGGTCGAGAACGACGAATTGAAGATCGACGACCTGATCGACGGCCTGGTCGATAGCTCCGGCGAAGACATCGTCATGGAGATGGCGGATGAGCCCGAAGTCGCCGAAGGTGAAGAGGACGAGGAAGGCGACGGCGGTGCAGCCGTGGCCGCAGCCAACCTGGCACAACTCAAACTCGACGCACTCGAACGATTCACCGAAATTCGCCGCTGCCACACCCGGATGCAGACCGCGCTCGGTAAATACGGCTTCACCAGCAAGCAGTACCAGAAACTGCTGGAAGAGATTTCCGGCCACCTGATGGGCATCCGTTTCACCGCCCGCCAGGTGGACAACCTGTGCGACTCGGTGCGCAGCATCGTCGAGGAAGTGCGCTCCCATGAACGCGCCATCATGGATATCGCCGTCAGCAAGTGTTCGATGCCACGATCGCATTTCATTCGCACCTTCCCCGGCAACGAAGGCTCCCAGGAATGGGTGGCGCAGGAGCTTGCGGCCAAATCGAGCAACAACGAAATGCTCGATCGCTTGCAGTTCGACATCAACGAACATCAGAAGAAGCTCTCCGACTTGCAGACACGCGTCGGTATTTCCGTGAAGGAACTCAAGGACATCAACAAGAAGATGTCCACCGGAGAGGCCAAGGCGCGTCGCGCCAAGCGCGAGATGATCGAGGCCAACTTGCGCCTGGTGATCTCCATCGCCAAGAAATACACCAATCGCGGCTTGCAATTCCTCGACCTGATCCAGGAAGGCAACATCGGCCTGATGAAGGCGGTTGACAAGTTCGAATACCGCCGCGGCTACAAGTTCTCGACCTACGCCACCTGGTGGATACGTCAGGCCATCACCCGCTCCATAGCGGATCAGGCGCGCACCATCCGCATCCCGGTGCACATGATCGAAACCATCAACAAGATGAACCGCATCAGCCGCCAGATCCTCCAGGAAACCGGTCTCGAACCCGACCCGGCCACCCTGGCGGAAAAAATGGAAATGCCCGAGGACAAGATCCGCAAGATCATGAAGATTTCCAAGGAACCCATTTCCATGGAAACACCGATCGGCGATGATGAGGATTCGCATCTGGGCGATTTCATCGAAGATCAATCCACCCTGGCGCCGGCCGAGGCCGCGATGTACAGTGGCTTGCAGTTCGTCACCCAGGAAATTCTCGACAGCCTGACCCCGCGCGAAGCCAAGGTACTGCGCATGCGCTTCGGCATCGAAATGAATACCGACCACACCCTGGAAGAAGTCGGTAAACAGTTCGACGTCACCCGTGAGCGCATCCGCCAGATCGAAGCCAAGGCTCTGCGCAAACTACGCCACCCATCACGCTCGGAGCGACTACGCAGCTTCCTGGAGTAAACATTTCACGGGGGCAACCCCAAAGGGCCTCTAGCTCATGCTTGGTTAGAGCAGCGGACTCATAATCCTCCTAACCTCCCGGAGGCCTTGCGGTATGGTGATTGAGAGTAATCGGAGAGTCCCCATAACCGGGGGTTAACCGAAGTAAAAAAACCCGAAAACCGAACCTGTTTTGGTGTTGTAGATCGGGAGTGCAGTTAGAATATTTACGTTTTCGGGCCTGTAGCTCAGTTGGTTAGAGCAGAGGACTTAACGAAACAAGCCTAAACACCAAAGCATCGGTGCATGGTGAGTTTCTACTGGGTTGCCTGTTGCCAAGTTTGCTCTGGTGACAGGTAGAACTGGTCAAAGTCGGTGAAAGCTTCCACTCGATATCCGAGTCAGCCAATACCGAGCCAAGCTTCGATGCGCAAGTATCGTTGAAGGTGTAGAGACTAGACGGCCAGCCTGTAATGGGAAGGTATAGTCCAGACCACAAACCCGAAAGGGGCGACGAAAGTCGTGGTGGTAAGCATAATCCTTTGGTCGTCAGTTCAAGTCTGACCGGGCCCACCAACACACCAAAGCCCTGCTCGTCTTCGGACCTGCGGGGCTTTGTCTTATTCGGGGTGTAGGGGTGGTGGAAATAATTTTGGCGAATTAGAGGATAAGCGTCGCCATCACCGCCAGCAGCCTGCGCGTCAGTTCGGGGCTTTAGCCTGCCTACGTCTCCGCGATGGCGGCGACTGTTCCCGTACCCTTTCGAATAACTCGAACACAGTCAGGCCAAGCGCATTGGCGATGACCTCAACGGCATTGATCGTGGGATTTGCCAGTCCTCGCTCAACTCTGCTCAGGTACGTCTGGTAGAACCCGCACTTTTCCCCGAACACTACCTGACTCATTCCAGCTTCTTGCCGTAGAGTGCGTATGCAACTGCCAAGTCTTTGTTGGAGAGTAGAGGGCACATCGCGTACTTTCTGCGATATGCTCTTATTCACATAAACACTAATTCATATATCTCAACAGGCTCCGAGAATCGGGATACACAACTATGAAAATCCAGTGCATGACCAAATCGAGCGCTGTCGTCTTGACACTTGCTTTCACACTCCCCAGCATCAGTGTGGCGCAGGACTCAACATCCAATCCTGTTGCGGCAACTCCGTCATTTTTGCCAACCGATGCTGTCATTAGACCGAACACGAAGGGCTTGGATGTTGAGTCTTTGATAACTACTGCATTGCGCAAGGCACCGCCAGTAAAGAGCGAGTACGAGACAAATACAGACTTCGAGGAAAAAACGAGAAAGTTTGGCGAGGCTATTTTTTCAAGGCAAATGGTCAACTCGACAGTTGCCGTAATTCATCCGGTGTCGTCATTCCCCCCTCTTTGGCGGGGCGGCAATAAGACTACCGAAGTGACATATAGCGCTGAGACGGAAGTTATGTCTGTTAGGCTGAAGTCATGGAGTATGTGTGGCATCCCGTTGAAGAGAACCGTCACACCGAAGCGCAGTTACACAGCAACAAACAATTTCGGCAAAAAGGTTGAAGTCACTGTGGCTGATGAAGCCGAAACCTGCCTTGAACTCGCTGAAGGGGGCGATGTAAAAGTTGACGACCTAACCTTTTCATTCAGTATTCCGAGGAAAGAGGCGTCTACGGTGGGGAAGTCCCTTAGCCTCGTCATTATTGGACGCTTATCGCCGCCGTATGCTAAAAGGGATGCCAGTGGCGAATCTCCGACGATGACGAGTCCTGTCGAAATCCACAAGTTGACACGCTCGTTGGTGCTTAAGCCTGACGACGTTTGGGTAGTTAATACCGTAACCGGACATGTGTTGGCCAAGGAAAAGGGTTTCTTTATGAACTCCGAGGCGAGCCTTGCAGGAGGTTTAAAAGGAGGCGCCTGCGATTACCCTCATTACAGCAAGAGAGAACTGCCAAACTTCAATCTTGTCGCGGAACTGGAGTTTGTAATCAACCCAGATGGCAGCGTTCAAAACAGATCAATAAAGAAGTCCACAGGATTTGAGCATCTTGACAACAAGGCACTGAAGTCCATCGGAAAGTGTCGCTTCAAACCCGCCAGACGAGACGGAACGCCGGTAGAAGGTTTAGCAACGGTGAAGTTCAACTTCAGCCAAAACTATGCAAGTGACCCATACGGCGACTTCCTCACCCCGAAGTAACAACCGTCGCTCTTCGTGACCGGCTGTCTCCTTACAGCAATAAGAGCCTTCGGTGACGCTATGGGCTCAATAAACTAGAAAGCGTCACACCCCTGTGAAAGCCCCGTTGGCCACCTCGGTCGCGGGGCTTTTGCTTTTTCTATTCCCGGAATTCATCCACAAGGAGCAACTATGTTCTGGCCTGTAATCGCGATTTTTGCCGCCGCCATCGGCCTCGTCAAGCTTGGAATGTTGACCATCTTGCTGTCGATGTACAAGGCAATATTGGCTGTCACTGCTGCCGTTGCCCTATCGCTGGGACTGGCTTTGCTGTGGCGCCATCTCAAAGACATCCGCAATGCACCTCATCCGTAATCTTGCGGATGCCAGTCGCATCGCCAATCCTCATATCCGCTCGCTTGTCGATCTTCGCTTCCAGCAACTAGGCACATTCAGCGATGGCCTGCTGCTTGTAGTCGAGGTGGGCGATAGCGTGGAGGAATTGGAAGCAGTCAGCGGCGCGGCAGTCCTGTACGACCCCTTCGAGGATGTTCCATTCGGGCATCCCTACTTTTCACCATCGTTCGACTACATCGAGGCTCACTATGCAAACGGAAGAATCTACTGTTTCGAGGCCCATGCTGACACCAGCGATGATGGGCTTGGTGTCACCCTGTTCATCCCTGCCGAAGAAGGTATCCCGCCCGGTCTGTTGGCTCTGTGCCAGACCTATGCAAACGCAGCCGTAGATACCGACTGAACCGCCACAGAAACACACGTCTTATCCATCACCGCCAATGCTGACCTTCAGGGTTGGTCTTGGCAAATCGCGCCCCATTGGAGCCACCGAATCGCGGCTTAATGGAGCCAGTAAAAGGTGTGGTTTTTCGAGTTCCGGACGGGGTGATTTTCGGTGGTTTTCCTGGGATTTTGCAAACCTCCGAATCGTTGTATTTAAGG
>CAILNT010000055.1 GCA_903835655.1 uncultured Pseudomonadota bacterium | reverse complement strand
ACGTGGGGATTATTGGCGTCTGCATCCGCGCCTTCAAGCGGGAAATGTATCGCAACATGCATCAGGTAGCGCATAGCTTACGGTAGAATCGCGCGCCTCGCGCCTCCGTAGCTCAGTGGATAGAGCATCCCCCTCCTAAGGGGAGGGTCACACGTTCGATTCGTGTCGGGGGCACCAGATAACTCAATAATAACAATAAATTAGCTTTACCTATGGTTGCTTACGCTTACCCCTGGTTTCTTGCAGTTGTCACCTATACGGGTGACAACTGGGTGACAAATCCAGTGTCACTCTGGAACAGTAATGTAAGCCTCTGTCACCTGGATATTGACGCAATCGCCCGGCCAGGTAATATCTGGTCATGCACCGGTATCCGTTTGTATCTCACACGATTAACCCCCACCCTCTCGGCCCAGCGGCCATGCTCGCCGCCAGGGTGCGCGGCTGGCTACCGCTGTCGATACACGGCGACGATGGCCTGACACGTGACGGAGTGGTAGTGACCATCGTAAGTGTGGCCGGCATGGCGTGGGCGCTTGCACTGCTGATCCTCCAGATCGCTCCCTGCCTTGGCACCGCTATGATGGCGACGATCATGGCCATATCCGTCACCTTCGGGTTCGTAGTCGCCGACCATACTCGCACCGGGCTCAGCGCATACCAACTCGCCCATGACACGCTTGGCCCAATACAACGAACCGCGCTGGCCCGCCCGCTGGCGTCCAGGCTCAGCGACATGCTGGGGTTGCCGGCGCTCCTCGACCTATCCCTTCTGGCTGCCTGCCGGATGCCAGCCCTACCCCCGCCCGCGCTCCCCGCTTGCGGGGTCACGCTGACTCCTCGCCTCTCTCCGACCCCAGTCCCGGCTCCCGCCGCATGACCTAGCCGGCGCGCTCGCGCGCCGAATCAAGGACATCGCGGCCGGGAGACCGGCGACGCCGGCTCCCGCCGCACGGGAGCCAAACATGCATCAGATCATCCCCGTTGCCGCCACCACCGGCGGTACCCCCCAGGTCGACACGCCTAGCCATATCGTGGCGTGGCCCCCCGTCATCGGATACGCTGAACTCAGCGTCCTCCTCGGCCGCACAGTCGGCACACTGCAGGCCGACCGCATCCGCCGACCCGAGAGCCTGCCCCCAGCCAGCACCCCGCCTGGCAGCCGTACCCCACGCTGGATCACGTCCGACGTTCTCGATTGGCTGCGCTCGTACCGCGAGCAGCGATCCCAACCCCCCGCCGCCGCCGAGTCCACCCCTACTCGCGGTCGTGGACGGCCCACCAAGCGCGAGCAGATCGAGCGCAGGCGCGCGGCTCAGGCAGCGGAAGGGGGTGTTTGATGGCCCTGTCCATTGGCGATGGCATTGTCATTAGAAAACGTCAGCGGTATTCATCGATATCCGATCTTGTGCTGGAAGACAAGAGAATCAGCCTGAGAGCGCGGTTGGTGCTGGCCTGGATGTTGGGCCGCCCTGACGGGTGGATTATTTACGTCGGCCACATGCAGCGAGTGCTGGGCGTGTCGGAATATGTCTGGGTGTCCATTCGGAATGAACTGGAGTCGGTTGGGTATTACCGTCAGTGGCGTAGTCAGGATGCGTCAGGAAAAATCATCTGGCATCGCGAAGTCACGGATACCCCGGTCCCACCATCCCCAAATCCGTCCAGGATGGACGTTGCCATGGATGGTTCAACCATGGATGGCTCTGCCATGCATGGCAGAGTCGGGGATATACCAATATCACTTGAACATAATCACTTAAACACCCCCCCAGCCCCCCGCCCCAGCGGGGGGACTTCTGAACTAGCTGGGGCCGGTTCGGGGGGCAGGGAACAGGCAGCGAACTCAGAGAAACTCCACCCAAAGCTGAAACAGGCCATCGAAGACGAGGAGACGGGGCGAAGGGAAGCCATATCCAGAGGCGAGGCCCCGAAAGTCAACAACTGGAGAGCGTGGCGCGCGAAGTTGGTGGAAAGGGCGCGAGCTGGCAATGACATCACCACGGAACACGGCCTGTGTGTTGCCAGAAGACGGGAAGCAGAGGCACGCCAAGCCCAGGCTCTGGAGCATAGCCGCGCTAGTGTTGCCACGGTCGCGCCTTCATCTGGTCGTAGCGCACCACCGCCGGGCTGGAGCGGCCCGGTTCAGGTCAAGGCGAAATCAGAGTCGGAGTAATACGGCAGGCATGGCGTCACCCCAGGACATTCAGGGCTCACAAGACGGCTCGATCCCGTCTGTGTCGTTCATGAATGCCCGCAGATGCACCGATCACCTGACAAATAAACAAGACACTCCCCATTGGGGATACACTCATCGCATGAAACAGCAAGACATCCTTCGCGAAGCCATGCGTCAGTCCAGGCAAACACGCGCCGATCTGGCTGCGGTTCTGGGTGTTTCCAAGCGGGCGCTGGATAAATGGCTGTTGCCGGAAGCCTCCGGCGACTTTCGCCAGATGCCGGCGCCGGTTGTGCGCCTCCTGGCCAGTGAATACGGCGTGCGCAAAAGCGACGATCTCTCCTTGCCCTACGACTGGCCCGATCCGGCCATGGCCGACACGGCGCTGATCCTGGCCGTGCTGCGCCGTGCGCGGTTCGCCGATCTGGTGCGCGTTTGCGCGGACTTTGGTCTGCCTGCCGTCCGCGCCCAGCTACCGCGCGCGCTGGAAGCCACGCCGACGCTGGAGCGCGATTTGCTGGCGCGCATTCTCAGCCGCATGCTTCGGAGTATCGAAATTGCTCTCGCCGAGCGCGCTGCGGCTTGATCTGCTGCCACCCGCCACGGCGGCGGTGCTGGCGAAACTGGCGCAAGAGCCGGCGCTGTCCGGCTTCTGCCTCGTTGGCGGCACGGCACTGGCCCTGCAAGCCGGACATCGCCGCAGCCTGGATATCGACCTGGTCCGGTTCAGCCCCACGCTGGACAAGCAGGCGCTGTTTCGCGCCCTGCGCGCACAGGGCGCCGAGTTGATCACCCCGCAATCGGCAATTTCGGCCGCCCGCATCAATGGCCTGGACCTGCTGACGCGGGTGCAGGATTACGTGCTCGATGGCGTCAAGGTGCAATGCTTCACCTACCCGGAAGACCTGCGCCATGCGCCCCGGAGTTCGACAGTTAAACCGATAACTCTATGATTTCGTTCATCACGAATTCAAAACGCTCCACTACAAAAGCGTCAGCTGCTGCGAAGCGACCGGTTTTTTTATCCTGAGGGCACTGAGAACCTCACTCTGTCCGTT
>CAILNT010000054.1 GCA_903835655.1 uncultured Pseudomonadota bacterium | reverse complement strand
GGGACGGATGGAATCAATACTCGGCGAATAACTCACGCAATTCGAAATAATCGCACCTCGTTCCTCGACCAACAGATGGGGCTCGCCTTGCCAAACATTTGCCTGAGTTCGATGGGTTTGATAGCATCGAGTTGCACTATAGTGGTGCTAGAAACATTGGCGCGCCCAATATTGGTGCGTTAGCGCCGGAGTGACTGGCGAAATCGTCTTGTGGCACAATTGATTGTTGTCAACCGGGCTTGGCACAAAATCTGCTAAAAAGCCGTGGCAATCCCATCCTATTTACAGCTTAACTGAATACACGCTCAGGAGAACACGCAATGATGACGCCTCAAGACGTACTCAAACTGGTTAAGGAGCAGGAAGTCAAGTTTGTCGACTTTCGCTTCACCGATACCCGCGGCAAGGAGCAGCACGTTGGCGTGCCTATCAAAGCCTTCGGCATAGAGAAATTTGAAGAAGGCCATGCTTTCGACGGTTCGTCGATTGCCGGCTGGAAGGGGATCCAGGCGTCTGACATGCAACTGATGCCGGATGCCGCTACTGCCTATATCGACCCTTTCATGGACGAAACCACGCTGGTGCTGACCTGTGACGTGGTCGAACCGTCCGACGGCAAGGGCTATGATCGCGATCCGCGTTCCATCGCCAAGCGTGCCGAGGCTTATCTGAAATCAACCGGCATCGGCGACACGGCCTATTTCGGTCCTGAGCCTGAATTTTTCATTTTCGACTCGGTCGAGTGGAAAATTGACATGTCCGGTTCCTACTGCAAGGTGTTCTCGGAAGAAGCCGCCTGGGCCTCCGCCGAGAAGGTCGAAGGCGGCAATGTTGGTCACCGTCCCGGCGTCAAGGGCGGCTATTTCCCGGTGCCCCCGGTCGACAGCCTGAATGACATCCGCGCCCAGATGTGTATAGCCCTCGAAGCTTGCGGGGTTGAAGTCGAAGTGCACCACCACGAAGTCGCCACGGCAGGCCAGTGCGAAATCGGCACCAAGTTCGGCCCGCTGGTACAACGCGCCGACCACACACAGGTCCTCAAGTACATCATCCACAATGTCGCCCACAACTATGGCAAGACCGCGACCTTCATGCCCAAGCCCATTGTTGGTGATAACGGTTCCGGCATGCATGTGCACCAGTCGATCTGGAAGGGTGGCAAGAACCTGTTCGCGGGCAACGGCTACGCCGGCCTGTCCGAGTTGGCGCTCTACTATATCGGCGGCATCATCAAGCATGCCCGCGCCCTGAATGCCATCACCAACCCGCTGACCAATTCCTACAAGCGGCTGGTTCCTGGCTTCGAAGCCCCGGTTAAGCTGGCCTACTCGGCTCGCAACCGTTCCGCCTCGATTCGTGTGCCCTACGTGCAATCCGACAAGGCGCGCCGCATCGAAGTGCGTTTCCCGGATCCGGGTGCTAACCCCTACCTGGCTTTTACCGCCATGATGATGGCCGGCCTCGACGGCATCCAGAACAAGATGCACCCTGGCGATCCCGCCGACAAGAACCTGTACGACCTGCCGCCGGAAGAAGATGCGAAGATCCCGACTGTCTGCTCCAGCCTCGAACAGTCCCTCGACTACCTCGCCAACGACCATGAATTCCTGACCCGCGGCGGGGTGTTCAGCAAGGACATGATCGAGGCTTACATCGAGCTGAAGCAGGAAGAAGTCACCCGCTTCCGCATGACTACTCACCCGCTTGAGTACGAGATGTATTACAGCATCTGATTCTTGCCGCATTGGGAGACGGGGCAAACGAGGTGTTTGCCCCGTTTTTTTTGGTGCGCCCGGCAGGGCGCACTCACTTGGAGGTGAAAGTCCTCTACTCGCCCGACAAGGGGAAGAGTTAGCTGAACGGCAAGGGTGTCATGGGTGACTGTGAATCTGAAGGAAGCTGAAGGCAAAGCGCTGGCCTGACGAAGAGGAAGCGGATATGAGGCGGCGCAGCGGGGTAAGGTGGCCAATATCACTGAAGCCCGAAACTTGTACGGAACGCTGTGACGTATATCCGACGGGCATAAGCGTGAAGGTGGGTGCGTCATACCCGGGGAGATCTGCATGGGTGCCGAGGGAGATCTCTGTGCTACCGACATCGCAAGGTGTTTGGGACGCTCATGTAGAAGTCAGCAGAGGCCATAGTAGGTGTCAGGGCGAGCCGAAGGGCCGAACATTGAAAGCCGCAAGTAGGCGGCGGGAACACACGGACAGTCGATGAAGGCAGAAGATTCACGGCAAGTGGATACCGATGAGGAAATGCTGGCGCGGAACGCTGGTAGGGCTTCGTCTGGCGCCGAGACTGACGTGACGACCCGTTTGCGGACGAAAGCGGAGTGGGCGCAGGGAAGCGGGCTGATGGAAGTCGTGTGCGAACGTGGCAACCTGATGCTTGCGTATCAGCGGGTGGTCAAGAACAAAGGCGCTGCGGGTGTCGATGGCATCGGTATCGCGGAGTTCAAAGGCCATCTGAAACAGCACTGGCCGACGATCAAGGCCACGCTTTTGG
>CAILNT010000053.1 GCA_903835655.1 uncultured Pseudomonadota bacterium | reverse complement strand
GGGGATTTGGCGGAGTTGGAGGGGATGCTTTGATGCAAACGGCCAAGCTTGGCACTCTTGTCCGCATCATTGGCGGAGGTACCCCTGACCGTAGTAATCCAGAGTATTGGGATGGAGACATTCCGTGGGTCACGGTAAAAGACGTTCAAAGCTCACGAATCTCTTCTTCGCAGGAATCCATTACCGAGAAGGGACTTCGTAATTCAGCATCCAATCTAATTCCAGCGGGCAGCATCATCGTCCCTACGCGCATGGCGCTAGGTAAAGTCGCAATCAATCAAGTACCGATTGCGATCAACCAAGACTTGAAGGCGCTGACGGTTCAGCAAGACAGTGTTGATCGCGACTACTTGCATCGTTTCCTGCTTTCTAAATCCAGCTATTTGGAGTCGCGCGGTAAGGGGGCCACCGTCAAAGGAATCACCCTTGATGTGCTGACTGAACTCGACGTACCCTTACCATCACTGCCAGAGCAACGCCGCCTCGCCGCCATCCTGGACAAGGCCGACGCCATCCGCCGCAAGCGCCGCGAGGCCCTCAAGCTCGCCGACGAATTCCTCCGCGCCGTCTTTATCGACCTGTTCGGTGATCCGGTTACCAACCCCAAAGGCTGGCCCACAGAGAAATTAGGGCTGCTTGGCGACCTCCAACGAGGAAAGTCGAGGCACAGACCGCGCAACGAACCGGCGTTGTACGGGGGCGCCTATCCATTTATCCAGACTGGCGATGTCGCGAACTGCGATGGAGAGGTCTCGACTTATTCACAGACCTACTCAGATTTCGGACTGCAACAGAGTCGGCTATGGACGAAAGGAACCCTCTGCATAACCATTGCCGCCAATATTGGTAATACCGGCATTCTCGGTTTCGATACCTGCTTTCCAGACAGCGTGGTGGGCTTTAAGCCTTGGGAAAAGGTCAGCGTCGAGTACATCCAGTATTGGCTCAACGGAATCCAGGGTGAGCTGGACCGAGCCGCATCACAGGTTGCACAGAAGAACATCAACCTGGAAATCCTCTCCGCCTTGGACACGATGCTGCCACCTTTCAGCCGGCAACATCGCTTCTCAGCGATTGTTCAGAAAGTGCGCTCATCCAAGTCGCGATATAAGAAAGCGACCCTGGAAGCCGAGACCCTTTTCGCCTCCCTCTCCCACCGCGCCTTCCAAGGCACCCTGTAACCCAGGCCACCCCATGACCGCCACGCCCGACACCCCGCCTGCCCTGACCACGCCTCCCATCGGTTATGCCGACTGGCTGGCAGAGCTCAAGACCCGCATCCACGCCGCCCAGCAGCGCGCGGCGCTGGCGGTGAACCGGGAACTGGTGGGCCTGTATTGGCAAATCGGCCGCGACATCCTGGAACGCCAGGCGCAACAGGGCTGGGGTGCCAAGGTCATCGAACGACTAGCCCATGACCTGCGCGCCGCTTTCCCTGACATGAAGGGCTTTTCCCGCGCCAACCTCATGTACATGCGCGCCTTCGCCGAGGCTTGGCCGTCGCCCGAAATTGTCCAACAGGCTGTTGGACAATTGCCCTGGGGCCATATCCAACCATGACCACCCTCCGCCTCTTCGCCTCCGGCACGCTTCCCATCCACGCCACCACCGCCTGGTATCTCGCCGATCTGGGTGAGTTCCGCGGCAAGCAGGAGCTATACACCCGACAGTCGCCGCAGCGCCTGAAAGCCTTGCGAGAACACGCGCTGATCGAGAGTGCGGTATCCAGCAACCGCATCGAGGGTGTGTCCATCGAACCGGCGCGGGTGCGCGATGTGCTGGTTGCGGCCCGGCCCTTGTTTCGTGACCGGGACGAGGAGGAAGTTCGGGGCTATCGCGATGCCCTGGCCTGGATACATCAGGCAGCGCCGCCCCTCGACGAGGCCACGGTGCTGCGCCTCCATGCCCTGGCGCGCGGCGAGATTTGGGACGCGGGGCGCTACAAGGAGAAAGACGGCGACATCATCGAGCGCTATCCGGATGGCCGTGAAAGAGTGCGTTTTCGCACGGTGTCGGCGTCGGAGACCCCCGCGCACATGGCGGCGCTATTGGCTGACTGGCAGCGCTGCCTGGATGAAAGCTGGGTGCATCCACTCATCGCCCTGGCGGCGTTCAACCTGGACTTTCTCTGCATCCATCCGTTCCGCGACGGCAACGGCCGCGTGTCCCGCCTGCTGTGGTTGCTCCAGAGCTATCAATCGGGCTACGAGGTGGGCCGCTATGTCAGCCTGGAGCGCTTGGTGGAGCAGAACAAGCCGCGTTACTACGAGACCCTGGAACAAAGCTCGCAAGGTTGGCATGAGGGCAAGCACGATCCCTGGCTGTTCATCAATTACGTGCTGTTCATCCTCAAGGCGGCCTACCGTGAATTCGCCGAACGTTGTGGCGAAGTGCCGGCGCCACGCGGCGCCAAGACCGAGCAGGTCATCGCTGCGATCACTCAGTTCGCTGGTGAATTCACTTTGTCGCAACTGGAACAACGCTGCCCGGGCGTCAGCCGCGACATGGTTCGGCGGGTACTGCGTGCACAGCAGGCGGACGGGTTGGTGAAGTGCCAGGGGCGCGGGCCGGCGGCGAGCTGGCGGAAGAAAGGGTAATTACCCCTTAGTAAGGGTAATGATTGGGGTAATAGGAAGGACCACCTGAATAAGCCAGGAGGTGGGGCCGGTATTTGTTCAACCTGCCGGCGATGAGGAAGGTTGCAAGCGGGTACGACCCGCATCGGGGAACAAGAAATGGCCGGACAAAATAATGAGGCGCTGCGCCTGTGGCTCTGGCTCACCCAGGCGGAAAAGACCGCCTGGACAGGGCATGACTTTGTGTCGCGCAACCCCCGTTTTGTGTCATATCAATGGCTATCGCGACAAATAAACTGTCGCGATAATGGCTAATCGCGACAAATAAATGGGTGCACGCATGCCACGGATCGTTTCCAGCCAGGAGCTCGAACAAATTGCCCAAGCAATAGCCCGCCACCCGGAAGGCATCGGCATGGACTTGCTGCTGCGGTCTCTTGGCGAGGGCTGGACACGGCGCACCCTGCAACGCCGCCTGACTACACTCATCGCGCAAGGGCGCATCGAGAGCCGTGGTGAAGCGCGGGCGATCCGCTATAGCCTGGCATCCCATCGGGTGGAACCGCCTGACGCCGCCGAACTCCCCGTCTCGCCCGAAGGCGAGGATATCCGGCGTTACGTCCGCCAGCCTCGTCAACGGCGTGATCCGGTGGGCTACAAGCAAGCCTTCCTGGAACACTACACGCCCAACGGCACCGCCTATCTGCCCGAATCCCTGCGCGCCCAACTACATGCACTCGGCCGCCCACCCATTGAGAACACCCCGGCCGGCACCTTCGCCCGCGACATCCTCAATCGTCTCCTGATCGACCTGTCCTGGGCGTCGTCGCAGTTGGAGGGCAACACCTACACCCGTCTCGATACCGAGCGGCTGATCGAATTTGGCCAGGCCGCCGCCGGCAAGGATGCGCTGGAAACCCAGATGATCCTCAACCACAAGGCCGCCATCGAATACCTGGTGCGGGATACCGAGCACGTCGGCATCAATCCCGAGACCGTCGTCGCGCTCCATGCCTTTCTCTCCGATGGCCTCCTGCCCGACCCCGCAGCCTGCGGCCGGTTGCGCAATCGCCCGGTGGAGATTGGCGGAAGTGTTTACCTGCCCATCGCCATGCCACAGCGCATCGAGGAGTTGTTCGCCGTAGTTCTGGAGATGGCGGCTGAAATTCAGGACCCGTTCGAGCAATCCTTCTTCCTCATGGTGCATTTGCCGTACTTGCAACCCTTCGAAGACGTCAATAAACGCGTCTCGCGCCTGGCCGCCAATATTCCTTTCATCCTCCACAACCTTTCGCCGCTGTCCTTCATCGACGTGGCGCAACAAGACTATGTCGATGGCCTGCTCGGCGTCTACGAACTGAATCGGATCGAACTGCTGCGCGACGTGTTCGTGCGGGCCTATGAGCGGTCCTGCCAGCAATATGTCGCCGTGCACCAGCAACTCGTGCCTCCGGATGCCTTGCGCCTGCGCTACCGCGCCCAGCTATCCAGACTGGTCGCCGCCATCGTGCGCGCCCATGCCGCTGCTGATGAGGCGACAATCCGCGCCCACCTGCCAGAGACCGTAGCCGAGGGCGACCGCGAACGGTTCATTGCGTTGGCACTGGACGAGTTCAACACCCTACACGCCGGTAACGCCATCCGCTTCGGCCTGCGTCCGCTGGAGTTCGCTGCGTGGCGAGGTAGGAGAGGCGAACATGACTGAGAAGCAGATGAAGCCGGGGTGGCGCAAAGTGCAATTCGGCGAGGTGGTGCGGCTGTCCAAGGCGCGCGGTGCCGATCCCCTGGCCGAGGGCTATGAGCGCTTTGTCGGGCTGGAGCATCTGGAGCCCGGCGATCTGCGCATACACAGTTGGGGCAACGTGGCGGATGGGGTGACGTTCACCAGTGTGTTCCAGCCAGGGCAGGTGCTGTTCGGCAAGCGCCGGGCCTATCAACGCAAGGTGGCGGTGGCCGATTTTGCCGGGGTGTGTTCGGGCGACATCTACGTGCTGGAAAGCCTGGACGCGAACGTCCTGTTGCCGGAATTGCTGCCGTTCATCTGCCAGACCGATGCCTTCTTTGAGCATGCGGTGGGGACTTCAGCAGGGAGTTTGAGCCCGCGCACCAATTGGACCAGTTTGGCAGGTTTGAATTTGCGTTGCCGCCGATGGAGGAACAGCTTCGAATGATTGCGCTACTCGCTGCATGACAACAGGCACTGGAGACCACAAATCAAGCGGTAGTCGAAGCCCGTAGGATGCGTCGTGCCGCTATTACTCAGTTTTGTGAGCAAGGCGTATTTGGTACAAAACGTACGACCACAACAATCGGGAAGTTGCCTGCGTCATGGAAGGTCGTTCCACTTGGTGAGCGATATGAGATTCAGTTGGGCAAGATGATGTCCGAGACTGCCAGATCGGCACCGGGGCAGACTCCCTATCTACGAAATGCGAATGTTCAGTGGAACAAACTGGAACTCGATGATGTTGCCGAGATGGCATTTAGTGTCAGAGAGAAGGATAATTCAGCCTCCGTTACGGAGATATTCTGGCTTGTGAAGGTCGGCATGTAGGCAAATCAGCTATGTGGAAGGGGGAGGTTCCCGGTGCGTGCTACCAAAAAGCACTGCACCGACTCCGGAAGCTGACAGATGCTGATGTACCAAAGTATTTGCTTCATTGCCTTCAGTACTATTCCTGGACGGGTTTATTGCTGTGACAGGGGAAGCCACCATTCCCCATTTGCCGGCGGAACGTTTCAGGGCAATGCTTTTTCCATTTCCACCGCTGGAAGAGCAAATCGAAATTGCAGCGGCAGTCGATGACATTGGCGCCGCGATCATCACTCTCGAAGAACGGCAGGTTTTTGCTTATCGAGCACTTGCCCAGGTAATGGGTGGGTGCCTTGAGGTGGCTCATGTTTAACGAATCCAACACCGTCGAAGCCTACCTCTATGACCTACTTCCCGGCCAGGCCAAGTCTCTCACGGGGGTAACTGCTTTACCCCTAAAGCTACCCCCACTTACCCCCCCGGATTCAAGCGGATGTTGTTGGAATACCCCGGAAAGAAAAAACCCCGCGAAGCTAGGTGCTTGGCGGGGTTTCTGGAAGTCTCCGGATTGCTCCGGAATGGTTTTTGGTGGTGGGTTCCGGAACTGAACCCGCGTCCGCAGTGTGAAGTGGATAGTAACATTTTGGCCTTAAGGACGTCAATTCGAAATGATGAGCACTTACGCGGTCACCTTGCCCGAGTGACCTGACCTGGAATACATAGACAACTCCATCAACCAATAGGAGTTATGTCATGGAAAAAGTAGTCCTGTCAGAAAACGAACTGGCGCAGCACTGGGGCGTGAGCCCCAAAACCCTGCAGCGTTGGCGCAGCGAAGGTCGTGGTCCCCGCTACCTCAAACTTTCAAAGCGCGTGACGTACCCCGTCGCGGAAATTCGGGCTTTCGAGTCGAATGCGCTGTACGGATCAACTTCGGAACGAGTTCGAACCAGTGATGCGCAACCATCATCAAGGCCTGACCTTATGACCGCGCAAGAGGCAGCAGCGGCAACAGGTTTGCCGGTGTACATGTTCACCAACAAAAGGGTCCGTGACGCTGCAGGGGTTCCCTGTATCCACATCAACTCATCGCTGCGATTCAACATGCATGAAGTTATGACCTGGGCGCGTCGCAACTCTGAGGAATCAGAACAGGGCTAGTCGCAAGTGGGTAATTTCAACATCTGACCATCAACTGCGAAGATATTCCGCTTCCAGTCGCCCGCAAATGGCATAGGTGCGGTTTATCTTCGCTGAAAGGCAGACAACGGCCGTCCAGGTGCTGTGGATATGCACCTTCGATGTCCCGTCCGAACCGTCATCAGCAAGTCTTAATCCGTTGTTCCGTCGTTGTTCAAAAAATGCTTGACATCGATATTTTTGCCGCCTACACTCCTCCGGAACAACAACTGAACAACGGAGTTTGATCATGGAAAAGCGATTTGCTGCAACGCTCAGCCGCTCGCAAGGGCGAAGTGCCTGGGCCGTGATATTCCGCCACCCTGCCCGGATAGATCCGAACACTGGGAAGGCAGGGATCAGGGTTAGGCAAGGCTTAGGTACGTCCGACGATGCCGAAGCAAATGACCTGAAGGACCAACTCAATCAGTTGTTGGGCGATGAGGCTTTTTGGAGCATGCCCGCTAAAGCTGAGGCTGAAAAGCGCTTCCACCGGCGCGTAGTTGAAATCTTTTTCCACGGAATGGAGCCAGAGCAAAGTGACTTCGGTGCAGTGCGAGAGGCTGTCATTCCATTGCCCAAATCGGAAGACTCTGGATACCGACGGGCACTGCTGCTCGGAACTACTGGTGCTGGTAAGACAACACTGCTCAGGCAGTTGATCGGGACAGACCCTGACACCGAGCGCTTTCCGTCGACATCGACCGCGAAGACCACTGTCCACGAAACAGAGGTGGTTCTCGCGCCGGGACCATTCCAGGCTGTTGTCACTTTCTTTCCGATCGATGAGGTTAGGGAGCATTTGAACGAGTGCATTTCCGAAGCCGTGCTGTCAGCGTACCGGGGCGATGCAGATAAGGAGATGCTGCGCAAACTGCTCATGCATGTGAATCAGCGATTTCGCTTCAACTACGTTCTCGGCAACGGGCCCCATTCCCCTGAGCTGGATGACGAAGATGATGAGGACGAAATTGAAGCTGTGCCAGTCGAGGAGACAACTGTAGACCAAACCATTGATCTCGAAGCCACCAACGCGCTTCTTACCAAGTGCCTTTCTGATCTTCGATCGATAGCGGTGCGACACGGCGATCAACTGAAGGGCGAGCTCGGCGCAATTGACGAAAAAGATCAGCGTGTGGTCGATGAGCTGTTTGAGGAGGAACTGGATCGACGCCTTCGTGAGGATGAGGATTTTCATCGCGTCAGCGACGAGCTAATGGACGAGGTTGAGCGAAGGTTCTCCCTCCTTGACCAGGGCTCTGTTCGCCGCAGCAAACAGGGATGGCCGCAGTCCTGGTCATGGCAAACAGACGACCGGGTGGCATTCATAAAGGCAGTTACCCGCTTCTCTAGCAATCATTCACCGCGTTTTGGGAGGCTGCTAACGCCACTGGTAAATGGCGTTCGGGTATCAGGACCGTTCATGCCGGAATGGAACGGTGGGCAACAACCGAAGCTGGTCCTTCTAGACGGCGAAGGTCTGGGGCACACGCCGAAATCAGTGGCAGCAATTTCGACATCGTTAACCAGGCGGATCGAGTCGACGGACGCCATCGTCCTGGTTGATAACGCGACGATACCCATGCAGGCAGCTCCGGTGGCCGCGATGAGAGAAATGATCACGACTGGTAGCGCCAGAAAGCTGTTACTCGTGTTCACCCATTTCGACGAGGTGAAAGGCGACAACCTGCCCAATGCATCAGCCAAGGAGCAACATGTACTGGCCTCTGCCGAAAACGTTTTGGCATCAATAGGTGAAGAGTTGGGGCCGTTCGCAGAACGCGCGTTACGTGGCCGGCTAAAGGAAGCGTGCTTCTTTGTCGGCGGCATTGATGAGCATCTCGATACATCCAAGAAAACGCACAAGCGTGCCATCGGTGAGTTGCAAAAATTGCTGTCAGCGATCGACGCGATCGTCGAAAAGCCGGCACCAGTGCATGCCACACCAGTTTACGACCGCATGAATTTGGTTCTTGCCGTAAAGAATGCAGCCGAGAGTTTTCACGACGCATGGTGGCCACGTCTGGGGTTGGCATACAAGCCGGGCATCGGCAAAGAGCACTGGAAGCGCATTTGGGCATTGAGCAGACGACTTAGCACGCCAGGTTTTGGTGATGAGTACGACAACCTCAAGCCAGTCGCGGACCTTCGAAAGCAACTCCAGGATCGGCTCTATGTCCTTCTGCAAAACCCATTGCGTTGGGAACCTGCGGAACCTACTGACGACGCTCAAAAGCAGCAGGTATTTGACGAACTGGCCAATACCATTTCGGCCAAGATTCTGGATCTTGCGACTCGGCGGGTACGGGCAGAAAGAATGCCAGAGTGGCAATCGGCGTTCAATCAGACAGGTCGAGGATCAAGCTACGCGCGCGCCTCAATAATCGGCGAGCAAATATATGAACGTGCAGCGCCGATCCCAGACGTTACTCCATCTCCTGATCGGAACTCCTTTTTGCACGAGGTTGCCGCTGTCGTGGAAACCGTCTGCAAGGAAGCCGGTGCGAATCTCGCATGATCCTGGAAAGCATGCTGTTTCAGCCTTGAGGGCGTGGTTTCGATGATTCGTCCCGGCTGACCACTTGCTTATAATCAAGGAGTGGCGCATGATATCATCAGTTTGATGATTACAATGGTAACCAAATGAGTACTGAATCAGCGTTTTTCGGTCTTACTGCCGCTTCTTGTAGATGAGGAGCGCCTGACCATGCATCCCCAACGCGTCGAAAGCTTGAGCCACGCTCAGCGGGAGCGGCTGGCGTACATCGACTTCCGCCTCTACTTCATGGGTGAAATCGGCCGCCCTGACTTGGCGAACCGCTTTGGGGTGGCCCCTGCCGGTGCCACGCGCGATCTGGCGCTGTACCGGGAAATCGCGCCGCAGAACATCGAATTCGACGGCAGCAACAAGATCTACCGTATCGGCAAGACGTTCTCTCCGATCTTCGAGCACGCGACGCAGCGTGTTTTGTCGGCGCTCGCTCTTGGGTTTGGTGATGGCGTAAACGTCGACTCACAGCCCCTGCTGCCCTGCGAGTCCCCGGCAGCGTTGAGCACCGGAGTTCGACAGTTAAACCGATAACTCTATGATTTCGTTCATCACGAATTCAAAACGCTCCACTACAAAAGCGTCAGCTGCTGCGAAGCGACCGGTTTTTTTATCCTGAGGGCACTGAGAACCTCACTCTGTCCGTT
>CAILNT010000052.1 GCA_903835655.1 uncultured Pseudomonadota bacterium | reverse complement strand
CCCACCTTCCAGGCAGTCGCCTTGGCCAAGCGCCGGAGCAAGGGGTACACCACGCCGGCCAGCCTCTCTCGCGAGAGCTGGCCGGCCCGGAAATGGAGCAGGGCCTCGACGGGGCTCACCATCTACCTTTGGTCGGGCGCCTCGCGGATGCGCAGACACAGGAACAGGTCGCTGGCGCCGCGCACCCAGCGCGCATCCATCTCGACAGGCAGATCGCTCCCGGCCAGCACCTCCCAGCCCCCAGCCAGCGGAACGCGGGACTTGAGTGTGTCCAGGGCGTAGCAGGCCCACGCCCCGCCCTGGTCCGTCCGTTCCTTGAATGAAGGTGGATCGGCGCTGGCCATTGCATGCCTCAGCGCGTGAACTGCCCCTTCGATGCCCTCTGCATCGAGGGGAATCCCGTTCCCCGGGTTGGCTGTTTCTATGGATTGCGCCGTCTGTTCGGATTCCAGCTTGCCCGATTTGTTGATGGCCCGATGTTCCCCGAAGCCACATCCAAGGATTTGCGGCGGGTACTTGCAGTCGGGCATCGCGGCAATGGCAGGGAAGGCAGCCGCCTTGAAAATCATCGTGAACCCCCAGTTCTGCACGATCTTCCCGCCGGTGCCGTGCATCACCATCTTGAACAGTGCGCTCTTCTCGCTGAAATCGCGGCCGTCGTGATGCTGGTAGAGCAGCCCCCTTCGGGCGAGCCTGGCCAGCAACTGCCGGGTGAACGGCGACATCTGCCCCCTCCCCGCCTGTTCCGTCAGGCGGGGCGCATTGAGGACGGTGGCCAGCGCCGCCCTCAGCACTGCATCGTTCACGTAAACCCACTCGCCATGCTTGAACCCCACCCGCAGGGCCTTGTCATTGCCGTTGATGCGGCCCGGTTCCAGGATCAACGCCTCGAACTGATCCCAGGCCCAGGCTTCGTTTTCGTCAGCCGGCGCCGAGTCAACCGGGGCCGTTTTTGCATCGGCCGTGTGATCGGCTGGTGTGGTCTGGACAGGGATGGGTTGCGCCGGAATCGGCTCCTCCTCGGCCGGATGGTTATCAAGCCAGGCGGGCAAGACTTCGATGTCCTCGTACATCGCCGCCATGTTCTTCTCGCCCTCTGCCATCCCAGTGTGAATGTCGGCGGTGATGAGCAGTTCCGTCAGGGCGCGAGTTCTGTCGTCAGCCCACAACGGCAGGCTGTTGATGTGGTGGTAGAACGACAGGGCCAGGTTGAGCGCATCGCGATCCCCTTTCGGAAGCGCCCAGAACTCAGCCAGGGTGATGAGGAGCTTGCCGCCCTCGGTGTCGTGGTTGGGCCTGACTTCCTCCACCAGCCCATCCAGGCGCTGCCGGTAACAAGTGATCTTGCCGATGTCGTGAGCAAACCCGGCGATGGGGATCAAAGGATCGGTCGCGTCGAAGTGGTAGGTGCCATCGATGGGCGGGAAGACGATCTGGCCCTTCTTGTTCTTGTGGCCGTCATAGCGCCAGGACGGCGCCATGCTCAGGATCGTGGCCAGGACATTCTGCGAATGCTGCAACAATGTCGCGCCACCATGCCCGCCGAGCACGGGCGAGGCCGGCAGCAAGACGCGCGCCTGGTAGACCTCCATGACCGCGCGTATCAACCTGGCATGGGCGGGATGTGCAGCCTGGTAGGCGGTGAACCAGGTCGAGAACTGCTCGGGCAGGAAAGGTTCGCTGCAAGGAACCCTGGCAGGAGGGGGCGCGCCGCGAGGGAAGTCACCCAGCGAAATGGATAGCCCACGGCAGCTATCCCCGGATTTCAGGCCATGCTGCTTGTTGCCCCGCACCACAGCCAGCCACACGGCATAGGCGAGCACGCCCCAGAAAATCCCGACCAGCGCGATCCACACCCCCTTGAGGGCGTAGACGGGGATTTCATGGAGCAGGGCTCGCGAGAGGATGGCCAGCACCCCGTACCAGAACGCCGTGACGATCACGAATGACGAGAACAGGGGATTTTTCATGGGATCTGATCCGACCATTTGAAGCGCGCCCGCGAGGATGGCGACAACATGGAGGGGTTACGCCCAGTGAACCACCAGAAGCCGCTCCAGAGGGCGACATAGCCCCGTTCTTCGAGACGCTCCATCGCGGCCTGGGCACGGGAGCGTGCCATCTTGCGCATCAGCCGGTCGAGCAGGATGTCAGCACGGATGCCAGGCCAGAACCACGCGGCCTTGGCGGCAACCAGCTCTTCATCGCCGAAATGGTAGAGGATTTCGCAGGCCAGCAACTCGGGCAGCGGCGTTGCCAGAAAGGGCAACGGTTTCTGGAAAATGATCTGCCGGATGTAGAGCTGATACAGCGCACGAACCTGGATGAGATGTGGCCTGGCACCCAACGCTCGGCAGCACAGGGCGAAGTCCAGTCCCAGTTTGTTCCGGGTACCCGGCACGAAGACCCACTCGACCGCTGAGTCCCGCGCGGCCGGCTTGGTGTTGACGTTGCAGCAGAGGCGAACCTGG
>CAILNT010000051.1 GCA_903835655.1 uncultured Pseudomonadota bacterium | reverse complement strand
GCCGACGTCTCGCGACAGACGGGCGGCTTTCTGACCCAGCGGTCCGCTCAATTCAATTTCATCCCGGTCAGCATTGTGCTGCCAGATCAGCCCAGCCTGGCGCGCGGTGTTGCCGCGCCTTACCGATATCCGGCCTTCCAGCGTATAGCCGACGATGGATTCGCGCGCCGGGCGCGGCGGCGACTCCAATCGGGGTTGCTGGGCGCAAGCCGCGAGCAGCAACAGCACGAAGGCTGTGAAAAATCTTGGGGCCAGGCTCAATGGCGGAAGCGCTTAATGGTGGCGTTCAATACTTCGTTGTCAGGCGCGAGCTTGAGCGCACCGTCCCAGACCTTGCCGGCCTCGGCCTCGCGGCCCATGCGCCACAACACCTCGCCCAGATGCGCCGCGATTTCCGGGTCGGGATGAAGCGCCAGCGCCTTCTGCAACATCTCGACTGCTGCCCACATATCGCCACGGCGGTAATTGACCCAACCCTTGCTATCGAGAATTGCGGCATCTCCGGGCGCCATGGCGAGCGCCTTGTCGATCAAGGTATTCGCTTCGTCGAGACGCTCATTGCGATCGGCCAGCGAATAACCCAGTGCGTTGTAGGCCTGGATGTAATAGGGTTTGAGCTTGATTACCTTGCGCAGATTGCGCTCCAGCACATCCATTTTGCCCAGCCGTTCCGCCAGTAGCGCGGACTCGTACAAAAGGCTGGGATCGTCGGGGCTTTTTTGCAGGGCATTCGCCAGCAACTGGTAGGCATCGGTGGGACGTCCGCCTTCGGCAAGGAGCCGTGCTTCCGTCACCAGCAGATTGATGTATTCCTTTGGGCTCGCCGTCTGCGCCGCATGCAGGCGGTCGAGCGCCTGCTGCAACTGGCCCGATTGTGCCAGCGCCACCGCCGCAAGAGCCTGGCCTTGAATGTGGTACTGGCTGCCGGGTGCAATGGCATCGTAATGTCCGATTGCCTCCTGCGGCCGATTGGAGTCTTCGGCAATCCGCCCTAGATAGAAATGCACGCTATCCATCTCGGGGAAGTCCTTGTCGAGCAGCGCCTTCAGGGTGTTCTCCGCTTTATCCACCTCGCCCAATTGCAGGGAGAGCATGCCTATCGAATAGAGCAGATCGGGCCGATCGGGTTCCTCCTTCAGGAGCACGGCGAACTCGCTGCGCGCCTCGTCGTAACGCTTGCCCTCGATCAGGGCGCGGGCATAGGCCAACCGGGCATCGCGTGCCTTTGGATATTTCTTGACGAAGGCTGCCAGCGAATTGATCGAGTCCTCCGGGTTAGCCATCAACAATTGCGCCTTCAATATCTCTGCCGGTTCCCAGTCCGGCTTCAGCTTCAGCGCCTGATCGAGCTCCTTGCTGGCGCGGGTATTGTCCTCGGCGCCATGGGCGGCCTGGGCGCGGATGAAATGCGCCTCAGGCAGCGCCAGGTAAGGCTCCGATACCTGATCTGCGACCCGCCCCGCCATTTTTTTATCTTCCAGACGCGAAAGCATCCGGCCCAATTGCATCAACACTTCACCGCGCTTGTCCGTTTCGGCAGCCACTACTCGCGCCAGTACCTCGGCCAGCTGGTCCGCCTTGCCCATATTGGCCAGCAACGACCAATACGCCTGTTTTGCCTGGACCGAATCCGGGTCAGCCTCGTACCAGATTTTTGCGGCATTGAGCGAAAGCTGGGGCTGGCGGGCGAAATAGGCGACTTCCGCCGCGCGTCGCGCGATGCGCGGGTCGCGCGTATTGTTGGCCAGATCGGCATAAGCGGCGGCCGCAAGCGGCAGCTGACCGCGCCCGATGGCAATTTCCGCCAGCAGGAATTGATACAGAATTTTTGGTGTCAGCGCTTGCGCCGGCGCTGCTTCATCCATTACGACCGACACTGGCAACACCTCCTCTGCCAGCGCGAGCATGGACAAGGGTGCAATCACTGCGGCAAGAAATAGAAGCTTGAACTTCATTGGAGGAAGGGCAATTAGAATGTAGGGATGTTAGCAGTTTCACTCATTCAGCACGCGCAACATGCCTGAACTACCCGAGGTCGAGATCACGCGGCGCGGGCTTCTGCCGGCCATTGTCGGCGCAAAGGTCAGCGAGGTTACCTGTCGCACAAAGGCATTGCGTTATCCGCTGCCGCGCGGCCTGGAAAAAACAATCGGCGGCCTAGTGTTGCGCGAAATCCGCCGCCGCGGAAAGTATTTGTTGTTTCAGTTTGATACCGGCGTGCTGCTGTTCCATCTCGGCATGTCCGGCAGCCTGCGCGTGGTCGACAAATCCTGCGCGCCGCAAAAGCACGATCATGTCGACATCGCGTTTCACAACAAAGCGGGCGACAAGATCCTGCGCCTGCGCGACCCTCGCCGCTTCGGCGCCCTGCTCTGGATCGAAGGTGACCCGGAGCAGCACTCGCTGCTCGCCCCACTCGGCATCGAGCCGCTCGATGCCGGGTTCACGCCTGAGTGGCTGTACCAGCAGACGCGCGGACTCAAGGCCGCGATCAAGGTCACACTGATGGACAGCCACCGCATCGTCGGCGTCGGCAATATCTATGCATCGGAAAGCCTGTTCCGCGCCGGCATTGACCCGCGCCGCGCCGCCGGAAGAATATCCCGGCAACGCATCGAACGATTGGTGCCAGCGATCAAGGAAACGCTGAATCAGGCAATCAAAGCCGGCGGCAGCAGCCTGCGCGACTTCACCCACTCCGATGGCAGCTCGGGTTATTTCCAGCTCGAAGCGTTTGTCTATGGGCGGGAAGGGGAAGCGTGCCGAGTGTGCGGCACAACCATCAAGTCAATCAGGCAAGGACAACGAGCGACGTTTTATTGTCCGAAGTGCCAGCGGTAACGGTTTGCGGCCCTGCGTATGTCGCGGCCCTGCGTAAGTACATTCCAATCCAAGTATGAGTCTGAGCGATCGGTTTTGACTTTGAATCATTTATGCAAAAGGACTTGATTTTTGGTCTGTGGGTATGTGGTCAGAGGGCAGCGCGGTGGATAACGGATTTATCGTTATCCACGGCAAGCAGCCCGGTTCGCCGATAGGCGAACTGTCCACATATCCATAGACTTCCATAGACTTGGTGTGCGTCCTTTTGTCTGGTCAGGCAGCCGTTTTCGATCGGTTAAAAATCGTTTTGAATAGAACCGAGCGGGCGTTGTTCAGACGCTCGGCGGCTTCATTATCACTCATTGCGTTAGCCTGTTCATCAAGTAGTTCGAAGCTGATTCCGGGCTTGAGGAATTGCGTGGCCAAGGGAAGCGACTTTAGCTTCTCATAGGGTGTCATCATCAGCTTGTAGGGATAGCGTTTGCGCTGACGGCCCTTGGCATCGGTGATGATTTCGGCAAACAGGCAAGGCCGGTGATAGTTGATGTACGGGTTGAGATAGTCGCTACAGAACGCATTGACCGGCGTGGCAAAGCGCTGTGGAATATGGCTGTAGCCCAAGTGTTTGCGCACGATGGCGCCGTTCTTGGATTCGGCCTGCGCATTGTCGTTGCTGTGTCGGGAACGCGATTTGGTTTGTTCCTCGATGAGCAATTTGTTGAGCAGTTTCGCAACGTCCCGGTTGATGTATTCGGAACCATTGTCTGTGTGAAAGCCGAGAATGATGAAGGGGAAACTGTGCAACAGGGCTTCCAGTACGGGGATCAGGAAGGCTTCGCTGATGCGCTCGCAGGTGGCCACGCCCTCATACTGGGTAACGCAATCCACGGCATTGATGTGATAGACCCCTTTCATGCCATCCTGATCGCCCTGATGAACGCTGTCCACGCGCAGATAACCGGGTCGGTTGTTCGGCGTTGGTGCTCGGCGTTCGCCAATCGGGACCGTCGTCGGTCGGGTCTTGGTCCAGACTTGGCGCTGGTGCTGATATTTTGGGCGCTGACGCAGGTTGTACAAATGAGCCACCGAGATAGTCGCCAGCCGTTGGTAGCGGGCATCGCCGAAGAGGTTGTAGGCCCGCTCCATGAGCTTCTTGGTGGCCAAGCCGGATAGAGTGCCATGCAGGGTGTCGGTTCGAGCCAGCAGCAGCACATCTGCACCCGTGTAGGTGCGTGTAAAGCTGGTACGAGAGCCCTGGTAGCGCTTCACCAGCGGGTATCGCTCGCCACCCCGCTTGACCAGTCGCGCGACCTGCTGTCGCGAGTAGCCACTGACGCGCTCCAGAAACCGCAGAATCACGGCTTTGTCGGATCGACTCAACCGCCCATAGCCAAATCGCTTGACGGTGCGCGCGATGAACTCATACCGTTCGCCCTCCGCTACCGTGAAATTCATTGTCACGGTCCCATCCAAAAAACCTTGCATATCCACCAAGGTACTCAGTTGCTCGTCGTTCATCTCGATCACCATGCCTCGCATCATGATCGATCCCGGCTACCTGTTCAGACTCAAACCCCGTTGGAATCACGCCCCTCGCTCAGACTCAAACCCCGTTGGACAATGCT
>CAILNT010000050.1 GCA_903835655.1 uncultured Pseudomonadota bacterium | reverse complement strand
TTCGTGCATTTCGATCCGGCCCCGGTGAACAGCCGCAGCGTATCCGGGTCGATGTAGGTTCCCGCCTCCCGCGCCGACTCCATCGCGGCTACCGCCTTGCCGAAGTCGGCATCGGGCTCGAACCCGGTATCGAAGCACTCCCCGTTGGCACAGAACGACCGGGTGGCGCAGTCCTGGACCTGCCTGTCCACCGCTGGGGAGGTCTGGCACTGGTAGGTGTTTTCGGTGAGGACACAAGCGCCGTCGGATGCTTCGATGCACTGGGTTCCGATCTGCCCGCAACCGCGGTCGCGCAAGGCCTGGCAGTCACTCGTCATGTCGGGCGCTACGCACTGGTAGGTATCCCGGTAGCGCCAGCAGTCCCGAGTCACGCTGAGGCCGGAGATAGTGCGGGTTTCTGGCCCCTCCACGCAGACGGAAGCGGTTATCGCACAGTCCCCGGCCTGGGCGGTCGCCACCATCACGATCAGAAGGGAAGCGATCAGGAAGAAGGCGAGCTTCATTGCGCACGCGCCTCGAACGCGGCGCATTCGTTCGACCAAACATCGCGGCAGTTGCGTGGACAGGTCTGGCGTGTCGTGAAGACAACAGCCCCCTCCCCGCCCCCGGCCACGATGGTCCGCATCCAGACCGTGTTCAGGCCCTCCTTGAGGTAGGGCTTGATATCAATGTTCAGGCCGAAGTTCCAGCTCGTGGACAGCTCGGGGGAACCATAATCGTTGGCGGCCGGGCCATATTTCACATAGCCAGGAGGGCCGTCATTGTTGCAATACCACGTGGAGCCATCCCAACCTATCATCGCGCAATATTGATAGGTGCCGACCAGTGTCGGAGTCTCTGACCAGCCGATGTACTGGTAGCAACTCCACTGCGCAGACCAATCATTCTGGTAGCAAAACGCGTTCCCCCCGACGGGACTCCCCTGGCCGATAACGAACAGCCGATCGCCCCCACGTGGTCCGACGTAGACCGTCTGGTCATTCACCTTGACCCACAGCCAGTCGTCGAAGGCTGCACGCGTCAGCGCGAACCGGGTAATGAGCGACTTGTCGCGAATCTCGAAGGTCAGTGTCCGGTCAAACGTTGCTCCCCAGCCTCCCCAATAGTTGTCGGCAATGGTGCCGAAGGTGAGGTTGTAATCCCCGCTGCCGGAGGGCGCCCAATTCACCGCCATGTCACCGGCCCAGCTGTTGGCGACGATCCCCCCGGCATCGCAGCCATCCGTCAGCGGGTCACAGGCTACGGTGAGCACCCGCTCGCAGGTCTGGGTCGTGGTGGTGCGGTACTCATTGCACACTTCGGTCGTGTAGGTCGCCGGATCGGTCACCGTCCGGTTCGAACAGACACTTTCCGACCCTTCCTGCGCAGCGCCAACAACCGCAGTCGGATTCGCCTGGACCTGCTTCCCTGCCTGCAGCGACGGGTCAGTCGCCGGGTCGAGATTGAACCGCAGCCGGGAATCCGGATTTTTGGACAGGAAATTGACCGCCGCGCACTCGGTATCGTTTTGCCCCTGGCATCCCTGGATTTTCCCCGCGCCGGCGCCACCCAGCCCCACACTGCCCGGCACCAACCCAGGCACCGGTGAAGTGGTGGTGTAGTGCGGCAAGGTCGCGGCCTGCTCGGCGCCAACAATGCCACCTGTGCCATCGACCGTGTCCTGGGCATACGCCTTCGCATCGTTGAATGTGGCCATGGGATCCTCGGCATTCGCCCGCAACGCCAGGCAGAACAGGATCACTCCCCAGCAGAGCCGGCCAGCCAAACTCATGGCGCTTTCCTGAGCCTGGCCAGGCGATCCACTACCAACTGGCTGAGTACAGGCTCACCACGCATTTTCATGATGCCCAGCGCCTGCTCGATGGACACGTCGCCGGCCAGCGCTGTGTAGGAACCGGCCGCGGCACATCCGTCTTCCATTACGGAAGCCGTGCGCCCATCCGCCAGCACGAGGGTGGGTACCCTGGCGACCTTGAACTGCTTGAAGCCCTCCGGGTGGATGATCCATTCCGCGCCGATGCCCTGGTTCAGCGCGGCGAGCGTCCTCCAGGTCTCCTGCCAGGAGCC
>CAILNT010000049.1 GCA_903835655.1 uncultured Pseudomonadota bacterium | reverse complement strand
TACGGATATGGCAGCCTGGAGTGCCTTTGTTCGAGACGCTTCACCCTTGGGCAAGAGCATCCTCAACATCATCGAGGACATCCGGATCGAACGGCTGGCGTGCAGGGTGTATCCAGGCATCAAACGGATCCTCAATGAGACCGTGGAGGCTCTGAAGCCGGAAGGCTTCTTTGATCTTCCCGCCAAGCCTCACCCGGCCGGCGTCGTCACGGGCCTGTTGCTCAACTGCATGCGGGCGGAAGAGCTTGGCCAGCCACTCGATCCGATTCCGGCTCGGGCGATGGCGTTCAAGCTATTCGGAGTGGCGTTGCGAGACGACATCCTGAATATCGCCAGGCTTGGCAGCCGTGGTAGCTCAACGGCAGAAGCGGTGGTTGCCACCAAGGCCATCCTCACGCTGCTCGGAGATGTTGCAAACCCGGTGGCCATCCCGGCCGCCAGCCCGAAGTCACAGCCTGCGCAGTCTGCTGAACCGAAGGATGACCAAGCCGGCGAGGAGGGCTCGGGGTCTGAGGGCAAGCAGGCAGCGGGGACTTCTCTACGGCAATGCCTGAAACAGCGTAAATCCGCCACCCAGGCGCTCACCGCCAGTACAACGGAGTGCGGCCCCAGTGGTCTGGAAGAGATCACCCAGGAAGCGATGGGCAATAGCATCGGTGCCGGCCAGGACTTGGAAGAGATGCAACGTTCCATCGTGGTCGAGCCTGTCCAGGGCTGGCGGCCATCCGCGCGTTCGGCCGGCATTTCCAGAACGCTGTCCCGCAAATTGGAAGACATGCTCCAGTCCCGTGTGGATGAAGAGGATTTCTCAGTACGCGGTGGCGGGCGCCTGGATTCCCGGCGTATTTCCAGGACGAAGTTGCTGGATCTGGAAGTGTTCGAACGGGAAGGCGAAGAAGCGCCGGGGCTGGATTCGGCGGTCTTCGTGCTGGTGGACAAGTCCAGCAGCATGAGCAGCACGATTGGCTCCAGCGACGACACGACGGAAGCGGTCGCGTTGGATGTCGTCTCAGCACTGGGCGATGCACTTGCCCGTTTCGATGGTCGCGGCGTGTCTTTCGCGGTGGAGGGGTTTTCTGATTCGATGACGGCATACAAGCCCTTCTCCGCACCTTGGAGGGGTACTCGGGCTTGTCTTGGCCACTATCGCGCTTCGGGCGGCACGGACTTCTGCTCGGCCTGCTTCACGGCCATCGGCGAAATCGCCAAACGCCCTGAAAAGCGCAAGGTGATCCTGGCGTTGACCGATGGGGATGTTGGCCAGATTTCGCTGGTCGCCAGCATCCAGAAGACGGCCGTCGAGCACGGGATCGAGACCAGGGTGGTCTTCCTGGGCATCAACCCCGATGCTGCGCGTTGCATGGCTACGGCAGGTGGATTCGCGCGCTATGGCGTTGCCAATCAGGCTGAGGATGTTCCCAAGGCTGTCTTCGCGGCGCTGGAAGACACGTTCTGAGTTGTAACCGCACCCCCGCTTGGCCTCTGGCCGGCGGGGGTTTTTCACTTATTCACGCATGCCTGCTTATCAAGATGAGGGTCATGTGTTTTCGTCGGGCACCATGACAGTAAGCAGGGGTGAAACGAATAGTGCGCAGTCTCCGCGGCAGGAACACTACCCTTGTAAAGCATCCATCCTATGGATACTCTGTATACATACATCGATAGGAAATTACACCATGACCATGCACGTCAATCTCTCCCCTGAGATGGAGGGTTTCATCAAGAGCAAGGTATCCAGTGGCTTCTATGGCAATGCGACGGAAGTAATCCGCGACGCCATCCGGCGCATGCAGGCTG
>CAILNT010000048.1 GCA_903835655.1 uncultured Pseudomonadota bacterium | reverse complement strand
GGCCAAGTCACGGGTTTCCAGCGCGGCAACCTGGGCCGTGCCGAGCGCCACCACCTGGGCGGTGGTGAGAGACGCGACCTGGGCGGTCGTGAGTGCGACGATCTCGTCGGTCGTCAGGCCATTAGCAACCTGGTTGGTGGTGAGAGCCGCGATCTGGCTGGTCTTGAGGCTGGCCAGGTCTCCGGTTTCCATCGCGGCGACCTGGGCTGTGGTGAGAGACGCGACCTGGGAGGTAGTGAGTGCGGTCAGTTGCGCGCTGCCGAGCGCCACGATCTGGTCGGTGGTCAGGCCAGAGGCGACCTGGCTGGTGGTGAGGGCCGCAATCTGCGCGGTCGTCAAGCCGCCGGCGACCTGGTCGGTGGTGAGGGCGGCGACTTCCGCGGTCGTCAGCACGGCGATCTGGCTGGTCTTGAGCGCGGCCACGTCACGGGTTTCCAGCGCGGCAACCTGGGCCGTGCCGAGTGCCACCACCTGGGCGGTCGTGAGGGAGGCAACCTGGGCGGTCGTGAGGGCGACGATCTCGTCGGTCGTCAGGCCATTGGCGACCTGGTTGGTGGTGAGCGCCGCGAGCTGGCTGGTCTTGAGGCTGGCCAAGTCCCCGGTTTCCATGGCGGCCACCTGGGCGGTCGTGAGAGCCGCGACCTGGGCGGTGGTCAGGGACGCGACCTGGGAAGTGGTGAGCGCGATGACCTCGTCGGTGGTCAGGCCATAGGCAGCCTGATTGGTGGTGAAGGCGACAACCTGGACTGTCGTCAATCCGGCAGTGACTTGGTCGGTGGTGAGGGCGGCAATTTCGGCAGTCGTCAGTACCGCGATCTGAGCGGTCTGAAGGGCAGCCAGATCCCGGGTTTCCAGCGCGGCGACCTGGGCCGTGCCGAGAGTAACCACCTGAGCGGTCGTGAGGGAGGCGACCTGCGCGGTCGTGAGGGCCACGATCTGATCGGTCGTCAGGCCATTGGCGACCTGATTGGTGGTCAGCGACGCGATCTGCGTGGTCTTGAGCGCGGCCACATCACGGGTTTCCAGCGCGGCGACCTGAGTCGTGCCGAGTGCCACTACCTGGGCGGTGGTGAGGGACGCGACCTGGGCGGTCGTGAGCGCCACGATCTCGTCTGTGGTCAGACCATTAGCGACCTGATTAGTGGTGAGAGCCGCGATCTGGCTGGTCTTGAGGCTGGCCAGATCGCCGGTTTCGATGGCAGCGACTTGAGCCGTGCCGAGAGCGACAACCTGCGCGGTCGAGAGGGCGGTCAGTTGCGCGCTGCCGAGTGCCACGATCTGGTCGGTGGTCAGGCCATTGGCGATCTGGTTGGTAGTCAGGGCCGCAACCTGGGCCGTTCCGAGGGCCTGCACCTGGTCAGTCGTCAGACCATTGGCCACCTGGCTCGTGGTCAGCGCGATGATCTGGCTGGTCTTGAGCGCGGCGACATCCTGCGTCTCCAAGGCCGCCACTTGAGAGGAGTTCAGGGAAGCCAGGCCCGTGGTGTTGAGGGCTGCAATCTGGCTGGTGGAGAAAGCCACCATATCCGCCGTCGTAAACGCCGTGAGTTGCTCAGTGGTCAACACGGAGACCTGCGCGGTCGTCAGACCCAGAACGAATGAACCCATTTTACTTCTCCTCGTGCGGCTCTTTCTTGAGCCCAGATCCCCCGTCCGCAAACGTCATTGCCCCGGACAAGGATGATTTACTTCTTCACATGTCTCGGGGTATCGGCCCTAAGCGACAATACTTTACAGCCATCTAAAACATTCATGGCTTTTGTTTTTCGATCTATATCTTGCGAAAACAGGACTAATGAGGCGTGTCGACTACGACGCCCACGCGCCCAGAAACTCGACCCAGTGGGCTGCACCGATCTCCTCCAGGCTGCTTCGCACCAGGGCGATTTCCTGTTCGTACTGGGCCGCGCTGAGGACGCCGCGCATCTTCTGGAAACGCAGGTACACCAGATAGGTGTTGACCACATCGGTTTCGCAATAGTCGCGGATCTGAGCGATCTCGCCACGCTCGTAGGCCGGCCAGACCTGGCTGCCGTCCATGCCGAGCTTGCCGGGAAAGCCGTAGAGCTTGGCGAGTTCGTCCAGCGGGGCGTTGGCGCGGCCGGTGAACATGGCAACCACGTCCATCAGGTCGAGATGGCGGGTGTGGTAGCGGTTGAGGTAATTGTTGTATTTGAACTCGCGTTCGTCGTCGCCCCAATCCCAGTACTTCGCCGCGGTCACGCCATGCAGCATGGCGCGATAGTGCAACACCGGCAGATCGAAGCCGCCGCCGTTCCAGCTCACCAGCTGCGGAGTGTACTTTTCGATGCCATCGAAGAAGCGCTGAATGATCTGGCCTTCGTCGGCATCCGGCTCCGAAAGCGAAAACACGCGAAAACGGTCGCCCTCTCGCAAGGTGCAGGAAATGGTGACCACGCGCTGTAGATAATGCGGCAGGAAATCGGAACCACCTGTCTGCTGGCGGCGCATCAGGAAGGCCATTTCGCCAACCTCATGGTCGCAGGCCTCCGCGCCGACATTGTGGAGGCGACGCAACCCGTGGATGTCGGGAATGGTTTCGATGTCGAAGACGAGGACGGGGATCATGGCGTGTGAGGCGTAAAATTCGATCGATTTTATCCGCTTTCCACCCCTCCCCCGTGGCCCCATGCAAACCCGCTGGCATTCTTGCGACTCCGATCAAGCTTGGCTGGCCGCGGCGCTGGCCTTCGTCGCTCTAGCCGAGCGAGAAGCGCTCCGCACCCGCGGCGAGTTCCACATCGTCCTGGCCGGCGGCGACACGCCGAAAGCCCTCTACGAAGCCCTGTCGCGGGAAGAGCATGACTGGGCACGCTGGCAAGCGTGGTTCGGCGACGAACGCTGCCTGCCGGCTGGGCATGCACAGCGCAACAGCGTGATGGCGCGCGCGGCCTTGCCCGGACAATTCGCCGCGCTACATGTCATCCCGGGAGAACTGGGCGCATGCGCCGCGGCGACCGCCTATGCGCGGGCATTGGCCAATGCGCCGACCTTCGATCTCGTGCTCCTCGGCCTGGGCGAAGATGGCCATACCGCCAGCTTGTTTCCTGGCTGCAACCACGAGGAGAGCGCCGACGTCGTGGCTGTATTCGATGCACCCAAACCGCCACCCGAGCGCGTCAGCCTCTCCGCCCGGCGCCTGTCCCGCGCGCGCCAAGTGCTGTTCCTCGTCGGCGGTGCCGGCAAGCGCGATGCCCTGCTGCGTTGGCGTGCGGGCGTAGCCGACAGTGCACCCATTCCCGCCGCGACCATCCAGCCCGAGGCCGGGGTGGATGTGTTGCTAGGCCCATCCCTTACTGGAGTTCTGCCATGAAACTGCTCGCTCTCGCCGCGTTCATCGCCCTGCCTGCCATTTCCACCGCCCAGGCCGTGGAGGAGCACCGAACCAGCAGCGCCGACCAGGCCGCCCTGGCGGTGACCATCTACAACGGCGACCTGGCCCTGATAAAAGACGTACGCAGGGTCAAGCTCGGCGGCGGGGAAAATATGCTGGCCTGGCGCGACGTATCGGCGCACTTACAGCCTGAGACCGCGCTGTTGCGCAGCCTGGATGGACACAAGCTGGCTCTGCTGGAGCAGAACTTCGATTTCGACCTGCTCACCCCCAAAAAACTGCTGGAGAAATCCGTGGGCGATACGGTACGGGTGATCCGCACTCAAGCGGTCACCGGCGTGGAATATGCCGAGCAGGCCAGCGTGCTGGCGGCCAACGATGGCGTGGTATTACGCTTCGCCGATCGGGTGGAAACCGGCATCCCCGGGCGCATCGTATTCTCGGGCGTGCCTGCCGATCTGCGTGACCAGCCCACCCTGTCCATGCTGTTCAAGACCGATGCCACTGTGCCTCACCAGGCCGGGACCGAGCATGCGCTGGAGTTGTCCTACCTCACCAGCGGCCTGAGCTGGAAGGCGGATTATGTCGCCGAACTCTCAGAAGACAGCATCGACCTCAACGGCTGGGTCACACTGACCAACGACAGCGGCACGACCTACCCCAATGCGCGTCTGCAACTCGTCGCCGGCGAAGTAAACCGGGTACAGGCGGAACGCCGCGCCGTACCGATGATGATGAAGGCGATGGCCAACGTCGCCGCGCAGATGCAGGAAGAAAACCTGTTCGAATACCATCTCTACACCCTGGACCGGAATACCACGCTGGGCAACCAGCAGACCAAGCAAGTGGCCTTGCTCTCGGCACAAAAAATCCCGGTGGAGAAGGAATATCGACTGCAAGGGGGGGATGCCTACTACCTCACCCAGGCTGGCGATCTGGGCAGGAAGCTGAAACCGGAAGTGTTGCTGGAGTTTGCCAACCAGGGCGACAGCCTGGGTATGCCGCTGCCCCGTGGCGTGGTCCGGGTCTACAAACGGGATGCCGCAGGCCGGGCGCAATTCATCGGCGAGGATCGCATCGACCACACGCCCCGAGGCGAATCCGTGCGCCTGAAACTGGGCGAGGCCTTCGACATCACCGCGGACAAGTCCCAGACCGACTTCCAGAAACTGGCCGGCGCCTACAACAACCGTGGCGGCGTGCTGGAGAGTGGCTACCAGATGAAAATCCGCAACGCCAAGCGCGAGAACGTGGTGGTCACGGTCGTCGAGAATCTGCCGGGCGAATGGCAGATCCTGCAGGAAAGCCTGGCGCACAAGCCAGTCAGCGCCGGTAGCGTCGTCTGGAAAGTGCCGGTTCCGGCGGAAGGCAAGACGGTGCTGGCCTGGCGGGTACGGGTGAAGTACTGAAGTGCCAGACACGGAGTCGATAGTCGGCACGCTGGCTGAGCGCGGCTGGTGCGTGGCCGCCGGGTTTCTCCCGGAAGCTGGAGTGGCTGCGCTGCGTGGCGAATGCCTGCACGCGCACTCGGCTGGGGATTTTCATGCGGCCGGGGTGGGGCGGGGCCGATCGCGGGTGCGCACGGAAGTGCGCGGCGACCAGGTGCTGTGGCTGGAGGAAACGGAAGCCGGCCCGGCGTTGCGCGGCGTGCTGCAGGAATTGGAAACGCTGCGTCAGGCCGTGAACCGGTCGCTGTTCCTGGGCCTGCTCGATCTGGAAACGCATTTCGCCGTCTACCCTCCCGGGGCCGGCTATCAGCGCCATCTCGACCGCTTCCGCGACGATGACCGGCGCAGCCTGACCGTGATTCTCTATCTCAACCCGCCTGACTGGGTGCCTGAGGAGGGCGGCCTGCTGCGCTTCTGGCCGGACCCGGAGAATGCGCCGCTGGAGATCCTGCCAGCCGGCGGCACCTTGGTGACTTTTCTCTCCGAGCGTTTCTGGCACGAAGTCCTGCCGGCAAAGCGGCAGCGATTGTCGCTCACCGGCTGGTTCCGGCGGCGGTGACGTAGGGCACACCGCTGCGCCTTTCCGCCCTACCCGCTGTCCTGTTGCAAGCGCCACATGCTGGCATAACGGCCCTCCGCCGCCAGCAAGGCGGCGTGGCTGCCGCGCTCGACGATGTGCCCGCCTTCCAGGACCAGGATCTCGTCGGCATCCACCACCGTCGAGAGACGATGCGCGATGACCAGCGTCGTGCGGTTTTCGGCGATGCGCGCGAGTTCTTCGCCTATGGCTTGTTCGGTCGCGGTATCGAGCGAGGAAGTGGCTTCGTCAAACACCATGACAGGCGGGTTCTTGAGGATGACGCGGGCGATGGCGACGCGCTGCTTCTCACCGCCCGATAGCTTCAAGCCGCGTTCTCCCACGATCGTGTCGTAGCCGTCCGGCAGGCTGGCGATGAGTCCATCCAACCGGGCCGCGCGCGCGGCCTCGATCACTTCGGAGCGGGCCGCCCCGGGCCGGCCGTAGGCGATGTTTTGGTAGAGGCTGTCATTGAACAGCACTGTGTCCTGGGGAACCATGCCGATCTGTTTTCTCAAACTCGCCTGCGTGACCCGACCGATGTCCTGGCCGTCGACCAGGATGCGCCCGCTACCTACGTCGAAGAAGCGGAACAACAGGCGGGAGAGGGTGGATTTCCCCGCCCCGCTGGCGCCGACTACGGCGAGCTTGCACCCGGCTGGAATACTGAATGAGACACCCTCCAGTATCGGTCGGCGCGGATCGTAGGCGAAACCGACCCGCTCGAAGCGCACCTCTCCCCTGATGACCGCCAGTTCGCAAGCATCCGGCGCATCGACGATCTCCGGGGGTTGGTGCAGCAGGCCGAACAGCTTTTCCATGTCGGTCAAGGCGTTGCGAATTTCCCGATAGATGGTGCCGAGGAAGTTGAGCGGGATGAACAACTGGATCAGGTAGGCATTGACCAGCACCAGGTCGCCCAGGGTCATGTTCTTGTCCGCCACCCCCTTCGCCGCCAGCCCCATCATCGCCGTGACGCCCACGGCGATGATGAAGGATTGACCGACATTGAGCCAGGCAAGCGAAATCTCGCTTTGTACCGTCGCTTCCTCGGCGCAAGCCAGATCGGCCTTGAGTCGATCGGACTCGTATTGCTCGTTGTTGAAATACTTCACCGTCTCGTAGTTGAGCAGACTGTCCACCGCGCGGGCATTTGCGCGCGAATCGCTCTCGTTCATGGCACGGCGGTATTGCAAGCGCCAGTTGGTGATGGCGATGGTGAAAGCAACATAAACGACCAGAGTCATCAGCGTGATGCCGCCGAACCAGGGGTCGTATTTCACGAACAGCACCCCGGCCACCATGAGGATTTCCAGGAGCGTAGGGCCGATGTTGAACAGGGTGAAATTGATCAGGAAGCGAATCGAGCGGGCGCCGCGTTCGATGTCCACCGCCAGGCCACCGGTGCGGCGTTCCAGATGGAACCGCAAGGATTGCGCATGCAGGTGGCAGAAGACGTCGTGTATGGCGCCGCGCATGGCGCGCTGCAGAACACGCGCGAACAGGGCGTCGCGTAATTCATTGAGCGCGGTATTGCCAAAGCGCAGCAGACCGTAGAGGACGATGAACAGGATCGGCAGCGCCAGACTGGCAGCATCGACTTTACCCACCCGGTCGACGATTTCCTTCAGCACCAGCGGGATGGATACATTCGCCAACTTGGCGCAAAGCAACAGCCCGAAGGCCGTCAGCACCCTCGCCTTGTATTGCCAGACGTAGGGCACCAGCGACCATGCCGCCCGCCACTGGCCGGCCGTGGTGCGGGTCGTCATGGAATCGGAGCGAGCGTGATCGCGAGCCATTCGTCAGCGAGTCGCGAGGGGCCAGCAGCCCCGCGACATGCGACTTGCGACTCGCAACCCGCGACTCGCCACTAGAGTTGCGCCGGCCGGTCCAGCGGAGTATGCCAGTGGTCGTCCGCCGCGGGCTCGGGGTGGAACCAGTTGAGTTTGGCGTGCAAACTGACCACGCTGCCGACGATGATCAGGGTCGGCGGCTTCAGTTCGGCCTGGGCGGCCAAGGCAGGCAGGCTGTCCAAGGTGCCGGTCACGGTCTTCTGATTCGGCGTGGTGCCTTGTTGCACGATGGCGGCGGGGGTGTCCCCGGGCATGCCGTGCAACTTCATCTGCTCGCACAGCGTCACCAAGCCCTTCAGCCCCATGTAGATGACGATGGTCTGGGCCGGGCGACAGAGCATGTCCCAGTCCAGATCCATGGTCCCATCCTTGAGATGGCCGGTGACCAGAACCAGGGCCTGGGCATGGTCGCGATGGGTGAGCGGGATGCCGGCATAAGCCGCCACCCCGGCCGCCGCCGTCACCGCCGGCACCACCTGGAAGGGCACACCGTGCTCGCGCAGGGTTTCGATTTCTTCCCCGCCGCGGCCGAAGATGAACGGGTCGCCGCCCTTCAAACGCAATACCCGCTTGCCCTCGCGGGCCAGGCGTACCAGAACCATGTTGATCTCGTCCTGGGGCACGGCGTGCTTGTCGCGCTCCTTGCCGACGTACATGCGGTCGGCATCGCGTCGGCACATGTCGAGGATGGGCGGCGAGACCAGGCGGTCATAGACCACCACGTCGGCCTGCTGCATCAGACGCAACGCACGAAACGTGAGCAAATCGGGGTTACCGGGACCGGCGCCGACCAGATAGACCTCGCCCGTCGCGGGCCCGTTGCCTTCGTTCGCGATCATGGCGGCAAGACTCGCTTCCGCCTCCTGCTCCCGGCCGGCAAACACCATTTCCGAAATCGGCGAGAGGAAGGCCTTTTCCCAGAATTTTCGGCGCTGCTCGGTCGTACCAAACTTGCTCCTAACCGCCTGCTTGAAACGGCCGGCGAGCGCCGCGAGGCGACCGTAGCCCGCGGGAATCAGGGTCTCCAGGCGTGCGCGCAACAGGCGCGACAGCACCGGCGCCTCGCCACCGCTGGACACCGCCACCATCACCGGTGAGCGGTCGATGATGGAAGGCATGATGAAGGAGCACACCGCCGGCTTATCGACGACATTGACCGGAACGTGGCGCGCGCGCGCCGCATCGTGCACCGAGCGATCGAGTTCGGCGTCCTCGCTGGCGGCAAAGACCACATCCATGCCCTCGAGGTGGGCTTCGTGGAAGGGTGCCGCGAGGTGGATCAGGCGATCGCCGCCGGCCAGTTCCAGGAAAGCGCCCGACAACGCGGGTGCGACCACATGCACCCAGGCGCCGGCATTGAGCATGAGCGCGGCCTTGCGCGCGGCGGCATCGCCACCGCCCACCACCAGGCCCTTGCGACCACGCAGGTCAAGGAAAATCGGTAAGTAGTCCATGTTTCTCAGAGGCAAGGTTCAAAGTCTATCAACTGCAGCAACCGCCGGAACCGCAACCCCCGGAGCCACAACCGCCACCACCGCCGCCACTGCCGCAACTCGTGGCGCTGGCCTTCATGAAGACGAAGCGACGTTCGCCGGACTCGACCTCGGAAAAGTCGATGGTGACATCATCCAGCATCGGCGCGCTTTCGGCATTCACCAGCAGGGTCACGCCCCAGGAATCGACCAGGGTATCGTTGCTGCGCTCATCGTCGAAACCCATGCCGAACTCCAGCATGCCCGCCTGATTGACGCGGGCGGCGACACGCAATGCCATCCTGTCGGCGCCGGACTCCTGGGCAGAGACGCGTACCTGTTCGGCGGCTTCCTTGGTCAAACTAATCATGATTGATTTCCTTTCGATAGTGGATCTAAGTTTCGTAATAAGGCACGGTGGGTGCAAATTTTCTCGAGAAAAGGCGCGATCCAACCCTGCTCTCCAGAACCACGTCGGTGGCAGTAAGCGGCGAGCAGATTGCGGTAAACATAACCATCGTTGCGACCATCCATGCCCTGTCCCCGGCGCACGCGGTAAGCGTAGTTGGGGCCGGCCGGCAGATTTTCCAGGTGCGAGTAGTGAAATTCGTGCGCGGGAACCATTTTTTCCTGGGGCGCCCAGGGCGCGAAGGCGGTTTCCTCGAGCTCCGCGTAACCGCGACCCACGGGACGATCGCTCATGACGGCGTCTCCTGGAACCATGCCGACCATCTCGCCTTGCCGCTCGCCCCAGCGCAACGATCGCGACAGATACATGAGGCCGCCACATTCCGCATAGACCGGCAGCCCAGCCTCGATCCGCCGGGCGATGTCGCGGCGCAGATCGACGTTGGCGGCCAATTCCTCGATGAACATTTCGGGAAACCCCCCACCCAGCAGCAAGCCATCCACTTCGGGCAAGCAGACCTCTACCAGCGTATCGACGGGCAGCAACTCGACCCCGGCCGCGCGCAGGCTGTCCAAGTCTTCCTGATAATAGAAACCGAATGCACGGTCGTGCGCATAGGCGATGCGCAGCCCCCGCTCCCCATTATCGAAGGGGGGCGTGGGGGAATTTGCGCCACCCTGCCTAGCGGCTAGCGAGGACAAATCCCCCCTGCCCTCCTTGTGCAAAGAAGGGTCCCGACTGGAGGCGACCTCCAGCAGACGGTCGGTGTCTTGTAGCGCAGGCATCCCTGCCTGCTTTGTAGGGTTCCAACTGGATGCGACCTCCAGCAGACTGTCGGTGCCTTGTAGCGCAGGCATCCCTGCCTGCTTTGTAGGGTTCCAACTGGATGCGACCTCCAGCAGACGGTCGGTGCCTTGTAGCGCAGGCATCCCTGCCTGCTTTGTAGGGTTCCAACTGGATGCGACCTCCAGCAGACGGTCGATGTCCACCTGGGCCGAGACGATGGCGGCCATGATTTCGATACGGGCATCCGCTTCCACGGCTTCGTTGCCGGGAACGAGGCCCAGGTGGCGCTCGGTGATGGCCAGGCGCTCGTCCTTGTAGACCGCGCCCAATACCGGCACCTGCGTATACCGCGCGATCACTTCACGCAGCTTGCCCTCATGGCGTGGTCCGCCGACCTTGTTGAGGATGATGCCGGCGATCTTCACGCCAGGATCGAACGCCTGGTAGCCCAGGATCAGGGGGGCGATGCCACGCGTCATGCCGACGCAATCGAGCACCAGCACCACAGGCACACCCAGGAGTTTGGCCAGGGCGGCGTTGCTGTTACTGCCTTCCACGTCCATGCCATCGTAGAGGCCCTTGTTGCCCTCGATCAGGGCGATGTCGGCCGCCGCGGCATGACGCGCATACAACGCCGTGATCTCGGCCTCGCGCATCATGTGGAAATCCAGGTTGTAGCTGGCCCCACGCGCCGCGAGCCCGTGCCAGATCGGATCGATATAGTCCGGCCCCTTCTTGAATGCCTGTACCTTCAGTCCACGATTCGCCAGGGCGCGACACAGCCCCAGGGTTAGTGTGGTCTTGCCGGATGATTTGTGTGCGGCGGAGAGATACAGCATGGCTTGGATTTTACTGGCTCCAAAACAAAAAGCCGACTGTTTTTGTCGGCTTTTCGTGATCAACGATCCAAGTCCGATCAGTCCGTGCTTCTGCGCATGAGCACGGGTTTGAAGTCATCCTGCGGCAGGAACTTGAACACCCGCACAGCGACCACGGTCAGCGTGAAGGCGATGCCGATGCCGCCGAGACCGAGCAACCATTCGTAGATGCCAGGATGATAAGCATGCACCACGCCGTCATAGAAACTGCTACGCACCTCGTGGCCGGGGAACAAGGTCAGGGGATAGGCCTGGCCACCGACGATGGTGACGTACATCTGGCAGAGACCGCCCACGACGACGAACAGCGGCGCAAGTACGCTGAAGGAAACCAAGTGCTCACCCTGAGACCGGTTGATGAACAACAGACTCAGAGGCAAGACCGCGCCGATGAACACCTGCCCCACCCAGAAGAGAACGGTGAAGATGCCCCCATCGAGCAGAATGAACTGTTCGTAGTCCCATTGCTTGGCGAAATACAAGTTGGTCAGGTGGAAGACGACGGTGAAATAGAGTGAAGCGCCGACGAATACCGCGAGCAATTTTTTCATGCGGCGACGGATGGTCAAGTCGAGCGTGAGGTCGTTCCAGCTATACATGGAGGCCTGCACCACCATGAATATCGCCAGCCCGTAGGCAAAGGACATGATGATGAACATCGGCGCCATCAGCGCGGAGTTGTAGCCGGCCCGAGCAACGATGAAACCGAAGATGGAACCGGTCGCCGTGGTCAGGCCGAGACGCCAGAAGAACGCCAGAAAGCCTACCGGTCGGGACCAGTATTTCAACTTGCGCTCCATCAGGGTGACCAGATACAGACCGACTATGGCGAAAAAGCCGTTGTAGAAGATCATGTTCCAGGCAAAGATGGAGTGAAAATTGTAGTGGGTCATGGCCACGATCAGACGGTCCGGACGGCCGAGGTCGAGCACCAGAACACCCAGGCCGCCGGAGAGCAAGGCCAAGGCCAGCATACCGGAGAGCGGGGCGCGTTTCTTGTAGACATCCTTGCCGAACACCGAACCGATCGAGGCGACGTTCAGGGCTCCAGACGCGGAGACGATCAGGAACACGGCGACCACATGGGGCAGACCCCAGACGATCTGATTGTTCATGCCCGTCAGGACGTGGCCGTGGTGCTCCAGGGTAAAGAAGGCGAACAAGGCGCCGAGTATCAGCACCCCCCCCAGGCCGAGCAGGGCGAAGAACTCAACGGTGCGGCCCCCACCCTGATTGACGCAGACTTCATGTGCCATGGCTTAAATCCCTTGATAACGAACACCGGTGTCGAGCGCGAGATCGGCGCGCACCTCGACACTGTCAGTCGACTTGAGCGCCTTGAAGATCGCGCTTTGCGGATCCTTGAGGTCACCGAAGAGCATGGCCTTGTGGCCCTTGGCATCGCAAGCTTCGACACAGGCGGGTTGTTCACCCTTGTCGACACGCTGTACGCAGAAGGTACAAGACTCTACACACCCTTTGCCGCGTGGCACATCCGGCTTCTGGTCGTGCATGGGCTCGTGCACGAAGGAACGCGCTTTGTAGGGGCAGGCCATCATGCAGTAACGACAGCCGATACAGGCATGGCGATCCACCAGGACGATGCCATCGGCCCTCTTCATCGAGGCACCGGTCGGGCAGACGTCGACACAGGGTGGATTATCGCAGTGCTGGCACATCATGGGCAGACTCTGCACATAACCCGTGCGCAGATCCTTGACGTCCACCTTGCGTATCCACTGACTATCCTGGGGACCGGTCTTGCCGGAGAGCCCGTTCTCCGTGTTGCAGGCCGTGACGCAGTCGCTACAGCCATCGCCACACTTGGTAGTATCGATCAGCATGCCCCAGCGTTGCCGACTGGAGGCCCCCTCTTCCGGCGCGCGGCTTTGCGCCACGCCGTAGAAGAGCAGACCGGGGGCCAGCGTAACGCCGGCGACCAATCCACCCGCCTTGAGAAAATCGCGACGGTCTTCAAGCTTGGAATTCATGGAATCACTCATTTGCTGCCTCCATGGAGGGGCAGGACTGGCTTTGCATCAGGCACGGCGGCCTGCTTGCCCGGTTTCGTGGCATGGCAGTCCCAGCAGTCCAGCTTGGCGCCGGCATAGCGGTGACAAGCGACGCAAAAGTCCTCCTTGCTCGATGCCACGCTGCCGGTCTTGCTGCCCGCATGGCACTCGACGCATTTCTTCAGACTGTACTTGGTCGTGCGGATGCCCAAACGAACCGTCTCGTCGCGGTGATGCTTGAGCAGGTCCGGATGGTGGCGGCGAATGAAGGCCACGTCGTCCACGCATTTATCCCCCTTGCCATGCTCCAACTTGGGAAGATCGACTCCCGCCACCACCTGCATCGACGGGATGGCCGTGAAGGCCATCGCGCCGAGACAGGCGACAATGCGGAACCATTTGCCCAGATCGGGCAGGTTGGCCACTCTCGCCATGCCATTCATCCTTTGAAGCAACACGCCGGGCCGCCCCAAGTGTTTCTTGGTCCCGAGCGTAGCCGTTGCCGCTTCAGCGGCATTACGGACACGGCCTGCCCCTTGCGGGTGCTCGGGGGGAGAACCGAGCGTAGCGAGGTTTTCGGGGGCATTCATCATTTACTCGCCCATGCCCATGAGTATGTAGCCGGTCGGGCACACGTCCGCACAAATATGGCAACCGATGCACTTGCTGTAGTCGGTGTCCACATAACGGCCGGTCGTCGGGCCATCTTTTTTCTTGACCTTGAACACTGCGGTCTGCGGGCAATAGATGATGCAGTTGTCGCATTCGAAGCACAGGCCACAGGACATGCAGCGCTTGGCTTCCGCAACGGTCTGCTTCTCGTCGAGCGGGTGCAGACGGTCCTCGAAGTTACCCAGTGCGGAATCCTTGTCCAGCACGGTCACGCCACGCTGGTTGCGCGCGACGTTCATGAAGTGCCCGAGGAACATCTCGCTGGACGGAATCACGTAGCGGCCGGAGCGATCCTCATAGTTGTGCAGGACGTCCTTCCATTCCGAAGTACCCAGATCCGAACCGTGGTGTTCCTTGTAATCGTGACCCGCCTCGACCCACTTGCGTACCATGTCCCAGTGCGCGACATCGACCTTGGGACGCTTTGCCGCGTCATCGCCCTTGAAGAAGGCATCGATGCCTTCGGCGCAGATACGGGCGTGGCCGATGGCCGTGGTCAGCAGGTGCGGACGGATCACGTCGCCTGCGACGAAGATGTTAGGCTTGTTCGGGAAACGGTAATTCTTGTCCGCGCGTATCAGGCCGTTGTTGTTGTTGAAACTTTCCAGACCGGTGAAGTCGACGGCCTGGCCAATGGCCGAAACGATCAGGTCTCCGCTGATGTCCATCTCGGTGCCGGCCAGAATCTTGGTTTCCTTGCCGACCATTTCGAATTGGGCCACGCGCAGCGCGATCGCACGCCCATCCGCGCCCTTGATCACGGCGATCGGTGTCACGCCGCCGATGATTTCGATGCCTTCCGCCTTGGCCTGCTCGACTTCATGCTTGCTAGCAGCCATCTTGTCGATGGTGGCACGGGAGATCAGCACCACTTCCACACCCATGCGCGCCGCGATGGAACTCACGTCGTGGGCGGCGTGGCCGGCTAGCACCATCTCCGGCAGATCGGTGGTGGCGGCATTGGTGATCTTGCCAAGACGACGGGCAACGGTCGCCACGTCGATCGAGGTGTCGCCACCGCCGATAACCACGACCTTGTTGCCGACGTGCTGTAGGCGGCCTTCGTTGAAGGCACGCAGGAATGCGGTCGCCGGTACGCAGTTGGGGGCATCCGCGCCCTCCACGGGCAGCGTGCGGCCGCCTTGCGCGCCCAGTGCGATCAGGATGGCGTCATATTCCTGTTCGAGCTGCGCCATCGGCACGTCCGTGCCAACACGGACATTCATACGCGTCTCAACGCCCATGTCGATGATGCGCTTGATTTCACCATCCAGGACTTCGCGCGGGGTGCGGAAACCGGGGATGCCGTAGCGCATCATGCCGCCGAGTTCGGCGTGGTCGTCAAATATCGTGCAGCCGTGACCCATGAGGCGCAGCTGGTAGGCCGCGGCCAGGCCGGCAGGGCCGCCACCCAGGATGGCGACCTTCTTGCCGGTCTCCACGGCGGCCGCAGTGAACGCAATGTTGTTCTCCAACGCCCAGTTGCCCAGGAAGTGTTCCACGGAGTTGATGCCGACGTTCTCTTCCACCTGATTGCGGTTGCAGCCGGACTCGCAAGGCGCGGGACAGACGCGACCCATGACGGCGGGGAAGGGATTGGCCGTGGTCAGGCGGCGGAAAGCATATTCCTGCCAGCTCTGACCGCCGGTGGGCTTCTCGATGCCGCGCACGATATTGAGATAGCCGCGGATGTCTTCGCCAGCCGGGCAGGAGCCCTGGCAGGGAGGCGTGGAATGGACGTATTCAGGACATTTGTGGGTCCAGCTCGCCTGGAAAATCATTTCCTGGGAACGGCGATAGTTACCTTCCGTTTCGCCTTCCTTGTAACGACGCCACGTGAGACCTTCAGTTTTCTTTACGTCTTTGGAAGTGACCGACATCTTCGCTCTCCTATCTCAAGAATCGTGCGGCAGTAACGCCTGTGTAATATTTGTCTATCCGGCCAACGGCCGATAGCCTCAATCCAGCAAGATGGCCGTGCTGACGAGCTGATGCACGCCGCCGACCATGCTCCGGTCGAATCCGTAATACGGCAGAACCTTGGTGAACTGTGCCTTGCAGATCGCACAGATCAAGCTCAGGAAGTTCACACCGTTGTTCTGAACCACGTTGTTGAAGGCATTCATCCGTGGCAGGGCGCCCTTCACCCGCACCTCGATCAAATCATCGGTCAGTACGCCGCCACCGCCGCCGCAACAGAACGTACCCTCACCGATGGTTTCCGCCGCCATGTCGTGGAAATTATTGGCGACCGCCATGATGACGTTGCGCGGGATGGTGAACTGACCGCCCGGCACATCGCCCATACGGGAGCCACGCGCCACGTTGCAGGAATCGTGGAAGGTAATCACGCGATGGTCGTTGAGCGATTTGTCGAACTTGAGCTGACCCTTCTGGATCAGATCCCAGGTGTATTCACAGATATGCATGGGCTGATCGAAACGCGGGTCGAGCTGCTTTTGCAGTTCGATCGAGAACGGATCGTTGCCGCCGTAGCCGATGCCGGTAAGTGTGTTCCAGAAGCTGTAGGCAACGCGCCAGGCATGGCCGCACTCGCCGACGATGATGCGCTTGACGCCCAATTCCAGCGCGGCATCACGTATCCGCATGGCGATCTTCTGCATGGTCTCGTAACTGCCGTTGAACAGGCCGAAGTTACCCGCCTCCGAAGCCGAAGTGGACAAGGTCCAGGAGGCACCGGCGGCATGGAACACTTTCGCGTAGCCGATCAGCGACTCCACATGAGGCTCGGAGAAGAAATCGGCGGACGGGGTGACGAAGAGGATCTCCGCGCCCTTGACGTCGAGCGGCATCTTCACCGCCACACCGGTTTCCGCCTCGATGTCTTCTTCCAGGCCGGAAAGCGTGTCTTCCAGCGCGGGGCCTGGCAGACCCAGGTTGTTCCCGATCTTCTGCACCTTGGTCAGAATTTCGCTGCAATATTTCTGGCCCATGCCGACCGTGTTGAGTATCTCGCGCCCGGCCATGGTCACTTCAGCCGTATCGATACCATAGGGACAGTACACGGAGCAGCGTCGACACTCGGAACACTGGTGGTAGTAGTTGTACCAGTCGTCCAGCACTTCCTTGCTGAGATCCTTGGCCCCTACCAACCAGGGCGCAATTTTCCCAGGCAACGTGAAGTAGCGGCGATAGACCTGGCGCATCAGATCCTGGCGCGCCACCGGCATATTCTTCGGATCGGCCGTACCCAGGAAATAATGACACTTGTCGGTGCAGGCGCCGCAATGCACGCAAATATCCATGAACACCCGGAGGCTGCGATATTTTCCGAGCAATTCGCCCATGCGGCCAATCGCGCGCTCCTGCCAGTCGTCGGTCAGTGTCCAGGGATAACCCAGGAACTTCTGGGTGACTTCGGCAGCCGGGAAGGATTTGACATGCGCCATCGCCCCCACCTTGATCTTGGGGACGTCGGTGTATTCCGTCAGCTTGGGAACTTCGAATTCAGGACCAGCCACAGTTGCTCCTTGCGTCTCTCATGGGTGTCGCGGACGAGGCCGGACAGTTTCCTTACTTGCGCTCGGCAGCCGCAGCCCAGGGGGCGATGTGGCGAGTTTCGAGCGGATTGTCTGCCTGGTTTCGGGTCGGACTGAAGAAGATACCCGGAGCGTGCAGCAATTTGCTCACAGGGAAGATGATCATCAGCAGGGCGACCAGCGCCAGGTGCACCAGGAGCGGCCCGTCGCCAGGCACGGGCTGCCAGTCGAAAGTCACCAACCCGAGAGCAAAGGCCTTGAGGGCGATGATGTCGGTATGGCTCACGAAACTCAGCATCATGCCCGAAGCACCGATGCCAAGCAGCAGAGCGAGCATCAGGTGATCGGAAGGCGTGGAGATATAGCGCACACGGTCGACCAGGAAGCGACGCGCCCACAGACCCAGCAGACCCGCCACCATCGCGAAACTGGCATATTGGCCGTAGGGCTGGACGAACTCGACCACAAACCAGATGGGTTCCTGGAAATATCGCACATGGCGCAGCAGGACCAGGGCGAGGCCGACATGGAACATCCAGCCGAACACCCAGATCCATTTGTTGGATTTGAACAATGATTCGAACAACACGACTTCTCGTGCCATCCGCAATACCACGCCGCCGGTCGTCGTCGGCGCGGGGGTAGTAGGAATCTTGAGAGGCGCCGGGGTGCGGCTGTACTCGGCAATGCGATACGCCACGCCACCGATCAGCACGATCGCGGCGAAGTAGTAAAGGCCAATATAAATAAGCGTCAGCGAAGTCATCCGTTCCTCTGCTTCAGGCACCATCCACACCCCGTGGGAGACGGGGCAGGAAACCAAGGGAGCCCAGCGGGCACAGCCCGCCGGAGATCAATCTCGATTGATCAGATACAGCCAGTCGGCTTGGGCAGACCGGCGATCTTGCAAGCCTGCTTGGCGGGGCCGTAGGGGAACAATTCGTACAAGTACTTGTTGTTGCCCTTTTCCGCACCCAGCTTCTTGGAGATGGCCTTGGTCAGAACACGAACGGCAGGCGCGATCTGATACTCTTCGTAGTATTCACGCAGGAAATTCACGACTTCCCAATGCGAGTCGGTCATTTCGACCTTCTCTTCCTGCGCCAGATATCCGGCGATGTCCTGGTTCCAATCGGCCAGATTGGTCAGGTAGCCTTCCTCGTCGACTTCAAAAGATTTGCCGGCAACTTCAACCATAGGCATAGCGATACTCCTTAATTAAGAATTACAACCAGGACTGACAGACGTTGTTCTCGGCCACGAGATCAACAAAACCGCCGTAATCCACGACTTTCACCCCATCCAGCACGCGGGCAGACATGCCGCGCGCATCGAGATCCGGTCCCAGGGCATAGATCTGAAGGTCAGCCATGGCCGCCTGGATATTCGCCGCCGCCGTGCCGCCCTTGGTCACCGCATAGACGGCGTCCTCGATCAGCAGAACAGCAGAACCCTTTGTAGCCAGACGAAGACAGCTCTCTAAGGAGTTGCGTTCGGTAGCCGATTTATTAACGATATGCAGCATGCTCTTCTCCCTCAGTAGCTGATGACGACGTCTTGCTCAGCCATGAGACTGGCCATTTCGGCGCTGTCGAGCACGGTCACGTCCACGATCAGGTCGGCTTCGGTCAGACCGCGAGCGTCCATGGACGATTGCTCGACATACAGCTTCTCGATGTCATACCCATCCAGTGCACGGTAAGTCTTGGAGAAATCCTTGACTTCGATGCCCTTGGTATTCATGCCCTTGATCAACTCGTACACGCCGTCGTCCACGAACACCATGCTCACGTCCTGGTCGAAGGCCGCGGATACCAACACCACTTCCAGGCCTTCAAGGGCATAGATGGTGCCGTGCGGCGCCTTGCGGTTGACGAACATGAACTTCTTGACGACGCCTTCGCCGCCTTCCATGTCATCCATCATGTCGCTCATCTCGTTCCCTCTCAGTCGCCAAAGGTGACCAGACGGTCACACTGGATGCCGGCTTCCACCAACTGACCCAGGCCGGAAATTCGGAACCCGGGCGCCAGAATCTCGTCCTTGATGCCGCGTCGCATACCCGCGGCGATACAAACCACCAGATCGACACCGTGGTCTTCCGCCAGTTTGGACCAGCGATTCACCACATTGCGATCGTCTGTCGGCGGCTCGGTGAGCCGGGTCGAGTTGTTCACACCGTCGTGATAGAAGAACACGCGAGGCACTTTGTGCCCCTTTTCGATGGCCGTCCGGGCGAACAGATACGCGGTATCGCTTGCCTGATGGTTGTATGGCCCTTCGCTAACCATAATGCCTATTTTCATTTAAATATCCCTATCTCCGAATATCCAAATCGATCCAGCCCCGATGCACTGGGGCCGGGGGGGTGCTGTCAGAAGCGGATATGCGTGGAAGCGTTCAGCGTAGCGCGCGAACCACGCCAGTTATCGATGTGGTACTTGGTGAACGGCAGACCGGTCTTCTCGAAGAAGGCGGGCCAACCGATACGGTCGATCCAGTCGTTCATGCGTTCCCACGGGCGTCCATCCGCCTTGTAGGCGGCCAGGATGGTCTTGACGACTTGACTTACCTCGGGCCAACGCGGCGGGTTGTTCGGAATGCCGGCAGCGACCAACTTGTGGAACGTGGGCTTGGAGCGGGCGTTGGAGTTCTTGCCACCGACCCAGATCGCAAACTTGGAATGCTCGGGGTCGTTAATCTGCATCGGCGGGCACGGGGGGAAGCAGGCGCCGCAGCAGATGCATTTCTTTTCGTCGACTTCCAGGGAAGGCTTGCCATTCACCAGCGCGGGACGGATCGCGGCCACCGGGCAACGGGCCACGACGGAAGGACGCTCACAGACATTAGCGACCAGATCATGGTTGATCTTGGGTGGCTTGGTGTGCTGGATGACGATGGCGATATCCGCCTGGCCGCCGCAGTTGATCTCGCAGCAGGAAGTGGACAGCTTGACGCGGTTGGGCATCTCGCACTTGATGAACTCTTCATAGAGTTCGTCCATCAGGGCCTTGACCGCGCCGGAGGCATCGGTACCCGGGATGTCGCAATGCAGCCAGCCCTGGGTGTGGGCGATCATGGAAACCGAGTTGGCCGTGCCGCCGACGGGGAAACCGCCATCCGTCAGCGCCTTGATCAGAGGATCGACCTTAACCTGGTCGGTCACCATGTATTCGATGTTGGAACGTGTCGTGAAGCGCACGTAGCCATCGCCAAACTGATCGGCGATGTCGGCCAGCTTGCGGATGGTGTAATGGTCCATCTGGCGCTGCGTGCCCGCCTTGACGGTCCAGATTTCCGCGCCGCTTTCGGCACGGTGATACAGCACGCCCGGCCTGGGATGCGAGTGGAACACCCACTTCCCATAGTTATCCTTCATCACGGGGTGCATGTAGGGCATCGGATCCGGTGCACCGGATTCAATGGTCTCGTGAGTTCTTTCAGCCATTGCTATCTCCAACTCGATGAAATCGTTAAACCTACGTTTGATCTTGCAGCTGCCGACGAGGGCGATCCAGGAGGATCCCCCTCGGAGTAGCCATCAAATCAAGCGGCGGCCTGCTTGCGTTCGAACCACTTGGCGGCTTCCTCGTCCCAGCCATCCATGCGGATGTAGGGGTTGGCGCGCGGCTCCTTGATCATGTTGGGATCGATCTCCAGACCGATGCCATCCAGGAAGTTGACCAGGCCGATACGCTCGATCATCTCGCCGGTACGCTCGTGCTCCAGCGCGTTTTCCGCGAAGAAGTCGAGGATGGTGCGGGACAGATCGTTCAGCTTCTCGAAGTCTTCGTCCGACTCGAGCTTCATGAACGGAATCACCACGGTGCCCAGGGACGCGCCGATCTTCAGCACGGACTTGCCACCGACCAGGATGGTCACGCCCTTGTCCTTGCCGGGCAGGAGCGCACCGGGCATGACGTTCAGGCAATGCATGCAGCGCACGCAGTTGTGATTGTCGATTTCCAGGCAGTTTTCGTCGGACAGAACCACGCGGGTCACGCCCTCGGCGGCTGCGGAGCCGTCGTTCTTCTTGAGCTGGATGGCCTTGGTCGGGCAGTGGTTGACGACCATGTTGATGGTGTCTTCCATGCTGTGGGCGGTATACCAGGCACGCGCCAGTTTCTCGTCGGCGCGGATACTGTCACGCCAAGTGCCGATGGTGGCCATGTCGGAACGCTGCACGGAATTCATGCAATCGTTGGGGCAGCCGGAGAACTTGAACTTGAACTTGTACGGCAGGGAGGGACGATGCATGTCGTCCAGGTTGTTGTTGATGACGATGCGCAGGGCGCGGGCTTCGTCGTAACAGGACATTTCGCAGCGAGCGGCACCCACGCAGGACATCGAGGTACGCAGGGCAGGACCGGCACCGCCCAGATCGAAGCCCATTTCGTTGAACCTGTCGAAGGAACGCTGCACGTCCGCAGTCTTGATCCCCTGAAGCATGATGTCGCCGGACTGGCCATGGAAGGCGATCAGGCCGGAACCGCCGGTTTCCAGCCAGGCATCAGACATCTGGCGCAGCAGGTCGGAGGTGTAATGCATGCCGGCCGGCGGCTGGATGCGCAGGGTGTGGAATTCGGCAGCCTCGGGAAAGATGGGCTTGTGGTTTTCGTCCTTCAGCTCGGTGAAGCGGGGAATCACGCCGCCGCCGTAACCGACCACGCCCACGGTACCGCCCTTCCAGTAGCCCAGCTTGGTCCTGTAGGAGGTCTCCAGCTGACCCATCAGGTCGACCATCATGTCGTTGTCTTTTGCCAGGCGCTTCAGACCCGTAACGAACGAGGGCCACGGGCCGGTCTCGAGCTCGTCCAGGTTCGGCGTATCAATCATTTGCTTAGCCATCCGTCTTTCTCCTTGAAGTCTTGAACAACACCATGTCGTCACAAACTTATCGCACTTGCCCGTTGGCAATCCGCTCGTACGGGACGAGTGAAGTGATATTAGGGAGTGCTAATCCAGCCCACCATCATTCCGAGGGGGTAACCGGGCCACTCATTCGGGTAGGCACCGGCCTACCCGTTCGGGTAGGTCGGCGCCCCTTGCACCTACATCCAAACCAGAACCTTAATACCTGACTATAATCGTCAAACAATCAACGTATTGGAATATACTAACACCCCATGGACCAGATCACATCCCTCCTCAAATTCCGCAACCCCTTCGGCAACCAGGAAATCGAGTTGCAGGAGGCCCGCTACGAAGCCGGCGGGACGCCGATGCTACGCCTGCGCATCCGGGAACGGGGCGCGCGTTTCACAATTTTCGACATCGACCCCGCCACCGCGAAGCTCTGGGCGGAAACCATGTCGGAGTGGGCCACACCACTGGCGACACAACTACCCACAGCCGCCGAGGACTGACCCATGCGCATGTTCAACCCTGAATGGGATGCCGTCAAGGACCATGCATACACGCCCAAGGTGGTGGATTGTCACTACGATCTCGCCGGCGCGGAAATCCCCGCCGATCATGGTCCGGCACTCTACTCCGAGCTCTTGCGCCATCTCCCCTGGCTGGCCGACACCGCGGAGGCAGCCGTCCACCCCGTGCATGGAGCACCGAGCGGGCGCAATGACAACCTCGTCATCAATCGCCGCGTGAAACTGGTGCTGCGACTTCCCGTCGCCTGCCTGGAAGCCGCGCGCACTCTGGTGGGAAAGCACATCGACCCGGGTGCTGGAAACCTGGAAATCGGCGCCTTGAAAGAGCGGAACCTGACGCCATTTGGCACCCTGTATTCCCACCTGGTCACGCTGGGCTCGCTGGATGAGGCAGAAATCGTGCTAGAAGTGAGCCGCCTACTCGACGAAAGAGGCATCCAGTGCGGACTGATACCGGGGATGCAACGTAAAATGAGGACGCCCGACGGGGTGATCAGCGGCCACTCGCTGATGTTGCATGACCTCAGCCTGGTGGATTCACTGGCTGTGCAGGAACAGGGACTGGGACTGCACCGTGTCTGGGGCTGTGGCATCTTCATACCGCACAAGTCGATCAAGGAAGTGTCGGCCGGCTGATCGCCCACGTCGGTCATGTGTTTATTCAACCTGTGAAATAGGAGAGAAACTGTGAGCTACATTCTGAACGGTGAGGAACTGGAAACCGGCGAAGAGGACTTTCTGCTGGAAGCCAACTTCAGCGACGAGATCGTCGAGATCATCGCCGCGGCCGAGAAAATCACCCTGACCGACGAGCATTGGCAAGTCATCAATTTCATGCGTGAGAAGTACCGGGAGGATGGTCACACCCCGAATTTCCGCAACCTGGTCGCGGAACTGGACGAACTTCATCCCGACACCGACTGGAAGAAGAAGCTCTATGAACTCTTCCCCAGCCAGCCCGCTCGCCAGGCAGCCCGGATATCCGGCATGACCAAGCCTTTCGGCAAGGGCGGGTACTAAAGAACTGGAGCCTGCTTGCCGGCGATCATCGCGACCGCCCTGTCGGCCACCGCCGTGAATCGCGGGCAAGCACGCTCCTACACCAAGGCCAGCCATGTTCATCAGCACACTCGTCGCCACCGAAGACCTCGCTGCGCATCTCGACGAACCCAACTGGGTCGTGCTCGATTGCCGTTTTACCCTGACCGACCCGGAAGCCGGGAGGCAGGCATACCTCAAGGATCACATTCCCGGTGCGCACTATGTCCATCTCGATCAGGACATGGCCGCGCCGATCACGGAAACCTCCGGGCGCCATCCCCTGCCCGACATGCACATGCTGGCGACCAGGCTTTCCGCCTGGGGTGTGGGCGTCAACAAGCAGGTCGTGGTCTATGACGACAGCTATGGCGCGATGGCCGTGCGTCTGTGGTGGATGCTGCGCTGGCTGGGCCACCCCGGCGCGGCCCTGCTCGACGGCGGTTACCCGAAGTGGCGCAAGGAACAGCGGCCGCTCACGGCGAGCCAGTCGCAGCCTGGCAAGGCGCAATTTGTCTGCCTTGCGGAACCCAGCCAGATCGCCCATGTCGATGATGTGCTGCGCGCCTCGCAAACGGGCGATGCCCTGATCATCGATGCCCGTCCCGACCGTCGTTTCAGCGGTGAATACGAGCCGCTCGACCCCGTCGCCGGACATATTCCAGGCTCCGTCAACTGGCCGTTCGACGAAAACCTCGACATCGACGGCACCTTCCTGCCGCCCGAGGCCCTGCGCGAGAATTACCAGACGCTGTTGCATGGCCGCGCGCCCTGGCAGGTCATCCATTCCTGCGGCTCCGGCGTCACCGCCTGCCACAACCTGCTGGCGATGGAAGTCGCCGGACTGTCCGGCTCGCGGCTCTATCCAGGCTCGTGGAGCGAATGGATACGCGATCCCGCAAGACCCGTCGCCACCGGCGAGTAAGCACAAGGAAATCCGCATGCTACGCATCAAGACCACCTGGTTCAAGAAGGAAGGCGAGCAACGCGATCCCGCCGAGGTCGCCACCGTGCTCGCCTCGACCATCTGGCGTTTGTCCGATCGTTGTATCGACAACCTGTCCCACGCCGACTACGACATCATCACGCCCCAGCGCGGCTTTCGCATCATCGCCGAACTGGCCTGTTTTCTCCTCCATTACGTCGACCGCCTCGCCTTCAACCGCATGGAGGACGAACAGCGCCAGGATTTGGTCAGTGCGGTGGGCGTGCGCCTGGCCGAGATCATGGAACAGAACATCCTGGAATTTTCCGATGGCCAGAAAGATCCAGACTACGACCACCAGGCCGGTTTCATCGAGTTGATCAACCGGCGCATGGTCGACTACTCGGAATTCGTTTTCCCCGAAGAAAAGGCCAGCTTTCCCGCGCTGCGCTTCCTCTCCTTGCAAATCCGCGAAGTCATGGAACGATCCGACCAGACCTGGATCCAGGATCAGGTCATGGACATCGAGATGCCCGAAATGATGGGCACGGTGAAGAAGAGCGTGGACGGGTTCTACCCGGTAGGCGCTAATCCGTAGACGGTAAGCAGCCATGTAGGTCGGGTTAGCGGCGCGTAACCCGACAGCGGATGATGTCGGGTTATGCTGACGCCAACCCCACCTGCGGAGAACAAGATGATCCCCACGACGTCCCCCTTCCATCCCGACAACAGCGCCGGCTATCAGGCTTGGCGGGCGGCCAAACTGGCGGATTACCCCAGTCGCAGCGAAGACCTCATCGTCGAATTGAGCGATCCGCGCGAACTCACGGTCGCCGAATACCAGGCCCTATGGCAGCGCATCGTCAAGACCAACGTGGTGGTCTACCGCACCCGCCTGGGTGAAACCGAGGACAAGGAAGCCGTGAGGCAGCTGTCGGCGCAATTCGGCCTGACCCATCTCGATGCCAACTGGCTGGCGGACGAGGACGGCATTTCCAGCCTCACGCCGCACGAGGAGGACGGGCAGAAACGCGGCGAATTCATCCCTTACACCCATCACCGCATCCGCTGGCATACCGATGGCTACTACAACCCGCCCAAGCGGCGCATCTGGGCGATGGCGCTGCATTGCGTGCGCGCCGCCGACACGGGCGGTAGCAACGATCTCTACGACCACGAACTGGCCTACATCGCCCTGCGCGACGCCGATCCCGCGCACATCCGCGCGCTCATGGCCCCGGACGCCATGACCATCCCGGCCCGGGTCGACGCGAACGGCATCGCCCGCCCCGACGAGCCCGGTCCCGCCTTCGCGGTGGAAGACGGCCGTTTGCATTTACGCTACACCGCGCGCACCAAGAGCATCGCCTGGAAACAGGATGCCCCCACCCTGGCTGCGGTCCAGGCGCTCGACGCGTTGCTGGGCGGAGACCCGCCCGGCGCTTTCAGCCTGAGGCTGGAGCCCGGCATGGGCGTACTCTGCAACAACGTCCTGCACACCCGCACCGGCTTCTCCGACCGCGCGGAACACCGCCGCCTCCTCTACCGTGCCCGCTATCATGACCACTTGAGCCACTTGCGCGGATAATGCGCGGATCAAGCTGGGGTAAGCCCGGCTGACATCCCAGGAGCGCAGCATGTTCGAATCCGCCGAAATCGGCCACAAGGTCGACAAGGAAACCTACGAGAGGGAACTGCCCGCCTTGCGCGAGGCCTTGCTCGACATCCAGGATGAACTGGTCAGGAAGCGCGGCTTCCAGGTCGTCATCATCGTCAGCGGCGTCGACGGTGGCGGCCGCAGCGAGTCGGTCCACCTGCTCAACGAATGGCTGGACCCGCGCCACATCGAGACCCATGGCATGGGGGCCCCCTCCGACGAGGAACTCGACCGCCCCCCCATGTGGCGCTTCTGGCGCGCCCTCCCTCCCCACGGCAAGATCGGCATCTTCCAGGGCTCCTGGTACAGCATCCCGCTGCTCGACCGGGTCTACGGCAAGACTCGCAAGGTGGACCTGGAAGAGTCCATGGAAGGCAACGTACGCTTCGAGAAGATGCTGTCCGACGAAGGCGCCCTGATCCTCAAGTTCTGGTTCCACCTATCCAAGCCAATCCAGGAAAAGCGCCTCAAGGCCCTGGAAAAGGATCCGCGCACCCGCTGGCGGGTCACCGAGCGCGACTGGCACCACTTCAGCCTCTACGATAAATTCCGCAAGACCAGCGCCGAAGCTCTGCGCCTGACCAGCAGCGCCCAGGCGCCCTGGTACATCATCGAAGGCAGCGACGAGCGCTACCGCAGCCTGATGCTGGGCAAGATCGTGCTCGAAGCCATGCGCTTGCGCCTCAACAGCGTGCACAACCCCAGCCACTCCATCCCATCCCTGCCCAACCTGCCGCGGGTGGACAATCTGCACATCCTCAAGTCCCTCGACCTAGCCCAGAAACTGGACAAGTCGGACTACGAGAGGAAACTGGAGGAATACCAGGGCCGCCTCAACGTGCTCACCCGCGACCCACGCTTCAAGAAGATCTCGGTCATCGCCGTATTCGAAGGCAATGACGCCGCCGGCAAGGGCGGCAGCATCCGTCGCGTGACCGGCGCCCTGGACGCGCGCATGTGTCAGGTCATCCCCATCGCGGCACCCACCGACGAAGAAAAAGCCCAGCCCTACTTGTGGCGCTTCTGGCGCCACGCCCCCAGGCGCGGCCGTCTGGCCATCTTCGACCGCTCCTGGTACGGGCGGGTGCTGGTGGAACGGGTGGAAGGTTACTGCTCGGAATACGACTGGCTGCGCGCCTACAACGAGATCAACGAATTCGAGACGCAGTTGGCCGAGTACGGCATCGTCGTGGTGAAGTTCTGGCTCTCCATCAGCGCCGACGAACAGTTGAAGCGCTTCAAGGAACGCGAGCAAACCGGCTTCAAGCACTACAAGATCACCGACGAGGACTGGCGCAACCGCGACCGCTGGACCGACTACGAGCAAGCCGTGTGCGACATGGTGGACCGGACCAGCAGTGACCTCGCCCCCTGGACGCTGGTGCCAGCGAACGACAAGTACCACGCCCGCATCCAGGTGATCAAAACCCTGTGCGACCGCATCGAAGCGGGCCTGAAGCGGGTGAAGGGGACGAAGTAGGCGTAGCGCCCCCTTCTTTGGGAAGGGGGCCCCGGCTTTACTTCACGCCCAGCAGTTCCACCTCGAACACCAGGGTTGCATTGGGCGGAATCACGCCGCCGGCGCCGCGCGCGCCGTAGCCCATTTCCGGCGGGATCGTCAGTTTGCGCTTGCCGCCCACTTTCATGCCGGCCACACCCTCGTCCCAGCCGCGAATCACATGGCCGCGCCCGAGCGGGAAATCGAAGGGGTCGTTACGATCCAGGCTGGAATCAAACTTGGTTCCATCGGTCAACCAGCCGGTGTAATGCACGCTCACCTGCTTGCCCACAACCGCCTCCACACCCTCGCCCACGCTCAGTTCTTCGATGATCAAACTCATGACGTCTCCTGGATAAAGCGCCCCGACACGGGACGACCAGCGCGGCAGATGGCGACGTATTCATCAATTGCAAGCCGGCCGGCCGGCCTCTCTGCGACAATCCCGCTCCTTGCCCCTTGAACCTTGAACCTGCTTTTATGTCTGAACCCCTCCTCATCGAATCCCTGGACCACGAAGGCCGTGGTATCGGCCATTTCGAGGGCAAGACCCTCTTCGTCGAGGGCGCTCTGCCTGGCGAACTCGTGCGCTACAGCAGCTACCGCAAGAAACCCGGTTTCGAGCAGGCACAGGCCGGCGAGATACTCCGGTCCAGCCCTTTTCGCGTGACCGCGCGTTGCCGCTGGTTCGGCATCTGCGGCGGCTGCTCCCACCAACATCTGGACGAAGGCGCGCAGGTAGCGGCGAAACAACGGGTGCTGGAAGACTGTTTCGCGCACATCGGCCGAGTGAAACCGGAGATCATGCTCTCCCCCATCCACGGGCCGACCTGGGGTTATCGGCGGCGCGCGCGCCTGTCGGTACGCTACGTGGCGAAGAAGGGCGGCGTGCTGGTGGGCTTTCACGAGCGGCGCAGCAGTTTCGTGGCGGACATGAGCGGCTGCGAGGTACTGCCGCAACGCATCTCCGCGCTGTTGCCGCACCTACGCACGCTGGTGGAGGGCTTGAGCATCCGCGAGCGCCTGCCCCAGATCGAGCTGGCCGCGGGGGACACGGTGGATGTGTTGGTGTTGCGCGTGATGGACCCGCCCTCCGCGCCGGACGAAGCGCGGCTACGCGCTTTCGCCGACACCCATGGCGTCCAGTTCTGGCTGCAATCCAAGGGGCCGGACACCGCGGTCCCGTTCCACCCGCTGGACGCTCCGGCACTGGATTACCGTCTGCCTGAATTCGATCTGGTCATGCCGTTCAAGCCCACCGAATTCACCCAGGTCAATCAGGACGTCAACGCCATGCTGGTGCGTCGCGCCATGTCCCTGCTGGACCCGAAGGCGGGAGAGCGCATCGCCGACTTCTTCTGCGGTCTGGGCAATTTCACCCTGCCCATCGCCCGCCGCGGCGCCCAGGTACTGGGCATCGAAGGCGCGGCCGGGCTGGTGAAACGCGGCGGCGAAAATGCCGCCCTCAATGGCCTCGCCACGCATGCCCGCTTCCGCGTCGCCGACCTGTTCCAGATCACCGCGGAAAGCTATGCGGAGTTAGGCAACTTCGACAAGATTCTGATCGACCCGCCGCGCGACGGCGCCGTCGAGTTGGTCAAGTCCCTGCCGGACAGCGGCGCGCCGCATCGCATCGTCTACGTCTCGTGCAGCCCGGCCACACTCGCGCGCGACGCCGCGATCCTGGTCCATCAGAAGGGTTACCTCCTGGCCGCAGCCGGGGTTGCCAACATGTTCCCGCACACCGCGCACGTGGAGTCCATCGCCCTGTTCGAACGCTGAATCTACGCCTTCTTGAACCTGCTGAACCCAAGGCCGGCAAGTCCGAGACCGAGAAGAGCAAGCGAGGCGGGCTCGGGAACCGTTCCATAGACTTGGACATTGATGTCGCTGGACTTGTCCCATCCGGCGATGCTGCTCCACGGATAACCGTTGCTGGTGTCCATCGCGCCGGCGGAGGTGAACCCGTAGATGATACCGTCGTCCCCCATCTGCGGCGAACCGCTCAAGGGTCCGTTCGAAGCACTCAGATATGGGGTCGTAAGACCGGAGCTGCTGGGCCCAGAAACGCCGAAGGCGTAGGTGCCTGCGGACTCGGCCAGATTGAGGTTGCCAAAGTCGACTTGGTAAATATTTAAAATATTGCCCGTACTTCCCTGGTACGAGGAAGCGTCACTGTAAGTCACGGAAATGACCGACGTCGAGTTGGCCAACTGGGCCACGGACGAGCTAGAGCCGGTATCGATGCCTAGCCAAAGCTGAAACGCATTGTTCGCAAACGAACTCGTGGCGCTTGAAACCACCCAGACGCGGATGTCATCGACGACACCGGACCCGCCCAGCGTGAAGTTATCGCCTATCGACAAGGTGGTGGAACCATCGGCCCAGGCGACATTGCTACGGTTTGCACCCGCGGCATCGTTCAGATTGCTGGTGGGCAGCCCACGATCCACGAGCAATGTTGCATGGGCACCCGTAACACCCAAGCCAATGCAAGAAAATGCGGCTACACCAACCCAGGTTACCCAGCTCTTTTTCATGATCAACCCCCCTGTAAAACCCCGGAAATACGACTTTATCGTCGCTCATCCGGCATCTAGCATCATCCGTGCCATATATCATTTATATTTTTTAATCAACAAGTTACTTACAGTATCGGTAAGAAATCAGGGCGAAGCGTAGGGAAATGTAAAAATGTCCGACAGTTCATCACCGTAGAACCCGGCCAAATTCCCGGCCCGGTCCCGGATGACTCCAATTACTTTCGTAAATACAAAGAGTTAGCCAGAACCCAGCGGCCTGTATAGTTTTCCGACATTGGTTAAGCACAAACAATTACTATCATCCCTTACTTAGCCGTTGGCCGCACCGATGGGAGCGGCCTTGCCCGCGACGGCCACCGTTGTATCGCGGGCGGACCCGCGCCTACGAGGGGGTACGAGGGTTCACCCGATGGGGCATGCCAGCAGGCTGCGACGGCGGCGGGGAGCGGCCCCTCGTCAGGGTAACGATGCGCCCGATACCGTGCGACAACATGCGGGCGTCACAACGGCACTGCTACACTCAGGGCTTCTTCACTCGCCGGCAACGCATTGGACTCGATTCCCTTAGGGGCGCTCTTTGCCGCCCTGACCGTATTGCTGCTGATCTCCGGTTTCTTTGCCATGGCCGAGACCAGCATGATGGCGGTGAACCGCTATCGCCTGCGCACCCTGGCCCGCACCGGACATCGTGGTGCGAAGCTGGCGGAATGGCTGCTGTCCAACACCGACAAACTCCTGGGTGTGGTGCTGTTGGGCAACAATCTGATCAACGCCGCCTCGGCTTCCGTGGTCACGGTCATCACCTTCCGCCTGTTCGGCCAGAACGAGGTGGCTCTGACCCTGTCCACCCTTGCGGTCACCTTCCTGATCCTGGTGTTCTCCGAAGTCACTCCCAAGGTGATCGGCGCGTCCTATCCGGAGCGGATCGCACCAGCCGCCAGTTTCGTGCTCGCCCCCATGCTCAAGCTGGCCTATCCGGCGGTATGGTTCGTCAACCTGTTCGTGCAGCGGCTGCTGCGGCTGCTACGCCTGCGAGCCGGGGCGGCCTCGGAAAACAGCATGGGCGTGGAGGAGTTGCGCACCCTGCTAACCGAATCCGGCAACTTCCTGCCCGCCCAGCATCGCGGCATCCTGCTCAATCTGTTCGACCTGGAACACATCACGGTGGACGACGTGATGCGCCCGCGCGGTCAGATCGAAGCCATCGACATCGACGGCGACACCGATCTGGACGAGATCATCCACCAGATCGCCACCAGCCATCACGCCCGCCTGCCGGTCTACGAGGGTGAACCCAACAACGTGGTGGGCATGCTGCATGTGCGTCGAGTGCTGGCGCGCATCCACGAGGACGATTTCGACCTGGCGGAGCTGCGCGCCGCCTTGCGCGAGCCCTACTTCATCCCCTCCGGCACCAACCTCTACACCCAGTTGGCGCAATTCCAGACCAGGCGCCAGTCGCAGGGACTGGTGGTGGACGAATACGGCGAACTGCTTGGCCTGGTCAGCCTGGAAGACATCCTGGAGGAGATCGTCGGCGAATTCGCCAGCCTGCGCCCGGGCGATCAGGAACCCGGCCTGCGCCAGGAAGACGGCAGCTATCTGGTGGAAGGCGCCGTGTCGCTGCGTGAACTCAACCGCAAACTGAAGCTGCACCTGCCGACAGACGGCGCTCGTACCCTGAACGGGCTGCTCCTGGACACGCTAGAAGCGATGCCGGAGCCGGGCGTGAGCGTGATGATCGCAGGTTATCCCCTGGAGATCGTGCAAGTGCATGAGCGCATGGTGAAAACCGTGCGCATCGGGCATCGCCGCGCCGGCAGCGATCCAGGCCCATGAGCGCTTTACATTCCCCGGCTCGATGGGCAACATCCCGCGTATCGAGTAAAAAACCGGGGGCAGAGGTGGCATGGTCACGGTAACCGTCAGTGCCAACCTCACCGGCCTGTGCCGAGCGCTGGTCACTCAGGGCCTGCTCTCCGCGGAGGAGGGGGAGTCGCTACAGAATCAGGCGCGCAGCCATGGTGAAAGTTTTCTAGCCCATCTGCTGCGCTCACGGCGTTTCCGCTCCGAACAGATCGCCGCGTTTGCCGCCGTCACCTTCGGCCTGCCCTTCTTCAACCTGGACGCACTCGACCCTTCCGTGCTCCCCAGAGGATCAGTCGACGCCAAACTGCTCGCCAGGCACCGTGTCCTGCCCATCGCACAGCGCGGCAATCGCATCTACGTCGCGCTCTCCGATCCCAGCAATCTCCAGGCGCTGGACGATATCAAGTTCCAGACCGGCCAGCTCGTCGAAGCCGTGGTGGTAGAGGACGACAAGCTCGGGCACTGGCTGGAGCAGTTCGCCGAGGTGACCGAGGACAGCATCCTCAAGACCATCGAGACCGATGACCTCAAGCTCGAATTCAGCGACGAGGAAGCCATCGACGCGGCCACCACGGCGGCGGCGATGGACATCGACGACGCCCCGGTGGTGCGATACCTGCAAAAAATGATGCTGGACGCGGTCAACAGCGGCGTCTCCGACATCCACTTCGAGCCCTACGAGAAGAGCTACCGCATCCGTTACCGCCTCGACGGCCTGCTCTACGAAGTCGCACAGCCGCCCCTGGCGATCAAGGAAAAAATCGCCTCGCGCATCAAGGTGATTTCCAAGCTGGACATCTCGGAGAAGCGCGTGCCCCAGGACGGCCGCATGAAGCTGGTGCTGTCGCGCAACAAGGCGATCGACTTCCGGGTTTCCACCCTGCCTACGCTCTACGGTGAGAAAATCGTCATGCGTATCCTGGATTCGGCGTCGGCCACCATGGGAATCGAAAAACTGGGCTACGAGCCGGAACAGCTCAAGTTGCTCACCGAAGCCATCGTGCGTCCCTACGGCATGGTGCTGGTAACCGGGCCCACCGGCTCCGGCAAGACCGTTTCGCTGTATTCCTGTCTGAACATCCTGAACCAGCCGGACGTGAACATTTCCACCGTCGAAGACCCGGTGGAAATCCAGTTGGCCGGTATCAATCAGGTCAACGTCAACGACAAGGCCGGCCTGAATTTCGCCGCGGCCATGAAGGCCTTCCTGCGCCAGGACCCGGACATCATCATGGTCGGCGAGATCCGCGACCACGAAACCGGGGACATCGCCATCAAGGCGGCGCAGACCGGCCACATGGTACTCTCCACCTTGCACACCAACGACGCGCCTTCGACCCTGACCCGCCTCATCAACATGGGCATCCCCAGCTACAACGTGGCCGCCTCCGTGCATCTGATTACCGCGCAGCGCCTGGGCCGGCGCCTGTGCCCCAAATGCCGCAAGGCGGTGGACATCCCCCCGGAAGCGCTACTCGCCGCCGGCTTCGGCGAAGCCGACCTGGACGGTTCCTGGCAGGCATATACGGCAAAAGGCTGCGATGCCTGCAAACAAACAGGATACAAGGGACGTGTGGGTCTCTATCAGGTCATGCCGGTGACCGAGGCGATCCACAACATCATCCTGAAAAACGGCTCCACGCTGGAAATCGCGCAGCAGGCGGAACGTGATGGCGTGGGCAATCTGCGCCGCGCCGGCCTGCTCAAGGTCAAGCAGGGACTCACCTCCCTGGAAGAAGTTCTGGCCGTTACCAACGAATAACCCAACGGGGATCAGACCGACATGGCGCAGGCCAAGACCAGCGAATTCCCCTTCCTCTGGGAAGGCACGGACAAGGGCGGCAAGAAGGTAAAAGGCCAGATGCTCGCCCCCGGGGAGGCTTTCGTCCGCCAGTCGCTGCGTCGGCAAGGCATCACCGCGCAAAAGGTGAGCAAGCAGGGGTTGTTCACGCGCAACCAGAAGATCACGGAAAAAGACATCGCCTTGTTCACCCGCCAGCTCGCCACCATGCTCAAGGCCGGCGTCCCCCTGCTCCAGGCCTTCGATATCTCCGCGCGCAGCCACTCGAACCCGGCCCTGCAACGCCTGCTGGGCGAAATCAAATCCGATGTTGAAACCGGCACCAGCATGAATGGCGCCTTCCGCAAGCACCCGCAATACTTCGATGGGCTCTACTGCAACCTGATCCATGCCGGCGAACAGGCCGGCATCCTCGATTCCGTGCTGGATCGGGTCGCCACCTACAAGGAAAAGATGCTGGCATTAAAGGGGCAGATTAAATCCGCCCTGTTCTATCCCGTAATCGTCATGGTCGTGGCCTTCGTCATCACCGCGGGCATCATGATCTTCGTGATACCCGCGTTCAAGGATCTCTATGGCAAGGCCGGCGCTCAGCTGCCGGCCCTCACCATGATCGTCCTGAAGATTTCCGATGTTTTCGTGAATTACTGGTACCTCATCTTCCTGGGGATCGGTGGCATCGTCTTCGCGTTCACCCAGGCCTGGAAGCACAACCCCGCTTTCCGCGCCAAGATGGACGCCTGGATGTTGAAAGTCCCCGTGTTCGGCCAGCTCGTCGAGAAAGCCACCGTGGCCCGCTGGGCGCGCACCTTCTCCTCGATGTTCGCGGCCGGCGTTCCCATGGTGGAAGCGCTCGACTCGGTCGCCGGCGCCGCTGGCAACCATGTCTTCATGGAGGCCACACAGAAAATCCGCAGCCAGGTCGCTACCGGCTCCAGCCTGGCCGTCTGCCTGCAAGGCGCGGGGGTATTCCCCAACATGCTGATCCAGATGGTCGCCATCGGTGAGGAGTCGGGCGCGCTCGACTCCATGCTGTCCAAGGTCGCCGACTACTACGAGCGCGAAGTCGACGACGCCGTGGCCGGACTCTCCAGCCTGATGGAACCGTTCATCATGGTCATCCTCGGCACCCTCATCGGCGGTATCGTCATCGCCATGTATCTACCCATCTTCAAGATGGGATCGGTGGTCTAATTGCTCGAAATTCTCTCCACCCAGCCCGCTTCGATGATCTTCGTCGCCGTCATCCTGGGCCTGCTCGTCGGCAGCTTTCTCAACGTGGTCATCCACCGCCTGCCGATCATGCTGGAACGGGAATGGCGCGAGCAATGCGCCTGGCTGGATGGCGAAGCCACCGCGAGCACGCCCTACAGCCTGGCGGTACCGCGCTCGGCCTGCCCTCGCTGCGGACATCAGATCACCTGGTACGAAAACATCCCCATCGTCAGCTGGCTGTTTCTGCGCGGCCGCTGTAGCGCCTGCGGCGCATCCATCTCCCTGCGCTATCCCGTGGTGGAAGCGCTCACCGGTGTGCTGTTCGGCTATGCCGCCTGGCGCTGGGGTGCGACCTGGACCACGCCAGAAGTAGGGCTGCTGCTCGCCTGCCTCACCGCACTCGCCTTTATCGACATCGACACTCGCCTGCTGCCCGACAATCTCACCCTGCCACTGGCCTGGTGCGGCCTCCTGGTGAATCTGAATGGCGGCCTGGTGCCTCTGCCGGAAGCGGTCATCGGCGCGGTTGCCGGCTATCTCTCCTTGTGGACGGTGTACCACCTGTTCAAGCTGTTCACCGGCAAGGAAGGCATGGGTTTCGGCGACTTCAAGCTACTCGCCGCCCTGGGCGCCTGGCTGGGCTGGAAAATGCTCCTGCCCATCCTGCTCGCCGCCAGCCTCTCCGGTGCCGTCGTCGGCATCGGACTGATCCTGTTCGCCGGACACGACCGCGCCAAACCCATCCCCTTCGGCCCCTGGCTGGTCCTGGGCGGCTTGATCGCCCTGGTCTGGGGCGACGAACTCCTTCGACTCTGGCTGGGATGAAGCATGGGCTGGCTACCTACTGCGTCGGCCTCACCGGCGGCGTAGGCTGCGGCAAGAGCACGGCCGCCAAGCTGTTCGCCGCGCTCGGCGCCGCGGTGGTGGACACCGATGCCATCGCCCATGCCCTCACCGCCCCGGCGGGTGCCGCCCTGCCCGCCATCGCCGCTACCTTCGGACAGGAAGTCATCGCCCCGGATGCCAGCCTGGATCGCGCCGCCATGCGTCGCCTCGTGTTTGCCGACGTTGCCGCGCGGCGGACCCTGGAGCGTATCCTGCATCCCTTGATCCGCGACCAGGCGCTCCACCAGGTCGCTGCCGCATCGACCGCGGCCTACGTCCTCTTGATTGTGCCCCTGCTGCTGGAAAATCTGGCCGCTTACCGCCAGACGCTGGCGCGTATCGCCGTCGTGGATTGCGACGAAGGACAGCAGATCGCGCGCACCACCAGCCGCCCCGGGGTCAGCCACGAACAGGCACGGGCCATCCTGGCAGCGCAAAGTCCACGCGCAGCGCGACTCGCCATCGCCGACGACCTCATCGAAAATCGCGGCAGCCTGGCCGAACTGGAAGCACGGGTGGGACAACTGCACACCTTCTATCTCGGCCATCCCGGGAATAACTAAAAAAATCCATCGTTGCATTGCCATTGCGTTACGCAGGCCGCAAAATCGCCGCCAATTCAAGCCTTTGGCGCGCTTCCCTCATGCTCTTCCTAGTGTCTTTCCGGTGACGGTCTACGAATTCCCCCTCAATGAGCGCATCCGTACCTGGCTGCGTCTGGAGGACCTGTTCGACAAGACGCTGTATTTCGTGCGCGGCGGCGATGCGCGCGCTCATCATGCCGCACTCCTGGCTGTGCTCGAACTTTGCGACGTGACCGTCAGAACCGAGTTGAAGAGCGAACTGATCCAGGAGCTGGACCGGCAAAAAACCAGTCTGGAAGAACTGCGTAACAACCCGGCCGTGGACGGCACCCGCCTCGATGCGGTGCTTGCCAGCATAACCACCTCACTCGCCGAGATGCATGCCATCAGCGGCAAGATCGGCCAGCAGATCCGCGACAACGAATGGTTCTCGGGCATCAAGAGCCGTGCCGGCATTCCCGGCGGCACCTGTAGCTTCGACCTGCCCGCCTATCACTACTGGCTCAACCTGCCGTCCGGCCAGCGCGACCGCGACCTGATGGAATGGCTGACCCCCATACTACCTCTGAAAAACGCCGTCGATGTGGTCTTGCGACTGCTGCGCGACAGCGGCCACCGCAGCCGCCACACCGCCACCCAGGGCCTGTTCCAGCTCATGCTCGGAGGACGCAGCGCGCAACTGCTGCGCCTGATGCTGGACACGGACTGCGCGCCGGAAGTCAGCGCCAACAAATACGCCGTCAACATCCGCTTCCTGATCCCCGACCGCGCGCAAAAACCCCGCTCCTGCGACCGCGACGTCGACTTCGAATTGACCTTCTGTAATCTGTAGACTGGTCATGCCTCACGCCGGCTTCAACTTGTGGGTACAGCATGGTAGCCTGGTAGTGATGTAACCCACCCCAGGAGGGCAGGCGTGTTGGAGAAGCACTGGCGGGGCCTTCCCTGTAGCGCTGGCATCCTTGCCGGCGTCTTTGAAAACAGCCGGCTGCAAGCCGGCGCTACAGTGCCGCGATTATTTCTCTCTGAATCAACGCTACGCGAGCTTGACGGACGAGAAAAATGCATGAGGAAGCGGAGAGAAAGCTCAATTGTTGCACCACTGTTGCTCGCAAGGAACGCCGTCGTAGTTCCCGTCCATCTTGACGTTGGGACAGTTCTTCAAGAAGTACGTGGCCTCAGCACAGGAAGTCATTTGGGAGCAATGGGTTCGGCCATCGCACTGGAAGACCGCAGGAGTGGTTTGCTCAGCAGATTGGGCTGCGACGGCTGATCTAGGCGTGGCTGTTCTAGGCCATTCCATTACACACAACTCATAGCGCATGAGCCTCGCGAGCGAATCTGATCCCTGCGGCGAAATCCATGACGCGCTGGAGGCCGAGCCAAATGGTCTTCACGCCCGGCTCGCCATCGCCCTTGCGCGCCAGGAAGCTGCCG
>CAILNT010000047.1 GCA_903835655.1 uncultured Pseudomonadota bacterium | reverse complement strand
ATGAGCACATGGTCAAGGAAGCCAGGAAGAAGCTGGCCAGGCAAAGCGAGTTCGTCGAGCAGTTGGCGACGGGCAAGAAGAAGCGAAAGTAGACACGGAACAAGCCGGCGCGGCGGCGGTTACTCTCCAGGGCTTCCCGGCCCCCGCGCGACAGGGACTCGAACAGGTATCGAGAATCCCCACGTCCTCCCGTCCTGGAGGATGCACGAACGTGGCGCAAGTCATGTTCTGCCTGATGGACAGACCAGAGCCCGCTTTGTGCGGGCTCTGGTCTTTGGAGGGCAGGTTTGGGGGAATCTACGTTGGATTTCGAAGAAGCCCGAGGGAACAGGCTGTCCAGAGGCTCCGCACTTTCACGCTTAGCTCAGACTTGCCTGCAAGTTGAGGTCACCTAATCACTCCTCCTCAAACGCCTGATCACTAAAGTGCAGCGATCTGCCGTTTTCCAACACCACCCGAACAACGTTATCCGGCACCCCGTCAGGTACGAGCGCCTGGATCTCCAGGGTGATTTCCACTTGTGCGCCGACCAACGCGGTGAGGTGTTGCACCACTTCCTCGGCGATCACTGAGGCATCGCGATTCATCCGGTGGGGATCGATGGACACACTGCCGTGGAATCGCTTCAGACCGGGTCTGACATTGGATGGCTTGGTTTTGGCACCCCCATCACCCGCACCATTTCCCCCGCCGACTGTGCCCACGCCATCACCGGTCACCGTGCCTGGCTTGCCGACGCCTTTGGTTTCTTCGTCAAGCTGCAGCCGAGCAACTGCTGATTTCACAACCAGCCCCGCATCGCTCTCGCCGAGGTTCAAGCTCAGCCCGCTGCGCAGGCCCCGATAGCGGTTTGCTTCTGCATCGAAGCTTTCTGCGTAGGCAAAGGCATCCTGCTCCCAGGTGATCAGGCCCAATCCGTCACTGATGCTGTGGACCAGCACTTGGCTGCTCTTCAGCCTTGGCAGATAGAGATAGCGAGCGAAATCGTCCACCATCTGTTTCACTGCTACATGATCGCCCCGCCATAGGGGCACCCGATCCAATTCCATGCGTAGCCGCGTTGCCCCGTAGCCGGTAACCAGCAGTTCATCATTCTTGAGTTTCTTGGAGGCCCGGACTGCCAGCGCGTCCTGGCCGGATAGCCGAATGGCTTGCCAGTCGATAGCGGACTGCGGGGTGGATTGCGTCGGCACCAGCAACCATTGATAGGTCTCCGGCAGGCGTGCGGTCACCGCGCCATCGGCCGATTTCATCTGGGTTTCCGCTTGCTTGACCTGGTGGGGCGATAGATCCAGAGATTCCTTCTCGGCCAGGATGGACTCCCATGCCAGGAATTTGCGCGTGGCCTCATCCAGGTCTTGTAGACGGCTCTTGTCAGGGGCGAGGAACACCAGCGTATTGCGATACAGACGCGGGCTGTTGCCGCGCGACTCGAAGATGGCTTTGGCCGCTGCTTCGGCGGCGTTGCCGGCTTCCTTGCTGTAGGTATGGTCGATGCCCAGCACCACGAGGCAGGCATCCAGTTCATCCAGTACGTCGGCGCTGGCGGCTGGCAACGGGTGTACCCGGCTGAAATCGCCCGGCTGCCGCAGATCGGCGCGCAGGCGTTTGTCCAGTTCATGGACCACTTTATCCGTGTCGCGTTTCAGCTGCTCGGCCCGGTCGTCGGCCAGCTTGGTGACCGTGGGCTGGGTGGAATACCAGTACCGTGGCCCATCCTGATACAGGTAGGTTGCGGCCGCTGCCATGCGCCGCAGGGCATCGCCGAACACAGCAGGCGATTCGCCGGGCAGCACTCAGCCCAGCTTGATCCGCCGGTCCTCGATGCCTCGGTTGGCGGCGCTACTGATGGGGGCCGAGCCCAGATAGATGGTGCGCGCCACGCGCCGACAGGCGGAAAACTTGCCCAGGTTGGGAACTTCGCCGTCGATGGCCAGCGGCAGTGCGTTGGGGCCGTCCACATCCCGTTCGATGATGGGCTTCCAGATGTCTGGCAGGTAGCGGGTCAATTCATCCCGCACGCGGGGGTCGTCGATGGGTATGTGGGCGGGCAGGATCAGCGGGTTGCGGTCTCCCTTCTCCCACAGACTGTGGATGACCGCCGCCATCAGGCGCAGCACGCCCCGTGTACGCTGGAATTTCACCAGGGTGGACCAGTCGGTGTATAGCCGGTCAAACACCTCCGGGTGGATGGGATAAGCGGCGCGGATGCGTTTCTCGTAGTCAGCGTCCCGACACTCAGGCGGAAACTCCTGGTGCTGGCTGTGGTACATGTCGGCGAAGGTGCGCGCCACCACGTCCCGATGCTTGTAGTGCTCAGGGTCGGTCATGGGTTCGAATAGCCGCCGCCGCACGATCTCGAAACCTTCCTCAGCAGTGGCTGGTGTCCAGGACGACTCCAGCCGTCCCACCACATTGCGCAGGCGGGACAAGGCAGCCCGGCCGCGTTCACCGCCCACCTCCTCATCATCAGCCTGCAAGTGCGGCGAGATAGCGGTATCCGAGGCCGGCAGGCTGATGACCAGCATGCAATTCCTGGCCAGCTTGGCGGACTCGGTGAGTACCTGCGCAAAGCTGAATTGGGTCTCGAAGCCGCCGCCCGGCAGATCGCTCTGGTCGTGCAGTTGCCGGGCATAGGCGACCCACTCGTCGATCAGAATCAGACTGGGGCCATAGTCGTTGAACAGTTCCCGCAGCACGTCGCCGGGGCTGGTGGCGTTTTCATCATCGGCCTTGATGCGTTCAAAGGCCTTCTTGCCGCCCAACTGCCAGGCCAACTCGCCCCACAAAGTGCGCACCACCGTGCCATCCGCTTTGGTTGAAGGGTTGCCGGGAGAAATCTTGTTGCCCACCAGTACCACGCGTTTAGCCGTGGGCAAGGCGCTTACCCCCGCTTCCTGCATCGCGTTCTCGATGCCCAGCAACTCCGTGGGGGCCACACCCGAGAACAGGTGATACAGCGCCAGCATGGAGTGGGTCTTGCCACCGCCGAAGTTGGTCTGCAACTGCACCACCGGGTCGCCGCCAGTGCCGGCAATACGCCGCAAGGCGCCCACCAGCATGTGTTTCAGGCTCTCCGTCAGGTAAGTACGGCGGAAGAATTCAACGGGCTTGCGGTACTCATCCGTCCCCTCACCCAGATGCACCTGCCAAAGGTCGGCTGCGAACTCCGCCTGCTGGTAGCGGCCAATGGCCACGTCCTTGTGTGGGGTGATCACCTCCCGCCAGGGTTTGAGGTTGCCCGCCGCCGCGCTCTCGATGGCCGTGCCCGCGCTCTTGCGCCGCTCACCTCGGGCCAGTTCGTCGGCCACCAGGCGACGCAGCTCCATCTTCATTTTTCGCACTTCGTCAGACTGTCCTGCGGAAACGGCCAGCAGAAGACGCTCGATGGAATCCAGCGCCCGATCGGTGTCATCGCTGGAAAACGTCTGCTGGTGTGCCCACTTATTGCGCCAGTCGCGCAGTTCCGACACCAGGCTGCGCTCCGGGAAACCCAGGGTGCGCTTGAATACGTCGTTCCAGGTTTCCCACATCAGCTTCAACAGGCCGGAGGCATCCCACTCCGGGATGGGCCGGTTGGCCAGCATCGGGTCCTCGGCGAAACTGCGCACCGCCTGGAGCGTCAGGCTCTTGGTCTGGATCGCGCTTTTGATCTCTCGATCGACAAACGGCCCCAGGCCGGTCTTGAGCTGCTCCAGCGCCTTGCCGACGCGCTCGTGGTTGGTCATGGCCATGCTTGGTTTCCTAGATCAAATCCGCTTGGGCGCCTGGGGTGGGCTGGGGTGTTGCCTGCGCAAGCAGCAACATGTCTGGCCAGGCCACCACCAGGCTGTTGTAGGCCAGGGACTCCTGAGTACGTTTCTTGCGCTCGCACAGGGTGTACAGCCGGTAGGCCAGCTCTCGCGCGGCGTCGGCCTTGGCAGGACTCACCGCTCGAACCTTGGCTAACACCCGTGCAGCCTCCTGCTCGCCAAGGTTCAACGCGCGGACCAGATGATGGACGATCTCCCAGATGGTCAACCGCGCATCCTCGGCCGGATCCCAATCGACGGGTAACTCCTCGGGTTTCAGGAGCCGCACCTTGCCGGCCTTGGACACCAGAATGCCTGCCTCGACCATGCCGGCCACGGCGGTGTTCTTGGACTTGGAAAGTTGTTCGGCGACGCCGTAGTCACCCTCGGCAAAACCGGTCTGCTCAAACCAGGTCAGTGCCCAGCGGCTGTCGGCGTCGAAGTCACCTTCTTGCTCGGCCAGCGCTTCGTCCAGGGTCTGGTTAATCAGCGCCAGTGCCTCACGCACCGAGAGCGGTTTGCCCTCGGCATCGAGCACCTTGGTGTAGCGGGTGTAGACCCCCATTCCGGGGCCGATGGCGGCCTGGGCCAGGTCCACCGGGGCGATGTTGCCGCGTTGCAAGTGAGCAAGCGCAACAGGCAGTTCTGCCTTGAGGGCAGAGAGGAACTCGCGGCGTGTGGCGGTGGGGGCGGTGGCGGAGCGCTGGCGGCAAACTAGGACAATACTGGAGGCCAGCGCGTTTGTGCCAGAACCGATCATGCGGTTGCTTAACTCAGTGCGCATCGGCCAAGTGCCACTGATGGCGAAGCCGGCTTCGATGACGGCGGCGAGAAAGGTGTCCCAGCCGGTATTGGTCGTACCGTCCTTGCCGTCGCTCTCGGCCTGCTTGAAGGCGTAATAGATAGTGACCGGAAACGCTGGATGCGCCTGCTCAGCGAGGCGGTGCATTGCCTGCGTCATGCCATCGAGGAAAAAGGTTTCGGCCTTCTCCTTGCCACCGTGGCGGTAGGGTGTGGCGACCAACTCTTCTGCCTTGGGCACAGCGAGCGTGGCGAACAGGTCAGGAAAAACTGGCTTCAGCGTTCGGCGTAGCCAAACATAGAAGAAGTCAGACAAGTCAGCGTAACCAATGTTGTCGTAATAGGGGGGGGCGGTAGAAACAACGGTGTCACGCAGTCCTTCGCGCGCTGCATCATGCTGTCGCGCCTCTCCGTTACCAATTGACCGCAGGCGGTCGAGTACCTTGGCAATCCAGTTCGCCGAATCCAGAAAGTTGGTCGCCGATTCGCTGAATGGATTGCCTTCCGCGTAATCCCAGGACATTGGAAGTGCCTGCCGTGAAAACGCATTACGAATCGAGGCGCTACGTGCTGGAGACCCTGTAGAAGACTTTGAACTCGTTGGCCCCATGTCCCAGGAACAAATGGTGTTATGCCTATCTGCCGATCTGCTAACCATTAGAGCCAAGTAGACACTGACTCCATCGGCATACGCCGTCGCACCAGCTCCGAATTTCTCTAGTGCATTTCCGTCGTCGGACAATCCTGCGGCGATGGCGTCGCGCTTCACCCGCTCACTGGCTTCCTGCACCAGGTCGGAGAAGGTCGTTAGCGCCACGAGTTGGCGAGGGGTGAAGAGGTCGCCGTAAGTCTTCAGCCCGTAGAGTGGGGGCGAAAACCAGCGCGGGTTCTCGGGCATAGCGACCTCTGGCTTCCATGTTGGCTGGGCCGTCAGGGCAATGGCTTCCATTACTTGTGTCGGCGCTAGATAGACTCTCCCGCGCTCACCCTCTGCCACAATAGCCATCAGCCGTGCGCCCATGCGTCCGGCATTAGCCTCGCCATAAATGTGATCGGAAGCAATCGGGGTATCCGACATCAAGCACTTGAAGTTCGCCCCGCGCGAAAGCTTGGTTCCATTCTTCGTTCCTTCCGGATCAAGTGGTTTGCCCTCATTCACCGTGAAACGGTAGCTGCCACCTTCGATCACTGGCTCGACGTAAACCTCTTTGCCTGCCTTGGCGGAGAGCATAAACGTTGAAGCTAGCGGTACATCGACGTTAGCTGTCCAGTCCCGCCTGTTTATAAACGCGCTTAACGAATAATTCGGGTTTTTCCGCCTGCCATTTTTTCAGAGCCTGGATGGGTGCCAGGTGGTTTAGAGCGCGTTGTGGAATGTGGTGGTTGTAGATATTCAGGTAGCGTTCCAGGGTGGTCTCCAACTCGGTCGCCGAGGCGAAGCGGGTCTGTTTGACCAGGTCGCTGATGCGGCCGTTGAAGCGTTCGACCATGCCGTTGGTT
>CAILNT010000046.1 GCA_903835655.1 uncultured Pseudomonadota bacterium | reverse complement strand
CCCCGCGCAACGCCTCCAAGCCCACCTTCGCCTTGAACTCAGGGGCATGCACCTTCCGCTTCTTCGCTTCGCTCATCGCTTCTCATTCCTTATGACTGAGCCAAGCTTAAACCGCTGTCTCAAAATCGGGGTCCACAATAATGTTCCCAGAATTGGTTCGCCATCGGCATGGCGGGGCTGAAGGCATCGCGCAGGGACAAGGTGGAGACCAGTGAGCGGATACGAGAGAAACCCAGCATGCTGACCGACGTCATCACATCCGTAATGACGCGCTGACCGGGTGGTTTGCCAACGAGTGTGTTGACCAGACCGAGTAGTCTGCCCGACAGCACCGGGTCACGGTGCAGATGATTCACCAATAGATGGGCATTGGCACCTTCGTCATCGAGTACGGCGAGAATATCGAGGACGATCTGCGGAAAGGGCTTGAGGCTGTCGCGCCGCGCCTCGACCAGGCTGCGTATGAGATTCGGGTTAGCGCTCATGCGTGCGGCATCCTGTATTCCAGAACGCTGGCGTAAAGGCAGGCGACGGCGGGGCGGGTGAGATCGGCCCCGCGGAAGCAATGCCTGACTTCGGCTTCGACCCGCACTCGGTCCTGTTCGCGTTGTTCTCCGCTGCGTGCGTCCGGCACTTCGACGACCAGGCTATGAATATCCCGGACCACCAACTGGCGTATCAATACCTCGGTGAGTTCCGTGCCGGCCGGAAGCAGGAACAACTGATGGTTGCTTACTTTATTGAGATCGCGGGCAAGGCGCATTCCGGGAACGGCCTCGAAGGTGGCAATGTAGGCGTGAAGCGTGCTCATATCACCAGAGCTCCACCGCCAGGGTCGCCTCGCTACCTTGATCGCTGTATTCCGTGTCCAGGTTGGCCTGGAATAGACAGTGGTCGCCGGCCATGGACAGACATGCGGAAATTCCAGCGAAGTTTCGGTCGAGCTGGCTATTTTGCTCGAACAGCCCCATGACCCGGTTGACTGCATCGCGCAGTGTGTCGCTGATGATGTGCTCCTCGTCATTTGCCAGATTCAGTTGGTTGTACATCCCTTCGATGGCTGTGACCAGCTGTTCGAGTTCGAGGCGGGTGGATGTGAGCAGTCCCTGATAGTTGCCACGAAGATCCTCGATCAGGTGACGGCTGGTGTCCGCCAGTTGACGCAGTTCATCGGAACGAACGAGGGCTTCGGTTCGCTGGCCGATTTTGCTGGCCGACAGTTCGGCGGCTTCAGCGATCATCGCCACCTGGTCACGGATGCGCCCGCAGAGATTGTCGTCGGCGATGGGCATGTCGGTTATCAACAACGAGACATGCTGATGGTTGATGATCATGCGATTCTTGAAGCTTGTCGAGAATCACGAGATCGGGTCGCTGCCCGTCGGCCTGGTCGGCCAGCCAGAACAAGGCCTCTTCGCCCGAGTATATCTCGATGATTTCGTGCCCCGCCACACTGAGCGAAACACCCAGCATGCCGGCCACGACGGGGTCGTCATCGACGATGAGGACTCGACCAGCGTGAGCGGCGGCGGGTTTGGAGCAAGCGGTTTCAAGCGATCTTTCCATCATTTCTTCTCGCGGTTGGTTGTCATGCCGATGGGCTGGCGGGTGCGTCCAGCAGCACCCCCAGGGTAGTCAATGTACGCACCCAGACGGATTCCAGCGCCGTCAGGCTCTCCGTACGGTCGCCGGCATGCGCTTCCGATTCCAGAAGCGCTTCCAGTCGAGCCGCGGCCGCTTGTAAGTCGATGGCGCCTATCGTGCCGGCGCTGCCCTTGAGGGTATGGGCGAGTCGCCGTGCCGTCGTCGTATCCTGTTGCCGCATCGCCGCGACAATCTCGGCCACGCAGCCCGCGTTACGCTCGCGGAACAGGCGCAGGAACCGGTCCAGCATCTTGCGGTCACCATTCACGCGGGCAAGCCCCGCAGCGAGGTCGAAGCCGTCTTCTGTGGCCTCGGGCAGGTTTTCCATCGACGCGGGAGGTGCCGCCAGCGCGAGGTCCATGGCCGACGACTCGACACGGGCGGTACCCGAAAGCCAGTGCAAGAGCATGACGTGGAGAGTATCGGGCCAAATGGGTTTGGTGAGGATGTCATTCATACCCGCGGCCAGCACACGCTCCTTTTCGCCGACGATGGCGTGGGCGGTCAGGGCAAGAATCGGCAAATCGGGCTGGGACTGGCGTATGGTCTGTGTGGCCGTATATCCGTCCATCACCGGCATCTGCAGATCCATCAGGATGAGATCGAAGACGGCCGAGGCAGCCGTAGCGACTGCTTCCGCGCCGTCGTTGGCGGTGACGACCGTGGCACCGGTGAGTTCGACCAGTTCGCGTGCGACCTGGCGGTTGAAGTCGTTATCGTCCACCAACAGGATGCGTTTGCCGGTCAGGACGGGAATCTGATTCCGCGCGGGGACTTGCGGGGCCAGGCTGTCGTTGCCACTGAGCACGTTGCTCAGCGTCTCGCGCAAGACGGCGATGCCGACGGGTTTGCTGAGAAACGCCTGAATTTCTCCATCCTCCACCAGGGTGCGTGCCAGCTCCGGCTCATCGCCGGTGATCAGGACGATGGGAATCAGCAAGCCGGTCGCACTGATGTGCCGGGCCGTGGCCAGGCCGCCGATGCCAGGCATGTGCCAGTCCAGCAGTATGAGGTCGAAGTCTATCTTTGCCTGGATACGCTCCAGGGCCGCCTCGCCGCTATTCACCGCCGCGGGTAGGCAGCCGAGAAACTCCACATACTTGCAAAGCAAGGCACGCATGTCGCCGTTGTCCTCCACCACCAGCACGCGTTTGCCTGCGAGGATGGAATGAGCTGGCGTGGGCGCGGTCTTGGGGGTGGGAATGCCAACGCGGATGCTGAAGCTGAATCGGGAGCCCGCGCCCACCGTGCTCTCGACCCCAATTTCCCCACCCATGCTCTCGACCAATTGTTTGCAGATCGCCAGACCCAGGCCGGTGCCGTCGAGAGGAAGGCCGCACCATAGAGTGTGACGATCATGTCCATGTAAGGCTGGAACGGGTTGCTGGTCGGCACGAGCATGCTTACCTCGGGAAACCGAGTGTGCTCTGCGCGCCGTGACGGAGCGACGCGTTGATGGTCATTTCCTGCCGGTCGGCCAGGCCATTTGGCGCGTAAGGTGTTTCGACGCCATCGATCATTTCGTGGCGCACGGGATGCCCATGGACAACTCACGCTGCTCCCGGCACGAGGTCTCCACCTTGCGCAAGGTTTCGTTCGATACGACCATGAGCGTCCCGGCGCGGGCGGCCGACTCACGTCGCGCCTCGATCACTTCCGCCATCGTCTGCGCCGATTCGATCAGGATTTCGAACTGTTCGGCAAGACGTTCCGCTTCGGCTTTCCCCCTGGGCAGGTCGAGCACGAGTAGCGATACAGGGCCACGATTGAGGATCAGCCGCTGTCCCACGCGAAACCGGCATCCCAGCGTAGCGGCATGCTCCAGGCTTCACGGAAAAATTGCAGCAGTACTTCCGCCTCGCTTGCCTCATGCCGCTTGCGCAGGCTGTTCTCCCGCAGCAATCTGGTCTCTGCCGCGATCCGTTTTGTCTCGGCATATCGCACCCTGGCGCGTTGCGCCGTGAGGAGCGCCACATCGGGATCGAATGGCTTGCCGATGAACTCGTCTCCGCCTGCGTCGAAAGCAAGCAAACGCTCGTCCAGTGTGTCGTGACTGGAAACGAAGATCACCGGCATGCCCAAACCTGCCTCGCGCAGACCCCGACAGGTCTGGTAACCGTCGCATGCACCCATTTCGATATCGAGCAACACCACGTCGGGTTCGGGCCGCCCCGCCCTGTGGTTGGCGATCAACTCCTCCAGTGCGGCCTCACCGCTAGCCGCCTGTCGTACCAGGAAGTAGCCGTCGAGGGCGGCGTCCATCGCATTCCGTATGGTGGGGTCGTCATCGACCACCCATGCCATGGCTTGGTCTGCGAAATCCATGCGTGCTCTAGTTTCAAGGGGGGTCTGCGGCAGGTAGGCGTATCGAAATTGCCATGGTTTCAAGACATTCCCGCGCGGGGCAAACGTTCCCGTCACTCCGACGCCGGCATACCTTCCGATCCCTATACCGCCATTATCGCTATAAACATGAAAATCATGCAATCAACTAGATGCATTTGTTTATGGTGTATTTGATGTATGTGGCGTTTTAGTGTCCGGACCTGGGCGTGGCCCTGGTCCACGTTGGGGGCACCCTGGCGAAGCACGAGTGTCGCCCTTCCATGCACCCATGTATTTTGTACATCGCGGCCCGCGGATAGACCCGTGCACCTCTGACCGTTCGACCCGAGGGCGCCAGTCACTGGGGATTCGAGCTTCAGGCTACGGCGCGCGTCGGTGGGGCAAGCTCATGCGCAGATGTCGTTCGGGCACGAACGGATCGACGGTGCCGACCAGGGGCACCGAACTGCGGATACTGGAGAGGGATGAGAATTCGACCCGGGATATTCCGAGCAGCCACGAAAAAGCCGGTAAGTCGAATTAAATCATAGACTTACCGGCTTAGTGTGTTGGTAGGCGCGATTGGACTCGAACCAACGACCCCCACCATGTCAAGGTGGTGCTCTAACCAGCTGAGCTACGCGCCTAAGGTCGGGGCGCATTCTATTAGGGAAGGTGCGCGAGGGCAAGTACACCAGCGAGTTATCTTTCGTGGAAGCCTGCCACTGTGGCTATGACAGCGGCCCCCCACCCCCCTACAATCGGACATGGCCGGCCAATGAGCGCGATCCTCACCATGTCCATTTCCAACGCTGTCTCCGTCAACGTCCGCGCGGCACTCGCGGAAGATATCGGCACGGGCGATCTCACGGCCGGCCTGCTCCCGGCCGCAGCCCAGGCCAGGGCGCGCGTTATCACCCGTGAGGACGCCATACTCTGCGGCACGGATTGGTTCGATGCCACGTTCGCGGCGCTCGACCCGGGCGTGCACATCGGCTGGCAGGCACGCGATGGCGAACGCGTCCAGGCAGGCCAGATACTTTGCGAGATCGCGGGCACGGCGAGAGCGCTGCTGAGCGCCGAGCGGCCGGCGTTGAATTTCCTCCAGACCCTGTCCGCCGTGGCGAGCGAGACACGGCGCTACGTGGACGCCATCGCCGGCAGTGGCGCGCGCATATATGACACCCGCAAGACGCTGCCCGGCCTGCGTTTGGCGCTGAAATACGCGGTGAAATGCGGGGGGGGCGAGAACCAGCGCATCGGTCTCTTTGACGGCATCCTGATCAAGGAAAACCACATCGCCGCAGCCGGTGGCATCCGACCCGCGCTGGAAGCGGCCGCTGAACTGGCGGGCGGCAAATTCAGCACCCAGATCGAGGTGGAATCGCTGGAACAACTGGACGAAGCACTGGACGCCGGCGCCACCTTGATTCTGCTCGACAATTTCGACCTCGCGGGGATGCGCGCCGCCGTAGGGCGCAATTCCGGGCGGGCACAACTGGAGGCCTCCGGCGGCATCACCCTGGAAGGGGTGCGCGCCGTCGCCGCGACCGGCGTTACGCGCATTTCCATCGGCGGCCTCACAAAAAACCTGCGTGCCATCGACCTCTCCATGCGCTTTCTATGAACTTGCCCTCCATGAAATTTTGCTCCCAGTGCGCCACCCCCTTGCGCATCGAAATTCCTGTCGGCGACAACCGCCCCCGCCATGTCTGTCCGAGTTGCGGCGCCATCCATTACCAGAATCCGAAGATGGTGGTGGGTTGTATCCCGGAATGGGAAGGCAAGATATTGCTGTGCCGGCGCGCCATCGAACCGAAGTACGGCCTGTGGACCCTGCCCGCTGGCTTCATGGAAAACGGCGAAACCACGGCGGAGGGCGCCGCGCGCGAGACCCTGGAAGAAGCAGGCGCGCGCGTGGAAATGCTGGGTCTGTATTCCATGATCAGCCTGCCGGACATCAACCAGGTCTACCTGGTTTACCGTGCGAAGCTGCTGCACCTGGATTTCGTCCACGGCGAGGAAAGCCTGGAAGCGCGCCTGTTCAGTGAATCCGAGATGCCCTGGGAGGAAATGGCCTTCCGCACCATCCACCACACCCTGGAGCGCTATTACGCCGATCGCAAAGCCGGGGAGTACGGCTTCCACGATAGCCAGATATTCCACAAGCCCAGGCCGTGAGGCGCCCCGAACTCCTCGCTCCGGCGGGATCCCAGACCATGCTGGAAACCGCGCTGGCCTTCGGCGCCGATGCGGTCTACGCCGGGCAACCGCGTTACAGCCTGCGCACGCGCAATAACAGCTTCCGCGACGAAAGCGCACTGGGCGTGGGCATAGATTTCTGCCACACCCGCGGCAAGAAATTCTACGTGGTCAGCAACATCTACCCGCACAACGCCAAGGTGAAAACCTACCTGGCCGACATGGCGCCGGTCATCGCCCTGAAGCCGGATGCCCTGATCATGGCCGACCCGGGCCTCATCGACCTGATCCTGGATACCTGGCCGGACGTGGCCATCCACCTCTCGGTGCAAGCCAACACGGTCAATTACGCGGCGGTACGCTTCTGGAAAAAATTGGGCATATCCCGCGTGATCCTGTCGCGCGAATTGTCGCTGGACCAAGTCGCGGAAATCCGCCAGGAATGTCCGGACATCGAGCTGGAGGTGTTCGTCCATGGCGCGCTGTGTGTGGCCTATTCCGGGCGTTGCCTACTCTCCGGCTACTTCAACCACCGCGACCCCAACCAGGGTACCTGCACCAATTCCTGCCGCTGGAAATTCAATGTCAACCCGGGCAAGGTGGAACCGGGCGGAGATGTCTTTCTCCTGGAAGAGCCGGAGAAGCGCGCAGGCAGCCAGATGCCCATCGAGGAAGACGAGCATGGCACCTACATCCTGAACTCCAGGGATTTGCGTGCCATCGAACATGTGCAGCGGCTGACCGAGATCGGTGTCGATACCCTCAAGATCGAGGGCCGTACCAAGTCGGCCTACTATGTCGCCCGCACTTGCCAGGCCTACCGCCGGGCCATCGATGATGCCGCCACCGGCCGTCCGCTCGATCCGCGCCTGGTGGGCGAACTCGACGGCCTTGCCAACCGCGGCTACACGGGGGGCTTTTTCGAACGTCATCCGGATCGCGAATATCAGAACTACCTGAGGGGCCATTCCGAATCCGGCCGCAGCCTCTATGTCGGCGATGTGCTCGGGTATACGGCCGACGGATCGGCGGAGATCGAGGTGAAGAACCGTTTCGCCGTCGGCGACCGCATCGAAGTCATCCATCCGCAGGGCAACCATGAGATCGTCGTCGCGCACATGACCAGCCTCACGGGAGCCGTCATGAACGTGGCGCCGGGCAACGGCCACCGGGTGCGCATCCCTCTGCCGGCGGGGTGCGATGGGGCGTTCCTGGCGCGCTTCGTGCTGCCGCCAAACGTAAGCTTTCAGTTACCGCCATGGCCGACCGGCCGCCCCGTAACATGAAAGGCCGGCCATGTCGGTTCCCTCACTGATGGAACTACCAGCCAACCGACCAAGCCGCCAGAATACGTCGGCCAAGTCTCTGGCTGCCCCAGCCCCTCTCCCGCATGCGGGCGAGGGGAGCGTCGTGAGCCGCTGTGCGACTTTTATCGTAACGAGGGGCCGACGTGCCACGAGGATCGCCATGAAATTTACCACCCTGGGCAACAACGCCCTGCAAGTCTCCTCCCTTTGTCTGGGAACCATGACCTTCGGCCAGCAAAACAGCGAGGCCGAAGCCCATGAGCAACTGGATTACGCCTTCGGCCAAGGGATCAACTTCGTAGACACGGCCGAGATGTACCCTGTGCCTGCGAAGGGGGAAACCAGCGGACGCACCGAGCGCTACGTCGGCAGCTGGCTCACGCGCCAGGCGCGGGATCGCATCATCCTTGCCACCAAGGCGGCGGGGCCGGCCCGCAGCATGCCCTGGATCCGCGAAGGACGGCTGAGTTACACCCAGGCGCACCTGCGCCAGGCGCTCGATGGCTCGCTCGCGCGTCTGCGCACGGACTACGTCGATCTGTACCAGTTGCACTGGCCGGATCGCAACGTGCCCATGTTCGGCGGCTACCATTTCGATCCTACACAGGAGCGGGAAACCGTGCCGCTGCGGGAAACCCTGGAAGCCCTGGCGACCTTCATCCAGGCGGGTAAGGTGCGCCATTGGGGACTCTCCAACGAAACCGCCTGGGGACTGATGAGCTTTCTGCGCCTGGCCGACGAACTGGGATTGCCACGACCGGTGTCGGTGCAGAACGCCTATAACCTGACCAACCGCAGCTGGGAAAACGGCCTGGCGGAAATCGGCTACCGCGAGAAGGTGAGCCTGCTGGCCTATTCGCCGCTGGCATTCGGGATACTCTGCGGCAAGTATCTGGAGAATCCCCATGACGCCGGCCGCGTCAATCTGTTCGCGGCGTTTGCGCAACGCTACCAGAAGCCCAATATGGCGAAGGCGGTGACGGCCTACGTCGACCTGGCGCGACAACATGGCCTCACACCCACGCAATTGGCGCTGGCCTTCGTTCATGGCCGCTGGTGCGTTGGCGGTACTCTCCTCGGCGCGACTTCCCTGGTGCAACTGCAAGAAGATATTGCGGCCGCCTCGATGGAACTGTCGCCGGAAGTGCTACAAAGCATCGAACAGATCCATCTTCTGTACCCCAATCCCGCCCCCTGAGTGCCTGCCGGTTCGAGTTGTGTGAGTTTGGTTACCGATAAATCCACCCAGACGGCGCATAGTGCCGGCCTCACCCATGATTCTGGAGAAGATAATGCGTATTCAATTAGCCCTGTGCGGTCTCTCGCTCATAGCCACCAGCGCCCTGGCGGGGGAAGGCTGGAAAGTCCTGCCGGTCACGGATGCTGGCTACAAACCGGATGTAACCCTTTCCGCGATCGTCGGCTCCATGGACCCGAAAAACGCCGACAGCAACGCTTTCACGGGCGCCGAAGTGGCCTTCAACTGCCTGATGCTGCAACCTCCGAGCGGGGTGATCCGCAGCAAGATTTCCGTTGGTCAATACGACCATGGCGGCCTCAAGCTAACCTCCTTTGAAGTCAATCCGCGCTGGACTTTCATTATCGACAAAGACCTGAGCGTCGGCTTCGGCCCCGGCATCGGCTATGTCGAAGCCAAGGCGGCTGGCCAGTCCAAGGGCATGTGGGCCGCACAGGTCGGCGCGGACCTCGATTACCGGATCGGCAAGTTGAACCTCGGCTTGGCCGCGCGTTGGCAAGGCACCCAGGACAGCCAGATCGCCATCGGTTACAAAGGCGCGGACAACACCCTGATCGAGGCCAAGATCGGCTTCAACTTCTGAGTTCCTCTGCCTGAGAATCGCATAACACCGCCGCAGCTCCCCGGGGATGTGTCATCCACGCTCCCCGGCGTCGGTGTATGGTTGGGTTCCGAATCCCACCACGCAAGCCATCCCATGCGGCGCCTCAACATCAGCCATGTCACGGAGTACCTGTTCCCCCAACCGGTATCGCTGCTGCCGCATCGCCTGCTGCTGCGCCCCCGGGAGAGCCACAACCTCAGGATCGAGTCCTCGCATCTGGAAATCCATCCAGCCCATAGCCTGCAATGGAAACGCGACGTCCTCGACAATTCAGTCGCCGTCGTGAGTTTCAACGTGGCCTCGAATCGCCTCTACATCCATAGCAGCGTGGTCATCCAGCACTACGAGGACAACCCCTTCGATTTTTTGGTCGATGACTACGCCGTCCATCATCCCTTCGCCTACGCGCGCGAGGAGCTTTTTGACCTGACTCCCTTTCTCCAGGCGGTCTATCCCGCCGATCGGGAAGCGGTGCTCCGCTGGCTGGATGTCCTGGGCTTGGCTCCGCCCATGGAAACCTTTGCGTTGCTGGACTGGCTCAATCGGACGATCGCCGCACACTTGATCTATCAGATACGCGAGGAGCCCGGTGTGCAGTCCCCCGCACTCACCCTGGCACGCGGCAGCGGTTCCTGCCGCGACTTCGCGGCCCTGTTCATGGATACTTGCCGCCACCTCGGGCTGGCCAGCCGCTTCGTCAGCGGCTATCTCTATGCCGGCACGCTGGAATCCGGGGACGCATCCACCCATGCCTGGGCGGAAGTCTACCTTCCAGGCGCAGGCTGGAAGGGCTTCGACTCCACCAGCGGTGAGGTCACGGGCAACCGTCACATCGCTACCGCCGTTGCGCGCCACCCGGAGGCCGTGCCGCCTGTGGCCGGCAGCTACGCCGGCCAGAGCGATGCGCCGCCCCTGCTCAAAGTGGCCGTCTGGGTTCGTGCGCTGGAAGCGAGATAATCCCGGCGTTGCTGCAAACTGACTATGTGTCCAGTCCCGCCTGTTTATAAACGCGCTTAACGAATAATTCGGGTTTTTCCGCCTGCCATTTTTTCAGAGCCTGGATGGGTGCCAGGTGGTTCAGAGCGCGTTGTGGAATGTGGTGGTTGTAGATATTCAGGTAGCGT
>CAILNT010000045.1 GCA_903835655.1 uncultured Pseudomonadota bacterium | reverse complement strand
AGCCCCTGGGCCAGCTTCTTCAGATGCCCCGATGCGACCAACTCATGCAAGTGGCGGTCCACCGCATTGGACAGTCGGGCAAGCTCTTCGCGCCGATACACGCGCCCGGCCCGCAGCTCACCGGCGAGATGCGAAGCCGCACCCCGAACCGGGCCAACAGAGCGTGAAAGCGTGCCAGTCATGCTTGATTACTCATTGAAGTTTCATGCAATCTTAGCCAATTTCACCTCTCTTCACCAGGGGCATGCCGGACTTCAGGAGCCGACCCGGCCCCTCACGGGCCGACAGCCATCTCCGGCACCGCGACATGATGCGTGAGCCTTCAACGCCTTTCAGGCGCCACTACATGCCCTGGGCTAAATAGTTACCAGCGACACAGGCCAGTCCAGCATTGCTCCATGAGCGCGGTACTGGCCTGGATAAACTGTTACCCCTCCCTCTTGATCCTAGTCGTCCAGGTCGGACTCCAGGGCAGTCTCGTAGTCCTGACCGCCGTAGAACACGCCAATGATGGATACCTGTTCTGCCTCCACGGCAAAGGCGATCACGGAACGTTTTTTGTAGTTCGTGATGCGTAGACCAGAGCGAATGTCATCGCGGCGGGTGCCTCGATGTGGGATGAACTGCATCCCCTCGCAATACGAGACGATGGCACTGGTGTAGCGCTCCGCCGTCTCGGGCGATGCCTTGGCCGCGATATAGCGATAGATCGCCGCGAGCTGTTCCTCTGCTTCTGGCGTGAAAACGACGGTGTAGGGCATCACGCTTTGGCTTTGGCGGTCTTGTGTTCGGCCGCGAGCCTGGCCCGCACCTGATCAACGGTGATGGCCCGCGAAGGATCGGCTTTCAGCGCGTCATAGGCCGGTCCCACTTGCTCATGAAGCCAGTTTTCCACGGCGCGGTCGCGGGCCATCAGGACGCGCAGTCCGTCCCGGATCACTTCGCTTTCGCTGGCGTACTCGCCGGCCGCGACCTTGGATTTCACCGCATCTGCCATCTCGTTCGGCAGGGTGATGCTGAATTGCTGGGTTGTGCGCATGATTAACCTCCAATGAAGTGAATAGGATTTAATCCTACCCCGATTTCCGCGCCAGATCCTCGTCCCTCGAATGTGTGTAGCGCTTGGCATGGTCAAGGTCTTGTGCCCCGTGATGCTGGCGACATCAAGGATGCTGAAATCGCCCCGACCGAATAGCCGGCTGGTCGCCATCAGGACCGTCACCCACTGCGCTCGATCCGCAGTCACGCAAGTCCACGGCTCCCCGTTCTTCCGCACTATCCACGACCACATGCTCGGTCTCCGGTTGGTTTCACCTATCACCTGGGCGAATAACCTGCCTCGGCCAGCGCCTTCCGGACCTTCTCAGCGGCGAACATCATGCGGTAGGCCTCATCGTTGTCCTGCGCGTTGACGTAGAACTGGTCGAAGCCCACCCGCTTGAGAAACTGGGCCAAGTCCCAGGCTTCCGATTCGGAAAGCCGAACCTGCACTTCCACGTCCGCCATCGCTCACCCCCCGCTGTTCTTCAATAACGCCGAATCGCTACGCAATGCACGCCTTCGGCCCTGCATCCACATCGTGAAGGCGCTCGTGGCCACGCCAACTACCCAGCCAGACCACCACAGCGACACGACCGCCAACGCAAGTGCAGCAACGACTGTGATCGCCACCAACATTACGATGGCATCGTCACCGTTGGATCCCCAAGAGCAATCAAGCCGTTTCATGTTCATCCTGCTGCTCATAGAGGCTGTTCAGGTTCTTCTTGCTTTCGGCCTGTAGCTCCGCCAGCCGCTTCTTCTGGTAGTTCAGCACCGGCCTGTGGTGGGTCTTGAGGCTGTGCACCGATTGCCGGGTGCGGTACAGCAGCAGGGT
>CAILNT010000044.1 GCA_903835655.1 uncultured Pseudomonadota bacterium | reverse complement strand
TCTATGTCCACGGGCCGCACGGCAGTGGCAAGTCCTCGCACATCGAACAGGTGGCCGCGCGCCTGAACTGGCCCTGTGTGCGCGTGAACCTGGATGGCCATATCACCCGCGCCGACCTGATCGGGCGTGACATGGTGGTGTTGCGCGAGGGCCGTCAGGTCACCGAGTTCGTCCCCGGCATCCTGGTCTGGGCCCTGGAACGGCCGGTGGCCCTGGTGTTCGACGAATACGACGCCGGCCGGCCAGACGTGATGTTCGTGATCCAGCGCCTGCTCGAAACCCAGGGTCGCCTCACCCTGCTGGACCAGAATCGGGTGATCACCCCACACCCGGCGTTTCGCCTGTTCGCTACCGCCAATACCGCCGGGCTGGGCGACGCCAGCGGCCTCTATGCCGGCACCCAGGCGCTCAACCAGGCGCAGCCAGGTAGGGCGGAAAAGCGGTTTCTCGCGCCTTCCGCCGGAGGTTGGATATACGGCGGAAGACGCCGGCCCCGCCGGCTTTTCCGCCCTACGCGGGTAGGCAGTGTCCCACGAACAAAAAAGGCCGCTCCTGGAAGTTACCTATCCGATTGATTTTATTGGTGCCCGGGACGGGAATCGAACCCGTATTCCATTGCTGGAGAGGGATTTTAAGTCCCTTGTGTCTACCAGTTTCACCACCCGGGCTGGACCGGTACGGCCCGCGATGGGCGTGAGGCGGTCGAATCGAGCTTCTGCCACGAGGGAACGGCACCCTGGCAGCGCACCAGTTTCCCACGGGACGGCGATCGGCTGCAACGCACGAAAAAAACGGGGCACCCGAAGGTGCCCCGTCTCTAGCGACTACTGAACGATCAGAGGTTGTACGCCCGCTCGCCGTGGCTTGCGGTGTCCAGACCTTCGCGTTCCTGTTCTTCCGGCACACGCAGACCCATGGTCATGTCGAGTACCTTGAAGATGACGAAGGCGACCACACCGGACCAGACGAGGGCAGTGCCCACGGCCTGGGCCTGGATGATGAGCTGATCCATCATGACCGTGTCGGTCGGCACGTTCTTGATGTAGTCCATGATGCCGGTACCGCCCATGGACCAGGGGTTGAAGATACCGGTCAAGAGCGCACCCAGAATACCGCCGATGCCGTGCACGCCGAAGACATCCAGCGCGTCATCCACACCCAGCAGTTTCTTCAGGCCCGTCACACCCCACAGGCAAACCAGGCCTGCTGCCGCACCGATCAGCAAGGCGCCGCCCACACCGACCCAACCGCAAGCCGGGGTGATCGCTACCAGGCCGGCTACCGCGCCGGAAGCTGCACCCAGCATCGAGGGCTTGCCCTTGAGCAGCCATTCGGCAAAGGTCCAGGTCAGCGCCGCAGCAGCGGTCGCGTTCAGAGTGTTGACGAAAGCCAGCGCTGCCGTGCCGCCCGCTTCCAGCGCAGAGCCGGCGTTGAAGCCGAACCAGCCTACCCACAGAAGCGATGCACCGATCATGGTCATGGTCAGGCTATGCGGGGTGTAGGCTTCGCGGCCGTGGCCGATGCGCTTGCCTACGACGATCGCACCCATCAGGGCCGCGATACCGGCATTGATGTGCACCACCGTGCCGCCTGCGAAGTCGAGTGCGCCCTTCTGGAACAGCCAGCCGCCCTTCGCGGTTTCAGTGGCCAGGGTGGCGGCATCCTTGATCGCGTCGGGGCCGGTCCAGAACCAGACCATATGCGCCATCGGCAGGTAGGAGAAGGTGAACCACAGGGCGGAGAACAGCAGGACCGCGGAGAACTTCATGCGTTCGGCGAAGGCGCCCACGGTCAGCGCCACGGTGATGGCGGCGAAGGTGGCCTGGAAGGCGACGAACACGAACTCCGGGAGCACCACGCCCTTGCTGAAGGTGGCGGCGTTGGCGACGCTGCCGTCAACCGGGTTGAAAATGCCCTTGAGGAACAGCCGGTCGAAGCCGCCGATGAAGGGACTCAAGGCGCCGCTGCCTTCGGTGAAAGCCAGCGAGTAGCCGTAGAGTGCCCAGAGCACGATGATCAGCGCGAAGATCGAGAACACCTGCATCAGGATCGACAGCATGTTCTTGCTGCGCACCAGGCCGCCGTAGAACAGTGCCAGGCCAGGGATGGACATCATGATCACCAGCAAGGTGGAGACCAGCATCCAGGAAGTATCACCCTTGTTGGGCGTGGGTGCGGCGGCCGGCGCGGCCGGAGCCGCAGCTGCCGCCGCCGCAGCAGGGGCGGCAGCCGTTGCGGCGATGGGCGCGGTCGCCGCAGCGGGAGCGGCCACGGCGGGTGCGGGGGTCGCGGCGGCTGCCGTGACAGGCGCGGGCGCCGCCGGAGCCGGTACCTTTACATCGTCGGAAAGGACTACGCCGGAAAATCCCAGCGAGCCCAGCAACATCATAGTCGCGAATAGGCGTTTCATGGTCGGTTCTCCTTAGATCGCCGCTTCGCCGGCTTCGCCGGTGCGGATGCGAACGACTTGTTCCAGATCCCAGACGAAAATCTTGCCGTCGCCGATCTTGCCGGTCTGGGCTGCCTTGGAAATGGCCTCGATGGCCTGGTCCAGCATGTTGGCAGCGATGGCGACTTCGATCTTCACCTTGGGGAGAAAATCGACGACGTATTCCGCGCCGCGATACAGCTCGGTGTGGCCCTTCTGGCGGCCGAAACCTTTGACTTCGGTGACGGTGATGCCGGAAGCCCCGATGGCGGAGAGGGCTTCTCGCACCTCGTCCAGCTTGAAGGGCTTGATGATGGCTGTTACGAATTTCATAACGGTCTCCTGATTGAACGGCGGGCTTCGCACTCTCCCACCCCGCATGAGGGGGGAGATGATTGCTCAGACGTGGTTAGAAGGTCTTGGCGAAAGACAGGGCGAGACGTCCTTTGGCAACGTCCTTGCCGCTGAACACATACAGAGGGTTACTCGAAATGTCCGCCAGCTTGCCGTTGGTGTCGGTGTAGGCCAGCGTGACCGTGCCGAAGCCGAGATCCTTGCTGGCCCCCAGCTTCCAATCGGTGTACGAGGCATCGCTGTAGTTCTTGATCGACTGGTGGCCAACGTGAGCAATCGCGCCCCAGCCGCCGCCCAGGTCGTAGTTGACAGACAGGTCGAGATAGCCGCTGCCCTGGGTTTTCTTGTTGGCGCTCACACCCGTGCCGCCGATTCCGCCCCAACCGATGAAGTAGTCGGATACGACGTAGTTGTACTTCAGGCTGACAAACTTCCAGCTGCCGCCCAGATAGACCTCGGTCGTGTTGGGCGTGGTGATGCCGGTAAGGCTGTCATGGGGGTAATGGTAGTGAATCGCGCCGACGTCGTAGCCCACGTCCGTTGCAACCGTTCCCTTGTAGCCGCCATACAGATCTATTTCCAGGCTGCTGTTCGACCCGTTGGGAACGGCATCCACCCAGCTCTGGTTCGACAGCCAGGTGCCGGCATACAGGCCGCTGCTATGGGTGTAATCGAGGCCACCGGAGACGGCGGGCTTATGCTGGCTCTGGGTGACGCCGCGGAAAATATAGTCCGTGGTGACGCCGATGTTGCCGGCAAAGGGGTTCGGCGCGGCCGGTGCGGCATCGGCGGCGAACACGGGGGCAGAGATCAGACCGGACAGAATGAGCAGGGCAGGCAGTTTTTTCATGAGGCTTCTCCAGGGAAAGTGGTGCGATGGTGCACACCCTCCTCAAGCACAATCCATGCCACCACGAATATCATAATGAATTCATGTAATTGCACTGGATTGTTCGATCTTGATGCAGGGCTGCGCCCTTTCTTGGTGCGCCTCGTTGTCGCGTCGCACCGACTTCGCGCGGCAAGCTTGGCCCTCATGACTGCGCGGCCTCTCGATCATGGCCGGGCCGCAGCCCTACGGCGTCGCCGTTGTTTCACGCTAAACTTGCCCACCGTCCGAATATCCCTGGAGCACACCGTGCTGAAACAAAAAATTGCCGCCGATCTGGCAGCCAAGGTCTCCGAAGTGCTGGCCATGACACCGGCACGTGATGTGGAAAAGAATCTCAAGGCCAGCCTGGCTGCCTGGCTGTCCCGGCTCGATCTGGTGACGCGTGAAGAATTCGATGTCCAGGCACAGGTCCTTGCGCGTACCCGCGAGAAACTCCAGGAACTGGAGGTGCGCCTGGCGAAGCTGGAAAACGGCCCCCAGGCCTAGGCCGGGTTGGCGCGATGACCAAAGTCATCGTCCCCTGCTTCGCCATTTTCCCGATTTCTCGATAACAGACATTTCCTCCATATGACCCAACTCGTCGAAGTCGCCGCCGCAGTCATCGAGCGCCCGGACGGCTGCTTTCTGCTGGCGCGCCGACCGGAAGGCAAGCCTTACGCCGGCTGGTGGGAATTTCCCGGCGGCAAGGTGGAGAAGGGTGAGTCCGCGCGAGCGGCGCTGGACCGGGAATTGCGGGAAGAACTCGGCATCCGCGTGATCGAGGCGGTTCCCTGGCTCAAGCGCACCCATGTCTACCCGCATGCCCATGTCATGCTGCGCTTCTTCCGGGTGAGCGCCTGGGAGGGCACGCCACACCCACACGAGGGCCAGGCGCTGGTCTGGACGCAGGCGCTCGCTCCCGAAGTGGAACCTATCCTGCCCGCCAACGGCCCCATCCTGAAGGCCCTGAGGCTGCCACTGGAATATGCCATCTCGGACGCGGAAAGACTGGGCGTCGAAGTCTTTCTCGAACGCCTGCGGCGGCGCTTGGCAGGGGGGCTACGCCTGGTGCAACTGCGCGAGAAGTCCCTCGCCCCCGCAGCATACGCCGAGCTGGCGCGCACGGTAGCCGGCCTTTGCCGCGAGCACGGCGCCGACCTGATGCTCAACGGCGATACAGATCTGGCCGCCCACCTGGGTTGTGGCCTGCACCTCAATTCCGGCCAGCTCATGCGCATGGAGGCACGCCCGCAAATCGGCCTGCTCGGCGCCTCCTGCCACGGCCCCGAGGAACTGGCTCAGGCCGCCCGTCTGGGTGTGGATTTCGTGGTGCTCTCGCCGGTATTGCCCACACCCAGCCACCCCGGCGCCGAGACCGTGGGTTGGGCGCGTTTCTCCGCGTGGCTGGACGAGTATCCTTTGCCCGTCTACGCGCTGGGCGGACTCTCCCTGGATGGATTGGCGCAGGCGCGTGCGGCCGGCGCGCACGGGGTCGCCCTGAAAAGCGCGGCATGGAGAGTGTCATGAAAACGCTGTGGGCCCTCCTGCCGCTGCTCATCATCGCCCTGGCCGCCACGCAGCTGTGGAAGGGGGGCGACACGCCGCCCGCCGCCCTCACCTTGCCTTGCGCCGACCTGGCACAGGGCTGCGCCATACGCATGCAGGGCCGACTGGTCAGCGTAGGCACGAGCGGCCCGGTGAAGCCGCTCGCGCCGTTCCAGGTCTGGGTGAAGGCGGTGAACGCCAGAAAGATACAGGCGAGCTTCACCATGCAGGGCATGGACATGGGCTTCAATCTCTACACCCTGAGCGCCGCCGGCGGCGACGTCTTCCGCGGCCGCGTGACCTTGCCGGTGTGCGTCAGCGGCCGGCGCGACTGGGTCATGGCACTGGATATCGACGGCGCCGTGCTGAACGTCCCCTTCCGCAGCGATTTCTGAACGCCCCCGACCGCGGCGGCCCGTCGTTTACTCACGAACCCGCAACGGTCATCCAGTTGTCATAATTCGCGCCAATGTCGCGCTTATAATCCGTCTAAACCGCCACGCCTGAACCTGAGCGGCAACCACGGAGACGATGCAATGCCCAGCGAACACATCTATAAGCAATTCGATACGGACATGGAGGCCGTGCGCGCACGCGTCCTGGAAATGGGCGGACTGGTTGAAGAACAGGTGGTGAAGGCGATCGAAGCCCTGACGACCGGCAACAATGCCCTGGCGGAGGAGGTGATCGCCAACGATCACCGGGTGAACGCCATGGAAGTGGCGAGCGACGAGGCGTGCAGCCACATCATCGCGCTGCGTCAGCCCACTGCCGGCGACCTGCGCATGATCCTGACCATCGTCAAGACCATCACCGATCTGGAGCGCATAGGCGATGAAGCCGCGAAGATCGCCCGTTACGGCATCAAGATCTCCGACAGCGACCGCATCACCGCACCGCGCTACACCGATATCAAGTTCATGTCCGGAATGGTGACCCGGATGCTGCGCGAATCGCTCGACGCCTTCGCTCGCCTGGACGCGTCCGGTGCGGCCGGCGTGGCGCGTCAGGACATCGAGGTGGACGAAGAATTCCAGATGATCATGCGCCATCTGATCACCTACATGATGGAAGACTCGCGCACCATCACCACCTTCATCGACCTGCTGTTCGTCGTGAAAGCCATCGAGCGCATCGGCGACCACGCCAAGAACATCTCCGAGTACGTGGTGTTCATGGTCAAGGGCAAGGACGTGCGCCACACCAGCATCGAAGAGCTGGAACGCGAACTGATGTAGCAGGTCCGCCTGGCGGACTGAAATACGGAAACAGCCGGCGTTTCAGCCGGCTTTTCGTTGCAAACCGGGCTTTACCGGCGTGTCTCGGCCGCTACTTCCAGTCGCTGTTCCTTGCCGTCACCGCCCTTGACGACCAGGGTGAGCGGTACTTTCTGCCCGGGTTTGACCTGACCCTTGAGGCCGATGAACATGACGTGGAAGCCGCCCGGCGCCAGGCTCACGGTCTTGGCACGGGGCAAGGCGATTTCCTTCATTTGGCGCATTTCCATGACGCCATTTTCCATACGCATGAAGTGCAGTTCCACGCTCGTGGAGATCGGGCTGGTGCCACCCACCAGGACCATGTCGGCGTCGGCCGTGAGCTTCATGAAACCGCCGGCGACCTTCTGACCGGGGGCGGTAGCGCGCACCCAGGCATTTTCCACTTTCACCGTATCGGCCACGGCGGGGCTAGCCAGGATCGCGGCCAGGGTCAGGGTAAGCAGGGTGCGTTGCATCGTATACCTCGATTAGAGTGAGGGGTTGGGTTCAGAATTTCAGGTTCAGGCCGAGGTGAATCGATCGGCCCATGCCAGGCACGGCCACGCCCCAGGGAATGCCGTTGATCGACATGGTCGCACCTTGTCCCACGTATGCGCCGCCCAGGGGCAGGGCGTATTGCTGGTCGAACAGGTTATCTACCCCGAAGTCCACGCGGTAGCTCTGCCGCTCGTAGCTGCTGCGAAGATTGCAGAGACTGTATCCGGGTGTCCGGATCTCGTTCCTGACCGCAGAAACATCCGTCTTCGCGGCGACGAACCGGCTCTCGATCGTATTGCTCCAGTGGCCGATTGACTGCACCAGGGCGAGTTTGACGTTCAAGGGCATCATGTCGTAGAGCGGCTCGCCTGTGGTCCGGTTCTCGCCCTGGACGTAGTTCAAGAGGCCGGTCGCGGTGAAGCTGCCGAACTTTTCGATACTGCCCAGGCGCAGGTGGCCGGAGAGGTCCAAGCCCTGGATGCGGGCGGATTGATTCACATGTTGCAGCACGTTGAACTTGTTGGCCGTGCACATCGTGCCCGGCAAGCATTGGGCTTCGATGTAGTCCTGGACATAGGTGGCATAGGGCGTGACTTTCACGCCCCAATGTTCCCGATCCGCGTCATGCCAGTCGCCGCTGAAACTCAATGTATGGGCCACTTCCGGCTTCAGGTTGAGGTTGCCGACATAGCCATTGCCGTCGCCGGCAAAATTGTTCATGACCGCAGCCATCGTCCAGGTCGACCAGGAGTAACGCTCATAGAGGTTGGGCGAGCGGGTCTTCTGCGCATAACCGAATGCGTAGTCGCTGGTTTCGCTGGGCATGTAGTGGGCCATGGCGGTCAGATCCCAGTTCTGGTCGGTCTTGCCATGATCCTGGGCGTTGAAGGCCGTGCTGTCTTTCAACTGATTGCTGAGCATCGGCGCCGTGCCATTGCTGGCGGCATAGCCGGCGACATTCCCGGTATTCATGTCCACCGTCTCGTGGCGCAGGCCTACCTGAGAAGTCCAAAGAGGGTTGAGACGGGATTCCCATTCTCCGAACACGGCATAGCGGTCGCGCTTCCCGTGGTCGATGTTCCAGAAGGTGCCCGGGGACATGCTCCCCGTGCCGGAAGGTGGCCACCAGTCGTTGAGACGGTAATTCTGGAATTCGCTGCCCAGGCGCAAAGTGTCGCGCTCGGAGAGGACGAGTTCGGCCTGTAGTTTCGCCCCCCTGGTATTCCCGTCCGTGTTCATCGGCATCCCGTGTGCGGTTCCGTATATGAACTGCTTGTCCGCGCCGAAATCCATTTCGTGGCGCGTATCTTCGCCGTAGAGGCGGGCGTCGAGCTTGCCCCAGCCATATCGGCCCACGTAATGGAGATTGACCTGAGTGCTGTCGTTCCGTGTCATGTCCATGCGCTGATTGGGGAAGTCCTCATGGGGGAGGTTCTGCGCGCTCACTTTCAACTCAAGCAGCCGATCGTCGTGGCGCAGCGCCAGGCCGATTTCCTGATTCCCGGACTTGTATGCGGTCGAACCGACCACGTTGGCCGGCAGGCTGGCGGTGGCCGGCTTGAAGTCGGCACCGGCCTTGTAGTCGCCCGCCTGGGTGGTCGAGCCGGCGTAGTTAAAGCTTACCGTGTCGCTCGCCAGCGTGGCCGAGAGATTGGCGCCGTGGGCGTCGCCATTGCTGCGATAAAAAGTTCCGATCTGGCCCTGGGTCAGGATCTGTCCGGCCGCGGCGAAGACGGGAGCGGGCGACGCCATCTGGATCGAACCACCCAGGCTGTCGCCGCCGGTGCTGACCGGCGCCAGTCCCGCGTAGACCTTGGCACTCGCCACATTGCTGGGGTCGATATAGGAAAGTGGCGAGTTCATGTGGTTGGGACAGGCCGACATCAAGTCCATACCGTCCACCTGGACGTTGACGCGATCATCCGCCAGGCCGTGAATCACCGGCAGGGTGGAGACGCCGCCGGCGCCCAGGAGGCTCACGCCAGGCACGTCGCGCAACAGGCTGGCGCTGTCGCTGCTAGCGGAACGTAGCGGCGCAAGCTCGGCCGCCCCGGGGCCCAGGCTGGCGACCGGCTGATAGGTGTGCCGGGCGGCGGTGACGACGATCTCGTCCAGGCTGGCAATCGCCTCGGCGGCGAGGGCAGACAAGGGGCAGGCCGCCAGCAGGGCTGCCAGGGGTTTCAAGTGTGATTTCATTCCGGATTCCGGCGTCGACAAAGGCGCGCCATGCTAGGGAGCACGCCCCGATCCGGGAATGTGGCAAATTGTCGCAACCCCGCCGCGGCGGGGCTGCGTATCGAGGATCAGCCTGCGCGATGCACCCAGTCGGCGCCCAGGCTACCCCACAGGCTCTCGCGGTAAGCCGGCGCGCTGACCCGGGCGAATTCCGCTTCGGCCCGGGACAACTGCGCCTGGCAGGGTGCGAGTTGCTCGGGGTCGCAGCGCTCGCGCGCGTCGGCCGAAAGGAAGGCCTTGAGGTAGCCGACCTGACGTTCGGCCAGTTCGATGTCGCGTTGCTGCTTGATCTCCAGGCGTTCCCGGTACCAGTCGCTCGCCAGCAGGGACTCGCGCGTGAACAAGGCGCGGATGTCGGCATGGGCAAGATCTTTTCCCTGGTATGCGCCGCTGGCCATGATGTGCAGCAGCGCTTGCAGTGGTGGGCAGGCATCGTCCACCGAGGCGTCATCCAGATAGCCCTGGGCGACCTGGCGTTGCGAGGCGACGATGTGGGCGATGCCCGCGACATAGGCCGAGAAATCCTGGGTCTCCGGCTTCAACATGGCTTCGTCGAACACCGCCATCGGGCTGTCGAAGATCTTGCCCAGGTAAGCATGGGCGAAGCGGCTGGTGATGCGGTAGCCCAGGCGACTGGCGAGCACCCGCTGGCCGTCGTGGTCGAAGTCCTCCAGCTTTTCCAGGTAGCCGCGCTCGATCAGCCAGGCGGGCTCCTGTTCGCGCGGCGCCAGGCGGCTCCAGATCTCCGGCACCAGAAAACTGATGTCATGATCGACGCGACGCTCGTGACCGATGAAGCCAGCGGCCGAGGAGAACCCGGGATAGCCGCACAGGATGAAGGACACCAGGGCGTTGTTGAGGTCGGCAGTGGCGGACAGGGCGTTGAACGGCCCCTTGGTCAGCGCCCCCTCGGAGCCCGCCCCGGTGGTCGAGGGAGACTTGCCGGAGAGACTGGAAACGAAATCCATGAACAGCTCGGGCAGTTCCTGATAGTGGATCGGCCCGTACACGGCCAGCGGCTTGATGCCCGGAGCTTGCGGGTTGTTGCGCCGCCCGGGGAGCACGGCGTTCACCGGGAAATGCACCGGGCGAGCCGCGGGGATGCGGCGCTGCAAACGGGTACCGAGTTCCGCCAGGCGGCCCTCCCGCGGGTTGGCCAGATCCGGGCGCGCCTGGAGATAACGCACGTTCGGGCTGGGCTTGCCGCCCACCATGCGAGGATGCGCGGAAGAAACGAACCAGCCATTTTCGCCGGCATCGGCCGCGGCCTGGATAAACTGGCGCATCGGCTCGGTGTATTGCGAAAACTCCACCACGTCGTCCACCAAATCGCGCGCGTCCTGGCGGTCGAGCGGGGCAAAGTTAGAGATGAAGTTGTCTGCCAGAGTCAAATCCTGTTCGGTCTGTGGGTCCATGCCGCGGTGCTTGGCGTCGTCCGGGCGCTGGAACAGGCGCGCCTCGCAGTTCTCGACGATCTTGACCGAAGGATGCGGCCAGGCCGGATTGAGGTGCGGCAACTGGCTGGCGGCGACGGTCGCGGCGACGGCGATGTCGTCGGCCAACTGCACCTTGCGCGCGCCTTCGAAATCCTGGCGCAGCTTATGCACCCGCCAGGCGCCATCGGGCATGCGGCCCACGCGCAGGTAGCTCGCCACCAGGCTGCGGCCATGGTATTTGAGTTCATGCGCGGGGTGGCCGTTGACCAGATCTACGGAGAAATGCGCCCTCCAGGCGTCACCCCATTCCGGCTTGTAAAAGCGTTTGATGACGAACACCAGTGCACGGATGTGCTGCGGGATGGACTCCACCCAGGCGTTGTATTCGGGCGTGTATTCGGTGGCGGAAGGCGTGAGCAGACGGATCACGGAGCCGACGGAACGCTCCGCGCTCAGGAGGCTGCGACTGTCGTGGCCATCCGCGGGCGGGCGCTTGAAGCGGGTGGAGTAGTCGTAACCGAAGATGGCTTCGACCAGGTCAAGATCATCCTTGATGTCCTTGACGAAGAACGGGCCGGACAGCAGGGAGCCGGCCAGGGACTTGGAAATTTCCGACTTGCCCCCGCCCGAGACGGTGCAGGGCTTGTAGCAGAACGTGCCCTCCGGCTCGCTGCCGAGCAGCCGCCACGTGGGCGCTTGCGGGTGCTTTTCCAGCTGGATCTTGTAGCCGCATGGATAGAGGTAGCTGTGCCCGGCGAGCAGCTTGATGGTGCGGCCCTCGCCCCAGCCGACCTGCATCGTGTTGACGTCGAAGTAGGCGTCTTCGGGGACGAAGTGGATGTTGCGAAAACGCCGGTCGCTGGCGTGTCCCTCCGGATGAACCATGAGCTGATCGCCCAGCAGGACGAGGACTTCGGTCAGGGTGTGAGCGCGATCCGGCAGGCGGCTGTCGGGCGCGTAATACTCGCCCAGGTTGTAGCTGGGGAAAGCCAGGGCACCGCCGGAGTGTTCCTCCTCGCAGCCGCCGAAGAGATTCGCGGCGTAGCTGATCTGCGACTTGATCTCCTTCTTGCTGTAGCCGAAGTAGTTGTCGGCGATCAGCGTGACGATCACGCCCTGCATGTCGCGGCAGACGATCTTGAACGCCTGGCCGTCGTTGTAGTGCTCGTCGGCGGCTTTCCAGCACATGCCGTCGCGGCGCTGGCGAGGGCTAGCGGCGTCGAAGTGGGGCAAGCCCAGATCCTTCTTGCGCAAGCCGGTGAGGTGCGGCGCCAGGATCACGCAGCCGGTGTGGCCGCTCCAACCAGGCACGTCTAGGCCGGCGTCGTTTTCCGTGAGATAGGGGTCACCGGCGTTGCCAAAGATGCGCTCGACGAAATCCAGATTGGAGACCAGACCACCCGGCGCGAAGAAACGGGTTTCCATGGACCGGGCAGGCATCACGCCTTCCACCTTGGGCGAGACCAGCGGCCGTTGCAGCAGCGACACCCAAAGATGCGCGCCTTGTGGCTGGTTGGCGGTATAGGGCAGGCGCAGCAACTCCTCCGGAGCATCCAGCGCCGCGCGCAGGAGGGCTGCGAAGGTGGCCGCGGGCACCGCCTTCTTGTCCGTTGGAATGGGCAGGCCGCCCAGGGCGATATGGAACACGCCATCGGTGGTGCGCCTGTCCTTGCTCGGGTTGTGCAGCACGCCCTGGCGCACGCGGTAGGAAGTCAGGTAGCGCGATTCGAAATGGTCGCCGTCCAGGGGCAAGGATAGTTCCGCCGCCAGGCCAGGGCGGTCGAGGATGAAGGGCGCGGCGGGCAGTTGGATGCGGGCGTCGACCCCGTTGCGCGCCAGGTAGCCCTTGATGAAGTCCTGGATGCGCTGATCCGCCGGGCAGCGGTAATCGCGCAACAAACGACGGTGCTGGCGGTAATTGCGCAGCAGATCCTCCGCGACGTCGAGCAGATCGTCACCCCCGGCGCCGGGCACCGGCTGGCCCATCGCCGCGAGCTGGAGATTGATCTGACGTATACGCTTCATCCGCTCCCGGGGCATGGGGGGGGGAGCGAGGGGCGATGCCGCGGGCAAGGTTTGACCGAGGCGGGCGATATCGTTGTCCATACACATTCCCTGCTTGAGACACGCACCAGGGCGCGGCTGATGGTTCGGTAGAAGGTCGCATGGCCGGAACGGGCCAATTACGCCCCGATGATGACAGAAGCAGTCCATTCCGGGCAAGGAATCGGCCCGCTGCACAGGGTGAATTTTCTCCACAAGCCATTGATAAATAATGGGTATTCTGGCCTGTTTGTGCACAATAACGGTGCGGGGCCCGGCTCGGGAAAAACACCCTGGAAAAAGACAAGCGGCTACGACCGGACGGAGCGCGGCAGCCTGCGTCTGCACCGCCGTTGCAAGACGCACCATCGCCGTGCCGCGGGCGCACTTTTCGGGTGCGGGGCGTCGCGAGCGGGGTTGCGAAATTCAGCGCCGCAGTCCCCGTCTTCCCACCCAATCCGCCGCGAACTGGCGGGCGATACGGCCGGAGCGGCCGCCGCGTGCAGTGGCCCAGTTGATCGCCTCCTGGCGCATGGGGTCCGTGGCTACGCCGCCCAGCGCCGCGACCCAGGCGGCGACGATGGCGAGGTAATCGTCCTGGTTGAACGGCCAGAAAGTCAGGGTGAGGCCAAAGCGGTCCGACAGGCTGATTTTTTCCTCTACGCTTTCCGCCGGCCGTACTTCGCCGCCCAGGTGTTGCGCGGCCTCGTTCTCGGCGAAGAACTCCGGCATCAGGTGGCGCCGGTTCGAGGTGGCACAGATCAGCACATTCTCCGGCAATCCCGCCACCGAGCCGTCGAGGGCCGCCTTCAGCGGCTTGTAGGCGGCGTCCCCCGGCTCGAAGGAAAGATCGTCACTGAACAATATGAAGCGCCAGGGCTGGTTTTCCAGGTGCGCACCGATATCCGGCAGATCGATCAGGTCTTCGCGATCCACCTCAACCAGACGCAGGCCCTTCTTCGCATGGCGCGGCAGCAGCGCCTTGATCAGCGACGACTTGCCGCAGCCTCGGCTGCCGGCGAGCAGCACGTTGTTGGCCGGCAGACCCTTGAGGAACTGGCGGGTGTTGCGCTCCAGGTCGGATTTCTGCGCGTCTATGCCGGTGAGCGCATCCCAGGGCGGACAGTTCAGCGTGGTGACCGGCTGCAACCGGCCCTGGCCAAACTGTCGGCGCCAACGACAGGCCAGGGTGGTATGCCAGTCCACTCGCGCCGGCAGCGGTGGCAACCAGGCGTCCAGGCGTGCCAGCAAATCGTTGCCGCGGCTAAGCAGCAGGGCCAATTCCGGGCTGAATCGATCTCGGGGAAGGTCGTCGTCCATGGGCAGCCTGTGGCGGGTTGGGGTTGGCACATTCTAGTCGCCCGACAGGGTGAGCTTGGGAATACGTGGCAAGCGCGGCTCCTTGTGGCGCGAAACGACTAGCTGTGTCGGAAATCCTTACATCACCCCGCCACGGGAAAATGTTAACCCATATGAAACAAGTGGTTATTGCAACGGCATGATGTTTGCTCATGATGGGTGTAGGTACCTAAATACATCCACCCATAACAGAGGGAATATCATGAAAAAGAGTCGTTTGTTACTTGCCCTGGCGGCGGTGCTTGCCACCTCGCCCACCTGGGCCAGCCAGTATCGCGTGCAGAACTGGGTTGGCGCGTGGTACGAGAACTACACTGGCGTCACGAGCGCCTTGCTGGGCTCCAATCCCGATGGTTCACCCAAGACGTTCGGTAACTGGGAAACCCTGGGGTCGGTGTATGGCAACAATACCGGCAATACCGCGGCGAGCGCCCCTCCTGCCCTGTCCTACACGGGCACCTGGACGGGCGACGCCGCCAGGGGACTGAACGATGTCGATTACAGCGTATATGCCTCGACCACCTGGGGCTCGAACCATGCGGCCATCAGTCTCGACAACTACAAGCAGGTAGACACCAGCAGCACGTCCAATTACGTGCTGAGCGACGCGGCGGGAAACCCCATTTCGGGCGCCCCGGTGATTCCGGTCAACACGCAAACCAGCAGTAGTGCGTCCGGTTATGCTCAATCGCAATGGGAAGAGTTGTACATGATCGGCGGCAGCTCGATCTCCGCGCTGGGCCATTACAACGCCACCTTCCACGTGGACGGCAGCATCGGCCCCAGCACCAATGCCAACGGTACCGGTAGCGCTTCGATGAATTGGTCGCTGAGCGATTTCAACGGCCAACAACTGGTTTCCATCCAGGCCAGCTACGACGTGGCAAGCAACACCTGGTGGAAGGATACCTACTCCGCCGGGGCCTGGAATTCCACTTCCGGCAGCGGCACGCTGACAATCAACGAAGATCTGCACGAGAACGGCGGCACCTTCACTTACGGCACGGCGCTCTACTTGAATGCATTGTTGAGCACCTCGGTTTCCGGCAATGGCGTCAACAGCTTTGAAAACACCGTCAAGATGACCGAACTGGAATTGCCGGGTGGATCCAGCGTCTACGCCGAGTCCGGCACCCCGTTATCCAACTACCACGTCGCCTTCAACGGCAACGGCGGCGGGGTGCTCTGCAACGATCTGAATTGCGCCGTCAATGGCACCGGGGGCGGCACCGTGGTGCCGGGCGTTCCGGAGCCGGAAACCTGGGCCCTGATGTTGGCGGGCCTCGCCCTGGTGTGGGGTGCGCGTCGCCGCAGCACCTAACCCGCAAACCTCGGCGCCAACGCCGGCTCGATACCGGCGGCCTTCGTGGCGATCAGCTGCGGTATTCCGCGTTGATCTTTACGTAGTCGTAGGAGAAATCGCAGGTCCAGACGGTGGCGACGGTATTGCCGCGGGCGAGGTCCACCCGCACCGCGATCTCCGGCGCCGCCATCACGCGCGCGCCTTCCTCCTCCCGGTAGGAGGGTGCGCGCCCCCCGTTCTCCGCGACCAGCACGTTGCCCAGCCAGAGTCGGATGCGCCCCACGTCCAGGTCTGTGATACCGGCGTAGCCGATGGCCGCCAGGATGCGACCCAGGTTGGGGTCGGAGGCGAAGAACGCGGTCTTCACCAGGGGCGAGCGGGCGATGGCATAAGCCACCTGCTTGCATTCGGCCTCGCTCTGACCACCTTCCACGCGCACTTCCATGAACTTGGTCGCGCCCTCGCCATCGCGCACGATTGCTTGCGCCAGCTGGATCATCAGTTCAGTGACGGCGGATTGCAGGCTGGCGTAGCGGGAGTCGGCGGCGTCCTGGATCACCGGTGCCTCGGTCGCTCCCGTGGCGATGAGGATGCAGGAGTCGTTGGTCGAGGTGTCGCCATCCACCGTGATGCAGTTGAACGACCGGCTCACGGCATGGCGCAAGATCTCTTGCAGCGCCTCACGGGAAACCGGGGCATCGGTGGCGACGAAGGAGAGCATGGTCGCCATGTTGGGATGGATCATGCCGGAGCCCTTGGCGATGCCGGTAAGCGCGAACTCCACACCGTTCAGCGCCAGCTTGCGGGTAGTGGCCTTGGGCACGAGGTCGGTGGTCATGATCGCCTCCGCCGCCGCACCCCAGTTGGCGGGCGCCAGGTTTTCCAGGGCGGCGGGCAGGGCGACGATGATCTTGTCGTGTGGCAGGGGCTCCAGGATCACGCCGGTGGAGAAGGGCAGCACCTGTTCCGGCGCGAGGTTGAGATTCTCCGCCACGGCCGCGCAAGTCGCGCGGGCGCGGGCGAGGCCGTCCGCCCCCGTGCCGGCGTTGGCGTTGCCGGTGTTCACCACCAAGGCACGGATGCTCGCTCCTTGCAGATGGTCCTTGCAGAGTGTGACCGGAGCCGCGCAGAAGCGGTTCTGGGTGAACACGCCGACCACCGCGGAGCCTGGCGCCAGGGTCATCACCAGCAGGTCGCGGCGTCCTGGGGTCTTGATGCCGGCTGCGGCTATGCCCAGCTCGACGCCAGGAACGGACAGCAGGGAAGCGGGGTCGGGGGCGGAAAGGTTGACAGGCATGGTGGGGACCGTGGAGTTGGGGGTGCGGGGATATTACCGGAGCACGATTCAAGTCCGCGCGTTTCGTGCCGATAACACGGTGTTCAAACCGACCGGGAACCGTCATGCAAGTACGCCAAACTGTCCTGTCCACTCTGGATGATGCCGCTCTCCTCCCCTTGGCCGAGATTTCACCCGATCTGGTGCTGGCTTTCGCCGCACCTGCGTTTTTCACCGACACACCCCTGGCCGCCAGCCTGGCAAGTGCCTTTCCCCAGGCACGACGGCTGGCTCTGTCCACGGCGGGGGAAATCTCCGGCCAGGGGGTGAGCGACCAGGGCCTCGTGGTCACGGCCATTCGTTTCGAACATACCCAATTCAAGGTAGCATCGACCGACTTTGGCGGCGTGGACGACTCTGCCGCCGCAGGGGCGCGCCTGGCGCAGCAATTGCTCTCAAGCACTTCGCCGGGGGCAGGGCCCGAGCTGAAGGCCGTGCTGCTGCTCTCGCAAGGCGTGGCGGTGAACGGCAGCAATCTGATCGCCGGCGTGGTTTCCGTACTGGGCCGTGACATCCCCCTGACCGGCGGCCTGGCGGGGGACTACGGTGCCTTCAGCCGTACCTGGGCGATGCTGGACGACGCCGTTTCCGATCGTCTGATGCTGGCGGTCGGGTTCTATGGGGAGGATGTTCGCTACGCACATGGCTCCTTTGGCGGCTGGCAGAGTTTCGGTCCGGCGCGGCGCGCCACCCGCGCGGTCGACAACGTGTTGTTCGAACTGGATGGCGAACCCGCGCTGGCGATCTACAAGCGTTATCTCGGCGAGTATGCCAAGGATTTGCCCGCCTCCGGTCTGCTGTTCCCGTTTGCCATCCTCTCGCAGGAACACGAAGAAACCGGACTCATCCGCACCCTCCTGGGCGTGAACGAGGCCGATGGCAGCCTTACCCTGGCCGGCGACATACCGCAGGACGGCTACCTCAAGCTCATGCACGCCTCTACCGAAGCCCTCGTGGACGGCGCCGAAGCCGCTGCGGTCGCCGCCAGCCAGATGGCCAGCAGCGGTGGGCAGTCGCTGGCCATCCTGATTTCCTGTATCGGCCGCAAGTTGGTAATGGGGGATCGGGTGGATGAGGAAGTCGAGGCGGTGGGGGCCGTGTTCGGCCAGAATTGCGCCCTGACCGGTTTTTATTCCAACGGCGAAATCAGCCCCTTCCTGGAGACCTCCGAATGCAAGCTGCACAACCAGACCATGACCATCACCTGGCTGGGCGAGACGGCTTGAACCGAGCAGGCGCGGACTGAACATGCACCGCCTGCTGGAACGTCAGGTCAAGCGCGCCCTGGGCCTCGACGCCTTGCAATGGACGCGTCTGCCCGAGGCCTTCCAGAAACTGGCCGACGGACTGGCGGATCAGGATGGCGAACTGGCGCGCGCCCTGTCCGGGGTGCCGACGCTGCTGGGACGGGTGTCCGACGCGTATGCGCAACAGGATCGCGACCTGGCGCTGATCCGGCGCAGCCTGGAGCTGTCTTCCGCAGAACTGAGCGAAGCCAACCAGAAGTTGCGCGGTGAGGCCCAGGCGAGTTCCCTGGCGCTTGCCGCCTTGCAGGGCGCCTTCGATACCCTACAGGCGGATGGGGGCGCCCAGGGCGGCGACCTGGTCTCCATGGCCGGACAGATCGCCGGCCTCACCCGTGATCGCGAGCAGATACGCGCCGCGCTGGCGAAAAGCGAGGAGCGCTTCGACCTGGCCATGCGCGGCGCCAACGACGGCGTCTGGGACTGGGACATGACCCGCCAGTGCGTCTATTACTCGCCTCGCTGGAAGGCTATGTTGGGCTACGGAGTCGACGAAATCGGCACCGACTTGAACGAATGGTCGGGCCGCCTGCATCCCGACGATCTGGCGATGGCGCGCGCGGCGATCGACGCGCACCTCTGCGGCGAGACCGACCACTTCGAAACGGTCTTTCGCTTTCGCCACAAGGATGGCCATTATCTGTGGGTGCTTTCGCGCGGCCAGGCCGTATTCGACGCCAACGACACGCCCCTGCGCATGGTGGGGACGCACACCGACGTCAGCGAGCAGAAAAGGGTGGAAGCCGAGTTGATACAGGCGCTCGCGTCGGCGGAGGCGGCGAGCCGCTCCAAGAGCGAGTTCCTGGCCAACATGAGCCACGAGATCCGCACGCCCATGAACGGCGTCCTGGGCATGCTGACCCTGGCCCTGGACACGCAGCTCAACATGGAACAACGCGAATACCTGGACCTGGCGCGGTCTTCCGCCGACGCGCTGCTGCACATACTCAATGACATCCTGGACTTTTCCAAGATCGAAGCCGGCCGCCTCGATGTCGAGGCGGAGGCCTTCGAACTGGATGCCATGCTGCGCGAGTTGCTGCGCCTGGAGGCCCCGCGCTGCCGCGAAAAGGGGCTGACGCTGACGCTGAGCCTGGACCCTGGGCTACCCACCACGCTGCTCGCAGACCCGGCGCGAGTGCGCCAGGTATTGCTCAACCTGCTCGGCAATGCCATCAAGTTCACCCAACATGGCACGATCACCCTGGTGGCACGGCGCGAGGGCGAGCAGGCCCGGATCGCCGTGCGCGACACCGGCATCGGCATTCCGCTGGACAAGCAGCCAGCCGTGTTCGAGGCGTTCACCCAGGCCGATGGTTCCATCACCCGGCGTTTCGGCGGCACCGGTCTGGGCCTGACCATATCCAATCGCCTGGTCCACCTCATGGGCGGCAAGATGGGCCTGGACAGCGAACCCGGCGTGGGCAGCGAGTTCTACTTTTTCCTACCCCTGGCGACGGATCCGGTGGCGACGCGCGAAGTCGCCGTGCTGGCGACTCGCGGCGAGCCGCTGGACATTCTCCTGGCCGAGGACAACCCGATCAATCAGCGCCTGGCCATACGCCTGCTGGAACGCGAGGGCCATCGCGTCACCCTGGCGGAGAATGGCCAGGAAACCCTGGATGCACTGGAAAAGGCGAGCTACGACCTGGTGCTGATGGACATGCAGATGCCAGGACTGGACGGACTCGAAGCCACGCGCCGGATTCGCAAGCGGGAAGCCCGGTGGGCCCACCTGCCGATCATCGCCCTCACCGCCAACGCCTACGCGGAAGACCGCGAGCGCTGCCTGTTGGCGGGCATGGATGGCTTCGTCAGCAAACCCATACGGCGCGAGGAGTTGCTGGCGACGATCCAGACGGTGATGGCGTTACGAAGTCCCGCCCACGGTCAACCCGTCCACCCTTAGGGTCGGCTGCCCCACGCCCACCGGCACGCTCTGGCCCTCCTTGCCGCAGGTGCCGACACCCGGGTCGAGTTTCATGTCATTGCCTATCATCGAAACGCGGGTGAGCACGTCGGGGCCGTTGCCGATCAGGCTCGCCCCCTTCACCGGGCGGGTGATGCGGCCGTCCTCGATAAGATAGGCCTCAGCCGCCGAGAACACGAACTTGCCGCTGGTGATATCCACTTGTCCGCCGCCGAAGTTGGCGGCATAGAGGCCTTTTTTCACCGCGGCGATGATTTCCGCCGGGTCCCGTCCCTGGTCACCCTCGCCGGCCAGCATGTAGGTATTGGTCATGCGCGGCATCGGCAGGTGAGCGAAGGATTCGCGCCGGCCATTTCCGGTCGGCGCCATGCCCATGAGCCGGGCATTCATGGTGTCCTGCATGTAGCCCATGAGGATGCCGTTTTCGATCAGTACCGTGCGTTGCGTGGGAGTACCCTCGTCGTCGACATTGAGCGAGCCACGGCGGGAGGCCAAAGTGCCGTCGTCCACCACGGTGACGCCATCGGCGGCGACCCGCTGGCCGATGCGACCGGAGAAGGCGGAGGAACCCTTGCGGTTGAAATCGCCCTCCAGACCGTGGCCGATGGCTTCGTGCAGCAGGATGCCGGGCCAGCCGGCACCCAGCACCACGGTCATGTTGCCGGCCGGCGCGGGGATGGCCTCGAGATTGGTCAGCGCCTGCGCCACGGCGAGCCGTGCGTATTCGTGCAACTGCTCGTCGCTGAAGTGGGCGTAGTTGAAACGGCCACCACCGCCCGCGGATCCCTGTTCGCGCTGTCCGTCCTGTTCGACGATGACTTGCAGCGAGACCCGCACCAGTGGGCGCACGTCCGCAGCCAGGCGGCCGTCCAGACGCGCCACCAGCATCACCTCATATTCCCCGGCGAGGCTGGCCATGACCTGGCTGACGCGCGGGTCGAGGCCGCGCGCGTAGTCCTCCAGTCGATGCAGCAGCGCGACCTTTTCCGACTCGGTGAGCGAACTCAGCGGGTCGATCGGCGCATACAGGGCGCGCCCTCGCACCCGGTTCGGCGTCGCCATCCTCACGCTAGCCGACTGGCCGGCCGCGGCGATGGCGCGCACCGTGACCGCGGCCTCCTGAATGGCGCGCAGGCTGATGTCGTCGGAGTAGGCGAAGGCGGTGCGATCCCCGCTCACTGCGCGCACACCCACCCCCTGGTCGATGTTGAAGCTGCCGGACTTGACCTGGCCTTCTTCCAGGCTCCAGGCTTCGGAACGGGAATACTGGAAATACAGGTCGGCGTCATCCACCCGGTGCGCGGCCAGCAGGCCGAATGCCGCATCCAGCCCGGTCATGTCCAGTTCATTGGGCAGCAACAGGGTGGCTTCGGCGGTGGAAAAGTGAAACAGCGTGGGATCGGCAGCGTTCATTGGGCGTTACGGGTGAGGGCTAAGAAAAGATGCATGGTCAGTCGGTGCTGCGGCTTCACTCCTCACGCGCGGCGAGCTCGCCCTTGATGCCGCAATCCAGGGTGCGGTGCTTGAGGGCGGGCAGGCTCTTGCGCAAACTGGCCTGATAGCTCGGATTGATGCCGGCGATGACGACGCCGGAGCCGCGCGGCAGGCGGTCCAGGATGTTGCCCCAGGGATCGACGATCATGCTGTCACCGTGGGTTTCCCGCCCGGAGAGGTGGTAGCCGCCCTGGGCCGGGGCGATCACATAAGCGAGATTCTCGATGGCGCGGGCGCGAATCAGCGTCTCGAAATGCGCCCGCCCGGTGGTGGCGGTAAAGGCCGCCGGCACCACGATCAGGTCGATCTCGCCCATCGCCCGATACAGCTCGGGGAAGCGCAGGTCGTAGCAGATCGACAGGCCGAGTCGGCCGAAAGGCGTTTCCACTACCACGACCTCGTTACCGGGCTCGATGGTACTCTCTTCACTGTAATGTTCTTCCCCCAGGTCGAAGCCAAACAGGTGAATCTTGTCGTAGCGCGCCACCTGCTTACCCTTGTCGTCGTAGACCAGGCAGGTGTTGCGTACCTTGTCCGGATCGCTCGATACCATGGGGATGGAGCCGCCCACCAGCCAGATGCCATGCTTTCTCGCCTGGGCGGACAGGAATTTCTGCATCGGCCCTTTGCCATCCTGCTCGCGCACCTTGATCTTGTCGGTGTCCTTCAAACCCATGAGGGAGAAATTTTCCGGCAAGGCCACCAGCTTGGCTCCGGCCGCCACGGCCATGCCGATGAGCCGCTCGGCTTCCGCCAGATTGGCGGCCACGTTGGGCCCGGAAGCCATCTGGATGGCTGCCACACGGGTGATGCCGACAGCATCCTTTGCGGGGCTGAGAGTGGCGCGGGACTTCGTCTTGGCGAAGCTGGAGGGTTTGGCTCGGGTCACGAAAGCGTCCTTGCTGCGGAAGATGGGCGTGGCTGAGGGTACACAAGGATTTCCCTGCGCCGCAATAGCCAAGTTCAAAGCCAAGTTCACACATCCACCGGATCGACGTCCAGAGTCCATTTCACGCCGCGTGCCGGAAGGTGGGACAGGACTTCCAGCCAAGGCCCGAGAAAGGCTTGCAGGTGGCGGCGGTTGCGGGATTGCAGGAGCAATTGCAGGCGATGGCGGTTGGCGACACGCGGCATCAGTGCCGGCACCGGATCGAATATTTCCACGACCGGTCCACCGGGCGGGTGGCCTTGCACCATGCCCTGGCCGATTTCCCGGGCGGCCAGCAGGTAAGCCAGCGCAGCCTCTTCCGTGTTCGCCTCGGCACGCAGCACTCCCTGCGCCACGTAGGGGGGGAAATCGGCGGCGCGACGCTCGCTCAGGGCCGCCGCGGCAAAGCCCGGGTAGTCGTGGCGCACGACCGACTGATACAGCGGGTGGCCCGGATAGCGGGTCTGGATCAGCACCTGGCCAGGGTGCTCGGCGCGACCGGCACGCCCGGCCACCTGCATGAGCTGGGCGAACAGGCGTTCGCTGGCACGAAAATCCGGCGACACCAGCGCCTGATCGGCGCCGACCACCCCCACCAGGGTGAGGTGGGGGAAGTCGTGGCCTTTGGCTACGATCTGCGTGCCCACCAGAATATCCACCTCGCGCGCCGCCACCCGCTCGCGCATCGCCGCGAAGGCCCCGCGACGGGCGGCGCTGTCGCGGTCGATGCGCAGGATGCGGGCGTCGGGAAAGCGTTCCACCAGGGTTTCTTCCAGCCGCTGCGTACCCTGTCCGGCTGGGCGCAGATCGACGCCGCCGCACTCCGGGCAGGCCTCCGGCGGCCGGGCGTTGAGGCCGCAGTGATGGCAGACCAGGCGATAGCCATGGCCCTCGCGGTGCAGCACCAGGTGCGCGGAACAGCGCGTGCAGGGGAAGACGTGGCCGCAGCCGTTGCACGAGAGCGTGGGCGCGTAGCCTCGGCGGTTGATGAAGACCAGGCTTTGTTCGCCGCGCTGCAAGGTGGCCTCCAGGGCAGCGATCAGGGCACGACTGAGTCCGTGCTGTGGGCGGTCCGTGCGGCTATCGACCAGGCGCACCTGCGGCAGACTGGCCTGGGCATGCGCCCGCGCACCCAGGGTGAGCAGGCGGTATCGCCCGGCGCGGGCGTTGTTCCAGGTCTCCAGGGCCGGGGTGGCGGAACCCAGCAACACCGGCACCTGGGCCTGGCGCGCCCGCCAGACCGCGACGTCGCGCGCGGAGTAGCGCATGCCTTCCATCTGCTTGTAGGAGGTGTCGTGTTCCTCGTCGACTACGATCAGCCCCAGGCGCGGCATCGGCGTGAACACCGCCAGGCGCGTGCCCAGGATGATGTCGGCCTCGCCATGCAACGCCGCCAGCCAGCCGGCGCGCCGTTCTCCGCTGCTCAGGCCGCTGTGCAGGCCGATCAGTCTGAATCCCGGGAAGCGCCGCGCGAAGCGCTCGCCGAGTTGCGGCGTGAGATGGATTTCCGGCACCAGAATCAAGGCCTGGTGCCCGCGTGCCAGCGTGTCGGCGACCAGGCGCAGGTAAACCTCGGTCTTGCCGCTCCCGGTGACGCCATGTAACAGCCAGGGCGAGAACCCGGCTCCGGCGGCGCGGACGTGGCCCAGGACCGCCTCCTGCTCCGCAGTGGGCTCGAATGCCATGCTCGCGGTGACCGGAGTATTCGCGGCCCCGGCCCCGGCCGCCAGCCAGCCGCGGCGGCCCCAGTCGCGCAGCAGCGCCTTTTCCCGGTCGCTGAAGTCGGCGCGGGGCAGCGCCGCATCCGCCACCAGAAAGCGGCGTGCAAGGGCAAGCTGCGCGGGTTTGCGGGCGTCGATCCGGGCGAGTTCGTCGCGGCCGGCATCGCTCAGCGTGTAGGCTGCAGGGATGGCGGCCTGAACGCTCGGGCGAGCGCCGCGGCGCAGCGCGGGTGGCAACAGGCTGGCCAGGACCGCGCCCAGGGGGTGGTGGTAATAGCCGGCGGCGAAGCGGGCCAGGGCCAGTAATTCGCCGGGTAACGGCGGTGTGTCGCGGTCGATGAGCTTGAGCGCTTTCAAGGCGGCGGGCGCGACCTCCGTGTGCTCTGCCAGCTCGACCAATACGCCCACCAGGGTGCGGGGCCCGAAGGACACCTCGACGCGGCGACCGATGTCGTCCACGCAGGCATCCAGCGCCAGGTAGTCGAAGAGGCGATCGACCGGCGCGTCGAGAGCTATCCGGGCGATGGCGCTCATGTCAATTCAATTAAATGCATGCCGCGGCGCCACATCCTGGTCTGTCAATTAACACGCAAAGTTAAAGTAATTTGTAAGGGAAAATGGCGAAGCCGCCGGCCATCAAGGAGGTTTCGGAATTGCCCACAGAAGCTGTGGATAACCATGTGGACAACCTGCATCGATTGGGTAAAAAGGCTTGTGGAACGGCAGCTTACCCCATCGGCTCATTTTTTATGCACCAGGTAATACAATAAATATCAATGAGTTACGAAGTCTCCGCGCAACCCCGCCGGCGCCTGTTCCGCGCGAAGTCAAGCACAATAATTGTGCATAAGTCATTGCTAATTTGCCTTGTCCGCAGCTACTGACGAAACCGCCGGTTGCGGCTCTGCCTGGGTCTCGGCAGCCCATTCCAGCAGCGCGTCCTGCGCTTGCGCGCCGGCTTGCGCCCGCTCGTGATTGATGAAAAACACGACGACGCGGCGGCCTCCGTTCGCGGTGAGTACGTAACCGGCCAGGTTGCGCACGTCCTTGAGGCTACCGCTCTTGAGCCAGGCACGGCCCGTGGTCGCCGTGTCCCTGAGCCGGTGCCGCTGCGTGCCCTCCAGCCCGACCGCGGGCAAGGAGGCGGCAAACTCGAACCAGAGCGGTTGCCGTGTGGCCCAGCGCAACAGCCTGGACAAGGCGTGCGCGGAGATGCGCTCGCCGCGGGACAGGCCAGTGCCGTTTTCCAGCACCAGCGGCTCGCACAGAAGGTCACGTTCCTCCAGCCAGGCGCGCACGGCACGCGCCCCCTTGTCCCAGGTGGCGGGCGCGCCGAAACGCGCGGCGCCAAGATTGAGGAACAGCATCCTGGCCATGACGTTATTACTGAACTTGTTGGTGTCGCGCACCAGTTGCGCTACTGGCTGCGACTCGAAAGCCAGCAGCGGACTTGCCGTCACGGGTGTGGCGCCGCTCACCACGTTGCCCACGAGCTTTCCGCCCTGTTCTGCCCAGAGCTGGCGGAACCAGGCCGCGGTCGTGGCGGCAGGCGGTAGCAGGTTGAGCGCGATGGCACGGTCGCCACAGGACTCGGCATAGCCCCCGTCCAGGATGAGTTTGCCAGCTTCCAGGCGCATCTGCTCGCGTACATCCATGCACGGGCCGTCGCGAGGGCTCAGTCCGTTGACGAGCAGGGGAGCGTCGAGCGGCGGGTCGATGGCCGCGTGGACCGCCGTCGCATCACGTCCCAGGCGCAAGCTCACGCTGTTGAAGTTGACCAGCAGGGCCGCGGGCTGGGCGTTGTAGGGCCGCAGCGGCGCCGCGTCGAAGGCCGCGGGGTCGGTCGGGTCGATCTGGTAGTCGGCGTCGTCGAGCACCACCTCGCCGTGGATCTCGCGCACGCCGCGGGCGCGGATTTCGCGCAGCAGCAGCCAGAAACGCTCCAGGGTCAGAGAAGGGTCGCCGCCACCCCGGAGGATCAAGCGGCCATCGAGGATGCCGTCCTTGAGCGTGCCATCCAGCAGGACACGGGTCGTGAAGGTATGGGCCGGACCGAAATAGTCGAGCGCGGCCAGGGTGGTGACCAGCTTCATCAGCGAAGCGGGGTTCAGGGAACGCTCGCCCCCGTGCTGCACGAGCGGCCGGGCGGCGTCGAGGTCATCCACCTCGATAGCGACGCTGCTTTCGGGTATGCCTGCCTGTCGCAGAGCCAGGGCGACAGTGGGCGGGAGTTCAGCCTGGGCACCGCCGATCCAGAAGAACAGTGCGGCAATGACCAGCCGTGTACGGCTTCCCCACACTACACGATCAGCGTCCGGCAAGGTCGGCTACGTACCAGTCCATCGCTTCCAGCAGTCCGTCCTTGATGCGATGGCTGGGTGCGTAGCCGAGCAGGGTCTTCGCCTTGGTGATGTCGGCCAGGGAATGGCGCACGTCGCCAGCGCGGAAGTCGCGGTAGCTGGGCTTGAACCCCTTCAGGTGCGGAAAGCGTGGCTCCAGGGTGGAACGGATGGCTTCGAACAAGTCGTTCAGGGTGGTGCGGTCGCCCACCGCGACGTTGTAGACCTGGTTGGCAGCGTCGGGATGTTGGGCTGTGGCCGCCAGCAGGTTGGCCTGTACGGTGTTGGCGATGTAGCAGAAGTCGCGGCTGGTCTCGCCGTCGCCGTTGATGAAGACCGGCTGGTTTTCGATCATCGCCGCCGTCCATTTCGGCACCACGGCGGCGTAAGCGCCTTCCGGGTCCTGGTGGGCGCCGAAGATATTGAAGTAGCGCAGGCCGATGCTCTTGAAGCCATAGGCGCGGGCGAACACCTCGGCGTATTGCTCGTTTACCAGCTTGGTCACGGCGTAGGGCGAGAGCGGCTTGCCGATCACGTCCTCCGACTTGGGCAGGCCGGGATGATCGCCGTAGGTGGAGCTCGACGCCGCATAGACAAAGCGCGTGACCTTGGCGTCGCGCGCGGCCACCAGCATGTTGAGGAAGCCGTCGATGTTGGCGCCGTTGGTGGTGATGGGATCTTCCAGGGAACGCGGCACCGAGCCCAGAGCGGCCTGGTGCAGGACGTAGTCGACGCCGTCGCAGGCGGCGCGGCAGTCGTCCAGCACGCGGATGTCGCCTTCCATGAAACGGAAGCGTGCCCATTGCTCCGGCGTCACGGCGTCCTGGATTTGCCTGAGATTGTGGCGGTGTCCGGTGGCGAAGTTGTCCAGGCCCACCACGTTCTGCTCCAGCTTGAGCAGGGTTTCCAGGAGGTTGCTGCCGATGAAACCGGCGACGCCGGTGATGAGCCAGCTCTTGGGGGCTGCGGGGAGGAGGGAGCGGAGTCGTTCGTAGGCGGTCATAGCGGTTCCTGATTCAGTATGCAGACGGCAAAATCCCGGAAATCGTCGAGATGCAGCCGGCAGAGGTTATGCACGATATGCCAGTCGATGGCGTTGTAATTGAGGACCGTGATGTTGCGGAAGCCGACCGCCTTTTTCATGCGGCCAGCCAGCGTGGCGTCGACGATCCCTGCGTGGGCAAGGGCATCGAACGCCTGCCCCATGGTGTCCGGCGCAGGGATTCCAGCTTCTGCTCGATTACCTGCCTATCCATGCGCACCTCCGCTGGGCGAGTATACGGCTGCGATAGGGCACGAAATCCGCATGGTCGAGGAGGTGCCGATTCAGTAATTGCGCATAACGCTCATCGCTGCCGCGCAGACGCCGGCCATGTCTGAGGATTTGTCCGAGCAGGGGCTCGCCGACACGCGCAAGATCAACCAGATCGACGGGCCGGCCGAGTTGCTCCGCCAGGTCTGCGATCAAAGCCATCCGTTCGGCGCTGCCGAGTGGGGCCGCGGCGGCGACGGCCAGATCGAGGTCGCTATCGGGCCGTGCCGTGCCGCTTGCCAATGAGCCGAACAGGACGGCCAGGTCGACTTCCGGGTGGCGAGCCAGCACCGCGGTAATCAGACCCTTCGTCGACATCGTTTTACAACCTCCAGAGTTTGAAGCCGGCAGCCCGGATGGCCACGGGGTCGTAGATCGACTTCACGTCGGTGAAGACGCCGCCCGGTTTCAGCCTGTTGGTGAGTTCGGCCAGGCTCATGGCGAGGTATTCCTTGTGCGAGACGGCGGCGACCAGGGCATCGGCCGCCTCCGGCAAGTGCTCCCAGGGGGTGAGGCGGATGCCGTACTCATGTTCGGCTTCGGGCGATTCGGCGAGGGGGTCGTGCACAGCCACGTCGCAACCGAAGGAGTGCAGCTCCTTGACCAGGTCGGCGACCTTGGAGTTGCGCAGGTCCGGGCAGTTTTCCTTGAAGGTGAGCCCCAGGACGATGACCTTGGCGCCCTTCACGGTGACACCGTTGTGGATCATGCCCTTCACCGTCTGCTGCGCCACGTAGGCGGCCATGCCGTCATTGATGCGGCGCCCGGCCAGGATGACCTGGGGGTGGTAGCCCAGCATCTCGGCCTTGTGGGTGAGGTAGTAGGGATCGACGCCGATGCAATGGCCACCCACCAGGCCGGGGCGGAAGGGCAGGAAGTTCCACTTGGTGCCGGCGGCGGCGAGCACTTCCAGGGTGTCTATGCCCAGGCGGTCGAAGATCAGGGCGAGTTCGTTCATCAAGGCGATGTTGAGGTCGCGCTGCGTGTTCTCGATCACCTTGGCCGCTTCCGCGACCTTGATGGAACTGGCGCGATGTACGCCGGCCGTGATCACCGAGGCATAGAGTTCGGCCACCGCTTCCGAGGTGGGGCCGTCGTCGCCCGAGACGACTTTCACGATGCGGGTGATGGTGCGTTCCTTGTCGCCCGGATTGACCCGCTCGGGCGAATAGCCGACGTGGAAAGTACCCCTCTCCCCCAGCCCCTCTCCCGCCTGCGGGCGAGGGGAGCAGGCCCACTTCATGCCGGAATGTTGCTCCAGCAGCGGGATGCAGACTTCTTCGGTCGCTCCGGGATAGACCGTGGATTCATAGATCACGGTCGCACCCTTCTTCATGTACTTGCCCACCGTGGTGGATGAGCCGACCAGGGGCGAGAAATCGGGGATGTGGGCGTCATCGACCGGGGTGGGCACGGCGATGATGATGAAGTCGGCGCGGCCGATCATGGTCGGGTCGGTGCTGACCGTGAGCCGGGTCGCCGCCTTCAGATCCTCGCTGCTGACTTCGCCGGTGGGGTCGCAGTGGTTTTTGTAATTGGCGATTTTGGCTTCCGAAAGATCAAACCCGATGGTTTCGAATTTCTTCCCGAATTCCACGGCAAGCGGCAGGCCCACATAACCCAGGCCGACGACGGCTACGATGCTCATGACGACTCCTCAGTAAGGTCTCCCGTGCATTCTATTTGAATATGCGTGGCATGATGCCGACATGGAGGGCTCGCCCATGTTGACTCGCTATATCCTGTTTGCCGTACTCTGTCTCGCTCCCGCCGCGCGGGCCGGTATCGTCGAACTGCTGCCACGCATCAAGGCCTCCGTGGTGGGTGTGGGCACCCAGCATCCCCTGCGCAGCCCGCGCATAGGGTTGAGCGGCACCGGCTTCGTCGTCGCGGATGGGCTTCATGTCATCACCAACGCGCACGTTCCTCCCGCCCTGCTGGAGACGGAAAAAGGGGAGGTCCTGGCGGTGATCCTGCGCGGCCGTGACGGGATCGAGATTCGCCGCGCCGAAAAGATGGCCAGCGATACGGAGCACGACCTGGTGCTGCTCAAGATCGTGGGCGCCCCAATGCCGGCGCTGAAGCTGGGCGACTCCAGCCGGGCGCGGGAAGGACAACAATTCTATTTCACTGGCTATCCGATCGGCGCGGTACTGGGCCTGTATCCCGCCACCAGCCATGCCGGCCTCTCCGCCATCGCCCCCATCTACAGCCGGGTGGCCTCGGCACACAGCCTGACTCCGCGGCTCATCCGCCAGGCGGATGACCCATTCCTGATCTTCCAGCTCGACGCCACCGCCTACCCCGGAAACAGTGGCAGTCCGGTGTATGACCCGGACAGCGGTGAAGTCATGGCGGTCGTCAACTCCGTCTATGTCAAGGGCAGCAAGGAAAGCGCCCTCAAGGACCCCAGCGGCATCACCTATGCAATTCCGGTGAACTACGTGCGCGCGTTGCTGGAAAGCGTCGGTCTCAACCCCTGATGTTCCCCTTGCCCTTGGTGATCGAGACACGGGCCTCGGCGCTGGCCAGGGCAGCGATGCTGGGCATCCATCTGGCCGCCGCCAGCGCCCTGTTCCTGGCCTCGCTGCCGACTCCGCCGCGACTGGCGGGCCTGGCCTTGCTGGGGGCGAGCCTCTGGCGCTGTCGCAAGCCCGCCGCACCGCTGCGCCTGCGCGCCAGGGCCGACGGGCAGTTGGAAGTCTGGCGCGATGCCGCCTGGAAATCGATGTCGATCCAGCCAGACAGCCTGGTGCTGCCGGGCCTCATCGTATTGCGCTGGCGCGAAGACGGGCGAAGTCACAGCCTGGTGCTGCCCGCGGATGCCCTTTCCGGCGAGGAACACCGGCGCTTGCGCTTGTGGCTGCGCTGGAAATGCGTGGTGGCAGTGGCGGCTGCGGGCTCCAGTAGAATCCGCGCATCCTGAAACCCGGAGCTCCACATGTCTTCGCAACAAATCACCCTGCTCTACTTCGGCCATCTCGTATCCATGCTCGGGCGCGAGAGCGAATACCTGTTCCGTAACCGGTAACAACACGCCGCTTCTTCCGACCCGTTTCCATTCCGCACCCCACGCCTGTTGACATGGGAGGCATTCTCTTCATCTGCCAGGCAATGGGAAGAACGCTGTGTGGTTACCGGTTACGTTCGGCGACACCCTCCCCCCGGCACCCCGCCGCGCCCCCTCGACACGCTGGGCGACTACCTGGCCGGCCACGAGCGCGACTACATCCTGCGCGCCCTGCAGTCACAGAACTGGCAGATCCAGGAAACCGCCGACCTGCTCGGCATCAGCCGCAAGAATTTGTGGGAAAAGATGAAGCGGCTGGAGATCCGGCGCGAGGGGGAACCGGGCTGAACCGGCTAGTCCCGGCTATTTCCGGGACTAGCCGCCTTTACGCGATGGCGATGCGGCGAATCAGCCGCGGCGACGCGCAGCGAAGCCCACGAGCCCCAGGCCGGCCAGCATCAGCGCATAGGTTTCCGGCTCGGGAACGGGCGTGATCGGCATGCCGACGATGGCGCTGTTGTACAAATGCACCTCGTCGATCTGGCCCGCAAAGTAGGAGGTGGCGCCACTGAAGGGGATGGTCGAGCGGTTCTCCGGACGAGCCCCGATTCTGAGGTTCTCGCCCGGCAGGACAGGTGGGTCGATGTAAGGCGGTGCGTCAGTGAACGTGTTCACCAAATTGCCGGAGCCGTCGTAGATCTTGACCTGACCGCTCGTGTAGCTAATGGCGAAGCCGGTCCACTGGTTCAGGGCAGCGGTAATGCCGGTATCCACCCATTTCCAGTAGTCGTTATTACCCCCGCAACAGTTCAGGGCGTACTGCAGGCGGCCGTTGTTGAGCGCCACTTCGTAGGAATCCTCGTAATTGAGGATGATCTGCTGGGACCCAAAGGCGTGTCCAGTCCCGCCTGTTTATAAACGCGCTTAACGAATAATTCGGGTTTTTCCGCCTGCCATTTTTTCAGAGCCTGGATGGGTGCCAGGTGGTTCAGAGCGCGTTGTGGAATGTGGTGGTTGTAGATATTCAGGTAGCGT
>CAILNT010000043.1 GCA_903835655.1 uncultured Pseudomonadota bacterium | reverse complement strand
CCCTCGCAAAGCCTCCAGCCCCACCTTCGCCTTGAACTCAGGGGCATGTACCTTCCGCTTCTTCGCTTCGCTCATCGCTTCTCATTCCTTATGACTGAGCCAAGCTTAAACCGCTGTCTCAAAATCGGGGTCCACAATACCCTTCCAGAGGCGGCCGTCTTTCTCGATGGCGCGCAGGGCCAAGGTAAGCGTGGGGTCCAGCGGCAGTGATTTCTCGATGTCCTTGTTCTGCACCCAAGGCTCGGTTGTGAGCGAGAGCGAGAGATGGAGCGTGCGGTCGTCCAGGCGATAGCGGTATGTGCTTTCGGCGAAATAGGCGATGGCGGGGTCGATGGCGATGCGGGCATAGGTGTCGGCGACCAATTGGACCAGGGGCAATCCGATGGCATCCAATTTGTTGACCAGGCTGCGGGCGGTCGCTTCCGCCTCAACCAGTTTGGTCCAACCCCCGCCGAGCAGTTTGATCCGGTTCTCATCCGCTTTCAGGGTCAGTCCGCGAGCATGGGCGACAAGTGTCCACAACAAGGCGAGTTCGTCGGCATCCAGGTGGTTGGCGTGGTCCTTCTCTTTGCCGGTTTTCCCGATCCGGAAGGGCATGCAGGGGGCGCTGGGTAGATCGACGGCTTGTGTTTCCCCGGTCAGGCGATAGGGGGTGCCACTGGAATCCGGAATACCACCCAGGAAATCACTCAGGTCGTGCGGGAATTCCTCGCGCAAGGCGTCGATGAATGCGGCTTTGCCGTCCGGGCGCCCCTGTGACATGAGCAGGTCGTCAAGTGTGAACCAGGCGTAACCGTCCCCCAACGAGACTTGGTCGAGGAGGCGCGCTTCGCCTTCGGAGGTCAACTGGATGCTGTTCAGCGTGATGTGGTACTGCGTGTAAGCGTGGTTGTTGCGCGCGCCTTCCAGCTTTCGATAGGGTTGCAAGACTCGATGCGGCGCGGCGTGGTAGTCAAGTTCAGGGCGCAGACCGAGTTCTTCGGCAAGTTCGCGCTTCAGGGTGTTTTCCAGCCCCGGAGTGGCCAGCACCAGGTCGCTTTCGTGCAGTGCGCGAAGGCTTGCGGGATTTCTCTGCTCTGGTGGCAAATCCGTGAGATTGAGGCGCCCGCCGGGAAAGACGTAGTTTTTCGCATCGCGCCTGCTGTCGTCTTCGCGATGCACCAGCAGGAAGTCCCCGCCAAGGCGAATCACCCCCCAGGCGACATAGACAACCCGTATTGGCGCGGCATTTCCGGTGGGGTGAAAGCGGATGCGCCGAGATTCGATCTGGGCAAGCAAGCGGCGCTGTTCCTCGACCAGGCTGGGGGCGGGAGAGCCAGTCTGGTTCCAGTAGCCATCGTCGAACAGGGTCTGGCCAATTGTAGACAGTGATTCGAGCAGCGAGCGGCCCAGCAGATAGGCGGGAAAGGAGACGAAGGCCCAGTTGCCGTTTTCGAGTTCGGCGGCGTCCAGTAGGCACAGAGTTTCGAGCAGGCGGCGAACAACAGCGAGAGTGGCCTGGACCGCGTCTGTTGTGCCAGCGTCCTCGACTACCGCTAGGAGCTGATCTTCCGCGATGCACTCTCGGAATGATCCTTCTTCGGCGTGGGTGGGCAGCGCATGTGCCAGGGTCTGCAAGTCGGGGTTCTTCATGGAATGGCATCCTCCGGCGGCTAGGGTAGCCTAGTCGCGGGAAGTTTGTTTCAATCTTCCACACCGGTTAAAAAGCACCACTTAGTTGCCGTTGCCATCGATATAGATGTACTGCGTCCCGAGCGCGGCAAAGGGGTGAATACCCATCTTAGGCCTACCATGTCTACGCTATTTCTCGTCGAATCTCTGCTTGCGGAGCGCGATTTCTTCGTCTGCGCGCTGGCGATCGGCAGCGATCAGTTGGTTAAGTCCTTCTACATACCAAGCCGCAAACTCTCTGATTGCGTCGATTGGATCGTTCAACCAATCCTGCATTTCCGTTATCTTCCGCTCATATGCCACCGCAAAGCCATACATACCGCTGACGACACCGGTGCTCTGGAGGGCGATGGAAACTTCGTTGCGAAACTGGGAATCCGCAGGTACTTTCTTCACAATTGCTTTGCATACATTGTGAATGAATGTCTGTCCCTCGTAATTCCTTAGAACCGCCAGGACAAACTCAAGGTTTTTATCGCCGCCTTGCTCAACAACACCGAGCAATTCAGATTCGAACTCCGGCGAGAACTCCGGAAATATGGTCTTTAATAGATGTGCCCCTCGAAAGACAAACATGCCAAAGTCGCCATCGTATTGGGCTCGCACAATGCGGACGGCTTCCTTGGGGATTGCAGCGAGCGGCTTGTCGAGTTTGTGCAGAGTATATGGAATAGCGTCATAGGTCTTTCGCTTCTTTTTCCCTTGCATATCTTCGGAAAGTCGTTGGCATAGGAAGGTCAGAACTGTCTCCGGCATCCGCTGTGCAATTAGATAAAGGATCTCCTCGGCGTGATAGTCGATCTTCTCCAGGAGCATCAGGTTTCGCAGAATGAGATCAGTGCCGAGCGCGTTCAATTTCGATATGACCAAGCGAGCTTCACGGCGGAACCATAGGTCAAAAATCCAACGCGGGCTCCCCCGTTCGGTCAAAATTTCAAGGGCCGGCATGAAGAGCTCCCCAACGATCGAATCATCGTCGCGATAATTCGACGCAGCCACGGACATCACTAAAGCGATGGTGGACAGGTCATTAAGCTCCTCAGCTCTTTCTAACAGACGTTTCACCAACGTCCGATCGAGGGTGGGGCAATCCACGAATTGTTTGGTACTCGCATACAGATATTGGCCCTCCGCTATCCATTCATCCAACAATTGTCGAACCGCGAGCTGCTCGGGTGTATTCCACAGTCCGCGTAGCAGCGGGATAAGAAAGCTGGCGACTTCGTTCGTATCCAGGGATATGAGTCTTAGCGCGAGCTTGGGCTGGGCTTTGGCAAACGTCTCCAGGAAATGGTAAAAAATGGGGAATGTCGCCAAATCATCTGATTGCGTCTTGACGTACGAGAGTATGCGGGCTCGCCACACCGGAAAGTTTTCAGACGTGATGCTTGCAGCAAACTCGGCGGCCTTTTCCGTTCGAAACTTGTCCGTCTCCTCCCAATAGCTGTCGTTCTTGCGCAACTGCTCCCAGCCCGCGAAGATGCCTTCGAATCCTATCAGCGTCTTGTAAATCTGGTACTCCCCGTTCGTAGCTACAGCCTTCTCAATGCGCAGCGCATAGCGTTTTACCTGTTCATTGGGTGCGTGGTAGAAGACCCAGTAGGAGTTCGATTCGATCTTCTGAACAATCTGATACTCAGCGGTGCTGACATGGCTTTCATAGAAATCCAGGACATCCAGTGTGTTGCGGGTGATCATTGCGGTTGCTTCGTCACCGCCGGTCGGCGCGTGGTGCGACCGGGTTGCGTCGTTCAGAACACCAATTACCGATAATTTCCACGAAGTTCCTTCCACCCGTGCATAGAGTCTTTTCAGAAGCCGGATGGTGTCGCCGCGAATATCGACCACACCGCCGTCGGCAGGGGTGGCCGCGCGGGCGATCGTGACGGCAGTAGAACTCCAACGTGTAGCTTGAATTGTGGGAGACAATAGGCTTTCAGCGATTGCGAGGACGGCACGCTGGAATTCGATTAGCTCCTCATCGCAAAGGCCGAGTAACAGCTCCAATACCTGTTCTTGCGGATAACCGCCAATACCGCTTTGGTTATCTAGTCCATAGAAGACATCGAGGTTGTACGCGGTGATAGCCTTTAGGCCATCTATTGCCTTCGAACGGATATCCTTGTCGTTATCGACCGTGAGCTTGAGTAATGCTTGCGTAACCGTTGGGGTTGCCAAGTATCGCAAACGGAGTAGCACTTCAATGGCGCGTACGGCCAGGGTCGATGAGTTTTGATATGTCGCGATGTCTGGAGCGAACGCTGACAGCTCAGGTGCGTATGTTATTTGACGGGTTTTGATGGCGGCAATGAACGCAATAGTTTCAGCTGCGACCTCATCACTGAAACGGTGACCAATAGTTTCGAGTACGGCTAGTGACTGCTCTAGCAGATCGTATTGTGTGTCAACGCGCAGCGAGGCCTGCGCTTTCTGTAGTGCCTGTTTAAGTGCATTGATCGCGGCATCCGTCTCGGACTCGGCCAAACTGGTCAGCGCTTTTAAGCGTAAGTCGAAGTCCATGGCCTAGTCGCCGCCTATAGCGAGTCGAATGATCTCGGCCTCAACTGCGGATTTCGCTTGAGCGCCGGCTTCCTTGTCGCCGGGAATATAATGGTGTCCCGTATCGACAATAGTCTTTCCGAGCGCCAGTTGCTCAGCAACACTTTTCGTTACCGCGGCCGGAATGCCCGACCGCTCCAGAATGGAACAAAGCTGGTCCTTGGTGGGCGTTTCCAGATGTGAAACCAAGCCGATGATTTTCGTGCCGACGGTTCGGAACTGGGATTCCGCCGCTGCCAATGCGGCAGCCAGCGCGTCATTGGCCTGCGTCTGCTCTTCATTGGGCGGGACATAAGCGGTATCGTGGGTTTTCACCAAGTGATTGACCCTTGTGGACTGCGCCGTGCCGTCGATATGGTCCAGGGCATCCTGAGCTGTATTGAACACCGTGATGCCCAGAACTTTCATAAGAGCGTCCGCGAATCGCTTGTCGTCGCAAAGCGCTATCAGGCTCGAATGCTCGCGCTTCACGTCTATTGCTGCTTCGAGAATCCATGAATCTGGAATATCCTTCCTTCGCTTTTCGCGGTCGGCTACGTCAGGATTGAACGGTAAGCTAGTCTCGAAATAACGGCGCCAGGCCCTGTCCGCGTGGTCAGCGCCAATCGGAACTATGGTGATGTGGTTGTCCTTCGCAAATTCAGCCATCGCCTCATAAGATCTCGCCTCAAGTTCGGTTTTATCCCAGAGATTCATAACCGGGGAAGAGAGCCCCTGCAGGATGAAATTGTCCGAGCGACCCCGCTGAAGCTTCTCGAAATCCCGGCGGAGTGTTAAAACTTGGGAGCAAGCCGTCTCAAGCAGTTGAGTTCGACGTTCCTCCCAAGCGATCTGGGAGACGAACAACCTGAGCACATCGGTTTTCGAGTATGCCACCAGCTTCTGAAAGTCAGGATGACGAAACCCTAATTTGCATATATACGAAGTGTCGAGGAAGATGGGCGTAGTGCTGGGCGGCATTGTCAGTGTCTGCGTTGATTGTATTGCTTGTCAGCGAGATGACCATTCTGCTCTATTTCGGCGCATATTGTGTTGGCGCCAACTGAATGCTGACCATCTGGCAGGAGTGATATCAGGTCAGGGCCAACGGCTGTTATGGCCGATGACCCGGCAGCGGCCTCGATATTCGAATGGCCGCTTAACCCCAGACAGCCGCCCGCCAAGGCGTCTGCGGCTGAGCGGCTGTTGTGGGTCGACAAGGGCCAGCCAACGGTCGAAGATGCAGTCACTCGCGAACGGCGGCTTTCTGGTCAGGGCCAGTGACCGTTCCGGCCGAACTCCGGAAGCTCGCAAGGACGACCTGAGCGGCCGCAGTCCGAGGTTCTACAGACATTCGTCTGCCAGCAGTAGCCAACCACTGCCGGTCGCCTCCGCCACCCGATTTACCTTTCATCCTCGCGGCTGGGAAGCCCCGTAAACACTGGGGGCCGTGCGAAAGGCGCCTTTCGCAGCGAACGGAGAGCGCAGAGAGCTGAAAACTCGTCAAAACCAGGGGTTTCGGGCCGATGCCGCCTTTCGCACGGAACCTGGAACCCGCGCCAGCACTGGCGTGGTGGGCGGAATAGAAAAAGGCCAGAGCAACGTCTGGCCTTCGGTGAGTGGTGGTGCTGAGGCGACCCGACAAAGCCTTACAATGTGGACATTGTAGCAAGCGGTAGCAATCCAGGGTAACACTTTACTAAACAATGGGTTGCCAGCACATCGTGTATGGTCCGTGAGCGGCACCTGACGTTCTATTTCCGGTGGTCCGGAGTTCGATCCCTGAAAGCACTCTCGAATTGGTTGCAGCCCGCTTTCAACCCAGGGTTGCCACCATCTCGATCTTGGGCGCGACCGAGCGCACGACCTTCTGAATGCCATGACCCGGAT
>CAILNT010000042.1 GCA_903835655.1 uncultured Pseudomonadota bacterium | reverse complement strand
CTACCTGAATATCTACAACCACCACATTCCACAACGCGCTCTAAACCACCTGGCACCCATCCAGGCTCTGAAAAAATGGCAGGCGGAAAAACCCGAATTATTCGTTAAGCGCGTTTATAAACAGGCGGGACTGGACAGTTATGAACCCGCTGTTCAGTCTGGCTAGCAAGCCAACTTCACCGGTGATTTCTATTGCTAATCACTCGATCCATTTATGCCCTTCTCCTGCTCCCGATACCACCTCTGAAACTCCACCACCATCAGCGTCGTCTGCGCCGCATCCTCGGCTAGCCGTTCGCAGGTTCTGGCGTCTTCTGCCTGTCCGGCAGCAGGTACAGCGTCGGCGGGGGATGCATCAGTTCTGGCGGCAATGGCGGAAACTTCGGGCACTGCGCCGGCACCACTTGGGAGGGTGACGCGCACGCAGTGAGGAACACGGTCAAGCAGATGCCCATGATCGGCAGCCAACGCTGCCCTGGCAGTCTGGAATTCATTCGATATCTCCTGGTTGATGGTGGATTGATGGGTGGTCACGGCGGCGACCTGCTGGGCCCGCCTGACCACCGCCTGCGCAGTGGCCACCTTCTCGGCATCCCATCGGGCCGTGACGCGCCGCTCCCCGTACTGGCATCCCCCGGCGAACAGCGCCAAGGCCAGCAAGCCGGCCCCGATCAACCGCCAAGGCAAGGCCGCCAGAATGTTCAGCACCGGAAACATCAGCCGCCTCCGTCGAGGTCGGCCAGCCGGTGCTGGCGGATGATCGAGATGATCTTGGCCGCATAGTCCGGATCGGTGGCGTACCCCGCCTGGGCTACGGCTATGGCGAACGCCTCGCCGGTGGTGCACTCGAAGCACGGCACGTAGCGCCGGTTCTGGTGGAGGAACGCGGCGTGGTCATCCATGCAGTCCTGCCAGTCGTCGTACTTCCTCCAGCGCGCCGGCACCATCACCCAGGTGCCATGCAGGAACTCGCGGGTGTTCAGCGTCAGGATCTCGCCGTGCCAGGCCGGATCGGCCTTCACCCCGAACAGGTTCTTGGCGCTGCGCGCGAGCAGAGACTCGCCCCACCCCGATTCCAGCGCGGCCTCGGCTACGGTGAAGCTGGCCGGCACGCCGGAATCCTTGGCGGAGGCCTGTGCCGCCGGCCCGATCAGATCGATGAAGTCCTGCGCATCCATCACAGCACCTCCTTCACTTCCTTGGCCACCTCATCGATGCCGGCATCGCGGTTTTTCTCGATGAAGTTGAAGACCCAGCGCACGACGGCCCACCCCGGCAGGCCGCAGCCGAAGATCAACCCGCCCAGGGCGAGAAACCCGGTGACGGAATGCACCCAGCCCTGCAACCCGAAATACTCGACAGCGATGGCCCCGCCGCCGATCCCGGTGACCACGGTGCTGATCACCCCGACGGCCCATTCCCGGTGCGACCGGGGTGGCGTCATCAACATCACCACGATGGTGGCGAGCAGGGCACCTCCCGCCGCTGCTCCTCCGGCCGCCTTGAAGGCGGCGGCCCCTGCGACTCCACTGCTGGTTGGTTCTGGCATTTCAGTTCTCCAAAGTAAAAAGACCGCCGCAGGCAGCACCCTGGGCGGTCGGTGGTAAAACTCGGTTGGCTAAACGGATGCGGCCTCGGTGCTCGGATGGGCGGCTTGGTGGGCTTCTGTGATCAGTCCGAAGATGTCCCGGCGCGACTCGCGCTGCGGACCGTCGATGTAAAACGGCATGGTTCCCGTCAGATGCTCGATCGCCGCCGCGAAGAACGGCAGATGGTCGGCGAAGGCGTTGTTGCAGCCCGCCTCCCACAGCACACCATCCAGGAACATGCACGCGCCCCGGCACGACTGCAGGACGGGGCAGTTCACGCATTCCCCGCGATGAGACCAGTGGGTCGCCGTGTCGAGGCGGACACCATCGAGGTTCGCCACGTGGCCGATGCGGTGCGGCCTGCCATTGGGCGCAATCGTTCGGCTGGACACGTTCTGGCAGGTGAGCACCTGGCCATTCAGATCCACCGCGAGGGCGTCGCTCCGGTCCATGCCGCACTTCTGCCCCAGGTGCGCCGCTGGACGCCGGCGCGCAATGCCATCGATGATGCCGGCCAGGCGCTGCGGCACGAGCGCAAAGTTGGGCGCGCGGCCATGGCGCAGGTCGGCGAAGGCCTCGCGCCGGAAGGCGAGCGACTCGGCATCGCTCAGGAAGGAATGGCTCAGGCCACCTGCATCGTAGGGATCAATAAAACTGCCCTCGCCGATCGCCACTGTGGGATCGCCGGTCAGGTTCAGGAAGTAACTGTTGATGGCCGCCCGACTCGGATTACCCCTGTGAAGCATCACGTTGAACGAGAAACGCCCCTGCGGATGCAGGCGCCGGTACAGGTCACGGATCGCATCGAGGTTTTCGGGGACGGTCAGCGGGTCGGGGCCGCGCATGGATTGCCCTGGCCCGTCGTGGGATACCCCGACATGGAAGCCGAGGTCGTCGAGCCAGGCGTTGATCTCACGATCCAGCAGGCTGCCATTGGTGATCAGGCTGAACAACGCCTTCGGGTAACGCGCGCGCAGCACCTCGGCCAGGGGCACCAGCGTCTTGCGGTAGACCAGCGGCTCACCACCCCAGAACTCGATCCGGCAACCGTTGCCGTCACCCTGCGCGCCGCCATCGAACCAGCCTGACAGTCCCGACAGGAAGCGCTCGACATCCGCGCCACGCGCCGCTCGCGCCCCCTCGGCCTGGCCGCGCTGGTTACAGTAGCTGCAGGCATGGTTGCAGCCGAGGCCGAGCTGGATTTTGAGGGTCAGGGGGGCGGACTTGATGCCGGGCACGTCCCTGGACACGAAATGGATCGGGTCGCCGGAGGGTGCCGTGTCGGCCGGCGGCAAGACCGGTGAGCCGTCCTCGCGCAGCAGTTCGCTGGTCAGGTTGTCATAAAAAAACCGGGCACGCAGCCCGGTTTCCGGATTCTCGCAATAGAGCGTGAAGATCGGCATCGTCATCCCCTCCCGTGCGCCGGACGAAGGTCCATCTCGAAATGGATCTCCACACCGGGTCGGCTTCCCCGGTAGGGATGGATGTAATGGGTGACATAGCTCGGGAACAGGGCCAGGGCACCGACCCGGGGTTCGATCATCTGACTGCGCGGCGGCTCCCAGGGCAGATCCTTGAAGCCCCAGGGACCGGACGGATTAACCAGGGTGACCAGGCCGTTGTAGTCCCAATGCTCCGGATCGGGCTCGGCCGTGTAGTCAAGCCAGAGGATCGCGGACAAGTCGTTGTGCTCGACATGGGGCGGCATGTGGGTGCCGTTCCAGAGCACCAGTTCCCGGCCCACCATGTGGGCCACCTCGCAGCCGAAACCGACCCTCACCTTGTCGCGCACCAGATCGAAGAGGGGTGCAAAGGTCTCCGGCATCAATTCGTCCAGGCTGACCGGATCGGGACGCCGGTAGGGCAGACGATAGGGATGCAGACGGTGGTGCACCGCCAGGGCTACCTGGGCCAGACGCTGGCATTCGGCGACCGGCAGGACGTCCTCGCACACCATGGCGCGCACCGGGAAGAGTTCCATCACTCGGTCCCGTGCCATCACACCACCCCCACGACCAGGTCGGCGACGCCGGGATAGAACTTGAACCCTGCCTTCACCCGCAGCGAATCACCCGCCGTCAGACCCGGCGCGGAACAGGTCAGCGCGCAGGCACCGCTGGCATCGGTCAGGCCGCGCGCCTTGCTGACCGACCCGGACACCGCTTCGAAGTAGACCTCGACCCCGGCCCTCTGGATCGGGCTGCCACCGGCATCCAGCAGCTGGACGGTGACCGGTGCAGATTGTCCCGCTGCCACCGTGGCCGGACCGGCGAGACGAATGGACGGCAACATCGCCGGCCAGATGTCTGCCAGGCTGCCGGGGCCGTGGTCGATCGGCTCGGGGCCGGCGTCGACCACCAGGGCACCCTTGTCTCCGGGGAGGTTCACGAGCAGGCTGCAGTCGTCGAAACCGCTCGCCTTGAAGGGCACCACCAGGGCGGCAATGATGTTGAACTGGTTGCGCACCGCCAGGTCGTGCGGTGCAAGCCGTTCCGTCAGGGTGCAGGCGAACAGGGGAATGGGAGCGGCCAGGCCGGTGGGGAAACGGCCCTGGGTGGCGAGGATGTAGACCTGATGGTCGCACCAGCCATGGCGGGCGCGCAGATCGGCGAAGTCGACGGTCAGCGCCGGCGTCATCCCATAATCGGTGCCATTGGCGCTGCGCTGATTCGCCGGATCGGGAACCCCGCCTTCAGCGGTGGGCGGCTCGGGGTAGCCGATGGCGATGCCGATCCGGGCGGCGGCGGAATCGAGGCTCAGCGCGACCAGATGGTCATGAGCCGGCGTGAAGTTGGTGTTCTGGACGCGATAGACGTTCATGGACGCTCCTTCAGCAACCGCAATTGCAGTTGCAGTTGGTGGTGAAGACCAGCGTGCTACCGGAGATCGTGACCGTGCTGATCTGATAGGAAGCGGGTGGCGCGAGATAGCTGCCCGGATACCCCGGCCAGGTGACCGCGCTCACCACCGTGGGCTTGCCCGAGACGCCGGTCCAGGGCACGGCGGTGGCGGAAGCGGCCGAGGTGGCGCTGGTCGCGGTCGCGGCATTGCCGCTGATGCCGATGGGCCAGGTGGCACCGAAGTTGGTGCTGTCGACCTGCAGGCTCAGTTGCGAACCCGACCAGCCCAGGTAGACCTTGTTGGTCCCCTGTCCGGTGCCGCCCCCCTGCTGGACGGGGGTGAAGCCCAACGCCGCCTGGGGGGTAAAGCCGAGTGCTCCGGTGACATCGCTGGAAGCCAGGGTCACCGCCCCGGTGCGGCCGAACACGGAGGTCACTGGCGCCGCCGGGAAACTGATCGGTGCCTGCCCTACCGCCGTCACCAGCCCCTTGGCATTGGTGGTGACCACCGGCACGGTGGTGGCGCTGCCCGCCGTGCCGGCGTTCGCATTCACGTTCGGCAGGGTCGCGGCAATCGCGATACCTGCGCTGCCGTCGAAGCCGGCGCTGCCCGAGATGTCGCCGGTGAGCGAGATCGTGGCTGGCGTCTTGAGCTTCGCCGCCTGGGCCGCGACGATGTTGTAGGTCACCGCCAGCACGCCCCAGGCCGTGCCGTTCCAGTATTCCCAATAGCCGTTGGCGGAATTCCAGCGGATGGCATTGGCAGGTGGGTTGGTCACCGAAACCCGGGCCGGGTCGAGCCCGGCGGCGAGATCCGTGTCCCTTGCCCCGAGCAGGGCGAGGAAGTTGGCATAGGTGTCGGTGAGGCTGGGTTTGGACCAGTCGGCCATGTCAGTATCCCTTCGCAGACCAGGAAACGTTGCCGGACACGCGCTGTCCGGCACTGTTGAAGAGGAACACGGCGAAGCCGGTGGGATTCGCCGCGCCGGAGAAGTTGTAGACCGCCGTCAGCGGGGTGGTCCCTGCCGGCGTCAGGGTGATGCTGGTGATGCTGAGGAACGGCACCGCGAAACTCGCGTTGGTGCCGTTCACGTCCGAGGCGTTGCAGGCCACCGTGCCGCCGTCGTTCTTGAGCTTCACGTCCAGCCTGACATTGGCCCCGGCCAGCTTGTACAGGCTGGTCGAGTCCGAGGCGCGGACCGTGAGGCGGTATTTCACGTAGCGGAAGTTGGTGGCGTAGACCTGCCAGACGCCCGGGTTCAGGGTGTAATTGACCCCATCGCTGCTCACCGAGATGTCGCAGGCCAGGGTCGGACTGCCGCTCGCCGCTTGGCCATTGGCCGACACAGTAATCTTGCAGCCGGCCAGCACCGAGCCGTAGTCGACCACTTCCTCGTAGTAGCCCGGCGTCTGGTTGGGCTGGATGAACAGGGGGAATCCACCGTTCACCTGATCCTGCGGGGTGTTCCAGGCGCGCGCCGTGAAATGCCCCTGGACAGTTTCCGTGGCGTTTACCGGCATCACCCAGCCGCCGTCGATGTCCGGGGCCATGGCCGAACGCGTGCCCGAGAACGTGGTGGCGTAGCTGGCCTTGAGGACATAGTCCGGTGGGGCGCTGACGGTCGCCGCCACCGATCCGGGCGTGCCATAGTTGCCGGCGGTGTCGATCGGGCACACCCAGTAGGTGTAGCTCCCCGCCACCGTCTCCATGATCGTGGTGAAGCCGCCCGCCTTGGCCCCCACCAGCGCCGCACTCGCCCAGGTCGGCCCCTTGCGGATCTCGTAGGTGGCCGTCGGCAGCGATCCGCCGGTCTGGTTCCAGTAGAGCAGGACCGTGTTGTCGATCACCTGCTGCGTGATGGCGGGCGCCGGAGCAGGCGTGATCGAGGCCGTGACCAGGGCGGCGGGACCGACGTTGCCGAAGGTGTCGACCGCTGCGATCCAGTAGTTCCTGGTGCCCGACCAGACCGCCCGTTCCGAGTACAGGGTCGTGCCGACACTCGCCAGGGGTATCGCGGTGGCCCAGGACGTGCCGCCGGTGCGAAGATCGTAGTGATCGGTGGCAAAGCTGCCGGTGACCGCCGGCCAGGACAGCACTACGCTGTCGCCGAGGAAACTCTGGGTGACGACCGGGGCGCTCGCCGTCACGACCGTCACGCTTGCGACGGCCTCGTTGGCGGAGTAGTTGCCACTGGTGTCGACCGCCTTGATGCGCCAGACGTAGCTGCCGCCGGAGGCCATGGGCAGCTTGATCTGGGTGGTGCGCGCCGTGGCCACCAGCAGCGCATTGGCGAAGCTGGTGCCGCCCGAGCGAATCTCGTATTGGGCCAGGTCCGCATCCGTCACTGGGCTCCAGGACAGCAAGATGCCATCCGGCAGGAGCATGGCCGAGGCGGCCGCCACATCGGATGGCGGCGCGGTCTTGCCCACCACAGTGACGCTGGCCTGGGTCCAGGGACCGCGCACGCCGATGGCGTTGATCGAACGCAGTCGCACGTCGTAGTTCATGCCGTCCTGCACCGGCGCGATCCAGGTGGCGGTGAGATCGGCGGCCACCACGTCGGCCGGCGTCCAGGTGAGGTCGGCACCGCGCTTGAACTGGATCTCGACCTGTCCCTTCTGCGCGTAGGCATCGCCCGGCAGGTTCCAGGCGGCCTTGATGCGCGAGATGATCGAGCCATCTCCGAGCCGCAGCAGTTCCGAGGTGCCCGAGGTCAGCGTCAGGCCCGAGATCGACGGGACGCTGAACGGGTCCGGCAGGTTCGAGCGCGGCACGATCGAGGCCGGCGCGAGGTTAGTAAGCTGATAGACGCTCGGGTCGTACTCCTGGGCAACGACCGTCACTTCGTCGTTGTCCTTCAACTCGATCTGCAGGATGCGGAACAGCTTGCCCGTCCAGCCAGGCGTCGAGTGGGTGATCGGCACCACGTCGCCCACCTCGCAGCGCAGGCCCTCCTGGAAGGCGGCGAATTTGACGACCAGGCCGTAGCGGCTCTGGTTGAGGGTCTGCTGGCCGATGTTCTGCGCCCGGTAGCCATTGGCCGTGAACGGCAGGTCGATCTTGGCCTCGAGCAGCAGGCCGTTGTCCACGGCGCGCAGGGCGGTGGATTCGACCATGGCCAGATCCGGCTGCCACATCTTGGCCGGGTTGTAGAACCCCGCCGTCACCCGGTTGAATTTGGTGCGCTTGCCCGCCTGGGTGATCACCCAGGAGCCGGTGATGTTGTCCTCGGTGAAGCCGAAGCTGGCGGGCGTGGCTGCCTGGTCGAGGACCAGCCGGTACTTGCCCGCCGAGAAGACCAGCATGCCCCGGCAGGCGGTGAGCAGCGCCTTGATGTTGTCGTAGGCGGTCTGACTGGTGTCCACCGCCCCATCCACCGCATAGGTGGCGTAGTCGACATGCGCCACCGTGATCGTGCCACTGCCGGCACCGGTCAGATCGAGTGCCGTCCCGGCAAAGGCATAGCCCACCGAGGTCGCCAGCCGATAGGTCGTGTCGGTCGCCTTGATCGCGTAATAGGTCGTGCCCGCTGCCAGCGGCGCCGGCAGCATGCCGGTCGCGGTGAAGCGCAGGCCGTCACCGGTATCGATCGGCTCGGCCTGCGCGAAGGTCAGCAGATCGCTCGCCGGATCGGCCGTGCAGGTGTCGGTGTAGGCCGGCGCGGTGAGGCGCACGTCGCAGGCATTGGCGGCCGCCGTGATGCTGGCGTCGTCGATACTGGACGCGGTGATGCCCCGCCCGTACAGCGCATTCGTCAGATAGTCGCGCACCACCAGCGCCGGGTTGTTGCCGTAGCGCGTGCCGCCGTCGCGCGGGTCATACAGGGTGCGGCCGCGCACGTCCGCCGTGATCGTCGGCAGCCCGGAGAAGGCATTGCTGTCGTACTTGAGCTGAACGTACAAGTAGGCGAGGCCGGCAAGCGTGCATGCGGAGGTCCACTTGGGCACCGCCGCCATCAGCGTGGCGTCGGCCGCGTCGCCCGCCGTGCCGAGATGTTTGTTGATGGTCACCAGGCCCGCGAACTTCGGGTCGGTGGACAGCACATCGTCGATGTAGACGTTGTCGATGGCGGCCACCGGCCCCTCGGCCAGTACGATCACTACGTGCAGGTATTCGTGGCTCGAGCCCGACACCTCGATGAAGACACGCGTGCCGCCGACCCGCCGCCGCCCGTAGATGACCGGGATCGGATCGACGTTGCTCTGGGAGTTGATGAGGATGCCCTGGGCCTGGGCGGATGCCACCGCCGACTGCGCCTGGGACGGCGCGTTGGGGCCGATCAGGGTTTGCACGGCCATGTTCGCCAGGCCGCCGGCCACCAGGCCCGCCGCGCCGCCGATGAAACTGCCCACGGCGATCTCGGAGCCCATCGCTACGCCGGCATCGACCAGGGACCAGGTGACCGCATCCGCCACGGCGGCGCCTACCACCTCCGAAGCCGCCGAGCCGATGATGGCGCCGATCACGACGCCGGCCATCAGCCTTCCTCCCCGCCGAGCACCTTGGCGAACATGCGCTCGGCATCCTCGTAACCCAGGTGCGCCAGCAGCGGCCCGAAGTCGCGCTCGCGCTTCACGTGGTAGTAGATCTTGCGCACGCCCTGGGCCTCGAGGCCGATCTCGGCGTAGCGCAGCAGCTTCAGTACGATCCGCCCGGCGCGGGCCTCGGGCGCCACATAGACGGCGCTGTTGGCGGCGACCAGGGCATCTCGGTAGTGGATATGGGTCTGTACCACGAACACGCTGTAGCCGACGATCCGGCCCGCATTTCCGTGCCCTCGTTTGACGATGAAGGTGGCAAGATTCCCGGCGGCATCGAGTTCGCGGTAGCGATCCCAATCCACGTTCAGGCGTGCCAGATCCTTCTGGCCGACCTCCTCGTACTCACGCTCGGCCAGTGCCTGCAACTCGGCGGCCACGGTGGCGATGGGCACGCGCGCAAACGAGTAAGCACCACGCACCATCACGCCGCCCCCCACTTGATCTGCTGATTGATGTTGGTGACGAACTGGAAGCCCCGGTCGCCCGGGTACCAGATCTGTTCCTCGTCATCATTGGTGTGCCGGCCCGGCGTGCGCTGGAAATCGACCCACTGCGAACTGGCGGTGACTGCGATGGTGCAGGTGCCATGGTCCGGATCGTCGGTGATCTCCATGGTGTCGATGCGCCCGTCGAAGATCAGCAGCGGATTGCTGATCACGGCAAACGTGTAGTCCAGGAAGGCCTTGTAGATGGCGATGCGCCGGTCGATGTAGGGCTTCGAGAGGGCGATCGCGATCCAGGTCTGGTCCACCGCCGATACCTGGACGGTGACGTTGGGGATGATCATGTCGCTGGTTTCTGACAGGCCGGTGAAGCCCAGGTAGTAGCCGTTCGCCGTGTAGGTGTTGCCACCCCAGACCACGTTGATCCAGCCATCCGTCATCCGGATCGTGCCGTCGTCGAACCCCACCTCGACCAGATAGACCGGCTGGCTGCGGCTCTTGAGGATTTCCGTGACGAACGCGGCGGAGGCACCCCGGTCCATCAGTACGCCTCCAGGAGCGACAGCGAGAAGTTGTAGAGCACCGGCGGCTGCACGGCCATCTCGATCGTGTCGGAGGCCAGCGCCAGGGTGAACGGCACGTTGCGCACGATCAGGGCCGCCCCATCGGCGGGCGAGCCCATCAGAGCCGGCTCGATGGTGAGCGTGGCATTGCCGCCGGCATCCGAGCTGGCATCCGCCGTGACCATGTAGACCTTGGTCTGTCCGGTGAGGCCGATGAAGTCGCCGGCCTTGAGGATGCCGGTGACACTGGCGCTCCACCCCTTGGTCGCCAGTGCGCGTCCCGACTGGCCGGCGCCATTGACCAGCGGCGTGCCCGTGGCCACGCCCTGGGGCGCCTTGTGGCCGGGCAGCAGCATCGTGAAGTTGTCCCACTGGCCGCGCTGGGCGATCACGAAGGCCTGGATCGGTGCGAACTGGACGCGGGTGAGTCCCATCCAGTCGGCAGTGACCAGCCAGCGCTGCGCGCCGGTGGTGCGCGTACTGCGGCGCAGGCTGTGCGCCACCGACACGCGGGTGGGGGCCAGCGACTGGATCTTGATCGAGTTGGGCGCCGGAACGAGGGGAAAGGCGCCGCTCATGCCGTTATCCCATAGCGGCCGCGCATGTTGAGCGCCTGGTTGACGATGCCCACGACCACGGCCTTGTTCTGGACCATGGCCGACTGGAAGCTCTTCGCGTCCATGGCCCGCACCGAGAAGTTGATGTTGACCGGACCCTGGCCGCTGCCGGTAGCGGCCGAAGTGGCGGGTGCCGTGCCATTGGGCAGGATCGACCCCGCGCCGTTCGGCACGAACCACTCGGGACCTTCCTCACCGACGATGTAGGGCTGCCCCGAGGCGACCGGTCCACCCTCCGCCTTGAAGAGGCCGGAGAGGAAACTGCCGGCGCTGGAGAACAGCCCCGAGAACGACAGGCCACTCGTCGCCTGGGCCAGCGGCTTCATGATGCTGTTCTGGATCTGGATGCGGATCAGGTCCGAAATGATCGAGTCGGCCAGGGTCTTGAAGTCGAGCTTGCCAGTGCGCACGAAGTTGACCAGTGCATCCTCCATGCCCTTGAAGGCATCCGAGAACAGCTTCTCCGATTGCGCGGCCGCGCTGGTGACGTTGTCGATGTAGTTGTTGAGCGCACGCGTCACCCCGGTTTCCCAGGCATGCTCCGCCTCCCAGCGCGCATTGATCGCCTCCACCATCCTGGCGGTGGACTTGGCGGCTTCGTCACGCAGCTTCTGCTGCGCATCGATGGAGAGCTTGGCGCCGTTCTTTTCTGCATCCCAGATCTGCTGCTCGACGGCGAGGAAGTTCTTGCGCGCAAGGGTGGCGATTTCCTGGTCGCGGGCATTCAGGCCGATCAGGCTGTTCTGGAACTCATACTGGTCGTTGGCCTCCTTGAGACTGCGCGTGAAGGCATCCACCCGCTTGGCCTCGTCGGCGGCCTGGATGCGTCCGACCAGGTCACGCACCTGACCCATGTCGCCGAGTCGACCCTCCTTCTCGGCGAGCAACTGCCCCTTCTGGATCATGGCCTCGTACTTGCCGAGTTGATCCTTCACCAAATCGACATTCAACGAGTTCAAGTAGCTCTCGAAGGCGCTGGTCTTGTTGCCGCTCTGGTCGGGAATGGCAAAGGACTGTTTGCGCGACTCCTGCAGTTTCTTGAGGCCGGCGTCACGCTTGGCGAACTGCTCGTCGAGTTTTTGCAGGAAGGTCGGCGCACCGAGGATCTTCGCCATATCGGCGTTGAAGGATTCGGCATGGCTCTTGAGATCGCTGGTCAGCGTGGCAAAGCGGCGCTTGACCGGGTCGAGGCTCTTCTCCTTCAGCACCTCGGCGCCGATGCCATCGAGGAAGGCCAGTGCCGAGCCGATGTCGGCCAGCACCGCCGCGATCGCATTGCCGACCAGGCGCACGACGCGAATCACGCCGTCGAACGCATCCATCACGAAAGCCACCGCCTTCGCGGCGGCCCGCGCCCAGTCCTGGATGGTGTTGTCCTGCTGAAGCTGCCTGGCCTGCTGATTGAGGCGTTCGGTCATGCTGCCGGCACCGAGCAGCGCGTCCGCGAAGTCGCGCATCACCGGCAGCACACCGGAGGCGATGGTGTTGTAGAGGGATTTTTTGCGGCCTTCGAGACGGATCAGGTCTTTCTCATAGGCCTCGGCCTCAGCGGCCATGTCGGAGGTCACCTTGGCATTCAACTCCCCGATGTCCGCCAGGTCCTGCAGGAACGGCATCAGTTCCGCGCCGCGCTTGCCGAGCAGCATCTGCGCGGTGGCCACGGCCTGGGTGCTGCTGTCCATGGTGGCGAGTTTCCTGGCGACATCGAGCATAACCTCGCCGGAGTCGCGCAACTTGCCGGATGAATCCGTCACCGAAACGCCCAGTGCCTTGAACTGGTCCACCTGCTTCTGGCTGCCACCGGCCGCCTCGTACATGGACTTGGAGAGCTTCTGCAGGCCCACACCAACATCCTCAAGGCTGGTGCCGGAGAGCCTGGCCGCCGACTTGAGGCCGGATAATGCCTCCACCGAGGCACCGGTTTTCCGGGCCATATGGTCCAGTTCTGCCGCCGACTCGATCGCCCCCTTGATGCCGTCGGCGAAGGCATCGAAGGTGTAGGCAGCAGCGAGCCCGGCCACCGCGCCCTTGACCGCCTTCATCGCCGTCTCGGACACGTTGCTGATCGTGTCCATCGCCTTCCTGGTCATGAACTCGGCCTTGTTGAGGTCGGATTCGAAGCGGGCGACATTGGCCTCGAGGCTGACCACGAGGCTGGCGAGCGTAGCCATGGGGGGTTATTCCTTCTTGCCCAGGAGGGCGGCGATCAAACGGCTGTGGGCTTCCGCGTCCGGTGCGGAGGGCTGGGTGGAGTGGGTACGGGGCGTCGACAGAGGGCGCAACAAGGGCATGAAATCGTCGGGCCGGAATGGCTCGTCGCCTTCCCGCCGATGGACATTGGCCAGCGTCGCGCAGACCTGGCCGAAGCCGAAGTCCGATCGGACATCAGGCAATCCTTCCAGGCTGACGAAAGCCAGCCACTCGGCGATCTGTCGGCTGGTCAGGTCGTCGAGGAGGCGGTCGGGGTGTCCGTAGCCGAGGGCAAGGGCAAGTCGGAAGTAGAGGCGGCGCTCGGGCCGCCGCTGGAGTTTTTTGCGAGTTCCTCCACATCGTCCGAGGACAGGCCATTGAGCTTCTGCGCCACGGCGAAGACGCGGTCGAGCGCCGCGCCGGACTTGGCGCCGAGCAGATCGATCTCCACGTCGCTGAAGAGACGTTGGCCGGTTTCGTCGATGACGGTCAGCCCCACCAGGCGGGCACGCATGTTGGTGAGGTCGACCTTGCGATCCTTGCCATCGCCACGTACCAGGCCGGACTCGAAGGCGTCGCGCTCGCGGCCGGTGAAACTGCGCACGCGAACAGAACCGCCCCACTCGGGGACATCCACGTCCTCCGTCTTGAGATCGTTGGCGGCGAGGATGGCGGATTTGGTCAGCAGACTCATGTCGGATTCCTTTCAGGGATGGATCAGGCCCAGGTGATCGGGCCGGAGATGCGCAGGTCGGCGGAACGGTGCACGGCCTGGTCCACCGCGCCCTGGCTGTTGAATTTCTTCACGTAGGCCGTGAAGGTGGCGCTGTTGCCATTGGGCAGCAGCAGCTTGAAGTTCTTGAGGAGGCCGGTGACCTGCGCGGTCATCAACGCGATCTGGCCAGCGTCGCTGTTGTCCTGGTCGACCTCGATCGTGAACTGGCCCGGATCGAACAGGCCGAGGATGAATTCCTTGGCGGTCGAGTCGAAGTTGGTGCGCTCGATCTCCGATGCCGCGCCGTCGAAACCGTTGTAACTCCTGACGTTGGACACCTTCGTCCATTGCACCGGCGTGGCCGTGCCGCCGCTGGTGTAGGCGGTGAAGCCGGTGGCATCGACGCCCGCCAGGGTCACGATCTTGGTGACTGGCTCGATGTACTGGATCACGTAGCTGTTGCCGTTCAACTGCGTGGTGCCGACGATGCCGGCCAGGGTCAGCACGTCCCCCTTGTTGAGTCCGGTGACCGAGGCGAGCGTCACCCGGCAGGGATTGGTGAGAGCGACGGCACTGAGGTTGATGGCGGAACCGGTCGTCGTGCCGATGCTGACGGTGGTTCCCTGTGCCGAGATGGCGGTGCTGGGCATGAGAGGCTCCTTTTTAGTAATGCCAGAGGGAGAAATCCAGAATGACCCGATGCAGCAGGGCGTCGGAATCGAACTGGTCCTGCTCCATGAGCAGGAGATTGGTGATGCCGGAGGGCTTCATGGCGGCCTTCACGGCTTCCGCCAGGGCCACCACGGCGGCATAGGTGGTGTCGAAGCAGTCGATCTGCATGCGCGTGTTCTCCACCGGGATGCCGTCGGCCAGGGTGTTCTCTTGGCTACTCGCCACCCGCATGTAGACGAGGTAGGGCTTCTGCACGTTGTTCGGGGCGACGTTGGGATACACCCGTCCCCCGGCCACTCCCGAGAGGGCCGCGACCACCTGCTCCTGGATCATTTCTTGAGTTCCTGAGCGGCCTGTTCGATACGCTCGGCCAAACGGTTCTTGATGGCATCGACGGCATCACGCTTCCTGCCCTCGAAGGCCGGGCGCAGGAAGGGCTTGGCGGCCATCTTCACGGTGCCGAACTCGACGAAGCGCCAGTACCAGGCGTCCTGTGAGAGATTCCCGTTCTTGCCCTGCTTGCGGTACTTCTTGCCGTGGCGCACCGTCACGAAGAAGGTCTGCTTCTGCTCACCGGAGAGTTCCGGCACCTGCTTCATGATGATCGAACGCTTCAAGGTACCCGGCGGCGGCTGGTTCGGCCCCGGAAGTGACGTGGCCACCGGCGCTTTCAGCCTGGCCTCGTCGCGGATCACCTTGGCGCCGGCATAGACGGCGGCGCGCAATCCATTGCGGGCCACCCGCCTGGGCAACTCGCGCAGAGCCTGCGCCAGTTGGTCGAGACCTGCGATGGTGACGTTCTCGCGGTTAGCCATCATCCAGTCCCTCGGAGGCCAGCAGGGTGATGACGGCGTTCCTCTCGTCCTCGTTCATGCTGGCGTGGATATTGAAGATGCGCCCCTTGTAGAGCGCCCGGTAACCGGCCACGACCCGGGTGTCGGCGAAGATCGGCTGGTAGCGCACGGTGATCTGGTGCGAAATCTCGCTGGCCATGCGCTGGGCGCTCTCCAGTTCCCGTCCGGAGAGCGGCTGGATGTCGGCCCAGACCGTGATCAGGTCGGTCCAGACCCATTGCTGCCCGCCGAAGGTGTCCTGGGTGCTGGCACGGGTCTGGATGCGCAGACGCCGAGCCAGTTGTCCGGCTCGCACCGCCGTCATGCCGTCACCACCTTGAATGGATCGAGCAGGCCGTCGATGAAGGGCAGCGCCTCGATCCTGCCGCGATTGATCAGCGCCACTTCCTCGCGGTGGGCATAGAGGCTGCCGATGCGCAGCTTGATCCAGCTCTTGATGCCCTCGGGCACGCTCGAGGCCGGACCGAAGCCGGCGTCGAAGGTCACGCTGACCGCGCCGATCTGCGGCAGGCTGATCGGCCAGATCTTGCCGAACACTGGCGTGATCCGGGCCGGCTCACAGGCCGCATCCACGGTGTAGTCGGTCGCCGGCATGGTCTGCTGAGTGCCAGCCATGTCCAGGTACTGGATGGCCACCACCGACTGGAGCGGGCTGCGGGGCAGCAGGATGGCGTGGCCCGGCAGGGAGAACGCTTGTCCCGCCGGCACGCCCATCAGGCTCGGCCCCGGAAAGCTGTCGAGTACCAGCTTCCAGCGCGCGGTGACGATCTGCCGGCCGGTCAGTGTTTCCGCCGCCTGGCGTGCCGCCGCGATCAGCGACGTGATCAGGGCATCGTCGTCGGTGAAATCCACTCGCAGGTGGAGCTTGGCATCCGCCAGGGACACCGGCTCCTCCGCGGGTGGGGTGACGAGTTGCAGGGGCATGGATCAGGTCGTGATGCCCGTATCGGCAGGATGGTCCACGGCCGGGGTTGTCGGGGCCGTAGTTGCTACATCGGGTACATCGACCTCCTCGGCGATGCCGGCGGCGACCTGACGCTGGGTTTCCTCGTCGGACGGATAGGTTTCGCCTCGGGCGTACTTCACATGGCTGTCGCCGCTGCCGCCGACGGCATAGAAATCGGCAAGGAATCGGATCGCTTTCATGATTCGGTCCTCACACGATCTGCGCCACGGCGGCCTGGTTGAAGGCGTCCGCCGTCGCATAGCGCGGATTGACGCCGATCACCTGTGCGCCCGCCAGGCTCGCGGCCACACCCACGGTCAGGGACAGGCGCACGAAGCCGAAGCCGTTCACGGTGTCCAGTTCCTCCGGCTTCACGTTGATCAGCGCCTGACGGTTGGAGCCGCCGCCGACCTGGGTGAGTTGGGTGATGGCCTTGGCCGGAACGTCCTTGGCACTGGTGCCGACGGCATCGAGCGCCTGCTGCAGCTTGGCGTCCAGGGTGGCGGCGGCGCCCAGCACACCGGAATGGATGTCGGCGATGAGCGCATGGAAGTTGGCCACCGAAATCCAGCCGGTGGTTACGGTGCCCACGGCCAGGCTGGCCGGGTCGATGGTGGCGAGGATGGCGATCTCCTCGCTGCCTTTTGCATTGGGAAACATGGTGGAATCTCCTTATGGGTTAGCGGGCGCCGAGCTGGATGTAGGGCGACATGGTCGTGGCCCCCTTGGCCGGCGCGATGGGTGCGACGATCTTGGATTGGCCGTCCATGCGGAACGTGGTGCGGAAGGCCGTGAGGTCGGCGTCGAAGTAGAGGTGCATCGACGTCGCGGTCTGCATGCCGCCGGCCTTGGTGATGGTCTGGTAGTACGACAGGTCCACTAGGATCACGTCGCCCTGGGACGAGAATGTGTTGGCGTGCTGCGACACGAACACCGGGCGGCCGAGCAGCGTGCCGTAGGGCGAGATCTGGATGCCGCCGACCGGCAGGCCGGTGGGCAGGTAGATCGGGTAGTTGCCCAGGGACAGCGTGAACAGCGCCGGCAGCACGTCGTTGTTGACGATCCACACGGCGTTGGCGAACGAGCCCGTGGGCAGACGCGCGATCATCTTGGCCAGGTTCTGCGGCAGCAGCGTCTGGGTCGCCTGGCCGGATTCCTTGGCCACCGTCACCGTAGCACCCGCGCCCAGCGCACCGACCGGCACGCCGTTGCCGGCACCGAACAGGATCGATTCGTTGGTTTTCCAGCGGATCGACAGCGCCACCTTCTGCGGCAGGTAGCTGGTCAGCGCGTTGGCGTCATCCAGCAGTTCGTCGGTGGTGGGCACCAGCGCCATCAGTTTCTTGAGGCGCAGCGTGGCCAGGCCCAGCACCGGCTTGGTGGCGACGGCGGATTGCGCCTCGCCCTGCCAGTAGGCACGGATGCCGTTGGTCCCCCAGGGCGTAGTTTCGTCCTTGGGGAAGGCCATGCTGTTGCCGGTGATCTCGACGTTGTCGGTGAGCGGCAGCAGCGAATCCTCACCCAGCGACAACTGGAAGATCTGCTGCGAGAACTGGGGCGGCACGAGGAAGCCGCCGTCCTGGCCGGCCGCCTCGTTGCTGAACGTGCCGGGTGCCGCCGCACCTCGGTTGCCAACTGAGCCACCGCCGATCAACAGGCGCTCATCGATGCCCTTGCCAGGCTTCTCAGCCTGATAGACCGCCTGCATGAACTCGCCCACGCTGCGGAAGCCATTCATCGGATCGGCCGCACGGTTGTCGGTGACGATGGGGCCCAGGGCCTGATGCACCGCCAGTTGGGCTTCCTCGGCGATCAGGGCTGCCTCGCGATCGATGGCCGCCGAGGTGGCGTCGATCCGCGCCTTGAGGGTGTCGAAGGCGGTGACTTCCTCGTCGCTGAGGTCGCGGTTATCGGCGGCGGCTCGGTCGGTCAGCGCGCGTGCCTCCTTCACCAGTGCGGTCTTGCGAGCCTGCAGCTCGCGCAATTGCTTACTCATTTCGGTTCTCCAAAAACAAAAACCCGCACGCGGCGGGCTCGATGAACGTAAAAAAACCGCCCGGAGGCGGTTGCGGTTGGGGTCGACCGACGGGTCGTGGTTGGCGAGGCTCGACGGAGCCCAGCCGGAAACCTGGCTTACAGGATGGCCAGGGCGTTTCTCGCCTGGGCGAGCCGGGACACTTTCGGTTTGGCGTTGGCCCTGGCCCGTGACCGCATCTGCTTCAGGACGCCATCGAAGGTACTGACGCCATCCACCATGTTTTCTGCGAGGGCGGCATCGGCGCCGAGTACGCGGCCCTGGCCCATGCCGTCACGAACCTGGGCGATGGGGGCAGCCCGGCCGCGGGCGATGGCCTTGGTGAAGGTACCGTAGTAGTCGTTCACCCGGGACTGCATGAAACCCTGCGCCTCCTCGTCGAGCGGGGCATAGGGATTTCCCTCGACCTTGTATTTGCCGGCGGAGATCAGCGTGGGCGTCACGCCCTCGGCGGCCAATGCCTGCGAGTAGTCGAAGTGCGCCTGCCAGACGCCAATCGAGCCGACCTCGCCACCCGGCGTCACATAGAGTTCATCGGCCTGCGCACCCAGCCAATAGGCGGCGGATGCCGCCAGGCTGTTGGCGATCGCCACCACCGGCTTTTGCGTGCGTGCGGCGGCGATCTCGTCGGCCAGTTCCGACACGCCATAGACGCTGCCGCCCGGGCTGTCGATGTCGATGAGGATCTGGCTCACCGTGTCATCGGCCAGCGCTTGGCGCAAGGCCTGCGCGAATACCTGTGTGCTCACGCTGCCCGGCCCCGAGACATCGTCCACCAGGTTGCCGCGCTGGGTGATCACGCCATAGAGGGGGAGCACCGCGATGCCGCCACCGGCTGCAGAACTCACGGCCTGGCGGCGTGCCTCGCGTGCGGTGCGGTCGGCATCGATCCTGTCCATCACCGCCTCGGTCGCCGGCACGCCCTGCGACCAGCGGGCGAGCACCGCCGTCAGGGCGTTGAGCCGCTCGGGCATCAGGGCCCAGGGCGTCGAGAGAAATTCGGCGATCAGCAGTGGTTGCTTCATGGTGTCATCCCAAGAGAAATCAGTGATTCGGTCATGGCGGCTTCGCTCATCGGCAGGTCGCGCGCCTCAGCAGCCCAGGCGGCCACATGCGCCATGGGCAAAGCCAACGCCTCGGCGATGAGGGCGATATCCTTGTCCTCGATGGCCCCGGCGCGGCTGATGCGGCGCGCCACCCGGGCAGCCTGCGAAGCGACCACGGCCCGAAAGCGGGCATTCGCCTCGTCATCCATCGGATCTGCCGACTCCTGCGCGGGCGGTTCGGTGGCTTCCGCGTCGACTTCCTGATCCTCGGCCGCGCCTTCCTCGACCATGTTCAACGGTCGCAGGGGCTCGTCCAGGCCGTCGAGCGGGTTCATGTTCTCCGCGATACGCGCCTCGTTGCGGGTCAGCCAGCCGTTCTGGATGCCACTCTGGTAGTAGGCGGCGCGGCTCGACGCATCGCCGCGCATCAGGTTGGCGAAATCGAATTCGACTTCCAGGTCGTCGCCGTCGAGCAGAAGATCGGACTCGATCGAGGCCTCCCACCGTTCCGCCCACGGCGTCATGGTGTGCATCACGAACTCGAGGCTCTGCTGCTCGATGTTGCTGAAGGTGGCACGTGACAGATCGGCGATCATGTGCGGCGGCACCCGGAACAGCCGGGCGATGTCGGTAATCTGGAACTGTCGCAGTTCGAGGAACTGAGCGTCCTTGTTGGTGACGCCCACCTCGTGGAATTTCATGCCGTTTTCCAGAACGAGCACCTTGCCCCGGTTGGCCCCGCTCTGAGCCTGCTGGTAGGACTCGCGGAACACCTTCTTCGCCTCGGAGTCCTTGAACGAACCCGGAAACTCGATCCAGCCGCCAGTGGGCTTGGCATCGTTGGCGAAGAAGCGCGCGCCATAGTCCTGCGCCGCCAGCGCCATGCCCAGGCTCTCTCTTGCCAGTTCGATCGGACTCATGCCCATCAGGCCATCGGACGACAGCGCCCGCAGGTGCCAGACCTCGCCGCGCGGCGGGATTGTCTCCTCGCCCAGCCGATCGGTGACCCGGTAGCGGTAATCACCCGAGGGCAGCAGTTCCATCCGGATGCGGTCCGGGTGGATGGGAATGAGTTCGGTGATCTCGCCGCGCGGGTTGGCGAGAATACGGTTGTAGGCATTGCCACGCAGGGCCAGATGTCCCTGCAGCATCTCGCGCCACTCGAAGGCGTTCTGGTAACGGTTGGGCCGTTTCGCCAGCAGCCGGTACAACCAGTGGTCGGTCACCACGTCCTTGCCGCCGTCGGCACGCTGCCGGTACAACACAAAGGGCAGCGAGGCCATCGTCTCGGACAGCACCCGTACGCAGGCGTAGACCGCCGCCAGCCGCAGGGCATTGTCAGCAGACACGCGCATGCCGCTCGAGGTGCGCACCGTAACCGGCTCGAACCAGAAATCGCCCCAGGGGGAACGATCATCGGTCGAGGCGCGGAAGCGGTCGAAGAAGCTGAAGAATCCCATCCGTCTCGACTCAGAGCAGCATCAGTTCGTAGTCGGCACCGAGGACCACCGCGTCACCAGGCAGGAAGGCACGCGCGAGCGCCATGATCAACGCCACGATGCCATCGATCTTGTTCTCCGGCCGCTCCTTCCTGGGGTAGATGTTGTCCTTGGCGTCCAGATGGGCCACCACGTTGCTGGCCATCCAGGCCAGGACCGGGTCGCCGTCGTGGACGAGTTTCTTTTGCAGCACCAGGGCCTCCAGGGTTTTCATGGGCTCGGAGAAATTCAGCACCGTCGGCCGTACCTCGATCATCGGCAGGCCTTCGGCCAGCATCCGGGTCGACAGTTGCGTGGCCTGGAACGGGTCGAAGGCCACGGCCTGGATGCCGAAGCGCGAGGCCATGTCCATCAGGTCGGCTTCGATCCAGCTGAAATCGATCACGTTGCCCGGCGTCACGGTCAGACGTCCGGTGCGCATCCAGCCCGGGTATTGGCTGTTGCCGGCAGCGCTGACCGTGTCCTCTGGCAGGTAGTACTTACCGAATACCGCGTAGGCATCGGCGATGTCCGGATGCCGGAACACCAGCATGAGTGCGGCGATGTCGGTCTTGCTGGCCAGGTCCAGGCCGATCCAGCACGGCTGCCCCTCGAAGGTATCGAGATCCAGGCCGGAATCGGCGCAGGCATCCCAGGCGCGCATGTCCATCCAAGCCGTGCCCGCATTGACCCACTCGTTGAGATGCTTGGTCTTGAAGTTGTTGATGGCGCTGGGCAACTGCATGGCCTTGGCCTGCAGCGGCCCCAGAATCTCCGGTCGCACCGAGATGCCCCAGTTCGGGTTGGCCTTGATCAGCGCTGCCTCGGTATCCCAGGCATCCCCGTCATCCAGTCCGTAGATGATCCCGAACTGGCTGTCGTCCTGGATCACCCCGTCGAGCAACTTGGTGACGAAGGCGCGCACCTCGTAGCAGATGCCGGCGCGGTTGCTGCCGGCAGTGGTGATCACCCACAGCAGCGAGTTGTCGCGCTTGCCGGTGCCGGTCTCCACCACGTCATAGACCGTGCGGGTCTTGTGCGCGTGCAGTTCATCGACGCAGCCGAAGTGGATGTTCAGTCCATCCAGGGTCGAGCCCTCGGCGGACAGCGCCTCGAACTTCGAGCCAGTGGCGAGCACGTGCATGTTGTGCGCGCCGAGATTCACCGCGAAGCGGCTACGGAAACCAGCGCTACGCCGGGCCATGGTCTGGGCGTCACCGAACACGATGCGCGCCTGGTCGCGGGTGGTGGCCAGCGAATACACCTCGGCGCCGCCCTCGCCATCGGCGGCCAGCATGTACAGCGCCAGCGCCGAGGACAGCGTGGACTTGGCATTGCCGCGCGGCACCTCGATGTAGGAACGCCGGAAGCGTCGCTTGCCGTCAGGCTTCACCCAGCCGAACACGGTGGTCAGGATGAACACCTGCCAGGGTTCCAGGCTGATCAACTCGCCGGCCAGGGGCCCCTTTACGTGTGGCAGCCGTTCGATGAAGGCGCACAGGTTGTCGGCGGGCTGGAAGGCGCGTCCCTCACGATCATGCAGTTTCGGATTGAACTGATAGGGGCTGGCCTTGCCCTTGAAGCGTGCCAGGTCATCCAGTTGTCGCCGGCAGGCCATCTGCACCCAGCGGCAGGCAGAAATCTCTCCCGCCGCCACAGCCTCGGCGTAGTCTTTAGCGGTCTTGGTGTAGGGGATCAATTCGAGGGTGCAGATAATGGTTGTATTGACATCAGCTACACGCCTGACTAGGATGTGTATATCTGTTGTGTATTCATGTGGAGAAAATCATGCGTGACGCCGCCATCAACCTTCGGGCGCTGCCAGAGCAGCGCGATCTGATCGACCATGCTGCGCAACTGCTCGGCAAGAACCGCTCCGACTTCATGCTGGAGGCAGCTTGCGACAAGGCCCAGGCGGTGCTGCTCGATCAGGTGTTTTTCAGCCTGGACGAAGCGAAGTTCCGTCAGTTCACCGCCATGCTGGATGCCCCACCGGCGCCGAACCCCGGTCTTGAGCGCCTGATGGCCGTGAAGGCGCCCTGGCAGGCCGGGGCATGAATCTGCGTCTCCCAGAGCCGCTGGCGCCGCATCACAAACTCGACGCCTTCTCCTGCGGCGAACTGGTGCTCGACGACTGGCTCAAGCGGCGCGCCCTCGCCAACCAGGCAAGCGGCGCGAGCCGCACCTTCGTGGCCGCCGACCCGGAGGGCGTTGTCCATGGCTACTACGCCCTGGCTGCCGGGGCCGTCGCGCATCAGGCCGCCACGCGCTCGGTCCGGCACAACATGCCAGACCCAGTGCCGGTGATGGTGCTGGCCAGGCTGGCGGTCGACACGCGGGCGCAGGGCATCAAACTCGGGGCCGCCTTGCTCCAGGACGCGGTCAACCGTGCCGTGGCCGTGTCGCAGAACGCCGGAGTCCGGGCGCTCCTGGTGCATGCACTCAACGAGCGTGCCCAGCAGTTCTACGAGCATTACGGATTCCAGTCCTCGCCCACCCATCCGATGACGCTGATGCTGATTCTGGGCGGCACCCGCACCTGATCACCCGGCGATATCCGCCCAGGGATCGAGATCGTCGTCCGCCGCCTCCATGGGCAGCGTGACGCGCGAGCGCGAGGCGGGCGTGAAGCCCATCTCCGTGGCAGCTTTGGTCATGATCTGTGCCTGCTTGTTGGCGATCGCCAGATACGGCGACTGCATCGGCACGCCGGTGTTGGGCGCCTTCACGAGCAGACCGGTCTTGCCGATGCCGGCCTGGGCCTTCCGGTAGAGGTCGGCGGCACAGGCCCAGACCTCGAGCACCGACATGTCGAGCCGCCTCAGCAAATGGGGCGGCGCGCACTCCAGCGCATAGCGCCAGGCGGACTTCGCGCCTTCGCTCATGTACTCGGGTGGCTCGACCAGATCCCCTTCCGGTTTCGGTTCCCGCAAGTTGGTGCGGCACCTCTGCAGCGTCCCCTTGATCTTCTTGACGGTGGTGGGCAGCGGCTTGCGTCCGGCCATGTTGTTCGGGTCCTCGGGGGGAGTCCCCCCTGTTTCAATTTGCACGCGCAAAAATTCGTGCTAGCGCGCGCATCGCGCGAACGCGACGCCAGAGATTTCACCCCCCTACCGGGGTGGTGACTTACGCCTCGCCGTCTCGCGTGCGGTTTTCGCGTTGTGGCAGGGCACGCACAGCGATTGCAGGTTGGCGGCATCGAAACGTGTGCCGCCCTCCTTGATGGGACGGACGTGGTCGACCACGCGGGCGGCCACCAGCAACCCCTTCGCCTGGCACTGCCGGCACAACGGGTGCTCGCGCAGGAACGCGGCGCGCACGGCACGCCACGCTTCGGATTGGTAGAACGTCCGCTCGGTATCGAAGCCACGACGTGCGCGACCGTAGTCACGATGCACTGCGGCCCGATGCTGGTCGCAGAAGCCGGGCGTGGTGACCAGCGCCGGGCAACCCGGGTGACGACAGGGGGTGGGCGCACGGACGGGCACGTTCGATCTTCATTCAAGAAAGCCGCGCCATTACGCGGAAATCAGCTTGGCTTCACTCTGGAACAGCGCCTTCATACAGACACCATCAACCAGCACGAAGGAGCAAGCCATGAACGACTCGATCCGCCTCACCGACACGCAAACCAACGTCCTCACCCAGGCCGCCTACCGGCCCGATGGCTACATCGAACCCCTGCCCGCCACACTCAAGGGTGGTGCAAAGACCAAAGTGATCGAAGGACTAGCATCGCGCGGCCTGATCGTCGAGCACGACGGCAGGCAGGTTCTCACCGATGCCGGTTACACGGCCGTGGGCCGCACCCGCCCGGCACCTGAACCGGAGACCGAAGCCGAGACGCCTGCCGTCGCATCGGAACCCCAGCGTCGTACCCGCGACAACAGCAAGCAGGCACAGGTGGTCGTGATGCTCAATCGTCCAGAGGGCGCGACGATCGCGCAGATCTGCGCGGCTACGGGCTGGCAGCAACACACGGTGCGCGGCACCTTCGCCGGCGCGTTCAAGAAGAAACTCGGGCTCGTCCTCACCTCGGAAAAACCCGAGGGCGGCGAGCGTGTGTACCGGATCGTGTGATCGGAGGCCCGCCATGCTGAACCTCATCACCATCCTGGAAAGCCTCAAGGCACAACCACGCCGGCTCACCGACGAGGAGAACCTCTACCTCGAGCAACTCGGCGACGAGGTGCACCGGGCGGAAGGCGATGCCGCCCGCTGGCGCATCCTCGAACGCGAGGGATTGAGCCGTCTCGACGGATTCAATTTTAGCGAGGACGTCATCGAGAAACTCACCGCCGTGCGCCGCGCTGCGATGAACTGAATAGCTTGGCTTCTCAATCAAACAGCGCGTTCATGCAGATGTCGAAACGATCAACCCGGAGCACACGATGAACACCGAACGCAGCACCCACATCGCCCTCGCCAACACCCGCCGCTACAGCAACCTGGCGATGGCCAGGGAAGTGGCGATGCGCCAGACCTACTGGACACCCGTCCTGCTGGGCGATGACGAGCGGTTCTGGGTGCCGGCCACCAACCGCGAAGCCGGCCTGCTCATCAAGGCCGGTTACGAAGTTGCCGCCTGATCGAAGGCCACCCCGTCCGAGACGCGGGTGGCCTGCTTGCCGGTGAATGCCTGCCAGCGCCGCACGATCACGTCGACGTACTTGGGATCGAGTTCGATCAGGCGGGCACGCCGGCCTGATTTCTCGCAGGCGATCAGGGTGGAGCCTGAGCCGCCGAACGGATCGAGGACGATGTCGCGGGACTTGCTGCTGTTCCGCACCGCCCGCTCCACCAGTTCCACCGGCTTCATGGTCGGGTGCAGATCGTTCTTCTGCGGCTTCTTGATCTGCCAGACGTCACCCTGGTCGCGGGCGCCACACCAGAAGTGGTCGGTGCCCTCGCGCCAGCCGTACAGGATCGGCTCGTACTGGCGCTGGTAATCGGCACGTCCCAGGGTGAAGGTGTTCTTTGCCCAGATGATGAAGGTCGACCAGCGACCGCCTGCCGTGCGGAACGCCGATTGCAGGGTGTCGAGTTCGCTGGAACTCATGGCGATGTAGACCGCGCTCTTGGTCACCGTCAGGATGTTCTGGCAGGCCGCCACTAGGAACGATCCAAAGCCCTCGCCCAGGTTGTCGTTCAGGATCGGCCGATTCTTGCCGCGCAGTTTGTCCTTGGCGGTGTTGGCGTAGTTCACGTTGTAGGGCGGATCGGTGAAGGTCATGTCCACCAGTTCGTTGCCCAACAGCGTCGTGTAGTCATCGGCTTTGGTGGCGTCGCCGCAGAGCAGCCGATGCTCACCCAGCAGCCAGACATCGCCGCTACGGGAGATCGGCACCTCCTCGACCTCGGGGACCGCGTCCTCGTCGGTCAAGCCTTCCTTGACATCTTCATCACCGGCAATCAGGGCATCCCATTCCTCCGCAGAGAAGCCGGTCAGTTCCAGATCGAAACCGGCCTCCATCAATCCGGCCAGTTCGAGCCCCAGGAGTTCGGCATCCCAGTCGGCGTTCTCGCCGATCTTGTTGTCGGCCAGGATCAGTGCGCGACGCTGGATGTCGGTCAGATGCGCCATCGGCACCACCGGCACCTCGGCAAGCCCGAGCTTGCGGGCTGCGAGCAGGCGCCCATGGCCGGCGATCACATTGTTCTGTCCATCCACCAGGATGGGCGCGCCCCAGCCGAATTCACGGATGCTGGCGGCGATCTGCGCCACCTGCGCATCCGAGTGCTGCTTGGCGTTGCGGGCATACGGAATCAGGACATCGAGGGGGCGCATCTCGATCTGGATGCCGGCCACCGGCTGGCGCAGTTCAGCCATGCCCCACCTCGCCTGAGGTACGTTCGGAACCGACCTCGTCGAAGGTCTGGCCGGTGGCGGCCAGGGTGACGGCGACATCGGGATGGTTCTGCCGGAAGCGGCGGATGGCCACGTCCACGTATTCGGGTGCGATCTCGATGGCCCGGCAGTGCCGGCCGGTGCGCTGGGCCGCCAGGATCGAAGTGCCGGAACCGTTGAAGGGTTCGAACACCACGTCGCCCACGTTCGAGAATGCTTCCATGACGTGCTCCGGTAGCGCTACCGGAAACACCGCCGGATGGTCAATGTCCTGACCGATCTTGCCCTTGTGCCGCATGATGCGAATCACGCTGTCGGGGATGCGGGTGTCCTGGGTCGGTTGGCCGGCATGGGACCATCCGCCGATCTCAGCGTCCTTGCCGCGCATCGCGGTCGATGAGCCATCGGCGCGCAGGTGTGAATCCTGGCCGGCATGCTTGCAGGGCACTATCTTGTTGGGCCGGCGAGACTCGCGGTTGAAATGGAAGATGAACTCGAAGCTGGGCGCCAGGCGTCCGTTCCAGTCGCCGGGCATGCCGGGACCCTGGTCCCAGACGTACCAGGCGAAGCGTCGCCAGCCCTGGGACTGCATCCACGCCAACCAGCGTTCCCAATACGGGATGACCTCGTTGTCGCGGTGGATCAGGCCGAGGTTGACCAGGACCTGTCCGTCGGCCGCCATGGGCAGTCCGGCGAACACGCCCTGCATCAGACCATCCCAATCGACGATGGTGTTCGTGTAGTCACGCTGGCTGCCATAGGGTGGCGAGGTGAAGCAAAGCACTGCCTGCTCTCCGGCCATCAGCGCCGATACCACTTTCGGGTCGGCGGCATCGCCACAGATCAGCCGATGCGATCCCAACTGCCACAGGTCGCCCGGGCGGGATACCGGCAGTGTGGGTGCGTCGGGTACCTCGTCGGCAGCGTCGTCGGATTTGTCATCGGGCTCGTCGCCGGTCTTGGCGAGCAGGGACTCGATTTCGCCATCGTCGAAACCGGTGAGATCGAGATCGAAGCCAGCCGCCTCCAGATCCGCCAGTTCCAGGGACAGCAATTCATCGTCCCAGCCGGCACGCTCGGTGAGCTTGTTCTCGGCCAGGATGAAGGCGCGCTTCTGCCTCTCGGTCAGGTGGGCCAGTTCGATCACCGGCAGATCCGCCATGTCGAGCTTGCGCGCCGCGAGGATGCGACCGTGCCCGGCGATGACGCCGCGCTGGCCGTCGACCAGGATCGGGTTGTTGAAGCCGAACTCCCGGATGCTGGCCGCGATCTGGGCGATCTGTTCCTCGCTGTGCGTGCGCGCATTGCGGGCATAGGGGATCAGCGACTCGATCGGGCGATAGTCGATTTGCAGGGTGGGCATCGGGGTCCGGAAACAAAAAACCCGCCGTGAGTCGTCCTCAGGAGCGGGTTTGCGGGTCAAGGAAGCGCTGGATGCAGGTTCGGTCGCCTGCTCACAACGCTGTCCAGAAGATAGCCGAAATAGTAGAGCAAACGACCCCAATGTGTTGCACGCCAAAAACCCGGCTTCTTACTCGCATTCCCGCAGCCAATGCAGTTCCGCCGCCGATGCTCGCTAAATGTCGCCAATTCACGCGGCACCGTTCAGATGGTCCGCCACCAACTGCATCGAAAGTTTCCAGTGACGCCATGCCGTCGTTCGATCGCAACCAAAGCGCCTGCCGATCAAATGCCATTCGTAGTTGTTGGCGCGCATCCACACCAGATGCCGACGCTCGACCGCCAGCCATTGCACCCAGCGCATGGTTTCGAGCATCCGGTCGACAGCGACCGGCTCCGGTGGGAAACGACGCAGGGGTGCGTCTTCATCTACATAGCGTTCCCACTCCTGGCGCACGATGGGTGGCCACAGGCTGAAGTAGCCTTGAACCCGCACAGGTGGCAAGCGTCGAGCGGTGGACACCGCCTCATGGAATCGGTCGGCGACATCCTCGATGGTCCAGTGGGATTTGACGCTAGTCATTGCGCCGCCCTCCATAGAGTCGCTGGCCCAGACGGCGGACGAATTCCCGTTCCACGAAGTCGAGCCTGGCATCGTTCTCCGCCACGACGAGGATGTGCTGGTCCTGCCAGCCGTTGCGCTTGATGTCATCCAGGTCAGGGCTTTCCGACTGAACCCTCCCCAGCGGGCAGCGATAGGTGTGCGCTGGAATCTTCACGTCAGCCCTCCTGCGTCTCGATGGCCCAATGCAGGAGCGCCAGCGCATCCGCCTCGTTGTCGTCGCTGACGGGATACGACCTGTCGCGCATGGCGGCGACCATGTCCTCCTTGCTTGCATTACCCTTGCCGGTCGCGTGCTTCTTGATGGTGCCGACCGGTACGCCCTGGTAAGGAATGTCGTGGTGTTCGCACCAGGACGTCAGCGTGGCCATAAAGCCACCGTAGGCGTGCGCGGCATCCACGCCGACGTGGCGGCGCACTTCCTCGAAGTACACGGCGTCGAGGCCGTCGCTGCTCTGCTTGATCTCGGTGAGCCACTTGCGGAAGCGCAGGTAGCGCATGCCGCCACCCTCGAAGCGCTGCGGCTTGAAGGTCTCGCAGTCGCTAATGATCTGGCCGTCCTTGAGGCGGATGGCCCAGCCGGTTTGTGTGCCCAGGTCCAGGGCGAGGATGCTGGTATTCATGTCGTCAGTCCTTTTTCGGTAGGTCTGACGCAGTCGACGCAGGATGTCGTAACACTCCATGAGGCGCGCGTCACGCGTACGTGTAGAGAGTTACGTAGAACTGCGTCGACTGCGTCAGACCGAAGGTTGTTCATCGAGGTCAGTTGTCGGCATAAGGGGTGTAGGCGGGCGTGGGCGGCGATTTGAGGCCGATGCCCTGAAAGCCGCGCACCCCCATGCCGTTGCGCCATTTCTCGACACCTCGGGTGATGAGCTGGTCAGAGAAGCGCCGCTGGGAACCGATGAATTCGCCCGCCGCTTCCGCCCATTGCTTCCAGTCGTTGAACAACTCGGCGGTTAACGACCTCGCACCGGGTTCCCGGAGGCAGTTCTCGTCCAGCCAGCGTCCGAGCGCGTCCTCCGCCTCGAAATACTCCTCGGTGGCATCCATCACCTGTTGCGGTGGATCGAGGCGTCCGAGGCGCTGCCAGGCGAGACAGCCTTCCAGCGCCCACGTCAGGATGCCGTCGCGCTCGGCGAGCAATTTCTGCTGCAGGTGCTTGTCTCGCCGATCTGGTGGAATGGTCACGGTGAACGGGATCAGGTGCAGGCGACGCTTCATGGCCTCGTCGATGTTGCGGATTGCCGGCTTGTGGTTGCCCGCCACGAACAACTTGAAATGCGGAAAAAACTCGAAGAAGTCCTGGCGCATGAATCGCGCCGAGATCTTGTCGCCACCGGTCAGGCTCTTGACCTTAGATTCCGCCCAGCGCCGGCCCTGTTCGGTTTCAATGGCCGCCACGAAGCGGGCGCCGCGCAGGCCTGCCATGTCGGTCGGATGCCGATCGGTGCGCGTTTCCATGAAGGTGTCCATGGGTGCGTTCGTGGCGTAGTCGCCGAGAATGGTGGCAATCGTGTTCACGAACACCGACTTACCGTTGGCGCCCGTCCCGTACAGAAAGAACAAGGCGTGTTCTCGCGTCGAGCCGGTCAGGGCATAGCCCACCATGCGCTGCAGATACGCCTGCAATTCCTTGTCGCCACCAGTCACTTCATCGAGAAACTGCCGCCAGGTGGGGCAATCGCCACGAGGTGTGGCGGTCGTGATCTTGGTCATGCGGTCGGTGCGGTCGTGCGGCCGCATGCGGCCATGCCTGAGATCGACCACTCCGCCTGGCGTGTTCAGAAGCCATGGATCGGCATCCCATTCCTCGGTCGTGGCGGCATGGCGCCGGTCGGCACGCGCCAGGCGTTCGACGCCGGAAACCGTGCTGGAAGCGGCGAGCTTGGCTGCGATTTTTGGGTTGGTGGACTTGATGGATGCGTGGCGGCAGACGTGGCGAATGAGGTCAGTCGCCGCCAGGGTGTCCTCCGACCGCCAGCGCTGGCCATCCCATACCAGCCACTTGCCCCACGCGGCCACATAGCGCCAGTCCTGGTGATAACGCCGCGTAAAACTCAGGGCCAGCGCATCCTCGGTACCCCAGACGGTTTCCTCTTGTGTGCTGCAGGCACCCGTATCGGGTTCGGGCTCATCGGCGATCAAGTACATCTGCATGCGTGGGCCATGAACGATGAAGCCGGCGACATCGAAACCTTCGCCCTGCGCGTCAGCCGCATCCCACCCGTCTGGCGCGTCTTCAGGCGGATAGAGGATGTGGCAGTTCGCGGCCCCGGCCATGAGGATGGCTTGTGCGGCACGATCGGCATATTCCCAGCCCGGCTTGTCCTTGTCCGGCCAGATCAGAACGGCTTTGCCGGCGAGTGACGACCAGTCGGTCTTGTCGATCGGCGCATTGGCACCATGCATCGCCGTGGTGGCGCAGATGCCAATGTCGATCAGGGTCTGAGCGCACTTTTCACCCTCGACCAACACCACCCGGTCGGCGCTGGCCATGCCCGGCTGGTTGTAAAGCGGGCGCGGGTCGGGCGGCGCCATCTTGCGGCGCCTGGCATCCCAGGGCCGGAATTCCTTGCGCTGGCCGGGCGGGTCATAGCGATAGACGACGGCGATCAACTGACCGTTGGCGTCCAGGTAGTCCCATTTCGCCGTGGCAGGACCCAACTCGTCGATGGCCGCACCACGTCGCGACTTGGCCGACCGAGTGGGCGTCAGATCGGCACGCCCAACCAATTCCGAGCAAAACGTGAGCAGTCGCGGGAAATCCGCCCGGGCATCGATGCGTTGATTTCGGGCGACCACGTCGAACACGTCGCCGCCTTCACCGCTCTCGCGATCCGTCCACAGACCTGCCTTGTCGCCGGAGAGCACGATCTCCAGGCTATCACCGGGGCTGCCCAGCACATCACCGATGGTAAACCTGCCCCGCCGCATCTTGCCGGCAGGGAACAGCGTGAACAGTACCGACTCGAGCCTGGCCAGGAGGGCTGCGCGGATCTCCTCGCGCCACGCGTCATGGTCATGTTCGACCGGAGGATGACTGTCGTTGAAGTCGAGTGGATCATGGCTGACGGACTCAGTCATGGATCACCTCCGCGTCGGGATCATGACTGCCCCGGATGGACTGCCATGTCGACAGTTCTGACAGCTTGAAGCGGACCATGCGGCCGATCCGGTAATGCGGGATCTGCAGCCTGCGTCGCTGCGTGGCATTGGTGAGGTAGTACATCGGCAGATTCAGCGTGTAGGCCGCCTCGCGCGCATCCACGAAGGGTTCGCCCAACGATGCCGGTGCGATGATGGGTTTGCTCATGGCGTGGTCCTCCAGCAACGCTCTGCCCATGCGCAGAACTTGCATTCGAAATGTGTGGATTCAGTGAAGGCGCGCGGCAGCAGTTCACCGGCCTCGGTGGCCTGGATCACACGCACTGCGCGATCCGACATGCGCTGCGCCAGAGCCGCGTCGAACGGGATCAGTTCGGCGTAGATTTCCATCGTGTCGGCATTCACCGCCGTGAACAGCGCCGGGTGCTCATGCAGGGTCAGATAGCCCTGGTAAAGCGCGATCTGCGCGGCATAGACCGGTTTGGCCACGGCGAGCCGATGTTTCTCCAGTTCCCGCCACGACTTGGCTCCCAGGCATTTGTTCTCCCAGAGTGCCGGGTAGGAGAAACCCTCGGGACCGCCGATCAGCACGCCATCCACATGCCCGCGCAGCCGGCCACCGGCCACAGAGAAACCGAACTGGTGGCCATTGGCGTCCTCGGTTTTGAGAATGAAGCCAGCCAGGCGCAGCCAGCGGATTGCCATCTCCTCGGTGCGATGCCCGCGTTCGAAGATGCGCAAGAGCCGGCCAGCAAACGCCTTGCCCGCGTCCACCGGCGCCTTGGCGTACTCGTACTGCAATTGCCGCTCGCAGGCCGCCCCCAGGCGTGACGCCCCGAGGTAGTCACGCGGCGGCGTGGCGTCATGCTCCTCTTCGAGCGCCCGATCGAGCAGCGCCTCGATGCGCCCCGACAGGCTGGCGGATGAATTGAAGTCCAGCATCAGGATGCCTCCCAGGGAAGGTCGTCCTCGAGGTCGGCGAAGGCATTGGCTGCCGGGGCAGGCGCGGACTCCCGAATCGGATCATTCACCTGTGCTGCGGTGGCAGGCATGCGCACTGGCGGGAACTTGCTGCGCTCATGCTGAGCCGCCATTTCGTCGACGTAGGCCGTGACGATGGCTTCGATGACCGTCAATGCCTCGACCTCGGTGTAGGTGCCAAGGGGCTTGTTGAAGCCGATCTCGGCTGCCGCCTCGCCGAAGAACTTGAGGCACATACGCATGGCGGCTCGTTCCAGGGGTGTGGCATCAACCATGGCATCCTCCGGCGGCAAGCCGTTGTCCAAGGCACGTGTCCAGTTGCCATAGAGCTTGTGGAACACGTCCTGACAGCGGCGCGAGCAGAACGCCCAATCGATGGGGTAGTGCCGGGGGTCTGCAATTCGGTGACGGTTGTCGGTATGACCGAACCCCCGGGCCTGTCTGGAGCAGACCCAGCATTTCATCGGCCCTCCCCATCACTGCGCCCAGGCAGGCTTGCCTGTGGCGGCCGGGCGCTGAGGCGCGGCGTAGGCCGGTGCCGGTTGCGCAGGTGCGGCCGTCGCGCCCTTGGTCGGCGTGCCCATCATGGCGGCATAATCCTTGTGGTCAGGCTCGATCGCCACTTTGACCACGTTGCGATCCTCGCCCTTGGCATCCTTCTCCACGTCGACGCGGACGATGAATTCGATACCGTCCAGATCGGCGAAGCTGTTGATGCGCCGTGCGGTGGCGGCCTGCGCACCGTTGTCCTGTGGATGCACGTTGCGCGCACTGTTGAGCGCAGCACGGATGAAACTACGCCCCATCTGCCCCCAGGTCGGTCCCTTCCTGGAGTGCAGGCCGACGTTCGACCACATCTTGCGTTTGGCAAACGGCCCGCCCGTCACCACGAATTCGCAGGCGAGATACACCGCCCCGGTATCAAAGGACTCGGTGGCATAACCGCCAGTCCAGCCTTGCGAGTGATCGTCATGGCCACCCGGCTTGATGGTCATGCGCACCGGCACGATGGTGCCCTTGGGGATCAGATCGAAGCCGCCTTGCTGGGCGTCGGCGTCGTTGAAGTCATTCCAGTTGCTGGTCGTGTTCATGTCGATTTCCTTGAATTGGGTTAGGCGATGGCGGTGTCGACGCCCGGCTGGTAGGGCGTGCCGAGGCACTTGGCGATGAGTTTTCCGAGGTGGGGCTCCTCGATGGCATCCAGCCGGCCGCTGCGGTCCTTGCTCGGATAGCCGTAGGCGTTGTCGGCGCGGGTGACGAAGCCCCGATAGGGCGTGCCGTCGTCAGCCTTGAGGACGGCCAGGGTGACCACCTCGTCGAGCACGCCGGGTAACTCCAGTGCGGTCTTGCTGCCTTCCAGCTGCAGCTGGTAGTAGCGTCGGCCGAAGTCGTCGGTCTTCTCTTCCAGGATGGCGACATAGATCACGTGCTTGTCGCGCACATGCTGCAGGTGGGTCAGTGCCGTGATCATTTCCTGGCCGAGCAGGCCATAAGCACCCCGGTTGTCAGGCTTGCCGGTCTTGTCGGAGAAAGCCTGCGGTTGCGTCTTGCACCAGGCAAAGCACAGGCGCGAGAGCACGGTCAGGCTATCGACGAAATAGGTGTCGTATTTGCCCAGTTGTGCCGGGTCGCCGTACTTGACGCAGACATGCTCGAAATGCGCCTGGGAGAACGCCTGATCCACAGTGGCGGTCGGCATGGGGCCGGCAAGGAACACCACGAGGTCACGGAATTCCTGCCAGGTGCGCGGACGTACCGTGTCGCCGGGCCAGTCCTTGACGGAGAGGTCGCCAGCTTCCAGATCCACGAACAGGGTGGACTGGGCGGGCAGCGTGCGCAGTTGGGTGGTCTTGCCCACACCGGGGAAGCCCACCAGTCCGACCTTGGCACTGTGGCGTTCCTTCAGCCGTTCTTCGGCGGAGATGATGGGAAGCATCACGCCACCTCCCGGATCACGTTGACCACGTCCGAGTTCCAGAGGATCTGGTAGCCGGAGTGCCCGTTGCGCGAGAAGGGCAGTGCTTCGGCCCACGCCTTGCCGGAATCCGTCAGTTCCCATTCGTCGCGATCGTTCTTGAACTGGAAGCCCTGCGCCTGCAGACGCAGATTCACGCTGCGCGCCGACAGGCCCATCCTTTCGCCGACCTGCGTCGGGTTCAGGCTGCAGATTGGTTCGTTGGCAGCTGGCAGGACCTTGCGTAACGGCTCCACGGCCAGGCCGGTGTTTTCATGGATCGCCGTCAGAGTGGCCGCCATGGCGATACCGGGTTTGACGCCGGGCACCTTGGCGATGGCCTCGCCAATGGACAGGATGGCGATCACCTTGTCCTGGGTCGGTGCCGGCAGTGCCGTGACGGTGCCAGGCACGGCATAGGAACCGGACTTGCGGATCGATGGCAGCACCTCGTGCGTGACCCAGCGCTTGAAGCGTTTGGCTTCGGGCTTGCGGCTGCCGAGCACCAGGTTGAACAGGCCGGACTCGTTGACGACCGTCATTTCCTGGTTGCCGCCAGGGGTCGGAATTGAATTCCGACCCTTCTCGTCATCATCGAGGCGAGCGACCGCCTTGTGCGTTTCCGGGAGATCGAGTGCTGCACAGACATCGGCAGCGACGAACCACGGTTCGCCACCATCGTCGACCTGGACGCGAATGGCATGGTGGTCGAACTGGAATGGCAGGATGTTGGGCATGGTCATTCTCCTGAATCGCTGACGGTGGCAAGGCGATAGCTGGTCTTGCCGGGTTTCACGGTGCGAGCCTTGGCGAACGTCTCCTTGAGGGGCGCAGGCCATGCGTTGAAGCGGGTTTCTGGAATCGAGTAGTCGGTGTCGATGTAGTCGCCGACCTTGTCGCCGGCAGCCGCGATGCGCTGGGCGATCTCGGTCAGTTCGGCCTGATCCCACGCCACCCGTTTGGGTACATCGACGGTGATCCGCAGCGGGCCATCCGTGAGATGACAGACGCCGAAATCACGGCCGTTGGCCTGCCGGGCAGCCACCGCCTGTTCGGCGTAGCGCTGGTCGAGAGCGGCATTGAAGCGATCCAGGACGCTCTTGATGGCAGATTGCAGCGTGAGCAGATTGATGTGCGCTTCCTGCAACTGCGCGGGAGGCAGTGCGGCAATCTGGGACACGCTCATTTCGGCCAGGGGCATCGCATGATCGAACGCGACGCTGGTGATGGTGGAGTCGTTCATGCGCGATCTCCCCCTTTGGCCACACGTTCGGAGGTCGAGATGTGCAGGGCGCAGCGCTCGTACTCCGTGATCGCATCCAGCGGGTAGGTCACCCGCTTGGAGAGCTTGAGGTACCTCGGGCCACGGCCTTCGGTCCGCCACCGTTGCAAGGTCTTGGGGCTCACGCCCCAGCGGTGCGCCAGTTCGGTTTCAGAAAGTACGCGCCGATCAAACGGCGCTCCGGGTGCAGGCAAGGCGTCAGTGCCCAATGCGCTGCGATTTGCGGTCGTTGTTTGCAACATTGATACCCCTTTCAGTCAGGTGAGGAACAACGCTGCGAAGTGTTGAATTCGGGTGGCGAACTGTTGATGGACTGGCTGGCGAACCCGATGGCCACTTCCAGTTCGCCAGTGACCGCAGAAATGAAAACGGCGAACCGTAGTGGCTCGCCGTCGTGGTGGAGGTTTGTGTTTGTCAGCCGGTGGTGGAGGCCGCGCATGGCAACGCGTAGGTGCCGGCGCGTTGATCGCTTGTTACCAATGTCTGGTAGGCATAGTGTTGGCCTTCATACTTGGGATCGCCCTTGTTCCTGGCCTTGACCTTGAACAGGTCAGCAGGCTTGTCGCTCTTGTACCCGGTCCTGCCCATGATGAATTCTGCTGTCTGCGGTATACCCTTGAAATGCCACAGCGCCTTGAACACCGCTGCCTGCGCATCCGACAAGGAGATCGGTCCATAGGGCGAAGCCTCGATATGGACGGTGTGGAAGTCGGCCGAGAGCGGGCCATTCACCGCCGTCGTACCGTCATCCCCGGATTCGAATGTCGAGCCGGGTTCGGTGAAGTGCAGATTGCCGCTATACAGGCTGAAGCGTTCCTCCAGCGGCAGCCACACGGCGCCCCCAGGATCATGCTTTACGTCCTTCAAGGGCTTGGGCGTGATCAGCCAGGCGGGATTGGCGTTGCGGGCATTCGCCCTGGATTGGAGACTCGGGTGCAGGAGCACCTGGTCGAGGTGGCGGCCGATGATTACCGTATGCCGCTGATGGGCGCCAATTCGCCAGATGTCACGGGTAATGGGCACCGGCGACTGCTGCGGTGGAACGTCGAGCGCGCCACGCAACTTGCGAATCAGCCAGTCGGTATCCAGCATCCACGCACGCGTATCCGGTTTGTAGATGGGCACCGGCCCGCAATCCGGGCAGTTGCACACGAGACCGGCATCACCCTGAACGACTGACCCCCGATGCAACTGGCAGTAGGGGCACAGGACGAAGCGGGCGTCGAACTTGCTCTGCTTGATGGCCTTGAGTTCGGCCAGAAGGGCCAGCGCGTCCCTCTCGGCCTCTGACAGAGCCGACTCGATGGTCGGCCCGTCACGCACAAAGAGGTTGCACGCCAGCCCCCAGGCCGAGGCGTTGCGGTTGCCAATCATTCACTGCGCTCGTCGACGAGGTCGTTGCGGTTCCCAGCGACGTCGACGTGAGGCGACAGGGTCTGCTTTTCCGCCAGGATGCCGATCTGCACCAGATAACCTTCCAACTGGGCACGCAGTTTTTCGTCGAACTTGTGCAGGTTCAGCCGACCACGCCGTGTCACTTCCACGGTCACGACCGGACTGCGCTGCTTTCCGGGTGGAGGCGCGTAGTAGAGATTGATGCTGGCGGCGCTGACCAGCCAATGGTGGGCAAGCGGGTTGTCGTGAGGGAGTTTCTCGGCGATCAGATCGGTGACGCACTGATGCTCACTGCTGGCCATGGCGGTGAATTCCGCCTTGAGCTCGGTGTCTGGGCTCATCAAGGTGAGGGACTTGACCTGCAGCGTTACGAACCCGTCATCGATGGCCTGGGGCACCTGAAACCCGAGTTTCAGTGCCGAGAGGTCGAGCGTCGGCGGCTTGATGCGCTGGGCGCTGACGTTGACGCCGAGCAGATGCTCGACGAAGGCCTGCGCCAGCATCTCGTGATACTTGGCGCCGCCGCGAATGATGGTGCGCGCAACGCCGGTGGCGTCGGAATACTCCAGCACCATGTGGATGTTCGGACTGCCTACTCGCCGCGTCAGAACCATGCCCTCGAATTCAAGCCGCAGCATCGCCAGATCTTTGGCGTGGACCGTGACCAGTTGGGTGCCCTGTGCCCGGTCGAGGATATGCGCCACGCACACCTCGCCGCAGCCGAGTTCCATCTTGTAGAACGACTTGATGGCTTCGCAAAAGGCATTCGTCGAGGCGTCGTCACGCCGGATCGGCACCTTCGTCCCCAGGTCGTGCTGCTGGGCCTGCTGCACATGGCTGTCGACGTACTCGATCTCGGCCGCCTGCTCGAATAAATCAGGGTGGTGGACGAACAGCCAGAATGCACGGTGCTGGTCGCTCTGGCACGCGATCAGCCCCATGAAGGCAGTGGCATGCCAGGCGCCGACCTGGAACATCGCCTGCTTGCCGCGCGGATGGGCGAGTTGGGTGCTCACCAGCAGACCGGCCACGATCTTGTCACGCACGGCGGGGTCGGGGCATTCCTGAATGGCCTCGATCAGACGGTTGGTCACGCCGGTGTCGTCCGTCCAGTCAAAGTCGTCCGGCAACGCCAGACCGTGATGGGTGAGGTAGCCGCGCAGCGTGGCATCGACCGGCAAGTGGAGCAGAACGTCAGCGTAAGTCTTCATTGTTTTGGGTCCTTATAGGCTGTCGTCGGAGGGCTCGGGTCCTGTGGACGTTCGTGCTGCCGGCGGCGACGAGGTTTCACGAAAAAAGCCTGTACCGCCACGTAAGTAAAGCAGAACGATACAAGCGCCATTCTAGCCGCGCATTTCCGCTTGTCAATCAAAGTGGGACATCCTCGTTGAATAGGCTCTTTCTGCTATACTAATTTGCTGTGATTCACTAACGAGAACGCCAATGCCATCCCCCTTCGGAATACGCCTGCGGGAGTTTCGGGAAGCCAAGGGCCTGACATTGCAGCAGGTGGCCGACGCGGTCGGCTGCACCAAGGCCTATGTGTGGGAATTGGAAATGCGTGAGGGTCAAAAGCCCACGGCAGAACGACTGAACGCCATCGCCAAGACGCTGGGTGTCACCATCCAGGATCTGCTCGGCGAACCCGTCGCCCCGATGCAAACCCCCACTCCGACAGACGTCGCATTTTTCCGCGAGTACGCCGGCATGAATGAGCCCGAAAAGGCCAAGTACCGTGAAGCGATGAAACTCATGTTCGGATCGACCCCGAAAGCGGACTCGGAGAAAACTTGACCGTTGCGGACGACCTGAACGCCTTCAAGGCCGCCGCCCGCATCCTGACCTGGCTCGGCGCGATCGGTCGGCTGACCCTGCCCATCGATCTCGACCTGGTCCGGCAGATGCTGTCCGACACCCCGTTCGGTCGGGGAAGTGCCATCAAGGAGCCGGCCGACCTGACCTGGAACGCCAGTGAGGGTGCCTTGGTGCGCAACCCGGACGACGAGAGGGAGTGGGGGATTTTCGTGAATCCCAAGGCGCGACCGGAACGTCGGCGTTTCACGATCGCGCACGAGTTGGGGCACTTCATCCTGCACCGCACCAGCCAGCCCAGTTTTCTGTGCGACAAGGAAAGCGTCTACTCCGGCATCGACAACCTGAAGCAGATCGAACGCGAGGCCGACGATTTCGCCAGCAATCTGCTGATGCCCGGCGATATGCTGCGGGACAGAATCGCAGGCAAGTGCATCGACTTTAATCTGATCGGCACGCTGGCGAAGGAGTTCGGCGTGTCCCTGGAGTCGATGTCCATCCGCATCGTCAAGTACACCGAGCAGCGCGCCATGCTGGTGTATTGGGATCATGGCTTCCTGAAATATCAGTGGCCCAGCGGCAACGCGCGCAAAACCCGCGTGCGTTTGCGTCAGACCGGCGATCCACAGGAACCGTTGGCCGGCACCCTGGCCGCCGACGACTCCATCGACCAGGAGTGGGATGGTGTCGATATGCCGGCGAAGGTCTGGTGCACCAGCGAGGCCGATGAGATCAAACTGCGCGAGTTGAAGCACACCTACACTGGTGGCAATCGTGTGCTGTCGCTACTGATGCTGGAGTCGGCGCCGCCCAGAACATATTTCCGCAGCGGCTGGGAGGATGGGCCGACGCACGATACCTTTGATCGCTTCGTCGACAGCGGGCAGTTGCCGGTTCGATAGGTGAGGAACAGGTGACTGCTCACAAATGGCAATTTGCACCTCGATTCCGCCGTAACGCATTCGGTTGGAAATCCGATACCCCTATCCAGCGCATCAAGGAGGCCGTTTCGGAAATCAAGCAGGTAGCGCGCAATGACCCTGAGCTTGCTGCCGAAGGTGCCGTCGTCTTCCTGGAAAAACTGACTCCGGCCATTGAGCAGGTCGATAGTTCATCCGGTGCCATCGGCGCTGCCGTCAATCGCGCCATAGAAACAGTTGTCCCCATCATCGCCAAAGCGAAAGTTGAAGCGAAAGTACGCATTCGATGGCTGGAGCGTCTGTGGCAAGCCATCCAGGATGATGGGATCAGCTACATCGAGAGCCTGGCCGACCATTGGGGCGACATGTGTGCAGATCCCAAAATCGCGACACGTTGGATCGATGAGTTCAAGCCGATGGTGGAATACGCCTGGCGTCCGCATTCCAACGGTCATGGGTACTACAACGGCACTGCCGCCTGTCTCTCTGCGATGCTGGTGGCAGGCCAGTATGAACAGTTGCTCGCGCTGGTTGAATTGGCACCGTACAAGTTTTGGCATGATAGGCAGTGGGGCGTGAAAGCGCTGGCTGCGCTCGGTAAAAAAGCAGAAGCCATCAGATATGCCGAAGCCAGCCGAGGACTCAATCAACCCGACTGGCAAATCTCGGCAATCTGCGAGGAAATCTTGCTCTCGTCTGGCCTTGCCGACGAAGCGTATCAACGCTATGCCATCGCGGCGAACCAGGGCACGACCAATCTGGCAACGTTTCGCGCCATCGCCAAGAAGTATCCAAAAAAAACACCTGTAGAAATATTGCGCGACCTCGCGGCCAGCACGCCGGGTGCAGAAGGGAAGTGGTTTGCTGCGGCCAAGGATGCCGGTCTCTTTGATCTGGCCATTGAATTGGTCAAACGCAGTCCGACCGACCCGCGCACATTGATCCGCGCTGCGCGCGATTACTCGCAATCACAACCTGCGTTCGCACTTGCGTCCGGACTGTCGGCCCTGCGCTGGATGGCTGATGGTCGTGGCTATGACATCACTGCGATTGATGTTCGAGAAGCATACGACGCGGCGATGATGGCCTCGCGTTCGGCTGGCCAGTCAGATGAGGTAACCCGCGCCAATGTCCGGGGACTCTTGGATGGCCCCATGCATATGCAGCAATTCATGTCCAGGCTCATTCCAGACGAATGAAATCTACAGCACAACGCTTTGAAGCGGCGGCATCCGGATTGCGAGGAGTATCAAGATGAAATTCTCATCCAAGTGGGGTGTTTGGCCTGTCTCGGGCTCCTTGATCGGTTTTGCTCTGTTTTATATTTTTCTTGCTTGGGGCGTGTCGATCACTACCGCGCCAACTCCCGACAAGGTCATTGATCTACTCGGAATCACGGTAGCGACTTTTGTCGCTGCCTGGGCGGGAGGATGGGCTGCTTTTAACGCCGAACGAGAAACGCAGGAGCAAAACCGAAGGAGTACAAGAGTTTCGGCAGCAAACAAGGCAATTTTCACCATCGCAACTGCCTATCTGTCCAGTCCCGCCTGTTTATAAACGCGCTTAACGAATAATTCGGGTTTTTCCGCCTGCCATTTTTTCAGAGCCTGGATGGGTGCCAGGTGGTTCAGAGCGCGTTGTGGAATGTGGTGGTTGTAGATATTCAGGTAGCGT
>CAILNT010000041.1 GCA_903835655.1 uncultured Pseudomonadota bacterium | reverse complement strand
TGCTCACCTTGACCCATGCCGCCGGCGATCAAATCAAGGCCATGGTTGCCAATGTCCGCAAGGGCCTCAATGCCATTCTGACATCTGCGCCTCAGTTGAAGAAAGCCGAACGATGGCCCACGCTCGTGCGCTACATCATCGACAAAATCCTCGCCGCCAAACCGAATCTGCCCTCACCATCCTCACTCACAGCTTGGCCTCCTCAGCTCATCGCGGCCGGGTAACAGAGGAATTTAGGATCATCGCAGTAGCCTGTTCAGCCAGTTCGACCAACGCGCTATCCACTGCCTTCACCAGCGTTTTTTGCTCAAATTCCGCCTCACCCATTGGGTGATCCTCCCGATTCATCTAACCCATTGTCAGCATTGAGTTTTAGCCGATTTACGCTCGTTCAACTGAGGAAAATAGGATCAAGCGTGACAAGTTGAACCTGGACATCTTCTGGCTCAAAGACAAGAGCCTGGAAGACAGCGAAAACCTGCCCGAGCCGTGCATCCTAGCGCTGGAAATCGCTGAAGACCTGCAGGCGGCTTACGCGCAGTTCGCGGCGATAGCGGAGCGGCTGGCATAACCTCCATGCCTTCGGAAGTTTGGGCATGAGCACATCGACGCTCGCGAGGTGTTGGGCTTCGACTTGCTCAGCCCAACCTACGCGGGCCCGGTGTCCTGATTGTGGGAAGCGTCAGCCCTTCCCTTGTGGCAGGGGGGCTAGCAGGGCACGGATATCGGCCTCGCCAAACTTGGACAGCGCGCCGGCATCTTCGGAGAGCACTCCGGCGGCGAGTTCGGCCTTTCTGTCCTGGAGAGCGAGGATCTTTTCCTCGATGCTACCGGATACGACCAGCTTGTAGACGAAGACCTTCTTTTTCTGGCCAATGCGGTGGGCACGGTCCGTAGCCTGGTTTTCCGCCGCGGGGTTCCACCAGGGGTCATAGTGGATCACGGTATCGGCTGCGGTCAAATTCAGGCCGACGCCGCCAGCCTTGAGACTGATCAGGAAGATCGGCACGCCTTCCTCCTGGAAGCGGGCGATCACGCCTTCGCGATCCTGGGTTTCCCCGGTGAGTTTGACGTAGCCCAACTTGCGGGCGACCAGCTCCGCCTCGATCAGGGCCAGCATGCTGGTGAACTGGGAAAACACCAGGACGCGGCGCCCCTCGTCCACCAGTTCCGGCAACATGTCCATGAGCAGATCGAGCTTGGCCCGTTCCTTCACCTTCGCGGCACCCGTCAGCTTGACCAGGCGTGGATCGCAGCAGACCTGGCGCAATTTCAGCAAGGCGTCGAGGATGACGATCTGGCTGCGAGCGAAGCCTTTGTCGGCGATGGCCTCGCGTACTTTTTCGTCCATCGCGCTGCGCACGGCTTCATAGAGGTCGCGCTGCCCACCCTCCAGTTCCACCGTGCGCACGATCAGGGTTTTGGCCGGCAACTCTTTCGCCACGTCCTCCTTGCGCCGGCGCAGGATGAACGGCCTTACCCGTGCGGCGAGCAGGTCGCGGCGCAGGCTATCGCCGTGCTTTTCGATGGGCGTGCGCCAGGTCTTCGTGAACGTCCGGGCATCGTCGAGAAAGCCCGGAAGGAGGAAATCGAATTGCGCCCAAAGCTCGCCCAGGTGGTTTTCCAGCGGTGTGCCGGTGAGGCAGAGGCGGTGGCGGGTGGCGAGCCGCCGCACCACTTGCGCGGACTTGCTGGCGACGTTCTTCACCGTCTGCGCCTCGTCCAGGATCAGCAGGTGATAGTGCACCAGAGAGAGCTGGTCGGCATCGCGCCAGAGCAGGGGGTAGGTGGTGAGGACGATGTCGTGTTCGGGAATGGCGGCAAAGCGCTCGGCGCGCTCTTTGCCATGCAGCGAGAGCACCTTGAGCGAAGGGGCGAAACGCTGCGCCTCGCGCTTCCAGTTGAAGATCAGGGAGGTGGGCAGCACAACCAGGCAAGGCCGATCCAGGCGTCCAGCCTCTTTTTCCAGGAGCAGGTGCGCCAGGGTTTGCGCGGTCTTCCCCAAGCCCATGTCGTCGGCCAGGATGCCGGCCAGGCCATGTTCGCGCAGGTATTGCAGCCAGGCCAGGCCTTCGAGTTGGTAAGGGCGCAGGGTGAGGGCCAGGCCGGCGGGCGGCACCGCCGGCTGGATACCGCCGCTGTGCTGTAGATCCCGGGCCAGCTGTGTGACCGCGTGGGCGCCCTTGAACTGCCAGCGTTGCATCTCGACCAGCCGTGCCAGGCGCGGCGCATCCAGGCGCGAGAGACGCAGTGGCCCCTGCCCCGGCGGCCCGTCGAACAGGTCGATAAGCGTCAACGCCAGCGGTTTGATGCGGCCGGCAGAAACGCGCAGCCGCACCCCCTTGGGGGCGATCAGGATGACTGGCGCCTGATCGGACATTTTATTCAGCTGGTTGGCATTGAGCCAGCGTGGATCGCTGCGGAACAGTTCGTAGAGCAGCGGCGCCAGGGCCAAGCGCTGGCCTTCGACGACGATGCCCATGTCCAGATTGAACCAGCCACCGGCGTCCTCGGCAATTTCGGCTTCCCAGTCGTCTACCTCCAGCACGAGATGGCGGAAGTCGCTGGGTAGATCCACCTGCCAGCCGGCCGTGCGCAGGGCGGGCAGGTGTTCGGTCATGAACTGCGGCCAGTGCGCGGGGCTTTCCAACCCCCATAGCCGCGGTGGTCGCGGTCGCACGGCGAACAGGGTATGGGCCGGCACCGGCTCCACGCCGGCATCCGTCAGCGCGCGCAGCAGCGCGGCCTCGCGCTCCGGGCGCCGCCGCACCTGCACGATTTCTCCCTCGCCTGTGGCGAAGAGATCTCCGTCGCTGCCGGCATCGACTAAGGCATCGCCGTAGTCGAATATGGGATGGAGAAAATCGAAGCGGCGCTCGGCGTAGGTATAACGGCGAAAGCGGCCGACGTCGTAGACCTCCAGTGTGCCGATCTTGAGCAGTGCCAGCGGTTCGACGTCGATCAGACGCGCGCTGCCTGCGACCGATGCGACCGCGGGTGGTGTCTGCTCGTCGTCGTCGTCTCTTGAGGCCGGCCGGGAGGGGCGCGTGCTTACCGGTATCGCCAGGCGCTTGTCCCGAAGCAGGGCGAGCATGACGGCGGCGGCATGCTCGCACATCCAGCCGTCGCCACAACTGCACCCGGAAATCGCGCGAGGCTTACCGTTCTTGGCAAGGTCCAGGCTGATGACCACGCGGTAGGGCTGGCGCTCACGCCCTTTGACATATGCGGCGATGCGCGGCGGCCGCACCTCGACCTGGCTGACCGCGTTTCGCAGTGATTGCGCCATGTCCAGTTTCTCGGCGCCGTACCAGCGCAGGACATCCGTATCAGTAAAATCGGGGAGTTTCGACATTCAAAGGGTGGATCGATACCGGCAGGCTTCGTGGGCGCGTAGTGCGGCGATTGGGCGAACCCCTATCTGGCCTTGGCGGCATCTCCCGGAACTGCGGCAGGTAGCGTGGGGAAAACCAGGCGCGGCAGGTAAAACCAGGGCGCATAGCCCCAGGGGGGCGGGCTGAAACTGACTGGCGGCACGCTCGCCACCGCCTTGGGGGCATCGGGAACCACCACCGGGGGCGGCGTAGCCGCTTGCAGCAAGGGCAACTCGGGCGTGGTATAGGGCACAGGCGGCGAGGGTTCCATCTTTTCCTTGAGGGAGCGTTTGATGTCCTGCTCCAGTTGTTTAAGGAAATTATCCAGATAGAAATTGCTTTCCTTTTTCAGCCTCTGTTGCAGTACTTCCAGTTTGAACGCCAGGTCCGCCGGCAGCGTGATTTCTTCGTCATTGAACGCAGCCATGACCGAATCCCGCATGTATTCGAGCAGCAACCGGGTTTCCTCCTCGGTCAGTGCGTTCTTGAAGGAATGCCCCAGTTCTGCAAGCGAAGGAGAGTGCCCCTGGTCGGCGGCACCAGCGGGGCCGGAAAGGCCCAGCAGTAGCGCGATGAAGCGAAAAGCCAAATTCATGTTGGATGCTCGTAATGCAGGACGGGACACAAGGCAGGATGCCTCCTTCCGTGTGTGTTTCCTGAGGATAACCCGATGATCACACGGGAAGCCATGAAGTCCGCGTTCTGAGCGAATTCAGCGACCCGGTTGACGCGCAGCCGCTCAAACGGGCTAGCCCTTCATTTTTGCGTGGAGCTGAACTCCGGGCGTCTTCTCAGGCGCCGTTTTGCCCAGAGGAAATAGCCGGACAGGCCGTAGGCGATCAGGAGCAGCAACAGCATGATGGGCGGGTCGATGGCGACCAGGGAAATCGACAGCGCGATCAGGACGATGACCATGAACGGCACGCTGCGCTTGAGATTGATGTCCTTGCCACTGTAGAAGCGAAGGTTGGTCACCATGCTCACTCCGGCGAACAGGGTCAGGGCCCAGGCCAGCCAGCGGATATCCTGGCCGGTCACGTGGTTGTCCACCATGACCCAGACCAGGGCGGCTACCAGGGTTGCGGCCGCCGGGCTGGGCAGGCCCTGAAACCAGCGCTTGTCCTGGACTCCGTGCAGGGTGTTGAAGCGTGCCAGGCGCAGCGCGGCTCCGGCGCAATAGACGAAGGCGGCCACCCAGCCCAACTTGCCCATGCCCTTCAGGGCGAAGCTGTACATGACCAGGGCCGGCGCCACGCCGAAGGAAACCATGTCGGACAGGGAGTCGTATTCCGCGCCGAAGGCGCTCTGGGTGTTGGTGAGGCGCGCCACCCGGCCATCCAGTCCATCCAGGATCATGGCCACGAAGATGGCGACGGCGGCCAGCTCGAAGTTGCCGTTCATGGCCTGGACTATGGAATAAAAACCGGCGAACAGCGCACCGGTGGTGAACAGGTTAGGCAGCAGGTAGATACCGCGCCGGCGCAGTTTGGCGGAGTGTTCTTCGTCGGTGTTGTCGGGTTCCGCCGAGGAGTCGGCTGCTCGCTCATCCATGTTCAAAGTTGTGCCAGGACATTGCTGGACGCCTTCACCTTGTCGCCAAGCGCTACCCGCGGACGGGCATCGAGGGGCAGGTAGACATCCACGCGCGAGCCAAAACGGATGAAGCCGTAGCGCTCGCCGCGCTGCAATACCGCTCCGGCTTCGACGTAACAGAGGATGCGGCGGGCGATGAGGCCGGCTACCTGGACACAGGTGACATCCCGACCGTCCTCGGTCTGGAACCAGAGCGCATTCCTTTCGTTTTCCGTGGAGGCCTTGGCGAGGTCGGCGTTCACAAATTTCCCGGGGTTGTACCAGCGGCCCTTCACGACGCCATCCACCGGCGCGCGGTTGGAATGGACATTGAAGACGTTCATGAACACGCTGATCTTGAGCGCGCGGCGCTTGAGCCAGGGGTCATCGACTTCTTCCACGGCGACGATACGGCCATCGGCCGGCGACAGTACCAGGTCGACGCCGATCGGCGCATGACGCGGCGGGTCGCGGAAGAATTGCAACACGAAGACGGCGATGACCCAGAGCGGTAGCGCCCAAACCCACCCGGCCAGCGAGGTGACGGCGAGGCTGGAGAGGAAGGATATGGCCAGAAACGGCCAGCCCTCACGGGCAATGAGCGGGTGTGGCCAGGGGGCCTTGGGGGGAGGAGCGATGCCGATGCACATAGTTAGCGGGGAGAAGAGAGCGGGCAGCGGAGAGCGGATATTCCGCTAACCGCTACTGCTCTGAGCTCTCCATCAGTTGCGTGTACGGTCGACCAGCTTGTTGGCCTTGATCCAGGGCATCATGTCGCGCAGCTTCTCGCCGACGATTTCGATGGGATGCTCGGCATTGAGGCGGCGGCGGGCGGTCATCTCGGGGTAGTTGGTCTTGCCTTCGAGGATGAAGCGCTTGGCATAGTCGCCGTTCTGGATGTTTTTCAAGGCCAGGCGCATGGCTGCGCGCGACTGCTCGTTGATAACGGCGGGGCCGGTCACATACTCGCCATACTCCGCGTTGTTGGAGATCGAGTAGTTCATGTTGGCGATGCCGCCTTCATAGATCAGGTCGACGATCAGCTTGAGCTCGTGCAGGCACTCGAAATAGGCCATTTCCGGCGCGTAGCCGGCTTCGGTCAGGGTCTCGAAGCCCATCTTCACCAGTTCCACTGCGCCGCCGCAGAGCACGGCTTGTTCGCCGAACAGGTCGGTCTCGGTTTCTTCGCGGAAGTTGGTTTCGATCACGCCGGCACGCGCGCCGCCGTTGGCCGCGGCATAGGCCAGGGCGATATCCTTGGCTTTGCCGGACTTGTCCTGGTGCACGGCGATCAGGGAGGGCACGCCGCCGCCCTGGACGTAGGTGGAGCGCACGGTGTGGCCGGGGCCCTTGGGGGCGACCATGATCACATCCAGGTCGGCGCGCGGCACGATCTGGTTGTAATGGATGTTGAAGCCGTGGGCGAAGGCCAGGGCCGCGCCTTCCTTGATGTTGGGGGCAATGTCGTTGTAGTAGACATCCGGCTGCTGCTCGTCCGGCACCAGGATCATCACCACATCGGCGCCCTTGACGGCTTCCGCGACTTCCTTGACGTTGAGGCCGGCATTCTTGGCCTTGTCCCAGGAAGCGCCGCCGCGGCGCAGGCCGACGGTGACCTTGACCCCGGAATCCTTCAGATTGTTGGCATGGGCATGGCCCTGGGAGCCGTAACCGACGATGGCGACCTTCTTCTTCTTGATCAGGGAGAGGTCGGCGTCTTGCTCGTAATAAACCTTCATGACAGTTCCTTTCGATTAGCGGGAATGGGAAATGGGCAGGGGCTGATCCCTTCCCATCACTAGAGCTTCATGATGCGGTCGCCACGGCCGATGCCGGAGGCGCCGGTACGCACGGTTTCGACGATGGCCGTCGCATCGACGGCACTCAGGAAGGCATCCAGCTTGGAGCCGGGGCCGGTGAGCTCGATCGTATAGGTCTTGTCCGAGACATCGATGATGCGGCCACGAAATATGTCGGCCATGCGCTTCATTTCTTCGCGCATCTCGCCGCTGGCGCGCACTTTCACCAGCATCAGCTCACGTTCGATATGGCTGCCGTCGCTGAGGTCCTGCACCTTGACCACGTCGATCAGCTTGTTTAGCTGTTTGGTGATTTGTTCGATGACGTCGTTGGAACCCCGGGTGACGATGGTCATGCGCGAGAGCGTGGCATCTTCGGTGGGCGCCACGGTCAATGACTCGATGTTGTAGCCACGCGCGGAGAACAGACCGGCCACTCGCGAGAGCGCACCGGCCTCGTTTTCCATCAGGAGGGAAATGATATGCCGCATCGTCCTTAAACCAGGATCATTTCAGACAATCCCTTGCCTGCCGGGATCATGGGGAAGACATTCTCGGCCGGGTCGGTCAGAAAATTGATGAACACCAGCCTGTCCTTGTATTTGCCGAAGGCATCGCGCAGCGCCGGCTCCACATCCTCGGGTTTCTCGACGAGGATGCCCACATGGCCATAGGCCTCGGCCAACTTCACGAAATCGGGCAAGGAGGTCATGTAGGATTCGGCGTAGCGCTCTTCGTAGAAGAACTGCTGCCACTGCCGCACCATGCCCAGAAAGCCGTTGTTGAGCAGGATGACCTTGATCGGCAGCTTCCATTCCTTGCAGGTGGACAGTTCCTGGATATTCATCTGGATGCTGCCTTCGCCGGTGACGCAGGCCACCTGCGCGCCTGGGTGCGCCATCTGCACCCCCATCGCGGCGGGCAGGCCGAAGCCCATGGTGCCCAGCCCACCGGAATTGATCCAGCGGCGTGGCTGATCGAATGGGTAGTATTGGGCCGCCCACATCTGGTGCTGGCCGACATCGGACGTCACATAGGCCTGGCCGCCGGTCACTTCGTAGAGCTTCTCGATGACGTATTGGGGCTTGATCTTGGCCGAGCCATGGTCGTATTTCATGCAGTCCTGGGCGCGCCAGAGCTCGATCTGAGTCCACCAGGCCTTGAGCGCGGACTGGTCGATCTGTCCACTTCCGGCCTGGATCTGCTTGAGCATTTCCTCAATCACTTGATCCACCTCGCCGACGATGGGTACATCGACGCGGACGCGCTTGGAGATGGATGAGGGGTCGACATCGATATGGATGATGCGGCGCGCTTCCTTTGCGAAATGTTTGGGATTGCCGATGACGCGGTCGTCGAAGCGCGCGCCCACCGCCAGAAGCACGTCGCAGTGCTGCATGGCCATGTTGGCTTCGATGGTGCCGTGCATGCCCAGCATCCCGAGGAACAAGGGATCGGGCGCGGGATAGCCACCCAGGCCCATCAGGGTGCTGGTCACGGGGGACCCAAGCAGGCGCACCATCTCGGTGACACGGGGAGCGGCATTGCCGAGCACCACGCCGCCACCCGTGTAGATCATCGGCCGCTTGGCTTCCAGCAGCATCTGCACGGCCTTCTTGATCTGGCCAGCGTGTCCCTTGCTGGTGGGATTGTAGGAGCGCATGGACACGCTCGCCGGGTATAGGTAGGCGCAAGCGTGCTGGGTGATGTCCTTGGGGACATCGACCACGACCGGGCCGGGGCGACCCGTCGCGGCGATATAGAAGGCCTTTTTGATGGTGGTCGCCAGGTCGCGCACGTCCTTGACCAGGAAATTGTGCTTCACGCAGGGGCGGGTGATGCCGACGGTGTCGACTTCCTGGAAGGCGTCCTGGCCGATCGCGGCCGTAGGCACCTGGCCGGAGATGACCACCATGGGAATCGAGTCCATGTAGGCGGTGGCGATGCCGGTAACCGCATTGGTCGCGCCTGGCCCGGAGGTCACGATCGCCACGCCGACCTGGCCGGTGCTGCGCGCGTAGGCGTCCGCGGCATGCACGGCTGCCTGCTCGTGACGAACCAGGATGTGTTCGAACGCCGTTTGCTTGTAGATCTCGTCGTAGATGTTGAGAACAGCGCCGCCGGGATAGCCGAAGACGTGCTTGATGCCCTCATCCCGCAAACAGCGGACGACGATCTCTGCACCGGTCAATTCCATGTCCGCCATGGCGAGGGTATCTTGGTATTTTGAAAGGGGTTGTACACTAGCGATTGCGCCCGGTCCGGTCAAGCCTGGGAGTGGTGCGCGGTCGCCGCCGCGGCTCATTCGGTTTGACAGACATGGCCCCCGGCGGGTGCTTCGAGACCTGTCAACGAAAAGGGGCTTGGCACTCGCCAAACCCCTGGTTTTGGTGGGCTGTGTCAGATTCGAACTGACGACCTACGGATTAAGAGTCCGCTGCTCTACCAACTGAGCTAACAACCCGAATTACTATCCACCTTGGTGGGTCGGGCGAGATTCGAACTCGCGACCAACGGATTAAAAGTCCGCTGCTCTACCGGCTGAGCTACCGACCCCGGAAAAGCACGCGATTATTCATAAAAAACGAGGCCCGGTCAACCGGGTTGTGCATTCCGGACACAATCGGCATGTCGTCCTGTTGCCGCGCGAGTCGCAGGGCAACCCCTTGGTCAGCGCCGTGCCGGATGCTTCTTGTAATCGTTCATGAAGGTGACCAGGCGGTTCATGCGGACCTGGCCGGGGATGAACATGACGATTTCACCGTTGGGGTCATACACGTAGGACGTGGGGAAAAAGTCCACCGGGCCCACCTGGCGGTAGGTGCTATCCGGATTTCTCCGGGCGCCACCCGCGATGACGGAATGCACCGCCATGTTATGGCTCTTGGCGGTTTCGCCCACCACGCCCTCGTCGGGGCCGTAATCCAGGCCCACGCCGATCACCACGAAATCGCTGCGCTTGTTGAGTTCGTTGAGCGTGGGCATTTCTGCCCAGCACAGCGGGCACCAGGGCGCCCAGAAATTCACCAGGACCCACTTCCCCTTGAAGTCGGAGAGCTGGACCGGCTTGCCGCTGACATCGGTGAACTGGAAGTTGATGGCTTTGACCGGCTCATCCGCAGCATGCGCAAAGGGCACCAGCAAGGCTGCGCCGATCAGCAATGTACTCAGCAATCTTTTCATTGGTAAGACCCTCATTCATCCAGTCCTGCGTGATCGCATCAGGTTCGTGTGCATCCTAATGTCTTGAATACTGCCTGGGTATCAGTCTGAGCGCATGAGCAGAAAATACTGGATTTTCATTGTCAAGGCCGCACCGGCGACGATGCCGAAGAAGACGATGAAGGAACTGACTGCGAGGGTCGAAACCCCGGTCACCGCCTGTCCTATCGTGCAACCCGCCGCGGCGATGCCGCCGAAGCCCATGAGCACCGCACCCACGATATGCCTGAACATATCCTGGGGGGAATTGAAATATTCCCAGCGGAAGGAACTGTTGAACACCGAGTAGATGAAAGAGCCGAACATGACACCGAAAACGCTGGCGACGCCAAAAGTCACATGTTTGTCGCGCCAGTAAGCCCACAAATCCATGGTGTAGGCCATGGGCCCCACGAAAGTCATGGACTCCGCCAGCTTGGAATCCGTGCCGAGATAGGCTTTTTCCATGAACTCGTTTTCCGCGTAGCCGATGTGGCCCGTGACATACCAGCCCGCCACCACCACCAGCCCCACCACCAGACCGGCCAGAATGTTGTCGCCATTCTTGCGAAATTCTTCGTTGGCGAAGGAAAACGCCAGGATGGCCGCGGCCAGGGCTACGGCCAGGAGTAGCGGGGTGGTCTTGTCGGTCATGCCCAGAAGGCTGGGCAGGGTCTGCAGGCTGGCGAGATGCAAGGTGAAGATGTCGGCGCGCAGTACTTTGTCCACGACCACGCGCAGGATGCCGTTCATGGTCACCAGGGCCGTGTAGCCCAGAAACATGAATACCACGACGGATTTCAGATTGCCGCCGCCCAAGCGCACCAGGGTGCGTTGGCCGCAGCCCCCCGCCAGGGTCATGCCTATGCCGAAAGTCAGGCCGCCCACCAGCGCCCCGAACCAGTAGACCGTGCCACGGGTGTAGTATGTCTGGCCGAGGTCGAGATAGCCGTAGTAGACGAGAAGGTTCGTGCCCAGGATGGCAACCGCGATGGCAAGCAACCAAGCGCGCATCCGCCCCCACTCGCCCATGTTCACCACATCCGAAACGGCGCCCATGGTGCAGAAACTCGTCTTGTTGGCGACGTAACCGAAGATGAACGCCAATACGAACCCCAACCAGGCGATCGTTTGCGCAATGTTATGCGTGCCGAGCATCGTTTCCATCTCCATGTCTCCTGGGCTTGCGAAAGGAACGGCGGATTATAGGAGCACTCGCGGAAAAAACGCCGCGCTTAGTAACCGCCATGGCCGACCGGCCGTCCCGTAACATGAAAGGCCAGCCATGTCGGTTCCCTCACTGATGGAACTACCAGCCAACCGACTAGGTCGCCAAAATACGTCGGCCAAGTCTCTGGCTGCCTCAGCCCCTCTCCCGCATGCGGGCGAGGGGAGCGTCGTGAGCCGCTGTGCGACTTTCATCGTAACCGCCATGGCCGACCGGCCGCCCCGTAACATGAAAGGCCAGCCATGTCGGTTCCCTCACCCCCAGCCCCTCTCCCGCATGCGGGAGAGGGGAGCGTCGTGAGCCGCTGTGCGACTTTCATCGTAACGCGTCGGGTCGGGGATGCCCGCTTCCAGGAAACCTTGGCGGCGCAAACGGCAGGAGTCGCAGCGGCCACAGGCTAGCCCGGCGGCATCGGCTTGGTAGCAGGAAACCGTCTGCGCGTAATCCACGCCCAGTCGCCGCCCCAGTTGAATGATCTCGGCCTTGGTCAGGTCGATCAGCGGTGCTCGCACTTGGATAGTCCGGCCTTCGACGGCGCGCTTGGTGGCGACATCCGCCAGGCGCTGATAGGCGGCGATGAATTCGGGCCGGCAGTCCGGGTATCCGGAATAGTCCAGGGCATTGACGCCGATGTAGATCGCGTCGGCATCGAGCACCTCGGCCCAGCCCAGGGACAGCGACAACATGATGGTGTTGCGCGCCGGCACGTAGGTGACGGGGATGCCATCACACCGGGTCTCCGGTACGGCGATACTGCTGTCGGTAAGCGCGGAGCCTCCGAATGCCCCCATGTCGAGGCGCATGACGCGGTGTTCCCGCACCCCCAGTTGCTGGGCGACGATGGCCGCGGCGGCCAGCTCGGCGTGGTGGCGCTGGCCATAATCCAGGCTCAGCGCATAGCACTCATGCCCCTGATCGCGTGCCACTGCGAGGATGGTCGCAGAATCCAGGCCGCCCGAGAGCAGCACCACCGCGCGTGTTCCCGAATCGCTCATCGCCCGCGTGCCTCCTGCCACAGCAACTTGTGCAACTGCACCTGTAGGCGCACCGGCAGTCCGTCCCGCAGGATCCACTCCGCCAGCGCGGCCGGCTGCAACAGGCTCCAGGCCGGCGAGAACAGTACCGGGCAACGTGAGGCAATGCCGCGCGCTAGCAGGGTGTCACGCGCCCAGAGATAATCGGACTCGCCGGTGAGCACGAACTTCACTTCATCACGCGGGGTGAGCAGATTGAGATTGCTCCAGAGGTTGCGGCCGACCTCGCCCGATCCGGGGGTCTTCACATCGACGATCCGCGCCACCCGCACATCCACCAGGCCGATATCGAGGGCGCCGCTGGTTTCCAGGGATACGTCACGGCCGGCATCGCACAGCGCGCTCAGCAGGTCGAGGCAGGGTTTTTGGGCCAGCGGTTCGCCGCCACTGACGGTGACGTGGCGCGTGGGGTAGGCGAGAGTCTGCTCCAGGACGGCCTCCAGCGTGCGCCATTCTCCGCCCTGAAAGGCGTACTCGGTATCGCAATAGCCACAACGCAGCGGACAGCCGGTCAGGCGTATGAACACGCTGGGCAGGCCGATCCGACTGGCCTCCCCCTGGAGCGAGAAGAAAACTTCGCTGACGCGCAGCCGGGCAGCCATCAATTGAGTGTGGCGAGCAGCTTCTTGGCGGTAATGGCCGCCTTGCTCGCGGGATATTTGGTAGCCAACTGTTCCAGCATGGCCCGAGCCTGGGTCAGCTCGTTCGACTGTATCCTGGCCCGGGCCAGGGAGAGCATGGCATCGGGTGCTTTGGGGCTGTTCGGATAGTCGCTGATCAGCCGCTGGTAGGAATTCGCCGCACCGGGAAAGTCGCCCAGGTTGACCTGGGAAAAGCCCATCCAGTAGACCGCGTTGGGGGCCAGGCTGCCACTCGGGTACTGGGACAGGAAGGTCTGCATGGACTGAACCGCTTCCTTGTACTTGCCACTTTTGACCAGGGTGTGCGCGGCGGCATAGGCACGCGACTCGGCATCGCTGTCGACGACGGTGGCCGCATCCGGTGGCATGCTGGATAACGCCTGCGCCGGTTGCAGATGTATCGTATCGGCTTGCGCGGGCGCCGGTCGGCTGGCCATTTCCTTGATCTGGTTGACGCGCGTATCGAGGTCGACAAAAAGATCCTTGACGCGCTTCTCGGCGACATCCATCTGGTAGGCCTGCTCCTCCTGATTTCCCCGCAGGCGGGCGATCTCGGCCTTCAAGGCTTCGACTTCGTTGAGCAGCCCGATCACACCCTGGTTCTGCAACTGCGACTCCAGGTGCGCTATCCGCTCCTGCTGCGCCTGCAAGGATTTCTGCAATTCGCCTGCACGCGCCAGAGCATCCTCCGCGGGGCCGGCATGGGCGCAGGAGGCGCCGAGCGAGGCGGCGATACAGACCGTCCGTAGCATCTTGTTCATCGAGGTTTCCTCAGTAAGACTCACACGTACTCACTCGCCCTGGTAAAGGATCTCGGTACGGCGGTTCTGCTGCCATGCAGCTTCGTCATGTCCTTCTGCGATCGGTTTTTCTTCGCCCATGGAAACGGCTTCCATCTGGCTGTCCGGAACGCCCAGCAGATTCAGTGCTTTGAACACGCTTTCCGCGCGCCGCTGGCCGAGCGCCAGGTTGTACTCCCGGCTGCCGCGTTCGTCGGTATTGCCTTGCAGGATCACCTTGGCGCCGCTGTTGGCCTTTATGTACTTGGCATGCGCTTCGAGCAGGGCGTGGAATTCGTCACGGATCGCGGCGCTGTCGTAATCGAACTGCACGCGCCGCTTCGACAGCACGCTGGCGGGATCTTTCAGGTCTGCCGGACTCGTGCCGCCGCTGTAGGGCAGTATCGCCGCATCCTGCGCGCCGCCGGATTTGGCTGCGGCGCCAATATCTGCCACCTTGGCTGTGGCCTCCGCCGTCTTGGCATCGCCCAGACCCTTGACTTCGGTGTTGGGCGCGACCAGGCCACTGGTCTCCACGGCTTCACTGGGCTTGTTTGCAGCCGGAGGCGTCACGTTGGCAGAAGCTGCCGTGGTCTCGGCCGGATTGCCCGTGGTTTCCACCAGTGGCTTGTCCGCGACGGTTTTCGTTTCCGTGGTGGTGACGGCGCGATCCTCGATGCGGGCCACTTTCGACGGGGTGCCGGAACAGCCCGCCAGCAAGGCGACCAGCAGCATTGGGAGCAAGAGTTGTTTCATGGGTGATCCTCGATCAAGAATTGCAAAGTTCAAAAAATAATTCATCGGCCCCAGGCCGGTTCGCGCAGGTCACCGCCTTGCGAAAGGCGTTGGCGAACCTTGCCATCGACGCTGACCGTGGCCAGAACCCCACGACCTTGCACCATGGTGGCATAGAGCAACAAGCGGCCATTGGCGGCGAAACTGGGCGACTCGTCCTGCGTGGAATCGGTCAGCACCTGCAACTGGTGGCTGTTCAAATCCATCACCGCGACATGGAACTGGCCGTCGCGGCGGTGTACGAAAGCCAGGGTGTGGCCGTCCGGTGAGAGCGCCGGCGAAACGTTGTAGTTCCCTTCGAAGGTGACACGATTGATTTTCCCGGTGGATAGGGATTCGCGATAGATCTGCGGCGAGCCGCCCCGGTCGGAGGTGAAATACAGCCACTGCCCATCCGGGCTGAATTCTGGCTCGGTGTCCAGCGCGCCGCCCTGGGTGAGCCGGGTGGCGTCGCCGGTCAGCAAGTCGAGCGAATAGATCTGTGAAGTCTCGTCCTTGGACAGGGCCACGGCGAGGCGGCGGCCATCCGGCGACCAGGCGGGTGCCGAATTCGAGCCGCGAAATTTCGCCACCGCCCGGCGGTAGCCGTCGGCCAGGTTCTGCACATAGACGACCGGCTTCTTGTCCTCGAAAGAGACATAGGCCAGGCGCCGGCCATCGGGCGACCAGGAGGGAGAAATGAGGGGTTCGGGTGAGGAGGTGACGGTGACCGCGTTCTGGCTGTCCGCATCCGCCACCTGGAGTTCGTAGTGGCCACGGTGCTTGAGGATATAGGCGATGCGTCCGCCATAGGCCCCAGGCTCGCCTAGCAGTGCCTGATGCACGGCGTCCGAGATGCGGTGTGCGACGGCGCGCAGGCCCGCATGGGTGGTGGTGTAGGACAGGGCGGACAGGCGCGTCTGGCGCACGGGGTCTAACAGCCAGAAACGGACTTCGATGCGATCGGGGCCTCGCGGCCTGACCTGGCCGACTACCACGGCATCGGCGCCAAGTTCTTTCCAGGGGGCCAGTTGCAGCGACTCGGGTTCGGTGGGTAGGCCCGTGACCGCCGTGGTATCCAGTAACTTGAAGTAACCGCTACGACCCAGGTCACCCGCCACCACCTGGGCTGGGTCCGCTGTGCCCACGGCCAACTCCGGCGCTAGCGCAAAGGGCAGGATCGCGATGGGAATCCGGTTGGCGGCTCCACCGACGATCTCGATGGTCATCGCGGCCTGAGTCGGCGCGGCAAGGAGGCACAGCAGGAGGAAAATGAAGCGAACAAGCATGGGGAGTACCGGATACGATGGCACGAATGTTAACAGGCTCCTAGTCCACCGCCACAGTATCCTCCCGCGGCCGAAATTTCAGGATCAGCCCTTCGCGAAACGCCACCGCAGCGTCGTGGTCGCTGGGCAACGGCAGCGGCGAAGCCTTGCGTATGGCGCGCTCCACTTCCTGGTCATAGGACACCAGTCCACTGCTGCGCTGCTGCACGATGCGCAAGACCTCGCCATTCGGCAAGAGCATGACCAGGTAAACCGCTTCCGGGTTGCCGACCAGATTCCGTGGCAGGACCACATAGGACTGGATGCGGCTGCGGATGCGTTCCTGGGCTTCGCGGATAAGGCCCGCCTTGCGCCCCGCCTGGGCCTGCTGTTTCTGCAAGGCGCCACGTAGCTGGCTGTCCTCGGAATCCAGTTCATCGCGTGCCTGGCTCGCGAGTTCCTGTTCCAGGCGCCGGCGCTCCTTGGCGCGGCGCAGCTGTTCGAGGCGGGTCTGTTCAGCCTGCGCGGCCGACTGTTCCTGGGCGAGACGCGTGGCTTCCCGGTGCTGCGCCTCCTGTTCGTGGCGCTTCTTCGCGGCGCGTTCCAGGGCGATGTCGGGTTTGGCCACCGCCGGTTCCGGTGCGCTCGCTACGGGTGGCTGCGGCACAGGAATCGTCGCAACCTGGCGCGGTGCGGGTGCATCCGGCAAGGCGCTCCACAGTTCGGCTTCCACCGGCCTGGGGGTCAAGGTCTGCCACGAGACGCCGATAAACAGTAGGAAGAGCAGCAGCCCATGCGCCAGCAGCGACATGCCGCCGGCGGAAACATGCTGGAGTGGACCGGCCCGAGTCATCGATGCTCAGGGCTGCGCCGGCTTCACCAGGAGACCGACATGGGCCACCCCCAGGGATTGCAAGGCATCCATCACCTGCATCACCCTCTCGTAGCGCACCCCCTTGTCGGCGGAAATTACCACCGCCTGGCCAGGTCGCAGGCGCGCTTGCACGGCCGCGCGCAGCGCCGACGCCGCGACTGGCTGTCCGGGGGTGTTGACGCCGCGATCGCGCAACAACAGCTCACCGTCTTCGCGCACCATGACTTCCAGGGGCGAACTCGGCGCCGGGGCGCTCTTGCCCATGCTGGGCAGGCTCACCTGGGAGGGGTTGATGAAGGGCGAGGTCACCATGAAGATCACCAGCAACACCAGCATCACGTCGATATAAGGCACGACGTTGATCTGGTTGACGGATTTGCGGGTGCGTCGCGGGATCATCAGCGGCCGATCTCCTGTTCCAGGATGTTGGAGAACTCTTCCATGAAGATGTCGTAGCGGTTGGCCAGACGGTCGATTTCATGGGTGAAGCGGTTGTAGGCGATCACCGCGGGGATGGCCGCGAACAGGCCCATGGCGGTGGCAATCAGCGCCTCGGCGATGCCGGGTGCCACCTGCGCCAGGGTGGTTTGCGCCGCGTTGGACAGGCCGATGAAGGCATTCATGATGCCCCAGACGGTGCCGAGCAGGCCCACATAGGGAGAGACCGAGCCCACCGTCGCCAGGAAAGGCAGGTAGGACTCGACCTGGTCCATTTCCCTTTGGTAGGCGGCGCGCATGGCGCGGCGCGCGCTTTCCACCACGGCCGCGGAAGGCACACCGAGGTCGCGTTTGGCGCGGAACTCGCGCATGCCTGCCCGGAAGACTTCCTCCAGACTGCTGCGCCGCCCCTCCTCGTCGACCCGTTCGAGGATCTTCTTGTGGCCGCCGCCCCAGAAGTCCTTCTCGAACGACTCCGCCTCCAGTCTTTCACGGCGCAGGGTGAACAGCTTCTCGAATATCAGCCACCAAGACATCACCGAGGCGAAAAGCAGGAGCAGCATCACCGCTTTCACCACCAGGCTGGCCTGGGCTACGAGCATGATGAACGACAGGTTGTTGTGGGAAGCGAGTTCCATCAGGGTCGTATTTTTTCGGTGACGAAGCGGGGGATTCTAGCCGGACGAAAGCTCACGGGCTCGACGCTGGCCACTTGTACCCGCGCGCTGAGCAGGCGCTCGCTGTCGCGTAGCACTTCCTGCTGCATCACCAGGCTGGCGTGCCCCAGCTCACTCAAGCGACTGCGCACCAGCAGGCGGTCGTTGAAGCGGGCCGGACGCAGGTAATCCGCCTCCACCCGCCGCACCACGAAGAGTACGCCGGCGTCCAGCGCCAGCCTATCCTGTTCCAGTCCCAGGGCGGACAGCCACTCGGTGCGCGCCCGTTCCAGGAATTTAAGGTAGTTGGCGTAATAGACCACGCCACCCGCATCGGTATCTTCCCAGTAGACCCGCACAGGCCAGTCGAAAGAGGGGGCGTCGTTCAGTTTCATGACAACAAATCCGCCCCGACCCCGGGTTGCATCAGGCCGAAATGCCGCCAGGCCAGGGGCTGCGCGACGCGGCCGCGGGGGGTGCGAGCGAGGAAGCCTTGCTGAATCAGATAGGGTTCCAGCACATCCTCGATGGTGTCCGCCTCTTCGCCGATCGCCGCCGCCAGGTTTTCCAGGCCCACAGGGCCTCCGGAAAATTTTTCCAGCATGGCGGAAAGCAGTTTGCGGTCCATCACGTCCAGGCCCAGGCTGTCCACTTCCAGCATTTTCAGGGCGGCATCCGCCACGCCCACATCCACCTCGCCGTTCGCCTTCACTTCGGCGTAGTCGCGTACTCGGCGCAACAGGCGGTTGGCGATGCGCGGCGTGCCACGGGAGCGCCGGGCTATCTCGTAGGCGCCCGCTTCCGAGGTCTCCACGCCCAGCAGGCGCGCCGAACGGCTGACGATCAGGCGCAGTTCTTCCGGCGTGTAAAACTCCAGGCGGGCGACGATCCCGAAGCGGTCGCGCAGCGGATTGGTCAACATCCCCGCGCGCGTGGTGGCGCCGATCAGCGTGAACGGCGGCAGGTCCAGCTTCACGGAACGCGCGGCCGGACCCTCGCCGATCATGATGTCGAGCTGATAATCCTCCAGGGCCGGGTAGAGGATTTCCTCCACCACTGGGGACAAGCGGTGGATCTCGTCGATGAACAGGACGTCATGCGGTTCCAGGTTGGTGAGCAGCGCGGCCAGGTCGCCCGCACGTTCCAGTACCGGGCCGGAAGTCATGCGCAGGTTGACCCCCATTTCCCGCGCCACGATGTGTGCCAGCGTGGTTTTACCCAGGCCGGGAGGGCCGAACAGGAGGACGTGATCCAGCGCCTCCTTGCGATTCTTCGCCGCGGTGATGAAGATTTCCAGTTGTTCGCGCGCCCGTGCCTGGCCGACGTACTCGGACAGGCGTTGCGGCCGCAGCGCCCGCTCGGCGACTTCTTCTTCGCGTGAAGCGGGGCTGGGGGCGATCAGGCGATCCGCTACGAGATGATCGGGTTCGAGCATGGCGGCCTATTTCCTCGCCAGCAGTTTCAGCGCCTGGCGGATGGCGTCCTCCAGGCTCAAGCCTTCGGGCAATTGTTTCAAGGCGGGCAGGGCTTCCTTGTCCGAATAACCCAGGGCCAGGAGCGCGTTGAGCGCATCGCCGGCCACGCTCGCCGTGACCAGACCTGCGGCTTGCGGCAGGGCGTCGGCCAGCTTGCCCTTGAGTTCGAGTAAGAGGCGTTCGGCGGTTTTCTTGCCTATGCCCGGCACCCTGACCAGGTAACCCGCGTCCTGCAAGGCGATGCAGTTCGCCAGATCGTCCACGGAGAGACCGGAGAGCACCGACAAGGCGAGCTTGGGCCCTACCCCGGAGATGCGGATGAGCTCGCGGAAGGCCGCGCGCTCCTTCTGGGTGAGAAAGCCGAATAATTGCTGCACGTCCTCGCGCACCACGAAATGGGTGCACAGGCTCACCCGCTCGCCGCAGGCAGGCAGATTATAGAAAGTGCTCATCGGCACATCCACTTCGTAGCCCACGCCACCGGCGTCGACCAGAATCTGCGGCGGCTGCTTTTCCAGCAGCACGCCCGTCAATCGTCCGATCACTTGAGATTCCAGGCCAGCACCAGGCCCAGCAGCACCGGCTGTAGATGCGCGGCGGCTATGGTCATCTGAATGGCCGGAGTCAACTGCGCCGGATCGGCCGCGTGTTGTGACAACACGCGGCCGGCCTTGAGTGCGGGCAGCATGGCCAGCAGGGAAAGCAGGGCCAGCCTCGGCAGACCTCCACCGGCCACCAGCAGGAGCAGGCTGCCCGCTGCGGCCAGGAGGATCAGCCAGTAGCCGTGCGCGGCGGCGCCCGGCGACAGCCGTGCCACCCAGTGTAGCTTGCCGGCCTGGATGTCGGCGGCGCGGTCCGGGAACTGGTTGATATAGAGGATATTGGTCACCAGGAGGGCGTAGGGCAGGCCGATCAACCAGGGCTTGGGCGAGAAGGCGCCGCGTTGTACGAAGTCGGCGCCGACGACGATGAGCAGAAAGCCCGCCGCCACGCAGAGTTCGCCCAGGCCACGGCTGTTGAGTTTCAGGGGGGGCGCGGAGTAGGCCCAGCCGATCGACAGCCCCGTCAGGCCGATCCAGAACAGCTCGGCGCCGCGCGTCTCGATCAGCCAGAGGCCGCCGGCGATCCCCGCGGCAAACAACAGGAGGCCGTAGGCCAGGGTCTGGCGCGGCGACAGAACGCCGTTCTGAATGAAACGCGAGCCGCCGGTGAAGGGAAACAGCCGATCCACGTTGGCCGCATCGCTGCCGTTGAGATGGTCGTAGTAATCGTTGAGCACGTTTACGCCAGCCTGGGTCGCCACCGCCAGAAGCAAGGTCAGCAGGGCCAGAGGCCAGGAAAAGGAGGCGTCCAGTGCGGTGGCGAATCCGAGCAGGCAGCCGGCCAGGGAGATGGTGAGAAACGCCGGCCGTGTCGCCAGAAAATAGCGTTTGACCGGATTCGCCAGGGCGGTGGGCGTGGGTTCGAGCGGCAGCGTCGCTTGGCGGTTCATAGCATTCTCCCCGCACGGCGGCGGCGCGATACGGTCATCAGGCCGGCCAATCCCATGCCGCCGTGGGCATGGCAGATTGCGCAAGCCAGTGCGTCGGCGGAATCCGAGCGCGGTGCGGCGGGGAGATCTAGGAGTCGTTTGACCATGTGCATCACCTGTTGTTTATCTGCGTGACCGTTGCCCACCACCGCCTGTTTCACCTGCAAGGCGGTGTATTCGAACACCGGCTGTCCGGCCGAGGTCAGCGCGGCGATCGCCGCCCCGCGCGCCTGGCCCAGCAACAAGGTGGACTGGGGATTGACGTTGACGAACACCTTCTCGATGGCTGCGACCTCGGGCCGGAACAGCGCCAGCACTTCCATCACACCGTCGAAGATGATCTTGATGCGCCCGGGCAGTTCCCCGGTCTCGGTGCGGATCACGCCGCTGGCGACGTAAGTCAACGTTTGGCCGAGTTTGTCGATGACGCCGTAGCCGGTGATTCGCAGGCCGGGATCGAGTCCGAGCAATCGTATCGGTGAGACCTGAGGCGAGAGGTGTGGGGTGTTAGCCACTTACGCCTCCCGCGACGGCTTCAGCAAACCATCCATCACTCCGGCAATATCGCCGAGGTGAATACTTCCTGGACGTCATCGAGGTCATCGAGCATGTCCAGCATCTTGTTGAACTTCAGCACGTCGTCGCCGCTAACCTCGGTCTCGTTGAGCGCCTTCATCGCGATTTCCGCCATCACCGTGGTGAGACCGGCGGCGTCGAGCGCCTCCTTCACTGTGGCCAGATCGTTGTTGGGGGCGGTGAGGACTTCGATGGAGCCGTCTTCATGCGTGATCACGTCTTCCGCGCCGGCTTCCAGGGCGACTTCCATCACCCGGTCCTCATCCGCGCCAGGAGCGAGGATGATCTGGCCGCAATGCTTGAACTGAAACACCACGGACCCATCGGTCCCCAGGTTGCCGCCGCACTTGTTGAGGGCGTGGCGCACATCGGCCACGGTACGCACGCGGTTGTCGGTCAGGCAGTCGACGATCACCGCGGCGCCGCCGGGGCCGTAGCCCTCGTAGCGGATTTCCTCGTAGTTCACGCCCTCCAGTTCACCGGTGCCGCGCTTGGTGGCGTTCTCGATGTTGTCCTTGGGCATGGACTCCGCCTTGGCCTTTTCGATCGCCAGGCGCAGGCGCGGGTTGAAGCTGGGGTCGCCGCCGCCCATGCGCGCTGCGACCGTGATTTCCTTGATCAGCTTGGTGAATGCCTTGCCCCGCTTGGCGTCCTGGCGTCCTTTGCGGTGCTGGATGTTCGCCCATTTGGAATGACCTGCCATAACGATGCATTTCCTTTTGTATTCGGTTACTTGCCGCTAATGTCCTAGTGCGGCCGCTGGAATGGTGCCCCGCCTGCCCACGGGCGCTAGTATCCCACCAAACGCACCGAGGAAAACACCGCCAGCGTCGAGAAGCGGCCGGTGGGTGTGACGCCGGGATGGGCCCCGCGCCCTGTCCGTGCTCGGATTCATGGTCTCAAGCCTCGATCAGAACCTGGGCCGAGCGCGCCGACACCACCAGCACCAGCTTCATCATGGCCCGGGTGGCCCCCACGAACAGCTTGCGCCTGGACCGGTCGTCCAGGGACTCGAAATCGATCTCGGCCAGGATGATGGCGGGCGCTGCCTGGCCCTTGAAACGGTAGACCGTCTCCAGCAGCAGTTCCCCCTCCGAATACTGGGGGTGGCCCAGGAGGTCATAACCGCCGGTGAAGGTGCGCAGGCCGTGGGGGCCGAGCCGGGTATGGGGAAACAGCAGAGAGTGTTCCCGCCCGCGGAAGCTGAGCAGCGCCATTTCGCCGCGCTTGAAACCGGCCGCAAGGCACAGCCGTATTGCTTCCTTCACCTGTTCCTTCAGGTCGGTGGCGTCCTTGTAGACCAGCACTTCCAGGCCGGCGTCATGCAGCGGGCCTGCCGCTTCCATCTCGATCCCCTCGGGCAACAGGGATTGCAGCAAGCGGACCACGGGGCGGGGGCTGCGGTAATTGCCGGGCGCGTTCAGGTTTACCCAGCCCGGCAGCGCCACGGGTGGGCGGCCATAGAGGTTCTGCATCGGATCTTCCAGCCACAATACCCGGCCGTCCGGCTTCGCATGGCGCAGCACCAGGTCGCGCCACTCGGCGGTGAAATCCTGTCCCTCGTCGATGATGACCGTATCGAACTGCCACGCCTGTGTGACCGGCAGTTCAGCGGCACGGGTAGCCAACCAGGCAAAGGCGTCCGCGCGCGTGAAATCCGGCGTCTCTCCGACGGCGCGCACGCGCAGGTCACAAAGCATGTGCAGCGTGACGATGACCCCGCCGGCCGGAGCGATCTGCAAGATGTGGTCGGCCAGGGGGCGGTTGAAACAGACGTAGAGCGGGCGCTTACCCCGCTCCAACGCGGCGCGGTACTCGGCCAGGGCCAGCTGGGTCTTGCCGGAGCCAGCCGTGCCGGTCACCCGCAGGCGGAAAGGGGTGAATTCCAGTCGTCGCGCCCAATGCGCCAGCCCACCGGAAACACGGGTGACCAGGGCGCGCGCCCGGCCGATGAGCGCGCTCACGTCCTTTTCCAGCTGGATCACGTCGCGCAGGAAGCGGTGCACCTCCTGCGCGCGGTTGCCCGGTTCCCCCGGAGGAAGCAGGGTGGCGATCACTGTCGCCAGGTGGTCACGGCGCCGGGAATCCACGATCCGGTCCGCGGGAATGCCCGCGCTCTCCACGCAGCGGATGAGATAGTCCGGGCAATACAGCAGGAAGTCCACATGAACACCGTCGCAGTGGGGGCGCTGGCTCAGCTTCGCGCGCAGAGCCTGGACGGTGCGGGCGATCTGCTGCGGCACGCTCTTGCGCATCTGCGCGTAGTGCTTCACCAGGCCGTCCGGGCTTTCTTCCAGGAAGCCGCTTTTCTGTTCCACCAGGAGCAGATCGCCGGCGCGGTTCACCACCGCGAAGTCGATATCACCGTAGACCGCGAAGCCGCGCTCCAGGTTGGTCCAGTGCACGGCGTGGTAGACGGTGTACGCGTCCGGCAAAGCATCGGCCAGACGCGCCAGGGTCTCGATCTCCCGCAGGGCGGCGCCGGTCACGCCGAGTTCTCTCCAGCCGTCGGGAAGCAGGGTTGCCATGAGTCGGGGCCGAAGCTGCAAAGCGGAGAGCATAGGCCCTGGCCGCGCGAATCCACAAACCGCGGCCAGTCATCCCCATGCTCCGCGTGGGAGGGGCCTTACGGCCGAGGGGATGGCGCGGGGTCAACCTTGTCGGCCCCACCGGTTTTCTTCAGGCGGCGGTACAGGGTGTTGCGGCTGATGCCGAGTCGGCGCGCGGCTTGCGACAGGTTGCCGCGGCTGAGGTCGATGGCTCGGCCGATGGCCGTGGCGGAAACCTCTTGCAGGTTTTCAGAAGTGGTTAGGAGCTCACGGGGGCGTGGCCCGCGCAGATCCTCGACCAGATCGTCGGGCAGGTGCTGCCAGTCGATGTGCTGCTCGTCGTGCTCGATCAGGGCGCAGGCGGTGCGCAGCGCATTGACCAACTGGCGCAGGTTTCCCGGCCAGGTGAAATCGGCGAAGGCCGCGGCCACACCCGCATCGAGCGCAATGCGCCGGCCGGGCAGCAGTTCTTCGAGCAGGTGTCCTAGCAAGGTGGGAAGATCTTCGCGTTCGCGCAGGGCCGGCAGCATCAGGGTCAGGCCGTTGATGCGGTAATAGAGATCGGCGCGGAAGCGGCCGGCCTGCATCTCGATTTTCAGGTTGCGATGGGTGGCGCAGATCAGGGCAAAGTCCACCGCCACTGTCTTGCCGCCGCCCAGCGGGGTGATCTTGCGTTCCTGCAGTACGCGCAACAGACGGGTCTGCATGGCCTGCGGCATATCGCCGATCTCGTCCAGGAACAGGGTGCCGCCCTGTGCTTCGCGGATGCGGCCTGGCGAGCCCTCACGCCTTGCACCGGTAAAGGCACCCGACACGTAGCCGAACAACTCGGCTTCGATCAGATTTTCCGGCAGGGTCGAGCAATCGACCGCGATGAAGGGCTGGTCGCGGCGAGATCCGGATTGGTGCATGGCGTTGGCGAAGACCTCTTTGCCGACCCCCGATTCGCCCTGCAACAGAACCGGTATGGGCTTGTCCAGCACCTTGCGCGCCTTGTCGATGGCCGCGGTGATGTGGCGGCAGCCGAGGTCGAGCGCGGCCAGGGCATCGCTCGGTACGGGTCGCACCGCAGCCGCGGGCTGCGACAACGCTATCCGGCGCGCCAAACGACTGGTTTCCACGCGCACGAACAACAGCTCGCCTTGGCGAGTCGCCTGCCGCACCAGCATGGGTTCGTTGCCGTGATGATTGCCCCAGTCGACCAGGTCGGACAGGCGCAGGTGAAAAACCCGTTCCATGGGCCTGCTGCCCAGGTCGGCGCTATTCAGGCCGAGCATGCGCATGGCCGCCGGATTGGCGCCGGCGATCAGGCCGTCTTCGGAAAGCGCGACCACGCCTTCGGTCAGGGTGCCGATCCCTTCCGCCAGGGTATGAAAACGCAGGTGCACGCCTTGATAGGCCTCGAACAGGCGGTTCTCGATCATCTGGGCGGCGGTGCGCACCAGGCAGAAAGTATGCGGATGGCGACGACGCTGGTCTCCGGAGATGTCCAGTACGCCCAACAGGCGGCCATCGGGTGCCGCCACTGTGGCCGCGGCGCAAGTGAGAAAGCCGTTTTGCTCCAGGTAGTGTTCGGCGCCGTTGATCACCACGGGGGCCGCCTCGGCCAGCGCCGTGCCGATGGCATTGGTGCCGCGGTGACGCTCGTTCCAGGAAGCGCCCGGCGCTAGCGCCACGCGTTCGGAGCGATCCAGGAAATCGGCGTCGCCCACGGCTTGCAACAGGATGCCGTGAGCATCGGCCAGGATCACTACGCTGCCGCTGCCGCGGGTCTGGGCATGGAGGTATTCCATCACCGGGCGGGCATGGGAGATCAGTTCCTGCTGGCGGCCGATGCTTCTGGCGAGCTGGAACGAGTTCAGGCAGGTGTTCTCGGAGATGCCCCCGACCGGCGCCAGGCCGGCTTCCTGGCTGCGTATCCAGGACCGGGCCACGACCGCTCCGACCGGCGTGCCGCTGGGCAATTCGCCGCTTTCGAACAACTGATTGCGCGCCTGGCGCAGGGCCGTGGCGGACCCTCTGGGCAGCGGGTTGAGCATCGTGACGCCTCCGACAATTTCGTTACGCACTATACGGCCTCGGACGCCGCGCGCAAGGCCAGCGCCGTGTGGGTGGACCGTGTCACTTCGGTACGGTGTGCCATATTGACACGTGCCAGCGCCAGCCGACTAGCCTCAGGGCAAGCCGGCTTTACGCATTTCGACCAGGGAGCCGGCGGCGGAAGCGGCGATGGCATGGTCCTTGCGTAGCGGTTTCCGATTGCAGCGCAGCGATCAAGATGCACTACCCCCCATACGAAGGAGACAACATGATTTATGCCGCACCCGGAAGCGCCGAAGCCCTGGTCCATTTCAAAGCCCAATACGACAACTTTATCGGAGGCAAGTGGGTCGCGCCGGTCAAGGGTGAATACTTCGATGTGGTCACCCCGATAGACGGCTCCATCTTCACCAAGGCCGCCCGCTCCGGCGCCGAAGACGTCGAGCTGGCGCTGGACGCCGCCCACGCAGCCGCCGACCACTGGGGAAAGACCTCACCCGGCGAGCGTGCCAATGTGTTGCTCAAGATCGCCGACCGCATGGAGGCCAACCTCGAACGGCTCGCCTACGTTGAAACCGTGGACAACGGCAAACCGATCCGTGAAACCCTGAACGCCGACATTCCGCTGGCACTCGATCACTTCCGTTACTTCGCCGGTTGTGTGCGCGCCCAGGAAGGTGGCATCAGCGAGATCGACGAGAACACCGTCGCCTATCATTACCATGAGCCGCTAGGCGTAGTCGGCCAGATCATCCCTTGGAACTTCCCGATCCTGATGGCGGCGTGGAAGCTCGCCCCCGCAATCGCCGCCGGTAACTGCGTGGTGCTGAAGCCGGCGGAATCCACCCCGATCAGCATCCTGATCCTGGCCGAGTTGATTGCCGACCTCGTGCCGCCGGGCGTGCTCAACATCGTCAATGGCTACGGCCGGGAAGCCGGCATGCCGCTGGCCACCAGCCGCCGCATCGCCAAGATTGCCTTCACCGGTTCCACCACCACCGGCCGCGTCATCGCCCAGGCCGCCGCCAACAATCTGATCCCGGCGACGCTGGAACTCGGCGGCAAGTCGCCCAACATCTTCTTCGCGGATGTCATGGACGCGGACGACGGTTTCCTCGACAAGGCCATCGAAGGCCTGGTGCTGTTCGCCTTCAACCAGGGCGAGGTCTGCACCTGTCCGTCGCGCGCCCTGATCCAGGAGTCCATCTACGAAAAATTCATGGAACGCTGTCTGGCCCGCGTCGCGGCGATCAAGCAGGGCAACCCGCTGGACACCGACACCATGCTGGGCGCCCAGGCCTCGAAGGAGCAAATGACCAAGATTCTGTCTTACCTCGATCTGGGCGTGCAGGAAGGGGCCCAGGTGCTGATCGGCGGCGCCCAGGCCGATGTCGGCCACGATCTGAACGGCGGCTATTACGTGCAGCCTACCCTGTTCAAGGGCCACAACAAGATGCGCATCTTCCAGGAAGAGATCTTTGGACCGGTGCTGGCCGTGACCACGTTCAAGGACGAGGCCGATGCCCTGGCGATCGCCAACGACACGCTCTATGGCCTGGGTGCTGGCGTCTGGAGCCGCAACGGCAACGTGGCCTATCGCATGGGTCGCGCCATCAAGGCAGGGCGCGTGTGGACCAACTGCTACCACGCCTATCCGGCGCACGCGGCTTTCGGCGGCTACAAGGAATCCGGCATCGGCCGCGAGACCCACAAGGTCATGCTCGACCATTACCAGCAGACCAAGAACCTGTTGGTCAGCTACGCGGAGCAGAAACTCGGTTTCTTCTGATCCGGGTATTCGGTCGGGGGGCGGGCAACCGCCCCCTACCCCAGGAGGTACCCATGGTTGAAAAAGTCGTTGCCACGGAAGCCGCGCTCGAACTGATCGCGTTTCTGAAACAGAAACATGTTGCGCTGATGTTTCATCAGTCCGGCGGCTGTTGCGACAACAGCGCCGCGAACTGCTACCTCCCGGGTGAAATCACCATCGGCGCCGGGGATGTTTATCTCGGCGATATCGGTGGTTGTCCGTTCTACATCGGCAAATCGCAATACGAATACTGGAAGCATACCCAGCTCATCATCGACGTGATCGATGGGCATGGCGGTACTTTCTCGCTCGAAGGGCCGGAAGGTAAAGCCTTCCACACGCGCTCGCGCGTCTTCAGCGAGGAAGAGCGCGCCGCTCTGTAGGCCGGAATTAGGGTGGCCGCCGCTCCCGTTCGAAAAATCGGCGCGGCTCACTACCTTGAGGGCTACCGTAATTTCCTGAGCCAGGCCTTGACTGCCTTGACGTCCTTCAGGTCGAGCAGGTCGCGTTTGAGATCGTCGACGGCGATCTTGGCGTGGGCGATGTCGTTGTCGAGCATGGCGATCAGTGTGCCAGGGTGTAGGTCGAAGTAAGGAAGTATGCCTAGGCTCGCCTTGTACTCTCCTTCGATATGGAAGATTTCCGCTTCCAGTTCACCGAGTTGCTCCTTCAAGACCTGGTTGTAGTGCTTCAGCCGGTCTTCGCTCAAACTGTCGAGCGCACCCTGGTCGATGTGTTCCAGCTCCAGTTGCAACTCTAGCAATTGCAGCAGATCCTTCTTCTCGTAGGCCAGATTGACGCGCTGCATCAACTTCGTCTTGCGCTCGCGTTCCTCCGGGTCGGGCTCGCGGTCGGGATGGAGCGCGCTGACCAGTTTGCGGTAGACCTCGCGGATGGACTGGCTGACCTGCGCCGAGTCCGCCTGTTTGCGCGCCTCTCGTTCCAGTTGCTTGGCCGATTTTTTTCGCTTGGCCTGGCGTTCTTCCCGCGCCCGCAGGAAGGCCTCGTCCTGTTCCTGCCTCTCCTGGGCCAGCGCCTTGATTCGTTTCAGGAGATCCTCGGGCGAATTCATGTCCACATCGTCGCCCAGATCGATACCCAGCGCTTCCTCCAGCTCGGCTTGGCTCTGTTTGCGGGAGGCGGTCACCTCGCTGTCGTAATCGCTACGGCTGAATTTGTTGAACAGGATCTTCAAAGCTGGGTCGTCTCGGCTCATCAGTAGTTCCTGGGTCAGTTCGCTGATTACGCGCTCGATCTTGCCGCGCTCGCTCTTGGTGAGGCCTTTCAGTTCGTAGGCCTGATCGAGGCTGTGCACCAGTTTGATTTGCAGTTCAGCCAACGCCTCGAATAGGGGGGCCAATTCATTGGCGTGCTTGCGCTGTGCGGTGGACCGAGTCTCCCCCCAGTCCGCCAAGCGTGCGCGGCGTTGCTGGATCTTCTTGATCAGGGCGTTGAATGCCTTCTGCCCTTTGGATAGATGCGACGTGCTCTGGTCTGGGGCGATGCGGATGGCGTGGGTTCGAGTCATGGCTTGGGCACTCGGGGCGTCTGGAGGAAGTTGTGCGCGATGCGTTCGGTGCTAGAGGAGGCACTCCAGCACCCGCTTGGCGGCGTGTTCCGCGCCCGCGGTCGCGGTGCGGGGCATGGGCCGCGCGGCCCAGAGCGCTGTCAGGTGTGCGGCGATGGCGGGGTCGAACAAGGTGGCTGCATCGATACCCGCGGCCGGCGTGTGCGCCATCAGCCACCGGGCCAGTACGGGCGACTCCGGCCAGTCCGGGCGGTCGAGGTAGAGCACCGGGATGCCGACCGCGGCGGCTTCCACGAAACTGCCGTAGCCTACTTTGGTGACCAGTGCGTCACAGGAGGCGAGCTGATCGAGGAAATTCAGGCCTGTGTCCGAGAAAGGCACGAGGTCGGTGCGGCTCGTGCGCAAATCGCAAGGGTTAGAGTGAGTCAGCGGCTGTCCATCGAGCCAGTCGTTGGGCACCAGCCAGCGCACGTTCGGCAGGGCGGGCAGAGTTGCCCGGTAGGCGATGCCGCCGAAGCCGATCAGGAGCAGTCTCTCCTCGGGGGCCATGCCCAGCCGGGTGCGCAATGCCGTACCGCAGCCGACGCCGCGAGCGGCGATCGGTGGCACGGCCTCGGTATTTTCCAGCCAGTCCATGGGCATGGCCGGCGTCACACGCAGGAAGGTGCGCGCCGAACGGTAGGCCGCCGCCATCTCCTCCAGTACCCGCGCCATGTCGGGTTGTTCCGCCAGATAGGCGCTGGCGATGTCCACCCAGTTCAGCGAACACAGGCCGAAGCCGGGAATGCCGGCATGGGCGGCGGCGGCCAGAGGCAGGCAGGCGACATCGGATAGCACGGCGCTGCAACCCAGGGCGCTTAGCCACTCCGCCTCGCGCTTCACGCGCACCGCCCAGTCGCGATGAAATTCGAGGTAGGCCTCGCGGCTCGCGGCCACATCCACGCGTAGCGCATCGTGCATGACCAGGCCGACATCGGCCGGCTCGAAACGGTGCTGAAACGGGGCATGGATGCGCGCCCTCAGATGCTTGCTCGCCACGCCGCTCCAGACCAGAAACTCGATATCAGGACGCTCCGCATACAGGGCGTCGAGCACCGGCGCGGCCTGCGCCAGGTGGCCCAGGCCGTGGTGGCTGATGGCGACCAGCAGGCGCATTACCGGGACTGCCGCAGTTGCAGCATTTCCTTGAGCAGGGGCACGGATACCGGGCGTTTGCGGCTCAGGGAAAAGGTGTCGAGCGCATCCACGCTGGCAAGCAGGCGTGGCAGGTCACGGCGGGAATGGGTGAGCAGATAGCGCGCCACTTCATCCGGCAGGCGCAGGCCGCGTCCCTCGGCGCGTACTGAAAGGGCCGCCAGCTTGTCCGAGTCCGCAAGCGGATGCAGGCGGAACACCAGGCCTTGCGCCAGACGCGTGGCCAGATCGGGGCGCAATGTCAGCTGCGCGGGCGGCAGGGTGGCACAGATGAGCAGCAGGCCGCCCAGTTCACGCGCCGCGTTGATCAGGTTGAACAGGCGAACCGGGTCATCCGCGGCGAGCATCTCGACGTCATCCACCGCCAGTGCTGGCACGGGCGGCTCCGGCAGGTTGCCGGCGGCATACAGGGCTGCGCCCACGCTGCTGGCCCAGGCTCGCGCCAGATGACTCTTGCCCACGCCCGACTCGCCCCAGAGGTAGAGCAGCGGTTCGCGCTCGCCAGGAAGATGCGCGCGTAGCGCCGCCAGTACCTCTGTGTTGGGGCCGGGTAGGTAATTGTCGAAATCGGGGGGGGAATCGGGACGAATGTCCAGGATCAGTTGCCGCATGGGAGCATTTTAACGTGAACGGATCACCGTGCCGTTCACGTTAAAATCGCGGCAGCTGGCCTATCCTTGATTCTTCAGTTGACCGCTCGTATACCCCGTGAGGCCCCATGAACATTGAGGTTTGTGCCTTCGATCACGCTTACCTTTTGGGCGAACCCGCTCGCTACGCACCCGATTGCACGGCAGGCGACGCCTGGCTGCGTTGCCCTCGCAAGGGGTACGCCGGATTCGTACGCGCTCAAGCGCTACGACTCCGCGCCCTTGCCAGACAACTCGCCAGACGCACACTCGGGCGTGTTCAACTGAGGATTCAAGGATGATCCGGAGTTCGCCATGATCCGACCGTTGATCTTGTTGCTCGCCTGTGGCCTGGCTCAGGCGGGGGAGTTGTACCGTTGGGTGGATGAGCGCGGCGCGGTGTCCTACTCCGATTTGCCGCCCCAGGTCAGCGCGAAAAGAGTACAGAAGATCAAGGGCAAGGCCAACGTGGTGGAGGTGGACAAGGAGTCCTATGACCTCAAGCAGGCGAAAAGCCTGAGTCCGGTGACCCTGTATGCCACGGCCTGCGGTCCGGTCTGCGACCAGGCCACGGATTTCCTGAAGCAGCGCGGGATACCATACAGTGCGAGGGATCCTTCCAAGGCGTCCGAGATTGCGGTCGAGTTGAAGAAGTTGAGCGGTGGCCTCGAAGTGCCGGTCATCCGTGTCGGCACCAGTACCTTCAAGGGCTTCGAGGCCGATACCTGGAGCCGCATGCTGGATGCGGCGAACTATCCCAAGGCGGCCCCGCAAAGCGCCAAATAAGACGTCGAACCTTACGAGGGGTTGTGCAAGATGCGCGGATTGATGGGCTGGCAGGGCAAGGCGCCCGAGGGGACGATCGAGGCGATGTGGCGGGGCGCGGGGCAGCCGCAGCCGCTGGGCTTGGAACGGCAATCGGCCTCTTCTGCGACGATCGCGGCCTGGGGCGGCGGCCTGCATCAGGAAGCAGGCTTGTCCTGTGTCATCGCCGGTCGTCCCTATTTCGACGACGCCGAGTTGAAAGATCTGCCCGCAGCCGTGGCTCTGGCCCGTCTCTGGCTTCGGCACGGAGAGGCCGCTCCCGCGCATATCCACGGGAGTTTCTCCCTGGCGGTGATCGACCGGGACAGCGTCTTCCTGGCACTGGATCGCGTCGGTGACCATGCACTGGCCTTCAGCGCTCGACCCGAGGGCTGCATATTCGCCAGCCGCACCGACCTGTTGGCGGCGCATCCGGCGCTGGGACGCAGCCTCGACCCCCAGGGCCTGTTCAACTATTTGTATTTTCATGTCGTGCCCGCACCGGGCAGCGTCTATCGCGGGGTGGAGAAGCTGTTGCCGGGGCAGTGGGTGAAGTGCGAGTCTGGCAGTGGCCGGATCACACGCGGCTTCTACTGGGCTTTGAAATACCGCGACCAGCCGCGCGACGATTTCGAGGCACAGAAATCGCGTTTTCTCGAATTGGTGCGTGTGGGCGTGAAGCGCGCCAAGGGCGAGGACGAGGTGGCCGCCTTCCTCTCCGGCGGCACCGACAGTTCCACGGTGTCCGGCATGCTCAAACAGATCGCAGGCAAAGCGTGCACCTATTCCATCGGCTTCCCGGCGGACGGTTTCGACGAAATGGACTATGCCCGCACGGCCGGCAGGCATTTTGGCCTGGACATGCACGAGTACTACCTGCAGCCCGCCGACATCATGGAAGCGATCCCCATCATCGCCGCGCGCTACGACGAGCCCTTCGCCAACGACTCCGCCGTCCCCTCCTACTTCTGCGCCAAAAAAGCGGCGGCGGATGGGCACAAGATCATGTTGGCGGGCGATGGCGGAGACGAATTCTTCGGCGGCAATGCGCGCTATGCCAAGCAGAAAGTGTTTGAGGCTTACCACAGACTGCCACATTTTCTGCGCGCCGGCCTGATCGAACCTCTGGCGAACCTTCCCTTCATCGGCGCTCTGGGGCCGGGTACCAAGCTGCAAAGCTACCTGCGACAGGCCAATATGCCATTGCCGGAGCGCATGGAGTCTTATAACTTCATCTACCGGCAGCCGATGTCCGAGATGTTCGCAGCGGACTTCCTGGCTGGCGTGGACGAGCATCAGCCACATGCCTGGCTGAAAGAGGTCTACGACCGCGCCGACTCGAAATCCTATATCAACCGCATGCTGCATCTGGACATCAAGTTCACCCTGGCGGACAACGATTTACGCAAGGTGGGCGTCATGGCCGAGGCGGCCGGCATCGAGGTGCGCTATCCGCTGATGGACGACGCTATCGTCGATTTTTCCGGCGAAATTCCGCCCGACTGGAAAGTGAGGGGGCAGTACCTGCGCTGGTTTTTCAAGACTGCCCTGCGCGGCTTCCTGCCCGATGAGATCATCGACAAGACCAAGCATGGCTTCGGACTGCCCTTTGGCGTCTGGGCCCGCGATTACGCACCTCTGCGCGAACGCATAGAGGATCGCCTCTCCGACTTTCGCAAGCGCGGCCTGCTCACCCCCGCCTACGTCGATCATCTGCGCGACCTGCACCTGTCCGGCCATGCTACCTACTTCGGCAAGATGCTCTGGGTGATGCTCACGCTGGAAGAGTGGCTGGCGGCGCGGGGGTTGTGACGCGATGCTGAGCCGGGTGAGTGAGGCTGTTGCCGCTTCGGCGGCTCATGGCCACGGCCTGCCGCCGGCTCTACCCGTTCTGCGTCGTCTGGGCCAGGTCGATTACGAAGCCACCTGGCACGCCATGCAGGCGTTCACCGCGGCGCGCGAGGTTGGCACACGAGATGAGATCTGGCTGCTCGAACATCCACCGGTTTTCACCCTGGGTCAGGCGGGCAAGCGCGAGCACCTGCTCGAAGACATCGGCATACCTGTCGTGGCGATCGACCGCGGCGGCCAGGTGACTTATCACGGTCCGGGCCAGGTAGTGGCTTATCTCATGATCGACCTGAGGCGGCGTGGCTACGGGGTGCGCGAATTGGTGCGGCGTCTGGAACAGGCGGTCATTGACTCGCTAGCCGAGTGGAGCACCTCCGCAGCGCGTAGGGAAGGCGCCCCCGGAGTCTATGTTCAGGGTGCCAAAATTGCCGCGCTGGGGCTGCGTGTGAAAGGGGGGTGCACCTACCACGGCCTCAGCCTCAACGTCGATCTCGACCTGGCGCCGTTTCGTGCCATCAACCCTTGCGGCCACGCCGGCATGGCCGTCACCCGCACGCGCGACCTGGGTGTCACGGAGTCCAGCATAGAAGTCGCCGAACGACTCGCGCGGCACCTGTTGGCGCAGCTCTGACGAGTGCGGCGTGGACCGATTTCCCGATGCGCTCGCCGCAGACGGCTTAGCGTGCCTGGTGCAACCAGGCCTCCAGTTGTTGTGGTGGCAAGGCCCCGGATACGCGATCGACCTCATGCCCTCCCTTGAACAGGGCCAGCGTCGGGATGCTACGGATGTTGTGCTGGCCGGCCAGACCCTGTTCCGCCTCGGTATTGACCTTGACGAAGCGCACACGGCCGACGTACTGCCCGGCCATCTGTGCAAAAGTGGGCGCAAACATCTTGCACGGCCCGCACCAGGGTGCCCAGAAATCCACCAGCACCGGCAGGCCATCGCGCGATACGAATTTTGCAAAGTTGGTGGCGTTCAGTTCGAGCGGTTGCGCCGGCAGTACCGCCACCCCGCACTTGCCACACTTGGGCTGTTGTTGCAGACGTTCGTCGGGTACGCGGTTGACGGCGCCGCAGCCGGGGCAGACGAGTTCCATGTGATTCTCCATACAGGTTTGGATACGGCGAAGATGGCGGCCAGGGGGAGGGAAATCAAGTCGCAAGGGAAAGCGGGCACCGTTCGAACCGACGGCTCTTCCCCCGAGCCAGGTGGAGCGGCAGGCTGAACTACTCGTCGTCCTCAACAATAAATTTGCATCGTGTGTTGACAGTGTGGGTGGTGCCGTATATAGTAGCGGACTCCTAACGCGGGGTGGAGCAGTCTGGCAGCTCGTCGGGCTCATAACCCGAAGGTCACAGGTTCAAATCCTGTCCCCGCAACCATTTTTAAAGTCGGCGTGTTTCGGTTTGCTGGAAGGCGAATCAAAAAAAGAAACGTGTTGACGAAGTTGAGTAAGTCTGTAGAATGCCGGCCTCTCGCTGCTGATACGAAGCGGTGTGGG
>CAILNT010000040.1 GCA_903835655.1 uncultured Pseudomonadota bacterium | reverse complement strand
TTGCCCGTGCAGGTTCCAGGTCTCTTGCAAGGCCGCAGCGGCTGCGATATCGCCCGCCATCGCACCCGTCCCGGCGCAGAGCAGCGCCGATAGCCCAAGGGCCAGTCCTTGCGCCGACCATCCACAAATAGTATGCATACGGCTTGCCGAAAAGAATCGGACAATATTACCCATCCCCCATTACGGATGGGTTACCGATCCGCTGAATCCAAGGCGTGTGCGCTGCGGCCGCGAAGAAATCAGCGGAACCCCGGTCACCCCCCCAGCGCCTGGTAGAGGGCCGCGGTATCGGCCAATCGGCTCGCGTGAGCCTGCACCAGGGCCAGAGTCGCCAGTTGCTCGTTCTGCTCATAGCCCAGCAGGGCCAGGGTACTGAGGTCACCCAGTTCATGCTGCCGCCGGGCTAGCTCCAAACTGCGGCGGCTGGCCTGTGAGGCGGCGCTCGTCGCGCGCAAGGTTTCCTCGTCCTGTTGCAGCGCATGCAGGCAGTCCGCGACATTCTGGAAGGCGGCGACGACGGTGGCGCGATACTGCGCCTGGACCTGATCCAAGGCGGCGACGGCCGCGGATTTGCGGTGCCCGAGTGCGCCGGCATCGAAGAGAGGCTGGGTCACGTTGCCGGCCAGACTCCAGAGGCCGCCGCCGCTCTTGAACAGGTCCGCCAGATGGGTAGCCACGCTGCCAAGGTTCGCATCGATACTGAACTGCGGCAATCGGTTGGCATCCGCCACGCCGATCTGGGCGCAGGTGGCATGCGCCAGGGCCTCGGCGGCGCGCACGTCGGGACGCCGCTCCACCAGAGTGGAAGGCAGGGACAGCGGCAATTCCTGGGGAAACGCCAGATGCGCCAGATCGAAGGTGGCTGCCAGTTCCTGATCGGGAAATGCGCCGGCCAGGGCGGTGAGCAGGTCGCGGTTCTGCGCCAGTTGTTTACGCAGTGACGGCAGGAGTGCGTGGTCCTGGGCCAGCACCGCCTCTTGCGCCGCGACTCCGGCGTCACTGATCGCGCCCAAGGCCAGCTGCCGCCGCGCGATTTCCAGCGTCTTCTCCTGCAAGGCGATGAGGGCTTCGGTGGCGGCGATCTGGCCGCGCAGGGAAGCCTCCTGCACCGCGGCGACCACGACATTGGCCGCCAGGGACTGGCGTGCGGCCTCCAGTTCATAGCCCTGGAATTCGGCCTGGGCCTCGGCCGACTCCACCTGCCGCCTGGCGCCGCCGAACACGTCGGGTGTATAGGACACGCTGACCTGGGCCGTATGCAGGCTGAAGGGGTTGGCGGGGGAATAGAGCGGCGAACTTAAGTTCCCGCCAATTTCCTGCCGAGTCGGCGTGAAACCGGCAGAGGCCTGGGGCCAGAAGCCACTGCGCTGGGCCGCCACGTTCTCCTGGGCGACTATCAAGGCGGCGCGCGCGGCGGCGATGTTGGGATTGGCAGCCAGAGCCTGGCGCACCAGTTGATTCAACTCGGGCGAGTGGAATACCTCCCACCACCTCGCTGGAATGGCGGCACCCAGGACGAGATTCTGACCCGGACTCGCCTGGGTCGAATAGGCGTGGACGGGCGGCGGCTCCGGGCGATGAAAATCAGGGCCTGCACTGCACGCCGAGAGGAGAGCCACCAGGGCAAGGAGGCCGCGCTTCATGAGCCGGCTCCTTCCTCGGGCGACACGGGCGGCTTGCGCCCCTGTTGCGAGAACAGGTCGATCAACACCGGCAACACGATCAGGATCAATACGGGTGCCAGCAGGATGCCGCCGACGACGACCAGCGCCAGGGGCTTTTGCACTTGGGAGCCGATGCCGCTGGAGAGCGCGGCCGGCACCAGGCCGACGCAAGCGACGACACAGGTCATCACCACGGGGCGCATCTGCACCTGGCAGGTACGGCGGATGGCCTCGGCACGACTATGGCCGACATCGATGTTCTGGTTGAAATAGGACAGGACGATTATGCCGTCCATCGCAGCGATGCCGAATAACGCGACGAAACCGATGGCGGCCGACACACTGAAGGGGGTGCCGGTGAGGTAGAGCGCGAAGATGCCGCCGATCAAGGCCATGGGAATGACACTGGCGGCGAGCAGCACATCCCGGACATTGCCGAAATTCATGTAGAGCAGGAGGCAGATCAAACCGATGCTGATCGGCACGACCACCTCCAGCCGGGAGAGCGCCTCTTCGAGATTCCCGAATTCGCCCACCCACTCCAGGCGATAGCCGCCGGGCAGCTTGACCTGCTGAGCGACCTTGTTCCGGGCTTCGAGCACGGCGCTGCCCAGGTCGCGGCCACGCACGCTGAACTTGATGGGGATATAGCGTTCCTGCTGCTCCCGGTAGATGAAGGAAGCGCCGGAAACCAGACGAACATCGGCCACTTCTGCCAGCGGCACCTGGATTACCCCGCTGGGGCTCTGGGCACTCACGGTGATGCGTTTGATGGCGTCGGTGCTGCCGCGGTCTTCGGGCGCCAACCTCACCATCATGGGAAAATGGCGGTCGCTGCCATTTTCATAGAGGTCCCCGGCCGATTGGCCGCCGATGGCGGCCTGGATGGTCGCATTGATATCGCCTGGCATCAGGCCGTAACGGGCGGCGCGCGCCCGGTCGATGTCGATGCGCACGGTGGGCTGTCCCAGCGATTCGAACACCGCGAGGTCGGTCACGCCAGGCACGGTCCGCATCACCGCCTTGATCTTCTGCGCGGTCTTCTCCAGCGTCTCCAGATCATTGCCATACAGCTTGATCGAATTCTCGCCCTTCACCCCGGAGGCCGCCTCCTCGACGTTGTCCTGGATGTATTGGGAGAAATTGAACTCCACGCCGGGGAATTTTGCGCTCATGGCGTTCGTCATCGCCTGGGTCAACCTCTCCTTGTCCATGCCCTTGGGCCAGTCGGTGGCGGGTTTCAGCGGCACGAAGAACTCGGCGTTGAAGAAGCCGGTGGCGTCCGTGCCGTCGTCGGGGCGGCCATGTTGGGAGACGACGGTCTCGACTTCGGGGAAGCCCTGGATCAGCCTGCGCATAGCGTTGACGTGCGCGTCCCCCGCCTCCAGGGAGATGGAAGCCGGCATCGAGGCGCGGATCCAGAGGTTGCCTTCTTCCAGCTTGGGCAGAAATTCCAGCCCCAGGTTGTGTGCGGCCAGGAAGGCCACGGCCAGCAAGCCCACGACCCCGGCCACGGTCAGGCGGCGGTGCGTGAGCGCGAACTCGACCGCCGGCGTATAGAAGCGACGCAGCCAGCGGGAGACGAAGGTTTCATGTTCCTCGTGCTCGTGCTGATCGAGCAGAAAAGCGCTGAGCGCCGGCGAGATCGTGAAGGTGGCGATGAGGCCGCCGGCGATCGCGTAGGCGTAGGTCTTGGCCATGGGCCCGAAGATGTGGCCCTCGATGCCCGAGAGCGTGAACAAGGGCACGAAGCCGGCGATGATGATGGCCGCCGAGAACAGGATCGCCTGGTTGACCTCGGTGGCCGAGTTGGCGATGGTGCCGAACTTGCCTTGCAGGCCGATGGTGGTGCGTAGCCGGTGCAGCGCCGGTTCGCTGGCATGGCGTTGCGACTTGCTCTGCGCGAGATGACGGAAGATGTTTTCCACCATGATGACCGAGGCGTCGACCACCAGGCCGAAATCGATGGCGCCGACGGAAAGCAGATTGGCCGACTCGCCCATCGCCACCATGAGGGCGATGGCAAACGACAAGGCGAAGGGGATGGTCGCGGCGACGATGAAGGCGCTGCGCAGATTGCCCAGGAAGGCCCATTGCAGCAGGAAGATGAGCACGATGCCGAAGAGCATGTTGTGCAGCACGGTGTGGGTGGTGGTGTGGATCAGGTCGGAACGGTCATAGATGCGTTCCAGGTGCACGCCCGGCGGCAGGATGCTGGAGGCATTGATTTTTTCCACTTCGGCCTGGACCCGCGCGATGGTCGGCATGCTCTGAGCGCTACGGCGCATGAGGACGATGCCCTGGACGATATCGTCGTCGTCGTCGTGGCCGGCAATGCCCATACGCGGCGCGTTGCCGACGCTAACCGTGGCGACATCGCCGATCAGCACCGGCGCGCCCTTGTTCGAGGTCAGCATGGTGGCGCGGATGTCGTCCAGGCTGTGGATCTGACCGATGCCACGCACCACCGCAGCCTGGGTGCCGATGTTGACCGTCTGGCCGCCGACGTTGATGTTGCTGTTGCCCAGCGCCTGCAATACCTGCGGCAGGGTGAGGCCATTGGCGGTGAGCTTCTTCAGGTCGACGCCGATCTCATAGGTCTTGGTCTTGCCCCCCCAGCCATTGACGTCGATGACGCCGGGAATCGCCTTGAAGCGGCGCTCCAGCACCCAGTCCTGCAAGGTCTTCAGATCGGTCACCGAATAGCCCGGCGGGCCGACCAGGCGGTAGCGATAGATTTCCCCGATCGGGCTCGACGGCGAAATCTGCGGCTGCACGCCCCCCGGCAGCGGCGGCAACTGCGCCAGACGGTTGATGACCCATTGCTCCGCCTGCTCGTAGGTGAAATCGTAGCTGAACTGAAGCTTGAGGTCGGACAGCCCAAACAAGGAGATGGTGCGGATCGCGGTGACATGGGGAATGCCCGCCATCTGGACTTCGACGGGGATGGTGACGTAGCGCTCCATCTCTTCCGCGGACAGGCCCGGGCTCTGGGCGATGACATCGACCAGGGGCGGCACCGGATCCGGATACGCCTCGATATTGAGCTGGATGAAGCTCACCACGCCGGCCGCGAGCATGGCCAGCAGCAGGACGAGGATGAAACTGCGCTGCTTCAGCGCGAACTCGACGATGCGGTTCATCAATCGCTCCCCACGGCACGGTCGATGAACAGGGTGCCGGCACTCACCACCGGTTCGCCCACCGCCAGGCCGGAGAGGACCTCGGCCATGCCGTCATGGCTGCGGCCGATCTTCACCTCGCGCGCGGCGATGCTGCCATCGGCGGCCACCACGAATGCGCGAGTGCTCGCGCCCTCGAAGACCAGGGCGCTCTGTGGCACGGCCGGCGCCTCGATTGCGGCGCTGGTGGCGATGGAAAAGGTCGCGAACATCTGCGGCTTCAGTTCGCCATCCGGATTCTGCACCACTGCGCGTACCGGAAGCCGGTGGGTGGCCGGGTCGACGCCGGGGCCGACCCAGGCGATCCGCGCCTTGAATATCTTGCCGGGCAGTGCCAGTACGGTCACCTGCGCATCCTGGCCGACATGCAACGCCGGCGCGTCGCCCTCGCGCACATTGGCCATCAGCCACACCGTGCTCAGGTCGCCGATGCCAAACAGGGGGGTGGAAGCTCCCGAAGCCGCGCTCTGGATGAACTGGCCCAGGCTCACCTGGCGCTGTGTGACGGTGCCGCGTATGGGCGCGCTGACCAGGGCCACGCTCGTGCCGGTGGACGATTTTTCCAGCGCGTCGATTTCCGCATCGCTCTTGCCCAGGATGTGCAGGCGGCCACGCGCGGCACCCGTGGTGGCTTCCGCGGTCGCCAGATCGGTCTGCGCCTGGCGCCAGTCCTTGAGGGCCGCGGCGCCTGCCGTGTAGAGATCATGCTGACGCTGTTCGGTCGCGCGCGCGGCGTCGAGGGTGGCGCGCGCCGTAGCCACATCGCTCTGCCCCTGGACCAATTCCGCGGCTTCGACGGCCATCAGCGGCGCGCCCTTCTCCACCACGTCGCCTAGCCGGGCGATGAGACGGCAGACACGGCCCGTATAAGGCGAAAACACCTGGCTCGTGGCGTCCTCGTTGTAGGCGATATTGCCATCGGTGGACAAGGTGCTGCGAAACGGCAACCGTTTCACCGTGGTGACCTTGAGACTGGCCCACTGTTCGCGGCTAGGGCGGAAAACGCCCGCCTGCGATTTTTTCTCCTGGCTGGCCTCCACCGCTGCCGGAGGCAGCAGGTACGGCCATCCCAGATAAATCCCCAGCGCCAGCAGGCAGAACAAGGCCCAGAGCCCCGCCGGGCGTAGGGTTCGCGGGCTCGGGGTCTTGGCGGCATCCTCGCGGAAACCGGAGTGGGTGCCGTGGGGGGGTGGGGGCAGGTTCATGGCCAGAGTTCGATGGGGGAAGTGAAACGCATCCTGCGTCACCAGCCTTTCGCCAAGCTTTCGTCGCGTCGTCATCGCGGGCAAGCCCGCTCCCACCTGTCCACGAGGGCTTGTTCGCGAAGCGCTTACGATGAAAGTCGCACAGCGGCTCACGACGCTCCCCTCGCCCGCATGCGGGAGAGGGACTGGGGCAGCCAGAGACTTGGCCGACGTATTCTGGCGGCCTAGTCGGTTGGCTGGTAGTTCCATCAGTGAGGGAACCGACATGGCCGGCCTTTCCTGTTACGGGGCGGCCATGGCGGTTACTGCGGGACAAGCGACCGGCTCATCCACGCCTCGTGCTGTCGAAATAGCGGCCCCGCGTGGCAAACTCCGCCTTCCCCCTTGTGGAGTTGGGCCGTGCGATTGCTGTTGGTGGAAGATGACGCGCTACTGGCCGAAGGCCTGGTCGGCGCCCTGCGCCAGTCGGGATTCGCCCTCGACTGGTTTACCCTGGGCGGCCAGGCACAGGCCGCGCTCCTGACCCAGGAATACGACGCCATCATCCTCGACCTGAATCTACCCGACATGGATGGCCTTGCCGTGCTCAAGCGCCTGCGCGCCCGAGGCGTGAACATCCCCGTGTTGATCCTGTCCGCCCGCGACGGCGCGGGGACACGGGTCACCGGCCTGGATATGGGGGCCGACGACTACCTCACCAAGCCGTTCGACCTACCGGAACTGGAAGCCCGGCTGCGCGCCCTGATCCGGCGCAGCCAGGGAATCGCCGCGGCACGCCTCAACCTGGGCGCGGTCAGCCTGGATACGGTGGCTCGCAGGGTGGAGTCGGGCGGCATGCCGCTGGAGCTCACTTCCAGGGAATACGGTCTGCTGGAAATCCTGATGCAGCGCGCCGGCCATGTAGTCTCGAAACAGCATCTTTCCGAGCGCTTGTGCGAGTGGGGCGAGGAAATGACCGGGGCCGCGGTCGAGGTCCACGTCCACCGGTTGCGGCGAAAACTCGAAGGCGGCGGCATCGCGATTCGCACCCTGCGCGGATTCGGCTATCTGATCGAGGCCGTGGATGGCGCCTAGCCTGCGCGCGCTCCTGATGCGCCGACTCCTCGCCCCCATGCTCGTGGTGAGTCTGGCCGGCGGGGCACTGAGCTACTACGTGGCGCGCCGATTCGCGGAGGAGACCTACGACCAGTGGCTGCTCGATACCGCCCTTTCCCTGGCCCGGCAGGTCGTCTCGGATCGGCACGGCGTGCATGTCGACCTGCCCGCTCCGGCCCACGACCTGCTGGTCTGGGATGCGCAGGACAATATCTACTTCCGGGTCGACAGCGCACATTCCGGCCTGCTCGCGGGCAACGAGGAATTGCCGCCGGTACGCATGAAGGACGCCTCGGTCGAGCTGTTCCAGAATGGCCGTGTGAAGGCCAGGCCGGTCCGCAGCGTGACCCTCGCCGTGCCCGGCACCACGGTGCTCGTGACCGTGGCCGAAACCCTGAACAAGCGCACCCGACTGGCGGGCGAAATCCTGATCGCCGTGGTTCTGCCCCAGTTGTTGCTGATTACGCTGGCGATCCTGCTCATACGCTCCGGTGTCAGGCGCGGCTTGTTGCCCATCTCCGACCTGGAGCAGGCCGTGCACGCACGCCGGCCGGATGACCTCACCCCCCTGCCGGAAGACGCCGTACCCGGCGAACTGAGGCCCTTCACCGCGGCCATCAACGGCCTGCTCGACCGCCTGGCCCGTTCCATCGAGGCACAGAACCGTTTCATCGCCAATGCCGCGCACCAGACCCGGACACCGCTGGCCGCGCTCAAGGTGCAGATCGAGCGGGCGCTACGCGAATCCGACCCGGAAGCCCACGTAGCCTCCCTGCGCCAGGCGCTGGCGGCGCTGGACCGGACCACGCGCATGTCCAACCAGTTGCTCCTGCTGGCGCGCGCCGAATCGCAGCCCGCCACCCAGTTTGCCCACGCCGATCTGCGCGCCATCGTCATGGAGGCCGGCGCGCAGTGGGTGCCGAAGGCCCTGGCCCAGGGCGCCGACCTGGGATTCGACGACCCCGAGGTGGCGGTTCCGGTACGTGCAGACGCACTGTTGCTAGCGGAAATCGTGAACAACCTGATCGACAACGCGCTACGCTATGGCGGTGGCCGCATCACGCTGTGCGTGCGCCCCGCGTCCAAGGCTACGGGCCCCCTCCTGCTGGTGGAGGACGATGGCCCGGGCATCCCTGAACGGGAGCGGGAATCCGTGTTCGAGCGCTTCTATCGGCTGCCCGGCAGCCAGGGCAGCAGCTCCGGCCTGGGGCTGGCCATCGTCCGGGAGATCACGCACAGGCACGGCGCAGAAGTCAGCCTGGAGCATCCGAAACAGGGTGTCAGAATGCGCATCGCCTTCCCCTTCCCTGGCGAGGCGACCGATAGTGTCCGCACCTGATAGAGACGAAAACATGCCCCTCCTGCCACGCCCCTTCCTGTTCTGCCTGCTCATGCCCTTACAAGCGCTGGCCCACGACTCGGCGGACATCGCCGGCGTATGGCGCAGCATCGACGACCAGACCGGGCAACCCGCGGCACTGGTGCAGATCGACGCCAGTCACGGGGTTTACAGTGGCAAGGTGGTGCGCGTGCTCGACCCGAAGGTTCCGCCGCTCTGTGCCTTATGCCCGGGCGAGCGACACAATCAGCCTATCCTGGGCATGACCATACTCACCGGATTGAGGCGTATGGGGGATGCTTTCGGCGGCGGCGAGGTACTCGATCCGGACAGCGGCATGACCTACCGGGCGCAGGCCAGGCTGGTCGATGCGGGCGCACACCTGGCGGTACGCGGTTATATCGGGCTGTCTCTGTTCGGCCGTTCCCAATTATGGGAGCGTACAAGCGTCACGCCTGCGAAACCTTGAAGCGCATGCGCAGGCGGGTGCCACTGCCCTCGACGGGATCGAGAATTTCCACCTGGCCGCCATGCACACGTACTATTTCCCGCACGATCGCCAGGCCGAGGCCACTGCCTTCCCGCACGGCATTCGCCGGCCGATAAAATCGCTCGAACACGCGTTCTCGCTCCTCGAACGGGATACCCGGGCCATTGTCCTCCACCTCCAGGTAGGCCAGCCCGAGTTCCCGCCCGGACCGCACCGTGATGCGCCCCCCGTCCTGGGTGTAATTCAAGGCATTGTCGATCAGGTTCGACAACGCCTCGCGCAGCAACCAGGACACGGCAAAGATCTCGACCGGTTCAGCCTCAAAGCCCAGATCGATGTCCCGGGCGATGGCGCGATCGAGGAAACCAGAGACCAAGGACTCGACCACCCGCCCCAAGTCGGTCGGGCGCCGGATATGGCCAAAGCTGGCGGTGTGGTCCGCGCGCGCCAGCAACAACAACTGGTTCACCAGGTGCGTGATGCGCCCGGTGGCCTCGTCGATATGGCGCAGGGTTTCCCGGTTCCCGGGAGGCGGCTCGCTCATGCCCAGCAGATCGAGATGCGTCTGCAAGCCGGTCAACGGGGTGCGCAACTGGTGTGCGGCATCGGCCAGGAAGCGGCGCTGATTTTCGCTGGACTCGCGCAGCAGGCCGAATAGTCGGTTGAGGGAGGCCACGAGGGGAAGAACCTCTTCCGGGACGTAGTCAGTCTGTAGATTGCCCAGGTCATTGGGTGAGCGGTGCTCGATCTCGCGGCGCAGGTCATCGAGCGGCTTCAGGCTGATGCGGATGCCGAAATAGATCAGCAGCAGCGTGATGAAGATCAACAGCAGGTTGGGTGCGACCATCGCCAGCATGGTCTCCTGCGAATCCATCTCGCGCTTGTGTATGGTCTCCGCGACGAGGATATCCGCGCTCGCCCCGGACTTGACGACCCGATAGTTGATGCCACGGATGGTTTTCCCCAGGTAGCGCGCGTCGAAAAATACGCTGGCCTGCGTGCCATGGATATCGGCACCTGGCAGATCCGGACTGCCGGCGATCAATCGACCGCGCGCGTCGTACACCGCGAAGTAGATCGCATCGTAGCGGTCGGAACGCAGCACTTCCTGAGCCTGCGGGGACAGATCCAGGAGCAGGGATGCCTCGTTGAAACGCAGATGCGAGGCAATATCCTGGGCCGCGTCGGCGATGGCCAGGTCGAAAGCCTCGTCCGCGCGGCTGTGGGCGATATGGTAGTCGCTCGCCAGGCTGAGGATCAGCACCAGAAACAGCGGCCCGATCAACCAGGTGAGGAGGCTGCGCTGGATGCCGGATTTAGCCCAGGATTCAGTCTTTGGGGTCATCGAGGCGGTAACCGATGCCGCGCACCGTGCGGATGCAGATGCCGGAATCCGCGAGTTTGGCGCGCAGCCGTGAAACATGCACTTCGATGGCGTTCGCGCTCATGTCCTTATCCCAGCCCGACAAGGTCTGCAACAGCCTGGCCTTGGAAGCCACCTGGGGCGTAAGCATGACCATCATTTCCAGGAGGGTCCATTCGCTCAGCGTCAGTTCCAGGGGCATTCCGGCCAGGGTGGCGCTGTGCCGGGCGGTATCGAGTTCGAGCGCGCCGTAATTCAGGGTGGCGCTGACGACCGAGTTGGCGCGGCGGACCAGGGCGCGTACCCGCGCGGCCAGCTCCGGCAGCCGAAACGGCTTGGTCATGTAGTCATCGGCGCCGACCTCGAGCCCCTGAACGCAATCTTCCAGGCTATCACGCGCGGTCAGGATCAGGATCGGCAACTGAACGCCGGACTGCCGCAACTGCCGGATGAGACTCAGCCCACCCATGCCGGGCAGGCCGAGGTCGACGATGGCCAGGTCGAAGACCTCGCCAGCGCGAATCTGCTCCACGGCATGTTCCGCCCGACCGACCAGATCGACGGTGAATCGGGCGAGGCTCAGTCCTTCCTTGATGCCGCTGGCGACCAGAGCGTCGTCTTCCACGACCAGAATGCGCATGGGCGATCAGGCGTAGCGTCGGGCGACCAGGACCGCGTTGCTGCCACCGAAGGCGAAAGAATTGGACAGGATCGCGCCCAGTCCTCTGGCTGCGCGCGCCCCGGCGGCGATATAGTCGAGATCGCAAGCCGGGTCGAGGTGGTCGAGGTGAGCGGTCGGCGGCAAGACTTCCAGATGCAGGGCCAGTATCCCGGCGAGAAATTCCACCGCGCCGGCCGCGCCCATGAGGTGCCCATGTACCGCCTTGGTCGAACTGACTGGCGGAACCGAGTCGCCGAATACCCCGTGCAGCGCCTGGGTCTCGATGGCGTCGCCCACTTCGGTGGCCGTACCGTGGGCGTTGACGTAGCCGATCTCGGTCGGGGTCAATCGTGCGTCGGCGAGCGCGGCGCGCATGGCGCGGATCTGACCGGCGGCGTCTGGCCTGGAAAGATGGACCGCATCGCTGGAACTGCCATAGCCCGCCAGTTCGGCCAGGATCGGGGCACCGCGACGGCGCGCCCGCTCTTCGTCCTCGAGAACCAGCGCCACGGCGCCCTCGGCCAGGACCAGACCGCTGCGGTCGGCGGCGAAGGGCTTGCAACTGCGCGCGGGGTCGGTTGAATCGGTCCGGGCCAGCGTGCCCATCATCTGCCAGCCGCGCATTACGGATGGGGTGAGCAGCGCCTCCGCCCCTCCGGCGATGACCACCTCCGCGTCGCCACGGCGGATGGCGCGCAAGCCCTCGCCGATCGCCATCGCGGACGAGGCACAGGCATTGGAGATGGTTTGCGAGGGGCCGCGCAAACCCATTTCCAGGCTGATCTGAGCCGCGGCGGCATTGTTCATGCCCATGACCACGGACAGGGGGCGGATGCGACCGGTCTTCTCTCGATATAGCTGGATATAGCCCTCCTCCAGCGTGCCTGCCCCTCCCAGGCCGGTGCCCCAGTAGATGCCGGCCCGGTCCCGTTCCGACTCGGTCAGTTCCAACCCGGCATGGGTTACCGCTTCGCGCGCAGCCACCAGGGAGAATTGCGCCACACGATCGAGTTGTTTGGCCTGGGGACGGGAGAAATGCCGCGCCGTATCGAAGTCCACCGCACCCACCACCAGGGGCTCCAGGCCGACATCGGGCATCGCCGCCAGCAGGCGCAAGCCGGAACGGCCAGCGATCACGGCCTCACCGAATCCAGCCAGATCCTGACCGATGGGCGAAACGATGCCTGCCCCGGTTATGACGACTCGGCGCATGTCGCTTTTTGCGTGATGAGTTCATCGATATGGTTCGCCAGGTCGCGCAGGGTCTTGAGTCCTTCCGCCTTGCTGGCATCGAGACGGATGCCAAACTTGTCCTCCAGTTCGAAAATGAACTCGACCAGCCCCAGCGAATCGATGCCGATTTGCTCGAAGGGCGCGTCGACGTCGACCTCCTCGTTTTTCACCTCGAATTCCTGGGCGGCGTGTTGTTTGATCGTTTCCAGCGTGTTCATGCGGCTTCCTTGGCCCGGGGGTCACCCGTGCGTGTGTTGAGAAATTCGATCGCGGCACGAGCCACGTCTTCCTTTTCGTTGTCGATGGTAAGCATGTGGTAGCTGTCGTGAAACCAGCGCAGCTCGATATCGCTCGCGCCGATATTGGCCAGGACATGGCGCGGGCTGCGCGGGCCGGCGACATCATCCTCGACGGCATGCAGGATCAGGGTCGGCGCCTGGACCGCGGGCAATGTGCGGCGAGCCTTCCAGATCAGGCGCTGGGCCTGGTAGATCGCCGTCATCGGCAGATGTGCGGCGCCAGCGGCCGAGACCCCGGTGCTGCGCATCTGGTCGGCGATCCATTCGCGCAGGCGCAGGTTCTTGATGCCATAGGGGGCGGTCTCACGATGTCGGTACCAGTGGCGTATTCCCGGGAGATAGGCCAGGGGCAGGAGCTTGCGGGTAACGGGCACATTCCAGCCATCGTAGAACAGCGTGGTGGAAATGAGCAACAAGGCATCGACCTGGGCCGCGCGCCTGGCAGCAAGCGCCAGCGACAGGGTCGCACCTATGCATAGCCCGCCGACGCTGACCGTGCGGTGTTTTCCGCGCAGATCGTCGAATTCCTGTTCGAAGGAGGCCAGCCAGTCGCGATAGGCGCGGATGCGCGTGAGCTTGCCGGACACGCCATAGCCCTGGATGAACGGCACCCGAACCGTATAGCCCACCTGGTTCAGGCGCTTGGCCAGATGGATCAGTTCCAGCGGGTTGCCGCACAGGCCGTGGCCCAGCAGGACGGCATCGGCGCCGCCCGGGAGATCGAGTGTGTAATCCATCCCGCCAGCCTAACAGGGGCAACCCTTCGATTTGCTGTCGAGCGTATCAGTGATTATCTAGGGCGGCGGATTCTCTGCCAGGCACATCCCCCAAAATATCGAAAAATTTTACACAGGGTTTTCACCTACGGCATCGCTGACGATGCGAGGACTCTGAGTCATCGCGTATTGATGCGCCTGAATCAGTACCAGACACCCACTTTGGGAAGTAATAGCGGCCTTCGTAGCTCATCTGTCGTGGCCAGAACGAGCCGATGCTCATCGTGTGGAAACGCCCAATGCCGCCATGGCGAAGGGGATGTCCTGATTTCGGATGGTCAGAAATTCGCTGAACCGACATCCTTTTGGCCTTCCTGGTGCGGGCCCGACCGGGCAGCCTCATGTTTGCCGATTTCAGGGTGACCCATGTCGAAAGGTATAGGGGATTTCCCACCTTGGAAGAACTTCACCTGCTTGCTGCGCAGAAATAACACTACGAAGTGTCGAGGTTTTTTACACTTGCACGGGAAGAGCCCGATTCGAGACCTACGCTGGCATAGCAACAAACAATCAAACCATTGAATAATAACGACTAATTTGCAGAATACACGCAGGTGGCATGGAACGTGCTTATATGAAAAATGACCTAGTGTGAAGCAATGGTCACTAGCGCAATAGGCTCCGCATCACCGAATATCTCTATCTGGACAGGACATGAACAAGCGTCTTTTTCTCTGCCCGATGTCCGCCATGACGGCCACGACTTTCTCCCTGCCAACGCAGGCCACCCTGATCGACAATGGCTGCGGGCTGTGATCTACGACGACCCGCTCAAGTTCACCTGGCTGCAAAACGCCAACCTGGCCAGCAACATCCTCGAAGCCGACATCGACCAAATTCTTGACGGGTTTGGCACGTGATGGCCGAATAACTTTCTGCTAACGGCTTACCGTCCGTGTCAATATTCACATTATCTACTCAAGAGCCAACCATGAAGAAATCAAACAAAGTGTCAAATAGCAAGATGCAAGCAGCCTTGGCCCTGGCCGTCGCCGTCGTCGCCCCCGCCCCCGCCCAAGCAGGGGTCATAGACATCAGCGAAACCATCTCCCTTAGCGATCTGCTATCCGGCAACAGCACGAACCTGCATTTCGACCTGGCCTCACTGTTGACGAGCGCCGGGGTCAGCGACGCAGACGTACTTTCCGGCACACTGGTGGTCTATGGCACGTCGGACCTGAGCTACGGCGCCGCCAATCCCCAGCCTTATGGTGGCTACAACCTAACCGGTTACTCCAGCCATTCCTATACCTATCCCTACACGTATTCCTACTCGTATTCTTACAGTTGTGGATCCTGGGGCTGGTCTACGTGCTATGGCACAGGCTACGCAACGGCTTATGCCACAGGCTACGCGACCGACTATATCTACACCCGTAGCCGCGATGTCGTGTTCACCGACGTAACCGACACCATGACGCTCACCGCCGGCACAGACGCCGCTTCCGGCTCTGACAGCCTGACGCTCCACGATGTCGGCAACTACTTGGCCCCCAACTACGAATACCAGTCCGGCGGCGGTAGTTCCCCGATTTCTTACTATTACAACCAGGAAAGGGATGTCTACAACGCCACCTATGGCCCCCTCGCGGCATCCCTAACGCTGGATGCCACCGCTCTTGGCGAACTTCAGGGTGGCGGCCTGCTCGACGCTAGCGTTGCTGCCACGGCGGGGCAATTCAAACTCATGTCGGCCCAATTGACGGTCCAGGCCAATACCCACCCATCAGCGCAACCATCGACCTCTGTGCCCGAACCGAATACCCTGGCGCTGTTCGGGGCAGCGGCCGCAGCGGGTGTGGTGGTGCGTCGCCGGCGGAATCGAGTCGACAAGTGACACCGCATCGTTTCCGGCTCAACCCTGCGGCGAGGTTGCACCTCGAAACCACCTCGGCAGGGTGCCCTGTAGTCATCGTGGACGACTTTTATGCCGATCCGATGGGCGTACGCGAACTGGCGCTACAGAGTCGCTACGACAGTTCGGTGGCCTATTACCCCGGACTGCACAGCGGCATAGACCCGAACGAACTGTCACCCCTGTCCGAACAGATCTGTCGCCTAGTGACACTCCTGAGCGATGTAACCTGCTCACCCCAGGACATCGTTTCCGATTTTTCCGTGGTCACGACTCGGGCGCGTGACATGCTCGCCATGCAGAAGCACCCCCATGTGGACCCGGTTGATATGGCCGGTATCGTCTATCTCAACCCGGGTCTGGAAATCGGCACTAGTATGTTTCGCCACCTACCGCTCGGATTGGCGGCGTTGCGCACAGAGGAAGAATACAAGCGCTACCACGAATGGCTGGATGCCGAGGGTGAGCGTACCCAACCGGAAACCTATGCCATCGGCAACGATGGCATCTGGGGGCATCTGCATACCATCACCGGTAAATTCAACCGGCTTGCCATGTATCCCGGCAATTTCTTCCATTCCATCGCCATGAGCGACGTAGCCGGCGACGGTTCCCTAAACCAGGCCAGGCTGACGCAACGCATCTTCATCGGGAAAGTCACCCCCTACTCCCGTTGACTCAACTTCAAGAGACACCATGATCCCCTATCGTTCTATCCTCATCGTGGGTGGAGGCACCGCAGGTTGGCTGGCGGCCGCGTATCTGCAACGGGTTCTAGGCCGCGACACACAATCGCCGGTAAAGATCACCCTCATCGAATCCGATGAAATCGAAACGATCGGCGTCGGCGAAGCCACCGTGCCCACGATCATCCAGACGTTGCGGGTACTGGACATCCCAGAAGCGGCACTCTTCGCAAAAACCGAAGCCACCTTGAAGAACGGGATAAGGTTCGTCGGTTGGCGCCATGGGGGGGGTGCGGATACGGACCGTTTCGACCACCCTTTCGATGTACCGATCGGCATGGAGGGTTATCCGACCACCATGCATTGGCTCAACCTGAAACAACGTGGCTTGACCGATGCGGTGATGTGCGACGCCACGGTGGTCCAGACTGCGCTGATGGATCACAACCTGTCGCCGAAGTTGATGGCATCGCCTCCCTACGAGGCCCCCATTCCCTACGGCTACCACCTGGACGCCACACTGCTCGCCAAGGTGTTGTGTGAGGTGGCTATGGCGCGGGGCGTGCAGCGCATCATCGGCAATGTGACGCATGTCGAGGTCGACGACGCAGGCATCAAGCAGATCACACTCGCAGACGGTAGCGTGCATCAGGCGGATCTCTACGTGGATTGCACCGGGTTTCGTTCCCTCTTGCTGGAAGGGGCACTGCAAGTACCCTGGGTATCCTTCTCGGATACCCTGCTTTGCGACCGGGCCGTCGCATGCCCCGTGGCCTATGACAGCGAAGATGCACCCCTGCGCAGTTACACGACATCCACGGCCAAGGACGCCGGCTGGATATGGGAAATCGATCTGCAATCGCGGCGTGGTTCCGGTTATGTCTTTTCGTCCGCGTTTTGCTCGGATGATCAGGCCATCGCCACCCTGCGCCAGCATCACGGTGATGCGGCTGCGCTCAGGGAACCGCGCCTCATCCCCATGAGGATCGGCCACCATGCGCGGGTCTGGGAGAAGAACTGTCTGGCGTTGGGCTTGGCCTCGGGCTTCATCGAACCGCTCGAGTCGACCGGTATCTACCTCGTCGAACAGGCCCTCCAGGTATTCGTCGATTACCTGCCCAGCCCCAACACACGGGGCCTCTGCCAGGCACGGTACAACGAGCATATCTCTGAACTCTACGCGGAACTTCGCGATTTCATCCTCATCCACTACACCTTGTCGCAGAGACGAGACACCCCGTTCTGGCGTGCCTATACGCAGGAAGTAAAAATCCCGGACCACTTGGCGAACATGCTGGAGTTGTGGGAGGAAAAAGTGCCTACCACCACCGACTTGAACCGTAGGTTGTCACTGTTTGGTCCGACGAACTGGTTCTTCATCCTGGCCGGCATGCATCACTTACCGCGGTTCGGTTCAGGGCAGCCGCCCTACATTCCACCCGAGGTCAGCGCCAAGGTACTGAGCCAAATCCAGGAATACCGCAAGGTTGCGATTGCCCACTCACCGAAGATGCGTGATTACGCGAAAAAGATGCGCGGGGCATTCGGCAACGCACCGACTCCGGCCCGCTCCTGAGCATTGGAGACTGATCGAAGCAGTACGGTGGGCACCAACCGCAAGATAAAGTTGCGTCGATCGATGCGACGGGGATATTCCCAGCAAACTTTGCCCACCTGTCGGCCGTCAGCGGGACCCCAGCGACACGGCCGCCTCGACGCATTCCCTGACCAGTTCCGGGCCACGGTAGATCAGGCCGGTGTAGATCTGCAACAGGTCGGCACCGGCGTCGAGTTTCTCGCGGGCGTCGGCGCCGCTTAAGATACCGCCAGCGCCGATGATAGGCACCTCCCCGGCCAGGGCGGCGCGGAAAGCCCGGATGACCTGGGTGGCTTGCGCCTTAAGCGGCGTGCCGGAGAGCCCCCCACTCTCCTGCCCGTGCGCCAGATGATCGACGCCAGCACGCGCCAGCGAGGTGTTGGTGGCGATCAGCGCATCGATACGGTGACGGCGAAAAAGCGCGGCCATATCCGCTATCTGTGCTGCGGTCAGATCGGGAGCGATCTTCACCGCGATCGGCATGTACTCGCCATGGCGGTCTGTCAGGCTTTGCTGGCGCACCTTGATGGCCGTCAACAGCGCGTCCAGTTCGTCGCCACCTTGTAGGGCGCGCAGATTTTTTGTGTTGGGCGAAGAAATGTTGACCGTCACGAAATGAACCTTGCCGTAGAGCTTGTCCAGCAGGAGCAGGTAGTCGTCAGCGGCGCGTTCTATGGGTGTATCCGCATTCTTGCCCAGGTTGACCCCGACGATGCCCGAAAAGCGACTGCCTTCCAGTTGGCGCAGCAGGTGGTCCACGCCGAGGTTGTTGAACCCCATGCGGTTGATGATGGCCTGGGCCTGCGGCAGCCGGAAGAGGCGCGGTTTCGGATTGCCCGGTTGCGGCCGCGGCGTGACCGCGCCCAGTTCGAGAAAGCCAAAGCCAAAGGCACCCAGCGCGTCGATGGCTTCGCCGTTCTTGTCCAGACCTGCGGCCAATCCCAGCGGATTCGGGAAATCCAGCCCCATGACCCGGCGCGGCGCGGCGGCGACCGCTGGGAGGAAGGGTTTGAGCAGCCCGACCGCATGCAGACTGCGCAAGCCTGCGAGGGTGAGGTTGTGTGCGCTTTCCGGATCGAGCCGGAACAGCAGGGGGCGAAGCAGAGGATAGAGATTCCCGGTAGCGAGCGGCGAGTGGCGAGTGGCGAGTTTAGCCTCGCCTGGCCTCATGTCCAGAGCACCACCCGGTTGCGGCCTTCTTCCTTGGCCCGGATCATGGCCATGTCGGCGCTGGCGATGCTTTCCTCCACCGGCAGACGCGCGTTCATTTCGGCAACACCGAACGACGCGGTGACGAAGAGCGTGGCCCCGCTAGGCAACCGTATGGGCAGACACTCCAGGCCGGCGCGTATGCGTTCCACCACCAGAGCCGCCTCGTTCAGCGGCGTCCCGGGCAGGCAGATGAGGAACTCCTCGCCGCCGTAGCGGTAGATAGAGTCGTATTTGCGCAGCACACCGGTCGCAAATTTCAGTCCCTGGCTCAGCACGGCATCGCCCGCTGGGTGGCCAAAATCATCGTTGACCCGCTTGAAGCGGTCGAAATCAAGCAGACAAAGACAGCAAGGCCGCTGAATCCGCAAGGCGCGTTCCTGCTCCTCGCGCAGCCGCATCATCATGCCGCGGCGGGAGGCGCAACCGGTCAGGCTGTCCGTGGTGAGCAGTTCGCCAATGATGTCCAGTTGCAGGCGGCGCAAGGTGGTGTTGACGCGCAGCGCCAGATCGATGCACTGATCATAGAGCTCGGGTGCCGGGCGGCGCTGATCGAGGATGCTCAAGAGCGCCAGGCGAGCGCTGCCATGCATGGACTGCTGGGTGAGTCCCAGGCTCTGGAAATCCAGGGTGCCCTCCAGCACATAGGGCTCCTGGCTGTAATACCACTGACCGAACGGAGAACGCAGGTGCGCGTCGTCTTCCAGGTCGAGGTGATTGACTGGCCCGCCGCACACCAAGGTACGGTTGAGTTGCTTGAACCAGGCCAGGTGCGCGGCGATGATCACTTCCAGTTCTTCGGTGATGCGCTGAATTTCTTCGCGTTCCAGGGGAAGTGACATGATGGCCGGTCAGGTTGACGTAAGCCTATATCGGCCGCGATGGTCAAGTCTTTAGCGCACCGGAGAGTGTGCGAAATAGACGCGTTTCCCGGATTCCCCTGTTTACCTCCAGCAACATTATCCCTATAATGCGCGGCTAGTCGGGGCGTAGCGCAGCCTGGTAGCGCACCTGCATGGGGTGCAGGGGGTCGGAAGTTCGAGTCTTCTCGCCCCGACCAATAGATTCAAAGGCTTACCAGAGCCAACAACACAAAAGCCAGCTAAGTTAGCTGGCTTTTGTGTTTTTTATGCCCCGTTTCATGCCCCTTGCCTACGAGGCTCGGCTTGATCGGCAACAATTTCACTGTCGCAGCGGTAACCGCGGAGGCCGTGCGACCCATCATCGCCCACGTGTATTCCTGCGCGTATGGCCTGTGATCAAGGGCTACTTCGCTTACCATGCCTTACCCACGAACCTCAGAGCATGTTCGTTCCGCTTCTGCGTCACGAAATTGTGGTTACGACCTCTTCGACGACGCAGCCAGCGACGCTGCCAGAAAACCCCACTGACGTGGGGACGAATATCGAGACTGGTGTACGACTGGCTGCCCGCTCCAAAAGATCCTTCATCCATGGCCGGAGCACAGCTTTGCCGTCAAACAGGCAAGGTAGGAGCCGTATGCGGGAGTTCCGCAAGTACGGATCTGTGCGGGGGGCGCCCAGTAATGGGTGTCTCTACCGCGATAACGTTGCGAGGCAAGTGGGTAGGTAGGGCCATGCGTCTCACCCGCATACCGTCGAGAGTCATGTGTAGGAGATGAGTTACGATGCGGTCGCTGCAAACGTCGTTGTCGGCCCGCCTGTTAGCCGATGGCTTGGTAGGGGGCCAGGTGATACCCCTGCCCGGCGAGAGGTTGCCGTTTGCGGCTACCGGCACATCGGTCCGCAAGCGAGCGCCCTACGGCTACGCGCTATCCACTACGAATCACATAAAGCCAAAACTTCGGCATCACAGTCCGCCCCGCAAGCCCGTTGGATCTAGCTCGTTACATGTGACAGACAATGCAATCGCATTGACATCGACAAGGCGAATGCATTACCATGGCCGCATCAGACACCTCGCATAGGAGCACGCCATGCCCACCACCCTTGAAGCCGAATCCACGCTGACCGACCGTTACCAGACCACCGTGCCAGAAACGGTTCGCCGTGCACTGCGTCTGCGTAAGCGCGACAAGATCCAGTACGTCATCCGCCCCAGTGGCGAAGTGGTGCTGACACGCGCCAATGATGCAGAGGCTGACGATACGGTGCTGGGCCAGTTCTTGGGCTTCCTGGCCCACGACATCGCCACCCATCCTGAGCGCCTGCAATCGGTGAGCAGCCCTTTTGTCCAGCGCGTCCAGTCGCTGGTCGGTGAGGTGAAAGTGGATCTGGATGCGCCGTTGTCGGAAGACGATGAATGAAGGCCGCCAAGCCTGATCCTCTGGCTATCCACGGCTGGACGGTGTTTGCGCACCCGCTGTTCATAACACAGGTCGAAGCCCTGGTGGAGCAAGTCGAGGCACTCAAGAAAAAGGACCCGACTGGCTACGTCAAGAAAAACGCCACCAAGCGACTGGCCGCCATTGCGCGCCTGGCTTTTGATGTCATCCCTCAGGACCCCACCTGTGCTGAATACCGACAGGGGGGCACGCTTGGCGATGATCGAAAACACTGGTTCCGCGCCAAATTCTTCCAACAGTACCGTTTGTTTTTTCGGTACCACGCTGCGGCCAAGATGATCGTCTACGCCTGGGTCAACGATGACGACACCAAGCGAGCCTACGAAAGCAGCGATGATGCCTACCGCGTCTTTCGAAAAATGCTCGAGAGCGGCCACCCGCCTGACGATTGGAATCAGCTGCTGAGCCAAGCCGAACTTGAGGGGCATCGGCTGCTGCGCGTATTCAGCACTCTAGGCAAATAAGGTCATTCACCACGACTATTTGGCGAGTTCCGCTTGGCTTCCATGGCAAACAGCGCGTTCATGGAGGCCTGACAACACCTGCGGAAGGACACCAACATGGACGGGCGATGCATCTCCCAAACCGAACTGGCTCAGCGCTGGCAGCTCAGTGAATCAACCCTGGAGCGCTGGCGCTCTGAGGGAATTGGCCCAGTTTTCCTGAAGCTCCGGGGCCAGGTACGCTACCGCGACACTGACATCCTGGCCTATGAGGTAACCGGTAAGCCTGCGGCGTACTTCCCAATTTTGTCCGGCTGAGGAGAATGCATCCCATCGATGAAGGGGGGCTTGGGATGGGGTTGCTGGATTACCGGTGTCAGTGGCGGGTGCCAAGCCGTGTGGCGGGGGATCGCGTATTCAGCGGGCGAATGCGGACGCGTGGCGTCACGGCGGTATGCGCCGCGGAGCAAGGTAGGGCCGCAAAACGCAGGTTGCCGGGCCGGTTTTCCCGATCAGCGTTTGTTGTAGAGGTCCGAGCGCATCGGGTTGGCGGCGAAGCGGGTTTTCCACAGTCTCGGCGTGAGCTCGTGAACCCGTGCCGCGGGGTGGGTGGCGACGCGTTGCAGGACATCGACCAGGTAGTCGTAGGGATCGATGCCGTGCAGGCGGCAGGTGACAATCAGGCTTTGCAGGATGCCGACGTGCTTGGCGCCGAGTTCGGTCCAACTGAACATCCACGATTTTCGACCCATGGGAATGACGCGCAGCGCCCGTTCCAGGTGGTTGGTGTCGATGGGGACGTCCGGGTCGGTGAGGAAGACCTCCAGCCCGAATCTTCGCTCGCGCGCATAGGCGAGTGCGGCGGTGAACGGGCTCTTGGGCAACAGGCCCTGATCCTGGAAGCGCTGTTTCACCCAGTCGAAGAAGCGTTCGACCAGGGGTTTGGCGTGCATCAGCCGATAGTCTCGTTTCTTCTCGCCTTTCAACGCCTGCTCGCGGATATAGGTTTCGATGGCGTAGATCGCGCCGATCTGGTCCAGCGCCTCGGTCGCCGCCTCGGGTTCGACGTCCTGGACCTCGAAGAACTTGCGCCGGGTATGTGCCCAGCACTGCGCATGGGTCAAGCCGGTGATCTCGGCATAACGCTCGTAGGCGGCATAGCCGTCGGTGAGCAGCACGCCGCCTTCAACCGCGTTCATGCCCAGGATCTCGCGCACGTGTTCGGCGCGGCGGGATTCGCAGAAGGGGCAG
>CAILNT010000039.1 GCA_903835655.1 uncultured Pseudomonadota bacterium | reverse complement strand
TGCTTGCTGTATTCTCTCAGGTCGTTTTCAGTTGCGTATCTGACTTTGATTTCTGCGAGCTGTGCATCCCAATGCGGGACGTAGCTTTGCTCCGCAGCACGCCCTCGGCGGTGGGGGAACGACAGATATTACCCATGCAGATAAATAAAACGGACACTTTATCTCTTGAAATCATGTGGTTACCTTTGTTTTTCACATCCAAAGTTCAATCAATAACCGGTGTTTCTAGTCGTACAAAATCAAATAGTTGCAGATGAGTTTTGCTGAAGAAACTAGCCTACTTTGACCATCACCCACTCCGCCCCGCGTGTGTCTTTGTAGAGCGCGGTTGAGCGTGGATCACGATGGCCGAGCAAGGTTTGGGTATTCACATTGCCCTGGGCTGCGTAGAGGCGTTCCGCCAGGCTACGGAGTTCGTGGAAGGTCGGGGGTTGCTTGCCCTCCCAGTCATTCCCAAGAGTCAGCATTTCGGCATGGAAGGCTTTGGTGAGGGTGTCTTTCCAGATCGGACTGCCGACCGGGCTGTTTCCGCGTGGGTGTGTCTGGTGGATGATGTGGCGGCTCAGGATGCTGGTCGAGCGGCACTGACGCACCACTTCTTCCAGGCTCTGTCCGAAGACATCCAGGCGCAGTTCCAGGGGCAGGAAGACGCGTGATCCTGTTTTCTTCTGCACGCACCACCATCCGCCATCGTGGATCTCAGAGAATCGAGCGAGCACGATGTCTTCGCGCCTCTGTCCAGTGAGTAGGGCCAGCGCCATCGCGTTTTTCAGCCAGGTATTTTCAGTCTGCTGGTAGATTGCCTGGAACACTTCAAAGGTGAGACGGGCGCGCTTGATTTCCGGGGTGATGGCTCGGGTCTTGGCTGCGGGGTTGTCGTCCACCCAGCCTTCGCTGAGTGCGGTCTTCCAGATTTCGATGGCCTCACTGCGTAGGGCCTGGGCGGCGCGTTCCTTGCCTTGGTCGATGTAGCCGGCGAGAGCTTCTGCGATATCACGCACACCGATATCCGCGATGGGGCGGCTCCCAAGTCGCTGGCGCCAAGCTTCGCCGTGGCTGCGTTTGGCCTTGAGGGTGTTGTCAGCCAGGCGCCCACGTTCGTGCAGTTTCTCGGCGCGCTCCAGGTGGTGCAGGATGACCCGGCCGAGGGTCGGGCTGCTGGCGGTCTGCACAGGCTTTGCGATGGCGGCGATGCGGGCGCTCTGTAAAGTGACCAGGATGGCGGCATTGAGCGCCAGGGCGTCGGCGACAGCCTGTGCATGGTTGGTTCCGAGGCCGTGAAACTTGCCGGTTCGCGGGTCGCGATAACGGTAGTAGGTGCGATCCGTGCGCGGGTCGTGGTAACGGTAGAGGTTGTCGGGCAGGTCGGTGTTGCCCTTGCGGCGGGGACGGGTCATGTTGGCCATTTTAAGCCGCCTTGAGGATAGACAAGGCGCGGTCGGATAGTCCTTCGGTGTGTATCCGATGTCGTGGCAGCGGAGTGTATTCGGCGTGCTCATCCACCATCCACAAGCGTCCGACCTTGACTGGTGCCGGGACGATCTGGCCGCTGGCGGCCCAGGCACGCAGGGTACCTATCTTGGGCGATGGGTCGAACTGGTGGTGTGCCCAAGCTTCGAGGGTGATCTTCATTGTTCGAACATGTCAGTAATCTGTCTCGCGGCAACCCGCACATTCAGGTCAGGCTGCCTGCGCAACATGCTTTCCTCCATCTGTATCGAGGAGCCACTGCCAGCGAGCCGCTGACCTGGCTGGCTCGCTGAGCGCCAGGCGGAGCATTTCATCTCCTGAACGAACAGAGACCTCGTCGTCATAAGACGACCAGCCGTGTTGATAGTGTTCTCGCATGACGGCGCGGCCCAATTCGGCTTGCTCTGCGGATACACCAGCGACCAGCGCCTTCGTTTCCCAGTAATCCCAGGCGTAGCACTCCGGCATTGCGCCCTGACGGGCCATCTCCAATGCTCGCTCCCGGAACTGGTGGACCTGTTGTTCGAGTTCCGGAAACCAGGGAGGCAACTCGTTTCCCGGAGTCACACCGCTGTGTTTCGAGAAGCTGAGGTTCAGCTTTCTGACGATTTCCAGCAGGGTCGAAACGCTGCCATATCGCAGTTCATGCTGTTCCGGATCCCCGTCTTCCAGATAGTCGCGCAACACGGGCATGACCGCATCACTGATCTCGTACAACTCGTTCAATGTGAACGATGGAGCCCAATCCGGCATTGCCATCCTGCACCTTTCTGACTTCTTGATTACCGTGGTAAATTATAAACACATGCAACGGTATATCAAAATTAACGATGCTTTCGTTCAAGGATATTCAGCGGATGAGGCTGGGAGGCACGCAGGATGCCCTCTCGCTGGCGGCCATTTCGGCGGGGCTGTTCGCGACCCATCCCTATCTGGCAGGTCATCTGCCAACCAGCTTGTCCTTGGCAGGTGGCTTCGCTGGCGCGGCATTGGGCGGCTTCTGGCTGGCCTCGCGAGCCCTGCAACCGTGGGCTGAGAAAGGTCTCTTCACGTCGGAACTGAAGCTGCGTTCTTCCGGGCTGCCCTATGAGCCGCCGGCAGGGGGCCATGCCGACGGGATGCTGGTGGGCTACCTGGCCGATACCGGCAAACCGCTCATCCTTCCCTACGAGGATCTGATGCGGCACGGTTTCATCGTGGGTCAGTCCGGTGTCGGGAAAACCGTCCTGGGCCGGCTGCTCATGTTCCAGCAGATCATCAACGGCGGCGGTCTGATCTTCATCGACGGCAAGCTCAACATCGAGGAACTGGAAACCATCCATGCCTACTGCGCGTGGGCGGGTCGTTCCCATGATTTGCTCGTCATCAACCCCGGTGAGCCGGATCTCTCGAACACCTACAACCCCATCCTTTACGGCGACTCGGACGAAGTGGCGGCGCGCGTCCTCTCGCTGATCCCTTCCACGGAAAACAACCCCGGCGCC
>CAILNT010000038.1 GCA_903835655.1 uncultured Pseudomonadota bacterium | reverse complement strand
GGCTTGTCCTGGCTGGCCGCACAACAGGACTTCGGAGCCAAGGTGCTCGCCGACAATCTCCATGCCCTGGCGGTGCTCGACGCCACCGATCTCGGCCAGATTCCGAAAAGCCACAAGATCAACCGAACCGATGCCTTCGCCTACTTAAAACATGCCTACAAATCAACAACTTGATGGCGCGTGGCTAAGTTGAAAGGATTGCCTCACTCATCCGGCCGCCTTTCAAAGAAAAAACAATCAGGCAAGATGGCCGGAGCAATGTAGTCGATGTCCTTGGCCGACACCCCGCAGGCAAAGAAATTGCCGCGCCAATGACGGACCACATCGACGAGCCGATCGATTTCCGCGCGTGCGTCTTCCGCCGACAACCCGAAGCGGCCCGCTTGCGACAGCAGGTTGTAGATGCTGGCCGTGCGGCCGTTATTGCCGACGGTCAACGCCAAGTCGCGCCGCTCCAGGCTGACCGCGGGTGTGGGCACCAGGTCGTAGGCCGGCGACAGTCGCCATCCCTTCTGTCTGCGCAGCAGGGCGTGGTTGCGTGGGTGATCATCGTTGTTGGTCACCGCGGCGTTGAAAACCATACGCCTGAACAACTCGGCGCAGTCGGCTTCCGGATTGTCGGACCAGCGGCGCAGGTTGTCGGCCAATAGCGGGTACGACCAGCGTTCCCTGTCCAGATAGCTGTCGCCGCAATCAAGTACGGTCAGTCCACTAACGAGACCGAAGCGCAGATAGCCCTTGTCGGTGTAGTCTCGGTCGAAGCGCTGCAGCATGAGTACATCGCTGTCGCCGACCGTCTGCAACCGCTCCTGGGTGACGTTCAGGCCGCAACCTCGCGCAAGATCGAGCGTCGCGAATTCGATACGCTGAAGATTGCAGCGGTCATCTTTGGCGGGAAACTTGCCGAGCCAAAGATTTTGCGCGTCCTCAATCGTGGCTTTTGGTCGCGCACCGCCCATGCTGGTGCCGGGATCGAGTTGTTCGAGCAGATGCGCGTCGACCTGCCTCCCCTCCTCGATCGCTTGCGTGGCTGTGATCAGTTCGGCCAACTGGTGTGTGCGGTTGTACTGGCGTTTGGGCGCTGGCGGCTCGGCTTTCAGCCCGAAGCTCAGGTAGCCAGCGCCGTCCTGGGGTCCATGCAGCAAGTAGTCGATCTCTTGAAGATCTGCCGCGCTGCGTTCGAGCTTGTGCTCGATCACGCGCCGCCCCCAGGCATCGGGGCCGGCGTCTCGCACTGCCCCCGGGATGCCTTTGAGCTGGGTGAACTCGAAGACCTTTTTCGCCAGGGGCAACTGGAACGGATCGAGTGCAACCGCCTCTTGCCGCTGAAGATAGCGGTCGCCATAACGAAAGCGCCCGATCTGCGTGCCATCGGGTAGCGTCTGCACCCTGAGCAGCGCCGCCGTTACCGTCTCCAGGGTACCGGGGAGTTGGATGTAGACATAGGCTTCGCGCTCAGAAGTCATAGTCGTCGCTGGCCTTCCTGGGCTTGCCTGCCCGCGTGGGGCGGCGAGAAGCTTCGAGCGCTTTGCCGTGCAGATCGGTGTCAGGATCGGCAACGGCGTCCAGTGACTTGTCTACGCCTAGCGCCCATAGGACGGTGAAGCACACGCCGACCGCCGTGCCTGTCTTGCCAAGTTCCAGCGCGGTGAGGGTATTGCGGTTGATGCCAGCCTTGCCGGCGAGATCGGCGACCGACCAGCCACGCCGAATCCGCGCGACCCGGATGCGTTGGCCCAGTTGGGCGACCCGCTCGGTGGCTTGCATCGGCATCACGAATTTGCTCATAGGATTAGGCATTACTCCCGGTAAATGCCTTGTATATTAGGCGAATGATACAAACAACACAAGCGTTATAAGGCAATAAAAGCTTGTCTAAGTAGGCAGAAACGCTAATAACGCACGATATTTTAGGCACAATACAACCTGATCTCGCATATCAACCATGCGATTGCGATCGTGCAGACGCAGCGCAAACGAGCGCATCCGTCTGCACAAGGAAAACGAAGGGGGCTCCACAATGGCCGACGCATTCGAGGTGCAAAGCAAGCGAGGTTCGATCTGGCATCGCTGGGATCCCCACATCCACACGCCGGGCACGGCCCTGAACAACCAGTACGGAGGCCCGGCTTCTTGGGAAGCATTTCTCGGTGCCGTCGAGGCATCGGACCCGCCAATTCGAGCCTTGGGCATCACCGACTATTTCGGCATCGAACATTACGAGCAAGTCGTCGACCAGCAGCGGCAAGGTCGCATGGCCGGCGTCGGCCTGATCTTCCCTAATGTCGAACTGCGGCTGGGCATCGAAACCACGAAGGCATCGGCAGTCAACATCCACCTGCTCTTCTCGCCTCATGATGCCGACCACGTCGAGCGCATTAAGCGCTTCCTGCTGGAATTCGAGTTCTCCTACCTGGGAGAACCCTATCGCTGCCAACGCAGCGACCTCATCCGCCTTGGCCGTGCCCACAAACCGGAGTTGATGGGCGACGAGGCGGCACGGTCCGAAGGCGCCAACCAGTTCAAGGTGAATTTCGACCAACTCAAGCAGGCATGGTCGAAAAACGAGTGGATCAAGAAGAACACCCTAATCGCCGTCGCCGGTGGTGAAAAGGACGGGACCTCGGGTCTGCGCGACGCCACAGCTTCGTTTGCCGCACAGCGCAAGAACGTCGAGGGCCTGGCCCACATTGTCTTCAGCGCCAATCCCAAGTAAATCCGGTTCTGGCTGGGAAAGGAATCAGCCTCGGTCCAAGAACTCGAAAGCCAGTACAACGGATGCAAACCCTGCCTGCATGACTCGGATGCGCATTCGCTCGACAAAGCCGGGCAGCCAGACGGCGACCGACGCTGCTGGATCAAGGGTGACCTGACGTTCGACTCACTACGTCAGACCCGCATCGAACCAGAAGAGCGCGTTTTCATCGGCGCGGAGCCGCCGCGCGGCGCACTCGACAGCCACACGATCAACTCAGTGTCCGTCACGAACGCGCCCTGGATAGCGAACGGTGCCGTCGAATTGAACGCGGGGCTGGTTGCCGTGATCGGCGCGCGCGGCTCGGGCAAGACAGCGCTTGCCGATCTGATTGCAGCAGGTGGTCTTGCTCTCTCCCCCCACCTGAACGAACGATCGTTCATCCTTCGAGCGAAACAACACCTCGGTGACAGCGAAGCCAAACTGCAATGGGCATCCGGCGAAAAGACCAGCAATCAACTAGCTCAAACCGACATGGAGGGATTGCTGGCCAGCCCGTATGTCCAGTACCTGTCGCAGCAATTCGTCGATCAGCTTTGCTCGGCGGAAGGGTTGAATGACGCCCTGGTCGCGGAGATCGAACGTGTGATCTTCAATGCCCACCCGCTCACAGATCGTCAAGGTGCCGACTCGTTCAAGGAATTGCTGGACATTCGCCTTGAAACCTCACGTCAAAAGCGGGTGCGCCAACAACAGGCGCTGACCAAGGCATCGGCCGACCTCACCGACGAGCGTGTCAAGAAGGACAGCCTCAAGACGCTGGAGAAGGACCGTGACGAGAAAAAGCGGGCAATCGAGAAGGACAAAACCGATCGAAAGTCCCTGGTCGCCAAAGACAATGAAGAGCGAGCCAAGCACGCGACCCTTATGGTCGCCGCACTGCAGGCAGGGCTCTGCGAAAGCTGATCCGGTGGTTCAGGCAAATCCCGATCCGGCCATCGTACTGATTCCCATGGACGTGAACCTCGCAGATCAGTCTCTCTCATTGCTGGAGCGTGAATTGGCCCGCCTCCGCACGGTGGTGGGCGTCGACGCACAGAACGCAAAACGCTTCACCGCCCTGTCGGACAAAATCACCAAGGCCGAGACTGCGCTGACCAAGGTGCTACAGCAGATCGAGCGCATCCGTGCACTGGTCGAAGCGCGGCGCGCAGCGTATGCCGCCATTTTCGAGGCCATCGTCGAGGAAGAACATGAACTCGCAGATCGCTACGCACCCATCAAGGAGCGCATCGATGGGGCCGCCGGCTCGTTGTCGAACCTGTCGTTTTCGGTCCGGCGGATCGTTGATTTAGAGCGATGGGCTGCCAAGGGTGAAAGTCTGCTGGACTTGCGCACCAACGGCCCATTTAAGGGGCGCGGTGAATTGTTGCTGTCCGCGCGCGCCGGGTTGCTGCCCGCGTGGGCGACCGGTGACGCTGCGCAGGCCGCGGCCGCTCTGCTTGACTTCGTCAAAGCCAATGAAGCGGCGCTCAGAACACATATGCCTGAGAACGCCGATTTCCGCACGTGGGCGCGCAATATCTCGGACTGGTTGTACAGCACCGACCACATCACAGTTGGCTACGGTTTGCAGTACGACGGCGTCGACATCGAGCAATTGTCTCCCGGTACACGCGGCTTAGATACGTCTTTCCATAGGTCTCGATAGACCATGAAAGACGCAGAATTATTCCCACTCGTTCATCAACGGACCCTCTAAGTCATTGACCTGTATAGCGTCTACGGCGGACTCTGCGATTTTTACCGTCAAATTTACCGTCAATCTGTAGGGCATCAGCATTGGCGCGGGTTTCCGGGCGATTTTCAAAAATGGCACCTTTCGAGGTCTATCGGCATCTATCGGCTCCGCCGACGATCGCCGACACCGTCAACGTGCGTCCGCGCGTGGCCGAGATTCGCCCAAACATGCGTCGGGATCAACTCGCTTATTTTATTGTTTCTACTGATTATTCAGCCGATATTTTTACCGTCACGCTGCTGCACAAGCTCATCGCTGAAGCCATTTCAGTCAGGAGAACCAAGACCGCCGTTTAGCACCAGTGGATGCGGCCTTCTCGAACCCAGAAATGTGAACGGCAACCTTTTTGCAGCCAGACCGACGGTGTCAGCGTAGGCACCCTCTTCCCGTCGACTTTAACATCCCAGCGAGGCTTCGCCTCGGCAACCACCAAAAGCTCGATTGCATACCCGCAGCCACACGGGCAGCGCATCCCCACGCACCAGTCCTCGCCATCGTCACGCGCAAGGACCAAGTCCCGTCTGGGCAGTCGAGCGGGCAAGCTGTCTCCCTTTATGACGCGCAGCCGTCGTCGTGGAGCAAAATGCTCCAGCGTATTGCGCCACCACTTTCTCACCTTTGTCGTGAACCTCATTGCGCGGCTCCCCGGAGCATCGGCATGCCCAGCAGCGGCTCGGCATTGCCGCGCGCAAGAGTGAGATTCGGCGCGTGTGTGAACGCGGTCTCGGCGATGTAATCTTCCTCGCACGCCGCGAGGCTGAATTCCGTACGCGCATAGAGATGGTTAGGCTCCAACCGGAATGGATACGCACGCGCAATGAACTCGTTCACGCAGGCGGAGGCTGCACGCATGTTTAGCGTAATTACCGCGGGCGCCTCCTCGACGAGGCCCTTGAGATAACCGGCTTCGAGTTCTTGTTGATGTGCCTCGGGCGCCACCTTGCGAAGGTATTCGCCGCGCAAGCTCTCTGGCGTGTAGATGCCACGATCCTGCAGGGTTGATCCGCCGGGCTGAACGTAGTCGATGCGCCCGCACACATCAGCAACCGCGAACGCGTCACCCTTCTTGCGCACTGGAATCACCACGCCGACATCGAAAAGCGGCAGCAGGAATGCAGCCGCGATCAGATCGGCAATATGTCGGGCTTCAAGGGTATCGACGCAGCAGAAGACGACATCGCAGTCTGCGGCCGCAAGCACTGCTTCCCCCGTCGTGATTGATACTGGTACCGCAATGGCGACGCCTTCACCGCGATAGCCATTCACAGCTTCGGCAAACACCTCCACCTTCAGGCGATTCGCATCGGCGTCAGCACGACTTGAGTTGAGAATCCGGTTCAGGTTCTTCGATTCGAGCCGATCGAAATCGACCACTCGAACGCGGCCGAATCCCAGGCGGGCAAGCTGTTCGCCGGCGATCGATCCCGTTCCCGAAGCGCCAATCACCAGGGCCGAAAGCCGGCCGAGCTCGGCCGCCATGCCGCTGGTAAACGCAATGGGCCGATCCTCGGGACCGTGGTTGGTCGCCTGATCCGCCCACCAATAGCGCAGATCGTCACCGGAGATAGTGACGAGGTCGACCGGCTGCTCCTGCAGGCCGGGATCATAGAGCCGTGCGCGAACCGCTCCATCTGCCGTCATGACAGCCGAACCATGGACGGCGCCAAAAGCTTGGAACAAGCTGGGAATCACCCGTTGATCGCTTTCGTCATCCGCGACCGAGAAGCCGAAGAGACCACCGGGATGCGAATGGATAAGAACCAGAGCACAGCCAGCCGGCTCCGCAACATCGATAGCCTGTTCCAGGTATTCCCCGGGCCAAGTGATGGCATCGCGCTCGCGGCGCTTGCAGGCAGCATGCGGCACAAAGATGACGTCCCGAACCAGCAGGCGAAGTCGTAAGCCCGGCGTGCGTGTGCAAATCAGAATGGCCGCTGCTTCCAGCCCGTCCGGTGGAAAAAGGTGGCCTTTCACCTCGGCATGCAGGACACCGCTGAAAGCCAGAGTGGTCTCGGGGATCATTCACCGATCTCCTTGACAAGGGCCGCATCCACCAGCGCGAGCTGGGTCACCACGTTGTCCGTGGCGGAATTCCAGGGCGCCGCCGGGCCGCGATTCCGAGACCAGCCGTGAAACTCGACGCCGAGCAGGACGCCCCGAAGCTGGGTGCTCTCGATTGCCCTCCCGTTAGCCAACGCGAGCGGCGGATAGGCGTAGAAGCCGTAAATCTGCGCGCCCGGATAGGTCGGCGGAATCTCCAACGCCAGTTTGGTATGGGCTACGGTATAGCCAGTCGGCAGTTGGTACTCGTGGAGAAGAAGCCAGCGCCGATTGTCCTCAACGATGGTTTCCCATCGCATGCCGAGCCGATCGAGATATGCTTCGTCGATGTCAAGCAGAGAGAAGGCCCGGCAGAGGTTCGCCGGTCCCTCGCCGTTGTTGACATCCTTCGGGGTGAGCCGGAGCTTCTCGATGCCCGGCGTGCGCAGATCGATCTCGGTGGCGAGCTGTACTGGCTGCTTCGGGTGTCCTGCGACCTTGAGGAAGATCTGCCAGCCCTGATCGGGGTTGAATCCAGCCAGGATCAGCGCCTCGCGCACCATAATCGTCGGCGCGTGAAGCTCCAGCAAGACGCCCTGAACATTCAGCTTCCACACGAGCTTGCGGCTGACAAATGCCTCGACGCCCGCCCCGTCGAGGTCGACGAGATCGTGGTCACCCAAGATGCGATCCGGCTGATCTTGCCGTTCGAAATGGATCGCCTTGTCGGCGGGCACCTGTCCAAGCTTGCGTAGGAACCCTCCCGAGACGATTCGGCAGGGCCAGTCGAAGCGCTGGCCATCGATCGTCAGTCGATAGGCGCGATCGCTCTCGACGATGACGAAGCGCCGATCTGTCCGGTGCAGATGCACGGTCTCTGCCGGGCGAACGTCCTCCAGTTCACCGTTCGGCAAGACCTGTAGCACGCTGACATCATCCGCCGACTTGAAGCCGGCGGCGACGGCGAGTTGTGCGCCAGTGGGGGTGAGGTGTTCGATTTGAACCTGTCGATACGTCAAGGTTTGATCGGCGACTTCGATGATGTGGTGGGTTGCGCCACCAGCACCTTCGTCCTGAATCCGGCCATCGCCGGCAGTTGTAGCAGTTTGCATTTGATTGCCTCTCTGTCGGCCGCTGCGGGAGTGCAGGTTTCTGGCCTTCAGTCAGTCAATCGCAGAGCAACTCAGAACCGGAAAGGCGCCTACAACTTTCTTACGGTGACGGCGCCATCTGGGAGATCGCCACAGATGAAGAAGCTTGGGCAGCGCGGACAGGTGCGCGGCTCTGCCTTGGGCGGGAATTGGCCGGAGCGGACACTTTGCACAATGCCCTGAATTTTCTGTCGCCGCGTCTCCAGTTTCCTTGCCGAGATCGACATGGGCACAGTGGTTTCACTGGTCAGGAACGTCACTTCGACCTGCGCCTGACCGCCGTAAGCTTGCACAGCGGCGAGATGAAGGATCGTGTATTCGATATCGTCAAAGGCATTCGATCGCGGTTTGCCACTCTTGACCCTCCCCACCACGACCTGTCCCCGGTCGCCACGGGCCACGCTATCCGGCCTGACGAAGATGTCGCCTTCGGCCCACCCCAGCGAGAGTGGCACGATCGGGGAGCGGATGCCGTTGCTTCGGGTTTCGATGAGGTAGTCAACCAGGCGACGACCGATCCGCCGGTAGTCGTCCGCATAGCCATGGTCCACAGCACCCTTTGATAGCCAAACTTCATCAAAACGCGCATCGAGTTCGGCATGGCTCGGCGTCGTCGTCTCATGATCCGATTTGAGCCACTCGAACACGTCGCTGACGACGTTGTGCATCTTCATGAAGGCTGTTTCCGTGCGACGACCGCCGAGCCTGAGCACGTGCGTGTACAGAAACCGGCGCGGGCATCTCTCAAACAGGTTGACCTGGCTCTCGGTCCAGACCGGCTTGTCCTCCCAAGCAACCTCGATGGCCGTTCCATGCCGCACCACGTCGCTGCGCAGAGACGGACTGGCTGGACGAACCAACAGATGATCGATTGCCGGAATGAATTTTGAAGAGTTGCGTGCCTTACCATCGGACTGAACCGAGGAAGCATAGAGAAATAGCCGATCACGCGCGCGCGACAGCGCAACGAAAAACAGACACTCCTCTTCCTCGTCGTGTCCTGCTTTGACGGCCTCCAATCCGGTCAAGCCCTGCGAACCGTGAATCAATCCGTCCGGAGGCACGCAGCGCGGCGCGATATTGTTGCGCGGCAACCCTGACGTCACCATGCCGGGTATATGCACGATGTCGAACTCAAGTCCTTTGCTGGCGTGGATCGTCATCAGGCGTACCGCATCGATCCCTTCGGCGGCCGCCGGCATTTGCCGAAGACCACGATCCTCGGAAAGCAGAAGAAGACGACGAATCCGATCAAGCAGGCGCACGCTCGGAATTCCGGCTCCCCGCGGCTGGCGGCGGCAGAAGTTCAGGAATTGCCAAAGCGCCAGCCCCTTCATCCAGCTTTGGGGATCGTCCGCCAAATACAGGGTTCTCGCCATGCCCAGCCGATCGATCACCCAAGTCACCAGGATGGTCCAAGGGTTGCCCGTTGAATTCAGGCCAGCAAAGAGGTCAGCGACTTGTGCCAGCGCAGCCTGGCTCGCCGCTGCAAGGTTCGGCAGCTTCGCGCCAACCTGCCGCCAGTCGAGGGGGCCTGCGTTGTTTTCCCTGAGATGTCCGATGATGTGCATCACGTCCTGTAACGGCATCTCTTGCGAGGGCATGGTGACGGCCCTAACCAGACCGACCGCATGTGGGTCCGACAGCATCGATAGCAAAGCCAGCAGATCCTTGATCTCCGAACGTTCAAAGAGGCTGCCCAGGTGCAATACCGGAATCCCTCTTGCCTCCAGACCTTCGGCAATTTCGCTAAGGCGAGCATTGGACGCACAGAGCAGCGCCTGCTTGCGAAATGCAACACCCGCGTCACGCTGTTCCTGGATCGCAGCCGCCACCGCCGATATTTCATCGTCGGTCGATTTGACCACGCGAAATTCTGGACGGGCATGCAAAGCGCCGCGGTCCGCCACCAAGTGCAGAGGCAAGGCCCCTATCGATGCCTTCATCGTGCTCGAGAAAGTCGTGAATAACTCGATGACTTCTTGGCCCGAGCGATAGTTGACGCCGAGCTGGCGCACCTGCGCATCGGGGAAATCTGACGAGAACTGCGCCATGTTGGTGGCTGAGGCGCCACGAAACCGATAAATGGATTGGCGTGCGTCGCCCACAACCCAGAGATTTCTTCCCTCACCCACAATTGCCTTCAGCAACCGCACGGATGCGCGGTTGACGTCTTGGTACTCGTCGACGAGAACATGCTGGTGCCGCGCTTTCAACGCCATCCTCACTTCACCGTCGGACTCGGCCAACCGCACAGGCTGCGCCACCAGGTCGCCGAAATCGATCAGTTGTCCCGCCGCCATCAGCCGCTCATAAGTCTCGAACAGCAGCGCGACCTCCAGGCACTTCTCCGCGCGTATCACGGCCTCCGCGTCATGTCCGGCGCTGTCCGCCATGGTCTGAGCCAGGGCGCGATACCCAACAGCATCGACAACCTCGTCTTTGGCTCGCGATATCGCGTTGAGCATGTCGCTGAGATCGAGCGCCGGGTCCCACAGATTACGATAGTGGCGAAGCGGCAGCCGGGGCAGTTCATCCTCAAGCAGCTCGATCGCTTCCGACTTGTCGATCAGGCGTGGATCGGCCGGAAGCCCCAACCTGTCGTGAAACCGACGAACGATATCCAGGCCGAAGGCGTGGAACGTACCTATCCACATCGCCGCGGCCGCCGTCGGGTTGCTTGCAGCAAGCCGCTCGCTCAGCTCATTGGCTGCCTTGTTGGAGAACGTGAGAACCAAGATGGTTGTGGGGTCCACACCTTCGGCAAGCAGGCTCTCGATACGGCGCACAAGCGTCCGCGTCTTGCCCGTGCCTGGTCCCGCTTGCAGCTGGAAGGCGCCATTACGATGTTCTGAAGCTGCGATCTGAGTCGGATCGGGGGTCAGCGCTGCAACAGAGATCGCAGCTGATTCGACTGAGCACTCCTCAGGGAGCAGCAGCGCATCCAGAAGCTGCTGCTGAACCACCTGCAATGGTGCGCCAAGACGCGCTGCAATGTCTGTTGAAGAACATCCGTCTTGCAGATGGAGATGGCGAACCATAGAACGTGGCAGCAGGAATTCGCGCGCAAAAAGATCCATGCGAATTTCCCGTCGCTCACGCGCACCGTAGTCCAGCACTTTCTCGATACCGACCGGCGCGTCCTCCACAGAACGGTCCGGCTCGACGTGCTCCGTCACCACGTCCTGCGTGCCGCCTTCCAGGACGATATGCCCGAGTTCATGGGCAATGAGGAAGGCGCGGTCAAATTCGGACCCCGTGTCTTCATAGAGAATGATCCCGGCCTGGCTATCGAAGACCGCTCGTCCGCCCTTCAGTTGGGAATCCCCTACTGGCAAGGCATAGACGTCCAGTTCTCTCCGGGCTGCCTCTTGGCGGACAAAGTCGAGCAGCTTCCCGGGATCGCTGCCCGTCGCGACCGCTGCTCGATGGACGCGTTCTGCTTCCCGACGAGCGGCTTCGGTCGCATCCATGGTTAGTCCTGCAGTGCCTTGAGGGCTTCCTGCTGGTCGGGCGTAAGCTGCGAAGTCTCGACGGCCTTTTCAAAGGTGATTTGCTCGGTCACTGCGGGCTTCACGGTCGAGCGGAAGCTGTGCCCTGACACCATGGCCGGTGGACTTCGCAGATAGTCCATGACGGCATCTGTCGTTGCCCCCAGCCCGGCCGCCAACCTCTGAACAAAATGGCGCGGAATCGTAGCGGCAACAATAGCGCGATCACGCAGGCGTATCAGCATCAAATTATTGATGTCGAGTTTCTTTGCCAATGACTTGAAAGAGGTTGGATTCAGCGTGGCGAACGGGTTTATGACCGACGCTTCTTCAGGTTGGCTCACAACAGACTGAAACCGCTGCCAAGCCCGATCCACCGCGTTGTCCGACGTCGCCACTGTTTCGACACTGCGCGTCGCATCCACCATCAATTCAATCGAACAGGCGATGAGAGCTTTCGCGTGCTCGGGGTAGTCGGCCAGATATTGCTCCAACGTCTTTCGGTCATGTGTCGGCTCAACGGAAAAGGCAAGCAGAACCTCTTCCTCGCTCCGATCCGGAGGTTGTTCGGCAATCATTGTGCATTCTCCTCTTGAAGAATGATCTTGAGCGCCTTGCAGGCACGATCGCGCCGGTTGCGAACCGTCCTTTCGTCACACTGCAGGATGCGTGCGATGGTCATGACATCCTTATCCTTTGAGTCGATCTGAAATCCTTGCAGCAGCAGCCCGATGACTTGCTTTTGATCATCTGGCAGGGAGTCAATCGCGGAGGTCAGCGCCGACCGGAAAGCCGGATCATCAATTTTTTCAGGGTCTCCCCCCAGAAACTCCGCGGCCGCTGCCTCTACCTCCGCTGAAATCTCCAAACCATCGTCCTCGTCCGTACCCAGGGGCACCGTCTCCACGGTTGACGGCCCGATCTGGCGCAGCACGGACGTTCGGAACGCCGCAAAGGCCTGGTCGAAGTGGACTTCGTAGAAGTCGAGCAGACCAACACGCCCCCGGCAGTCCTTGGCGATTCGCTCCGCAAATCGCCCCATGATCTCGTCGCGGATGCCCCGGGCGCCAGCCAAGCGTGCATCAGAGATGGCTGAGCACAGCGACTGCTCGACCCGTTTCATGAGAATTCGAAAATGTTTCTCAAAATCTCCGTGCATCCCTTCGGCCCAAGCCCGCCGGAGAAAGTGGATCAGCACCTCCGATGGCACATATCCAGGACTCTTCCTGCCCAGGGTGGCAAATTGCCGAAGGCGCTCCGAGGCATCGACTATTTCCAGTTTCTTGAGCCAGTCTTCGATTCCGGCAGGGCGCTCGTATGGCGTACCGTCCTTTCTTTTTCGTTTAAGCGGTTCCGGCATTCGCTGCCTCCGATATGAAATTGCTCAATCGATACCGAAAAACTCTATGTCGCCCTCACCGCGCCATCAGAGGCGGATCGGCAACGACACTTGCGGCTGAATCGGCACCAGTGTTTTCGCGTAGGCACGCAGAATGTCGTTGTAGAGGTCGACGTGCTTTGATGCCTCGACAGTAATGATCAATGCGTAGCGAATCTTCTCAGCGCCGGTTGCCCGACCGCCGGCTTCGCGTGCGTTGTAGTGAATGTCGAAGACTGGATTGTTGAGACTGCTGCCACGCATTCCTTTTGCGCCGTGCAAGACGGTCTCCCACTTACCCATGTCGGAGCGGCGCTCCTCCTCGGTGGCATACTTCTTCATATCGAAGAAGCCCTTCGTATTGGCGTTGGCCTTGCCATCCTTGATCTTCTCGTCGTTGGGCCGGAACACGATCTCCAGGCCGGCGCGGGTATAAGCGGCCGCATCTTGCGGATCGGTCGGCGAGGCATAGCAAAAGGTCGCAGAAAGACGGATGTTGCCGTTCAAGCCACCTTCGGGCAGCGGCAGCATAGCGCGCAGGTACTTGCCTGGCTTCAGTTCGCCCTGATAGACAATGCGCGCCACCCCAGCCGGGCAGGTGATGATGCTCATCAGGTCTTCCGGCACCTTGCCCCAACCCACTTCGAGCTTGTCATGGCTGGACGGATCGGCTGCATGAACCAGCAACGCCTTAATCGCGAGCGGCGTCAGTTCGACGCCCAGAATGGCACGAATGGCAACCGCACTGCGCAGCAAATAAGGAGACGCGAAGCTCGTGCCCAACTGCGGCGCAAGCAACGGCTTCTTGCTCGGCGAGAGTACGTGGAAATACTTGCCGGCATCTCCGCCGAAGGCCATCAAGTCCGGCTTGACGACGCCAGGGCTGCGACCAGGGCCCATCGCGCTGTAGGAAGCCCTGGCCCAGCTTGCCTCGGTGTCGTTGGCGGCACCGACCGCGACGGCGTTGACGCAGTCCGATGGAACCTGCACGCGAGCGTTGCCCGAGGGGCGGTCCATTTCCCCGTTGTTGCCAATGGCGACCGTCATCAAGGTGTCGCCGTCGCTCAGCAAATCGTCAATGACCGACGTCCAGGCGTGAACGTCGGTATCCTCGATGGGCAAATCGGGCCCAAGGCTCAGATTGACGAACTGGTACTGGCGCGACAGCAGCACTTCTTCGACAAACCCGAGCGTGCGGTACAACTCCAGCGGGTCCTCCGTATCTGCGTCCTTATCGAGCACCCGCAGGTGATCAACATACGCGAATGGGCGAGCAGCGGCGCCATTCGGGGAGATCGGACCGAACAGGAACGCCGACGTGACGGCCAAGCCATGTTCCAAGCCATCCGGAACATCGTCCGCGTCCTCGTCAAGCACCCGATAGGAACGCAGCCACGGCCCGATTGCATGGTGCTTCGGCAAACCGCCATCGAGGATCGCAACCTTTGGTTCCGATGACAGCGGCTGCTCCGTCGGCAAACTGCAGCTAACCGAAACGCCGGCCGCACGTTGCACCGGCCGCATTCCCCGCAGTTTTGGCATCGGCCGGATGACGCGGACGAACACAAACTCGGAGAGTCGCTTGATATTTGCGTGCTTCCCTTCGACCGGAACGAACCACAGGTTGCCGGCGGTGAAGCCAAGATCGCTGTGGATCTTGACCTCCATCTCCTTGGCATACTTCGCGAACGCCCTCTGTACGAACAGACGGTCTTCATCCGGAAGCAGATGAAGGCCGACCTCGAAAAAGTGGTCCTTACGGCTACCGTAGCTCGCGATACGTTGCTCCGGGGCAAATGCCGAGAACTTCTCGATGTGCGCCAGATCCAGCGCCTCATCAGAGTCCGGCTCGATCTGCTTCGTCCAATCCTTGAGATTGCGGAACGCATGGCGCTTGCCCGCGACGAACAGTTCGGTCGTCGTACATTCCTGCGGCGCCCCTTTCTTGGTCCAGGCTTCCGGCTCCACCCTCACGGTGCGACTGCCAACCGACTCCAGACCAACCGTGCGCAGCATTGCCACCGGAAAGAAGGACCGGGCGATATAGCTCGGGTTCATCGTCAGCCTCGCAACGCCGAAATCGCCGGGACAGGCATGCGATGGCAGGCTATCGAGCGCGGCTGAGGTCTCTGAGAACTGAGGCGTCAAGCGCAACGAGGCCTGTTGGAAGCTATACACCTCGGCCTTGCCTGGCTTGCGTTTTGGGCCTTTGATGTCATGAGTCAATAGCTCGCCACGCCCGATCAGAAAATTGGTTTGGTATTGTGGACCCCGATTTTGAGACAGCGGTTTAAGCTTGGCTCAGTCATAAGGAATGAGAAGCGATGAGCGAAGCGAAGAAGCGGAAGGTACATGCCCCTGAGTTCAAGGCGAAGGTGGGGCTGGAGGCTTTGCGAGGG
>CAILNT010000037.1 GCA_903835655.1 uncultured Pseudomonadota bacterium | reverse complement strand
TTCGCCGACGCTTTCCGCCGCATCTTGCGCAATCGCCGTCAGTTCGATACCGAGCGCCTGCTGCGTGTGATGGTGTTCAACCGCCTGTGTGACCCGGAATCCAAACTCGGCATCCTGCGTTGGCTGGAAGGCAGCCTGGTGCCGGACGTGGTGGCGGAGGCGGTCAGGGGCGGTGTGTTTCAGGCCGAACGCGGTTTTCAGCCACCACTGGTAATGTTCGACCTATTCAACTCTTTGGATTGATCCATGCGCCGCATCGTCACTGCCAACCTGAACGGCATCCGCTCCGCCGCCAAAAAGGGCTTCTACGCCTGGCTCGAACATCAGGACGCCGATGTGGTCTGCCTCCAGGAACTCAAGGCCCAGGCCCCAGACATCTCCCTGGAGATGCTCAATCCGCCCGGCTTCACCGGCTACTTCCACTACGCGGGGAAAAAGGGCTACAGCGGCGTCGGCCTGTACTCGAAACGGCAGCCAGACCAGATCATCGAGGGCCTGGGTATCCCCGATATCGACGCCGAAGGCCGCTACATCGAGGCCGTGTTCGACAACCTGTCTGTGGTGTCCCTCTACCTGCCATCTGGTTCCTCCGGTGAGGAACGCCAGGCCGCCAAGTTCAGCTTCATGGAACGCTTCCTGCCGCGGCTGGAGGCCCTTGCCGCCTCCGAGCGCGAGGTGATCCTGTGCGGCGACTGGAACATCGCCCACACGGAAAAGGACCTGAAGAACTGGAAGGGCAACCGGAACAACTCCGGCTTCCTGCCCGAGGAGCGGGCCTGGCTCGGCGACCTGTTCAGCCGGCTAGGGTGGGTGGATGTCTACCGCAGCCTCTACCCGGGCCACGAAGGGGAGGGCTATACGTGGTGGTCGAATCGCGGCCAGGCCTGGGCCAAAAACGTAGGCTGGCGAATAGATTATCAAATCGCCACCCGTCTCATTGCAGCTACCGCCCGCTCAGCCTCCGTCTACAAGGCTGAACGATTTTCAGACCATGCTCCACTGACAGTGGAATATGAAATCGAGTGGTGAAAATATTTGTGATAATGGTTGCATCGACTAGCCTATCCGCCAGCCTACACTCTTGGCCCAGGCCTGGCCGCGGTTGCTCCACCACGTGTAGGCCTCGTTTTCGTGCTCGGGGTAGATGCGGCGGTAGACATCCACCAGGCCGATCCGGTCGAACAGGTCGCTCATCCAGGCCCGTTCCTCGGGCAGGCAACCGGAGTTCTTCCGGTTGTCCTTCCAGTTCTTCAGGTCGCGCTCGGTATGGGCGATGTTCCAGTCGCCGCAGAGGATGAATTCGCGCCCGGAGGTGGCCAGGGCCTCCAGACGCGGCAGGAAGCGTTCCATGAAGGCGAACTTGGCGGCCTGACGCTCCTCGCCGGAGGAGCCGGAAGGCAAGTAGAGCGACACCACGGACAGGTCGCCGAACACCGCCTCGATGTGGCGCCCCTCGGCGTCGATGTCGGGGATGCTTAAGCCCTCGATGATCTGGTCGGGCTGTTTCTTCGAGTAGATGCCGACGCCGCTGTAGCCCTTCTTCTCCGCGTAGTGAAAGTAGCCGTGGAAGCCGGGTGGGTTGAGCATCTCGAGACTCAGGTCAGGGGCCTGGGCCTTGAGTCCTGGAGGCAGATCACGTTGGCATCCTGGCTGGCCAACCATGGGTAGAAGCCTTTACTGGCGGCGGAGCGAATGCCGTTGAGATAGACAGAAATGACACGGAACATCGTGTTTTCAGGTTCAGCGGAATGGCGTGGGCGGCAACATTACCCGATAGGCAGTAAAGTGGCCCAGAAATGACGAGCGCAGTGGCCTCGGGGCGGTATCGCATCCCCACGGCATCACTCGCTTTCGAACTCGGTGAAGGCGCGGTTCATGTCGGCGGGGACAGGGCCGCGGCCAGGGCGATCAGTTCGAGGTCGATGGCCTCCATGCTCGCGTGGACGTCGTCGCTGTCTGGGGTCGCGTTCGCTCGCAAGACTGCTTCCAGACTCTCCGCCATGGTGGCCAGGTGATCGGCCCCCAGCGTGGCCGCCGCGCCCTTGAGGGTGTGCGCCAGACGCTGCGCCTGGGCGTGGTCGCCAGCGGTCAGGCAGGCGGCCAGTTTTGCCATGTCGTCTGCGTGGGATTCGGCCAGACGGCGCAGCAGGTCCACATATTTTTCCGCTTTGCCGCGTAGCGAGACCAGTCCGTGGGCCACATTCAAGCCGGGCACACCGGTCAGTCGCGTCAGGACCGCTTCGAGCGCCCCTTCAGTAGCCGTGGCTACCTGAGGAAGCGGCGTGGCTGGCGCGGCGGCGGCGGGAGCAGCGATGGCCGCGGGCAACCATTTCAGCAGGGCGGCATAGAGCAAACCCGGTTCCACCGGCTTGGCGACGAAGTCATTCATGCCGGCCTCCTCGCAGGCGCGGTGGTCTTCCTCGAAGGCGTTGGCCGTCATCGCCAGGATCGGTTTGGCCTCCCAACCCGGTAGGGTGCGGATGACGCGGGTGGCTTCCAGCCCGTCCATATTGGGCATCTGCATGTCCATCAGGATCAGCTCGTAGGGATGGGATTGCGCCTTGGCCACGGCCTCACGGCCGTCCACGGCGACATCGACGACGAGGCCCACACCATGCAGCAGTTCCACGGCCACTTCGCTGTTGATCTCGTTGTCTTCCGCCAGCAAGAGTCGGGCGCCGCCGTGGTGCTGACGCAAGCGGGCTTCGACATCGGCCGAGGTCGTGGCCGACACGGTGGGCATGCTGCCTTGGCCGTGTTGCAGGCGAGCGGTGAACCAGAACGTGCTGCCCACCCCCAGCGTACTCTCGACGCCGACTTCCCCGCCCATCAACTGCGCCAAGCGCCGGGTGATGGCGAGTCCGAGACCCGTGCCGCCATACTTGCGCGTGGTCGAGGTGTCGGCCTGCTCGAAGGCCTGAAATAGCAGGGTGGTCTTCTCTGGATCGATGCCGACACCGGTATCTGTGACTTCGAAGCACACCAGCAATTCCTCTCCGCTGTTCTTCAGCAGTTTTGCGTGCAGGGCAATGCAGCCCTTTTCGGTGAATTTGACGGCATTGCCACCCAGATTGATCAGCGCCTGGCGCAGTCGCGTCGGGTCGCCGCGCAGCCACATGGGAACGGCATCGGTGTCGACCTCGATACGGAGCCCTTTGTCTCGCGCGGCCTCGGAAAGGATGGAGCCGACATTGTCGAGGATGGCGGAGAGGTGGAAGTCGGCGTGCTCCAGTTGTAGCTTGCCGGCCTCGATCTTGGAGAGATCGAGAATGTCGTTGATGATGGACAGCAGGTGCCGTCCGGCACTGTCGACTTTGTCCAGTCGCGCGGCCTGTTCCGGTGTCGCCCCGGCCCGCCGCATCAGGTGGTTCAGGCCGATGATGGCGTTCATCGGGGTGCGGATCTCGTGGCTCATGTTGGCCAGGAAAGTGCTCTTGGCGAGGTTGGCCGCTTCGGCGGCTTCCTTGGCTCGCGCGAGTTCGGCGGTGCGCGAGATCACGAGCTCGCTGAGGTTGTTGCGGTGTTTTTCAAGTTCTTCCGCGGCCAGTTTGCGCTCGGTGATGTCGCGCAGAAACACGAAGAACTGTCCGCCCTCGACTCCGCTGTACGTGGTGCTCACTTCGACGTGCCAGATCGATCCGTCCTTGCGGCGATGCCTGGTTTCAAACTGTCCTCCGCCGCCTTTGATGATGCGCTGCATGCGCGACGCCGTCTCGGCGGAGCGTTCCGCCGCTTCCAGATCGGTGATGCGCATTCCCAGCAATTCGTCGCGCGAGTATCCGGACAACTGGCAATAAGCCGGGTTGACGTCGATGAGATGGCCTTGGCCATCGACGCGCCAGAAGCCGTCGAGCGTGGTCACAAGGATGTTGTGGAGGGCCTCGTAGCTGTCTTGCAGCGCGTTCGCGGCCTGCTTGCGCTCGGTGATGTCGCGGTTGGTGGCGCGCAGTCCGAGTGCCTGCCCGGCGGGGCTACGGATGGGTCGGCAGACATGGGCGATCCAGTGGGTCTCTCCGCCCTTGGTGCATATCCGGAAATCCAGCGGTTCCGGTATGCCCTGGGCGGATAGATGGTGGGTGTGATCCAGATATAACGGCAGATCCTCTGGATGAATGATCCGCGTCAGCAATTGTGGGTCGGCGTAAAACTCGCCCGCGGAGTAGCCGCAAATCTGTTCGCAGGAGGGGGAGATGTAGCGGAACGTGCCGTCCGGCAAGACCCAGTACTCCCAGTCCGAGGTGAAGTCCGCCACCGTGCGGTATCGGATTTCGCTTTCCTTCAAGGCGGCTTCCCGTTGCCTCAAAGTTTCCAGCAGGCGGTTGAAGCCGGCGATCAGCTCGCCGATTTCGTCCGGCCTGGCGATGGGCAAGGGTTGCGGGGGCTGGTTGGTCTGCGACAGGGCGCCTAGGGCCCTCGCGGCGGCCAGCATGGGCGCCAACTGGCGCCGCAACATCCACCAGCTCAATACGCCCGCCAGCAAGGTCAGGAAGATGGTGACCCGCAGCATGCGCTGCTGCATGGCGCGGATCGGGGCGAAGGCCTCGGTCGTGGGCAGAACGACCGACATGACCAAGCCCGCGGCGGGCACATGCTTGGCCGAAACCAGCACTTCCTCGCCCAGCGGATTGGTCATGACGGTGGAACCCTCGAAGCCCTTCAGGAACCGGTCGATCACCGGGTTGACGCCGAGATCGGGTTGCTGCTCCATGACACGGTTCTTGTCGGTGGCCGTGACGATCAGCCGGTACCTCGGTGAGATCAGCAAGTAACCGCCGGTCTTGCCGTAGCGGTGTTCGGTGATCTGATCCAGAAAACTGGGCACGCCAAGCCGGGTCACCCCTGCCAGGGCACCGATCACCCTGCCCTGGGCGTCGCGTATGGGCGCCGCCATGCAAAGCGCCCGAGCCAGCAATTTGTTGTCCTTGACCGGCAGGCCGATCGTCGCCTTCCCTTCCCCGAGGGCAGTGGCGATGGTGCCGACCTCCATGAAATTGTGGCCTATCCGCCTCGGAGAATGGGGAACATCGGCGATCGCGATGCCGTCTTTCCCGGTGGCGAAGACGCCGTCGTTGAACCGGCCTTGAAGGATCAGGCGTTGTTCCATGAGTTCTTGCAAGGCCGCCGGGTTGGCCAGAACCGCCGGGCTGATGATGCCGGCCACTTTTTCCAGCACGCGCAAGCGGCTATCCAACTCGGAATTGACTCCCGTGGCCATGAAGGACGCGGTCGAGAATTGCTGGTCGCCCATTTGGCGCTGCATATCCTCGCGCAGCATGCGGCTGGCGTAGAACGCCAGCGCCCAGATGCTGACCAGAAAAATGGCCAGGGTGAAGAGGGTCACGCGGGTCTTGAGCGACCGCCGCCAATGGATGTCGCGGGCGACATCCAACGTAATGTCGGTCGCCTTCATTTCGCTGGCCGGCTCGCTCGGCCCGGTCGTCACAGGATTCATGGTTGCTCTTCCATCACGCCTGCCGCCCTTGGCAATCGGCCGGTGACCAGATCATCGAGCGGACAAGTACAGGGCTCCCATGTTAGTAGCTTCTCCATCCGCGGTCGCGGGCTTGTTCATTCCATCTGAATGGGGACGGTCACGGCAGCCTGGAAACGGCTGCGGCGAGCGTATCGAAGTCGTCGCGCAGTCGTGCCGCGAGTGGGGTGACACTCGCGCCCGCTGCCCCATCGTGCAGGGCGATCTCGATCCGTGCCGCCTGGGTATGCAGGACGGTCAAGCCCAGGGTGCCGCACGCCCCCTTGAGCCGATGGGCACATCTGCGCACGAGGGTGGAGGCGCTCTCGTTCGCCAGGGCTTCCATCTGAGCGATGTCGGCGTGGCTGCTGTCGATGAATTGCTTCAGCAAGCGCACATAGGTAGGCAGTTTGCCTCGCGTCGCCCTCAGGCCAGACTCGAGATCGAGTCCGCCGATGGCGGTCAGGTGCGCCAGCAGAGCGGTGTCCTGGGCCGTGGGCACGGCCATGGGAGGCGAATTTTCCTCGCTGTGCCGCCCCGTGTCGGGACGCGGCAACCATCTGAGCAGGCTCTCGAACAGCACACTGGGTTCGATCGGCTTGGTGATGAAGTCATTCATGCCGTGAGCCATGCATTTCTCGCGGTCTTCCACGAAGGCATTGGCTGTCATGGCCAGAATCGGTACCACCTTGTGCCCGGCTAGTTCGCGGATGGCCGACGTAGCCCCCAAACCATCGAGGCGCGGCATTTGCATATCCATCAGGATCGCGTCGTAGTCGTGCGCCGCCGCCATGCGCAGCGCCTCGACGCCGTCCACCGCCAGATCGGCGTGCAGGCCGACATCCCGCAACAAGAGCAAGGCGACTTCCTGGTTGGTGGGGTCGTCCTCGGCCAGGAGGATGCGCTGGCCGCGATGTTCACGGCGCAGGATCGATTCCGCCATTTCCCCCGGCTGCGTGGCAGGGGCGGCGACGATCGCTTGCCCCTTGCCGAACCGGGCCGTCAGCCAGAAGGTGCTGCCTTGGCCCGGTGAGCTGTCGACGCCGACCTCGCCGCCCATCGCCCCGACGATGTGTCGGGTGATGGCGAGCCCGAGACCCGTGCCGCCATACTCGCGCGTGGTCGAACTGTCGGCCTGCTCGAAGGATTCGAACAAACGCGCCTGCTGTTCCGGCGTCATGCCGATGCCGGTGTCGGTCACTTCGAAGCGCAGCAGGTAGCCCGCCTCGGTTTCCTCCAGGAGGCGGCCACTGAGCGTGAGGCTGCCTTGTGCGGTGAACTTGAGTGCGTTGCTCAGGTAATTGACCAGCGTCTGGGACAGCCGGGTGGCATCGCCATGCAGCGATTCGGGAACGCCGGCGACGTCGATGGAGAGCTTCAGGCCTTTTGCCGTCGCCGCATCGCAGATCACGGCAACCGCCGCGTGCAACACATCGGCCAGGACGAAGTCCTTCTGCTCCAGGACGAGCTTGCCGGCTTCGATCTTGGATAAATCGAGAATGTCGTTGATGATCTGCAGCAAGTGCCGGCCGGAGGTCTCGATCTTGTCGAGCCGCTCCGCCTGCAAGGGCGTGACGCCATCGCGGCGCAGCAGGTGCGCCATGCCGAGGACACCGTTCATCGGGGTGCGAATCTCGTGGCTCATGTTCGCCAGAAAGGCCGTCTTGGCGCGGGTGGCCGCCTCGGCGGCATTCCTGGCCGCGGTCAATTCGATGGTGCGCGCTTCCACCAGGTTTTCCAGACGGTGACGGTGGAGGTCGAGTTCCTCACCCATGCGCTTGCGTTCGGTGATGTCCTCCTTGTTCGCCAGATAGTGGGTGATGCGCCCGTTCGGCTGGTGGATGGGCGTAATGTGGGCGAACTCGATGTAGTGGCTGCCGTCGCGGCGGCGATTGGTGAACTCACCTTTCCATGACTCGCCCCGGTTCAACGCATCCCACATGGCGGCAAAGGTCGCGGGCGGCGTCAGGCCGGATTGCAGGATGTTCGGGTTGCGGCCCAACAGTTCTTCGCGGCCATAGCCGGTGTTGTTCAGGAAGGCCTCGTTGACATATTCGATCTCGCCATTCAGGTTGGTGATGACGATGCTTTCCGGGCTTTGCTCCAGCGCCTGGGCGAGTTTGTGCAACTCGAACTCGTTCTGTTTGCGCGTGGTGATGTCGCGCGAGATCCCGAATATGCCGATGACACTGCCTTCGCTGTCGCGCATCGGCCCCTTGGTCGCCAGGAATACCCGTTCCCCATCCACGGTACTGAGCACTTCTTCCTGTGTGATGACACGGTCTTCGGCGATCACCCTATGGCCCACGGCGATGAGCCTCTCGGCCTGGTCGGCCGGAAAAAGGCTGAGATCGCTCTGACCCAGCGCGGCCTCGGTCGATACGCCGGTGAACAAGCCGGAAGCTCGGTTGAACAGGATGTAGCGGCCTTCCAGATCCTTGGCGAAGATGGCGTCGTCCGAGCTGTCGGCGATGGCGGCCAGTAATTGAAGGGCTCGCAGCCTTGCATCCTGGGACTGCTGCACACTCGTGGCCAGTGCCAGCAGATGGCGCTGGCGCAGGAAGAAAAAACCGGTGAGCGCCATCAACAGGGCGAGCAGGCCGGTGAGACCGATCCAGAACGAGTCGCGGATAGCCTGTTCATAGAGCTCCGCTTTGTCTATCTTGGCGATCAGCAGCCAGTCGCTGCCGGGTATGGCGTGAACCACGGCGAGCGAGGGCACCTCACGATAATCCAGTCCTTCCAGGCTATCGTCGGAGCGGTGCTTGCCGCTCAGCGCCTGGGTGGTGAGCAGTTCCTTGCGGGTCAGCGGCGCGCGCAACCGCATCGCCGTGTTCTTGTAGTGGCTCAATTCGTTCAGGAACAGCACCCGATCGCCGTCACGTCGGAATAGCAGGGTTTCGCCACTGGCGCTGGGTACCGGCCAGGCCTGCAAGGTGTGGAACAGCCACTCGCCCGGATCGCTGTGCAGCACGATCAGCGGCGGATGCGGCCCCGCACCCGCCAGGGGGACGACATAATCCAGACGAGGCGATCCCCTGACTCCCAGGTAGGGCCCTACCCGGTGTACCTGATGATCGACGATGGCCTGATTTACGGCGTCACGCAAGGCCGGGGAAAAGGCGGCGGGCGCGTGCTCGCTGCCCCAGAGGCGCTCCCCTTGCGGGCCCAGCAGCATCACGGCGGAGAAATCCTGGCTCAGGCGCAATTGTTCCAGCCGGGCCTTCAGCAGATCGAGGGTAGCGGCATCCCCGCTCGCACGCCAGTGCAGATATTCGCCGGCGAAATACGGGCTGAATCGAACGAATTCGGTATCCCTGCGCTTCTCCTTCAGCCAGTCGGCGATCTGCCTCGCCTTGAGGTCGGCAATGGTCTGTAACCGCGCCACTTCCTTGTCGCGCTGTTGGGAGAAGGTCTGGACGATGCCCGACGCGGTGAGGGTAAGGATGGCGATGGCCAGGGTCACGAACGGCAGCCTGGAACGCAAGCCTCCCGGCGCGGCCGCGATCGCGACTCGGTCGTGGCCGGACATGCGGCGTAACAGTCCATACAGCAGCAGCGAGGTCAGCAGCACGAACAGCCAGCCCTTCACGATGCTGACCAGCACGACGGTCCCGGGATCGTGGAACAGCCATGTCACCGATCTGTCCGATACCAGGATCCACAAGCTGGCGAATGAGGCATAGCCGAGGACGACCGTCAGTATCCGTCCCTGGCTGGCCTGGACCGGCTGGAGCTGAGCGGCGAAAGGTTCAAGCGGCATGTGGGCTGGGCTCGTGCGCGAGGAGAAGTGCGATGCGGCGGCAGGGTGTATCCGCGCCCCGAGGGGCAACGGATCATTAGGGAATCATTATGTACATAAGCGTAATGGTGATAGGGATGTCCGAGGCGCGGTGGGGCAGAAAAGACCGTCAGGGTGTCCGAAGTGCACAAGACCGGCCAGGCCACGCCGGCGCCCTGCGTGGGGGCCGACAGACGCTCAGGCCCGCCGCATCGCCACGTGGGTGTCTATCATGTCCCAGGCCTGCGGCCGCACCGTGGCGCTGCCGACATCCATCAGCCACAGGCGCACCAGTCCGAAGATGAAGGAGCGGCTCTCCACGGCCAGCAGTTGCGGGTTCAGGCCGGCGCGCAGCTGCCCGCGCCGCTGGGCGTGGGCGTAGGACAAGGTCAGCTTGTCGGTCCATGCGTCCGCGCTTTGGAGTATGCGCGCCAGAACCTCGGCGAATTCGCCGACGTATTCACACTTCAGGATGAGGATGTCGAAGGCCTCGCGTACCCGTTCATCGCTTTCCAGGCCACGCAGAATTTCCAGGATGCTGTCCCTTACCGCGCCCAGCGGGTCTTCCACATCCTCCCCCAGCTGTGCCGCGCCCATGCGCTCGAACATATCCATGGCGACTTGTTCGCGCATGGCGGAAAAGAGCTCGATCTTGTTGGCGAAATGCCAGTAGATCGCGCCCCGGCTGAGACGGGCGGCCTCGGCCACCTGTTCCAGCGAGGTACGGCTGACGCCGCGTTCGGCAAAGACCTTGCGGGCCGCATCGAGGATCTGCTGCCGGGTCTTCTCGGTATCGGCTTTGGTTCTGCGCATGGAGCTTGGATAGTAAGAGATACATACAGTCGTGGCTGTATATAATGCCCGAAAATCCCAAGCCCTGGAGCTTCACATGGCCCCCTCCTCGTTCTCTCCTTCCCGGCAAAGCCCTCTCCCACCTGCGCAGCTTTCCCGGCTGGTCGTACCGGCCGGTATGCTGCTCCTGGCCGTGCTCGCGGGCTGCGGCAAGGGCGACGCGCAGCAGGCCGCCACCGCGCCGCCGACGTTGCCAGTGACCCTGCTGGAAGCACAGCCGACGCGTGTGCCCAGCAGCGTCGAAGTGACCGCCCAGACCGAAGGTTCGCGTGAAGTGGAAGTCCGCGCGCGGGTCGGCGGCATCCTGGAGAAGCGCCTGTACGAGGAAGGTTCCGCAGTCAAGGCGGGACAAGCCTTGTTCCGGATCGACCGCGCGCCCTTCGAAATCGCCCTGGCCCAGGCGAGGGCCAGCTTGGCGGATGCCCAGGCCCGGGCCGAGCAAGCTGTGCGGGAAAAGGATCGCCTCCAGGGCTTGGTGGCCCAGCAGGCCATCAGCCGCAAGGAGTTCGACGACGCCAGTTCCAACGCGGCAGTCGGCCAAGCCGCCTTGCAGGCGGCCCAGGCCAGGGTGCGTGACGCGGAGCTGAATCTCTCCTATACGCTGGTTGCCGCGCCGGTATCGGGCATTTCCGGGCGCGCCTCGCGTTCCGAAGGCTCCCTGGTGAGCGCTGGCAGCGACAGCCTGCTCACCAGCATCGTGCAACTCAATCCCCTATGGGTGCGGTTCAGCCTCTCGGAGAGCGAAATCGCCAGCCTGCCCGGCGGCCGTCTGGGCCCCGGTACGGTGAAGTCGGTGGAGCTGGTGTTGCCGGACGGTGCCACCTATGGCAACAAGGGACGTTTGAACTTCGCTGCCAGCACGGTGGACCCCAAGCTGGGGACGGTGGCCCTGCGCGCCGAGTTCGACAATCCCGAAGGCCGGCTGTTGCCGGGCCAGTTCGCGCGGGTCCGGGTCATCGCCGGCAACCGCGACGGCGTGTTCCTGGTGCCGCAGACGGCGGTGATGCAGTCGGACGCTGGTCGTTTCGTCTTCGTCATGAACGCCGCCGGCCACGCCGAACCGCGGCCGGTCACCGTGGGCGAGTGGCAGGGCAAGGACTGGGTGGTGCTCAAGGGCCTGGTCGCCGGCGACCGTATCATCGTCGACAACCTGATCAAGGTCCGTCCCGGCGCCGCCGTGAAGCCGAAGCCGGCCGGCACCCCCGCCGCCAAGTTCTGAAGGCGGGCATGGCATGAACTCGCGATTTTTCATCGACCGGCCGATCTTCTCCTCGGTCATCTCCATCGTCATCGTCATCGCCGGCGTCCTGGCTTCCCGCATCCTGCCGGTGGCCCAGTACCCGGAGATTTCACCGCCCACAGTCATCATCAGCGCCAATTATCCGGGTGCCAGCGCCGAGACTCTGGCCAAGACCGTGGCGGCGCCCATCGAGGAGCAGCTGAACGGGGTGGAAGGCATGGCGTTCTTCAACTCCTCGGCCGCGGCCGACGGCTCTCTGACCATCACCGTCACCTTTGAAGTGGGCACCAACGCCGACATGGCCACGGTGAACGTCAGCAACCGGGTGAAGGCCGCGGAGCCGCGCCTGCCCGACGACGTCCGGCGCAACGGGGTGGTGGTGCAGAAACGCTCGGTGGACATCCTCCTGGCCGTGGGCCTGATGTCGCCGGACGGCTCGGTGGACCGCCTGTTCCTGTCCAACTACGCCACCATCAATCTCGTCGACGAATTGAAGCGCCTGCCCGGCGTGGGCGATGCCGGCATCTTTGCCGCCCAGGATTATTCCATGCGGATCTGGCTGAAGCCTGAACGCATGGCGCAGCTGGGGATCACCACCAGCGACGTGGCCAACGCCATCCGCGCCCAGAACGCCCAGTTCGCGGCCGGCAAGATCGGCCAGGAACCCACCGCGGCCGATCAGCAACTGGTCTATACGGTGGTCGCCCGTGGCCGTCTGGTGCAGACGGAGGAATTCGGCAACATCGTCTTGCGCTCCGACGGTCCGGGCGGCGTCCTGCGCCTGAAGGACGTGGCGCGCATCGAGTTGGGCGCCCAGGCTTACGACGCCTTCGTCAACCTGGACGGGCGTCCGGCGGTCGGCATCCGGGTGATGTTGCAGACCGGCGCCAACGCGCTGGAGACCGCCGACCGGGTGCGCGCCAAGATGGACGAGCTGAAGAAAAAATTTCCCAAGGGGGTGGAGTATCTGATTCCCTTCGACACCACCCGCTTCGTCAAGGCCTCGATCCATGAAGTGATGCATACCCTGGGCGAAGCGGCTTTGCTGGTGGTGCTGGTGGTGTTCGTGTTCCTGCAAAGCTGGCGCGCCACCCTGATTCCCATGGTGGCGGTGCCGGTGTCGCTGATCGGCACCTTCGCCGGCCTGTGGTTGTTCGGGTTCTCCATCAACACCCTGACCCTGTTCGCCATGGTGTTGGCCATCGGCATCGTGGTGGACGACGCCATCGTCGTGCTGGAAAACGTGGAGCGGCTGATGGTGGAGCAGCAACTTTCCCCGCACGCGGCGGCCATCGAAGCCATGCGCGAGGTGTCTTCCGCGGTGGTGGCCATCGTTCTGGTGCTGTGCGCAGTGTTCATTCCGGTGGCCTTCCTGGGCGGCATCGCCGGGCAGCTCTATAAGCAGTTCGCCGTGACCGTGGCGGTGTCGGTGGTGATCTCCGGCGTGGTGGCGCTGACGCTCACCCCGGCGCTGTGCTCCCTGCTGCTCAAGCCCAGCCATCAGGAACACCGCCTGTTTCGCCCGTTCAACCGCGCTTTCGCCAGCCTGACCCGCTTCTACATTCGTACCGTCACCCGCATCCTGCACCACAAGCTCATCGGCACCGTGGTGTTCGGCCTGGTGCTCGTGGCCAGCGGGTTGCTGCTGCGCGCGGTGCCGGGCAGCTTCGTGCCGGCGGAAGACCAGGGCTATTTGATCGGCAGCATCCAGTTGCCGGACAATGCCACGCTGGCCCGCACAGCCAAGTCCGGCGGGGAGTTCCGCGACGCCATCCTCAAGCATCCCGCGGTGGAGCACGCCTTCCTCATCGGCGGCTTCGACTTCATCGGCGGCAGCAACAAGACCAACGCCGGCTCCATGTTCATCAACCTGAAACCCTGGGACGAGCGACACGACCAGGCGCCGGACCTGGCCAAGCTGTTCATGGGTCGTGGCATGGGCCTGGCCGACGGCATGGCCTTGGTGTTCAACCCACCACCGATCCGCGGCCTGGGCAGTGCCGGCGGTTTCGAGGTCTATGTGCAGAACCGCGCCGACGGCGAGACCCGGCGCCTGAACGAGGTGGTCAAGGCCTTCATCGAGGCGCTGAAACAGCGCAAGGAACTCACCGGCATCAACACCTTCTTCCGCCCCACGGTGCCGCAACTGTTCGTCGAGGTGGACGAGGCCAAGGTTCTGGCCATGGGCATTCCGCTGACGGACATCTATGACGCCCTGCAAGGCACCATGGGTAGCCTGTACGTGAACGACTTCAATAAGGCGGGCCGTACCTATCGTGTACAGATCCAGGCGGACCAGGCGTACCGCTCCCGGCCCGAGGATATGGGCAAGGTCTATGTCCGCAGCAGCAGCGGCAGCCTGGTACCCCTGTCCGCCATGATCAAGGTGAAACCGGTGGTCGGGCCGGAGCAGGTGGAACGTTTCAACGGCTTCCTCGCCGCCAAGGTCATGGGCAGCGGCGCGCCGGGCGTGAGTTCCGGCGACGCCATCCGCATCGTCGAGGAGACCGCCACCGCCGTGCTGCCGGAGGGCTACACCATCTCCTGGTCCGGCCAGGCCTTCCAGGAAAAACGCACCGGCAGCTCCTCGGTGCAGGCCTTCGGGTTCGCCATCCTCATGGTTTTCCTGATCCTGGCGGCCCAGTACGAGAAGTGGTCATTGCCCCTGGCGGTGATCATGGCGGTGCCCTTCGCCCTGTTGGGCGCCCTGTTGGCGGTGACGTTTCGCGCCATGCCCAACGACATCTATTTCCAGATCGGCCTGGTGACACTGATCGGCCTGGCCTCGAAAAACGCCATCCTGATCGTGGAGTTCGCCGCCCAGAAGCGGGCCGAAGGCATGGACCTGCTGGACGCGGCGGTGGAGGCCGCGCGGCTGCGTTTCCGCCCCATCATCATGACCTCCCTGGCCTTCGTTCTGGGTGTGGTGCCCCTGGTGGCGGCCACCGGCGCCGGCGCCGCCGCGCGTCGTTCCATGGGCACCGGGGTGTTCGGCGGCATGCTCGCCGCCACCTTCATCGCTACCTTGTTCATCCCCTTGTTCTTCGTCTGGCTCAGCCGCGGCAAGGTGGTGGTGCCGGTGGGCGACTTGCCCCACGAGGAGAAGCAGCCATGAAGTTCCTCAAGTCTCCCCTGATCCTCGCTCTGGCCGTATCCGGCTGTAGCGTGCTCGGCCCGGATTACCATAGGCCCGCCAGCGGCGTGCCGGCCCAGTACACCGAGGCCACGGACAACCAGGCGGCGGCCGTGAACCGGGAATGGTGGAAATTGTTCCGTGACCCGGTGCTCGACGCTCTGGTGGCCGAGGCACTGACCGGCAATGCCGACCAGAGCCTGGCCGCCGCCCGGGTCGAGGAGGCGGATGCCGTGCTGCGCCAGACCGGCGCCGCCCTGTTCCCGGAAGTCGATTTGGGCGCAGGCGACGTGCGTTCCCGTTCCAGTGCCACCGATGCGGTCCCCCTGAACACTGTACCCGCGGTGCAGGAGAAGTTGCACCTGGCCGCGGGCACCAGCTTCGAACTGGATTTCTGGGGCAAGCTGCGGCGCGCGTCCGAATCCGCGCGCGCCTCGGCCCTGGCCAGCCGTTACGGGCGGGATACCCTCGCCCTGACGCTGGCCGGTCTGGTCACTCAGAGCTATGTCGGCCTGCGCGCCCTGGATGCCCAGGTGAAGGTGGCGACGGCGACGCTGGAAACCCGCGCGTCCGCCCTGGCCATCGTCCAGATTCGCTTGGCCAGCGGTCTTGCCTCGGAGCTGGATCTGCGTCAGGCCGAAGGGGCCCAGGCCGCGGCCGCGGCTCAACGGGTCGACCTGATGCAGCAGCGCGCCCTGGCCGAACACCAGCTCGCCCTGCTGGTGGGCCGCATGGATCTCAAGCTCGCCGCCGGCGATCTGGAACACTTGCCGCTGCCACCGCGCCCGCCCGCTGGACTGCCTGCCACGCTGCTGGAAGCCCGGCCGGATGTGCGCCAGGCCGAGGCGCAACTGGTGGCGGCGAACGCCCGCATCGGCGTGGCCCGTGCCGCCCTGTTCCCCTCCATCTCGCTCACCGGCCTCCTCGGGGGCGAGAGCGCCCAACTGGCCGGGCTGTTGGGCGCGCCTTCCCGGATATGGAGTTTGGGGGTCGGCCTCAACCTGCCCCTCTTCGACGCCGGTCGCCTCGACGCCCAGGTGGACCAGGTATCCGCCCAGCAGAAGCAGGCTCTGGCGGCCTACCAGAAGGCCGTTCAAAGCGCCTTCAAGGAGGTGAACGACGCCCTGGTCGTCCTGCGCCGGAGCGCGGAGAGGGACACGCAACTGGATGCCCAGGTGACGGCCGCGGCCCGCGCCCTGAAACTCGCCCAGGCCCGCTACCAGGCGGGCTATTCGCCCTATCTGGAGGTGCTGGACAGCCAGCGCAGCCTGAACGACGCCACCTTGTCCCTGCTGCGCAACCGGCAAGCGCGCCTGGCGGCGACGGTGGACCTGTTCCTCGCCCTGGGCGGCGGCTGGCGGGAAGGGGCCTGACCCGGCGCGCCTCGACCCGGAGTATCCAGAGCAGCGTAAACTGCGCTGGGTTTCGTGGCGTTGAGTGCGGGCCGGGGCCCGTTCCGTACGCTATCCCGCACTCCTTTGGCTGGAACCGGGATGCCGCACCCGTCATCCATCGGCCGAGCAAGGAATTCCATGAGCACTTACGTCATTGGCGACATCCAGGGCTGTAACGAAGCACTGGAAGTGCTGCTTGCCGCCCTCGAGTTCGATCGCAGCCGTGACCGCATCTGGATCACCGGGGATATGGTCAATCGCGGCGAGGATTCGTTGGGCGTGCTGCGCTGGTGCAGGGCGCACGACGACTGCGTGGTGGCGGTGCTGGGTAACCATGACCTGCACTTGCTCGCGGTGGCGCAAGGGTTCGTGCCGCCGCATCGCAAGGACACCCTGGAGATGATCCTGCAAGCGCCCGATCGCGAGGATCTGCTGGAATGGTTGCGGCAGCGCCCCATGCTCTACCGGGAGGGCGAGTGGCTCATGGTCCATGCCGGCTTGCCGCCGCAATGGGATGCCGCCGCCGCCCAGACCCATGCGGGCGAACTCGAGCACGCCCTGCGCGGGCCGCGCTGGCGCGACTTCCTGAAAGACATGTATGGCAATGAACCCAGGCGCTGGAGTCCGCTGCTCACCGGCCAGGATCGTCTGCGCTTCATCGCCAATGCGCTGACCCGCACCCGCTATCTACACAGCGACGGCGGCCTGGAATACCAGCACAAACTGGGCCTGGACTCGGTGTCTCCGGACCTGGTTCCCTGGTTCGATTTCCCCAATCGCCGCGGGTGTGACGCGCGCATCCTGTTCGGACACTGGTCGACGCTGGGCCTGCTGGTGCGCGAAGACGTGGTGGCGCTGGATACGGGCTGTCTCTGGGGGGGCGCGCTTACCGCCTTCCGGCTGGAAGACGAACAGTGTTTCCAGGTGCGCTGTCCGGCGCGGCGGAAGGTATAGCCGCGGGCACCTCCGCGACGAAGGACGCACGGATCGCCGCCTCGGTCGCCTGCGCCAGCTCGCGGCGGGCAAGCCCCGGGCTGGGGATGGGTGGCAGGAACGTTACCTGCGCGCGCAGGCCCTTCAGGCGCAGCACTTTCAGCACCGACTCGCCCAGCGTCATGTCGCCGAAATAGGCCGCGTCCAGGCAGGGGCCGCCGTCCGCGGCAAGATAGCGTATCCGCACCGGCCAGACCTGTGCCGCCGCATCCACCGCCGGCTGGAACAGCGAGGGGTAGAAGGGCAGGAGACCGCTGCCGGAGGACGTGGTGCCTTCCGGAAACAGCGCCAGGCAATCCCCGTCGCGCAGGTGGGACGCCATGATCTGGTTCACCCGAACCGCATCCGATTTTTTCTCGCGCACCAGGAACACCGTGCCGCTGGCCCTCGCCAGGAAGCCGAACAACGGCCAGTTGCGCACCTCCGCCTTGGAAATGAAGCGCGCCGGTAACAGGCTGTGCAGCAGGTGGATATCCAGCCAGGAGACATGATTGGCCGCCAGCAAGGCACCACCGGCGCGTACCGAGGGACCGCGCCCGATCACCTCGAGGCGCACACCCAGCACCTTGAGGAATCGGGTCGACCAGAGCATCACGCGGCGACCGCGTTCGTACCGGTCCAGATGCGGGAACAGCAACAGGATGGTGACGGAGCCGACCAGGAGGTGGCCGGCCATGCGCAGGAGTTTCAGGGCGGGCATCATCCTGTCCGGCTGGGTTCAGCCATTTCGCTCCTGCTTCATGAAGTGGCGCGCATAGGCCGGATTGAGGTTCTTCATGGACAGCAGGATGGGCAGATCGGCTGTATTGAAATCTGGATCCCAGGCCGGTTCGCCGCAGACCTGGGCACCCAGGCGCAGATATCCCTTGACCAGCGGCGGCAGGACGGGAGCGGCGGCCGATTTCAGCGCATCCAGGGGCAAGGGGCAACGCGGGAAGACGCGCCATTCGATCGGACCCAGATGCCGTTCCTTGGTCGCGTGCCAGATGCCCGCAGCGTTATGGCCGCCGTCCGCCATGCCGATGCTGGCGCAGCCGATCAGGTATTCATGTCCGCTTTTCAGCATGTAGCCGGCCAGGCCGGCCCAGAGCAGGGTGATGACGCCGCCGCTGCGGTAGTCGGCATGCACGCAGGAGCGGCCGAGTTCCACCATGCGAGGGCGCAGGTGCTGCAAGCGGGTGAGGTCGAATTCGTTTTCCGAGTAATAACTGCCCACGAGTTTGGCGGCGTCGGGGCTGAGGATGCGATAGGTGCCGACCACTTCGCCGCTGTCAGGGTCGCGTACCAGGAGATGCTCGCAATGGGCATCGTAGAAGTCGCTGTCCACGCCGGCTTCCGGGCCGGACAGGCGCGCACCCATCTCGTCGGCGAAGACCTTCCAGCGCAGGCGTTGCGCTTCGCGCACTTCATCCTGATGGCGCGCCATGCTGACGTGAAACTGCTTGTTGTGTCTGCCTTCCTTGCCGATGCCTTCCTGGAGCATGGGATATCCTTTTCATCACGGTAGTGTGTCAAAGGTAGAAACCCACGGTTACCCGCTCGTGACAGGAAGATGAAGAAATGATGACGGCCACGTCGGAGCGGTCGCGTTCAGGCGTATCGGCGCAGCCTGAAAGAGAACTGGGAGAGGGCCTCGATGCCACTGTCTTCGGCGCGCTGGCACCAGTCCTGGAGCTGCCTCACCAGGATATCGCTGGAAGCAGTGGAGCGGCTCCAGAGGGCGACGAGTTCCTGGCGCATACGGTAGAGGGTCTCCAGGCGCGGGCTTTGCGCCAGCAGCGTTTGTAGATGACGCCGTTCGTCGTTTTTCAGATCGGCGAGATTGTGGCCGAACCAGGCGCGTACCTGTTTCAGGGTGATGTCCTCCGGCAGGCAGGAGGGCAGCTTGTCGAGTTCTTCCGAGTAGGTGCGTTTCATGCCGCGGGCGTAGCGGGTGAGCACGTCGTAGCGGTGGGTGACCACGCTGTGCAGGAGATCGGCGTCGCAGAAGTGCTTGATCTCGCCCCAGCGCACCTTGGGCGCGATCTTCTTCACCCGGGCCAGGCCGATCAATTCCAGCACACGGATGTAGCCCCAGCCGATGTCGAATTCGTACCAGCGGTTGGATAGCTTGGCGGAACTGCCGTAGGCGTGGTGGTTGTTGTGGAGTTCCTCGCCACCGATGAGGATGCCCCAGGGCAGGATATTGGTGCTGGCATCGTCACAGGCGAAGTTGCGATAGCCCCAGTAATGTCCCGCGCCGTTGACGATGCCGGCGGCGAACACCGGCATCCAGAGCATCTGCACCGCCCAGATGGTCAGGCCGATGGCGCCGAAGAGCAGCAGATCGATCGCCAGCATGAACAGGATGCCCAGGTTGCGTCGCCCGGTGTAGACATGACGCTCGATCCAGTCGTCCGGAGTGCCGTGACCGAAGCGCTCCAGGGTGTCGGTTTTTGCGGCTTCGGCCCGGTACAACTCCGCGCCTTCCAGGAGTACCTTGCGGATACCGTAAATCACCGGGCTGTGCGGGTCTTCGGGGGTTTCGCAGCGGGCGTGGTGTTTGCGGTGGACACTGACCCACTCGCGGGTGACGGCGCTGGTGGTGAGCCAGAGCCAGAAGCGGAAGAAGTGGCTGGCGGCCGGTGAGAGGTCGAGCGCCCGGTGTGCCTGGGCGCGATGCAGGTAGAGGGTGATGCTGACGATGCTGATGTGGGTGAGCAGGAGGGTGACTCCGACATAGCCCCACCAGGACAGGTCGATCAAACCTTGTATGGAAGTGTTCATGCTGTTCTCGCTTGGCCGGGAGATGCGGGGAGTGTGCCGGCCAAATGCACGACCCGCTGCGGAAAGGGGATTTCGATCCCTGCGTGTGAAAATCGTTCCCAGATGCCCCAGTGGATGTCGGAACGCAGCTTGCGTTCGCCCGCCTCCGGGTGGTTGATCCAGAACACCAGTTCCAGGGCGATGCCATTGTCGGCGAAATTGCTCAATTGCACCTGGGGTGCCGGTTCGGGCAGGGCGATGCCCACCTGATCCAGCGCCTCCAGCATGAGCTGCCTGGCGACGGCCAGATCCGTGTCGTAGGCCACTTGCAGCGTGAGCCGGACCTGGCTGTCGCGATTGGCCAGCGTGTGGTTGATTACGGTCGAGGTAATCAGGGTGTCGTTGGGAATGATGTTCTCGCTGCCGTCCAGGCCGCGGATCACCGTGTAGCGCGTGGCGATCTGGGTGATCTCGCCGTAGCACGTTCCCACAGTCACCATGTCGCCGATGCGGATCGACTGCTCCAGCAGCAAGGTGAAGCCCGAGACGTAGTTGGCGGCGATCTTCTGCAAACCCAGGCCCAAACCGACGCCGAGCGCGCCGCCGAAAACCGAAAGCACGGTGATGTCGATGCCCACCAGCGGCAGGGCGATCAGGACCGCGACCAGCAGCAGCAGGCCGCGCGTCATCTTGCTCAGGGCCAGCCGCAGATTGGCATTGCCTGGCATGGCCAGGAGCAGACGTCCCTCGGCCAGCTTCGACAGCCACAGCGCCAGGGTGATCAGCGCGCCCAGCGAGAACAGGCCGACCAGGACGCTATAGAGCGAGAGATGCTGGTTGCCGATGTTGAAGCCTATGCCATCCATGGCGGCGATGACGGCTTTCAGGTGGCCGGTGACGTGCAGCGCGACGATGCCCCAGAGCAGCCAGGAAATTCCGTATTGCAGCGAGAGCGGCGCACGCCCCTGTTTGGAGACCCGGCGCAGGAGATAGAGCGTGGACTGGATGGCGAAGAACGAGGCGAGTAACGGCAGGGCCAGGTTGAACAGGTCCACGTTCTGGCTGCGCCCCAGCACCGCCCGGCCCACCAGCAACAAGGGCAGGAGTAGTCCGGGCAGCACCAGGCGCCACCATTCCGCTGGGCTCAGCAGCATCTGCCCGGCGACATCGGCACGCCTGCGCAAGGCGGTCAGCATCAGCCAGGATACGGCCACGAGGCAGGCGAACACACCCGCCTCCAGCAGTAGCGAGGGATTGCCCAGGTTGTGGACGAAATTCAGCAGCAGGTTTTCGATCGGGTGGGTCATGGGGCATGCACTTCAGGATCAGCACTGTTCCCAGGGCAGTCCGTCGAAACGCCAGCCGTTCTGGGTGGAACGCCGGTGGTTGTCGTCCAGTTCGCCCTCGAAGCCGTAGAGCACGTTGTAGACGTCGGAGAAGCCGTTTTTCTCCAGAAATTCGCCGGCCTCCTTGGAGCGGTTGCCGGAGCGGCAGATCAGGAGTACCGGGCGGTGGTGCGAGGCGGCCATGCGCACCTGGCCCAGGAAATGCGGGTTCAGATCCCAGTTGATGCCTTCGTACCAGGCGATGAGGATGGCGCCCACAGGATGTCCGACGAAGAGGAATTCGAACTCGGAGCGGCAGTCGATGAGCACTGCGTCCGCATGTTCCTGGAGAAAAGCCTGGGTTTCTTTCGGGGTCAGATGTTGCATGGTGTCTCCAGAAGGGCAGGGTGAGGGTGGGCAGTCGTTGCGGCGAATACTACGGGTAGAGGCCGAATGGGTCATCCGGGTTTATTCCGTCCATGAACGGTTTTTTTCGGTCGCGGTGGGTCACCTGATACATGCAGCCCATCCAGTTGCCGATCACGGCTTCGGCGGTATCGTGCCAGGTGTTGTCGAGATTGCACGCCACCACGGCTTCGGGAAATTCCGGCAGGCCTTGCCCCGCGGCCAGGGCGGCCTGGACGCGCCCGGACCATTCCGTGAGGATGGCCTGTTCGTGCGGGCGCAGGTAGTTGTCGGGGAAGGGTGGGTACTCAGGCAACAAGCCCCGCGCCGCCAGCAGTGCGTCGCGCTTGTATTCCTTCAGCAGGGAAATTGTGTCGTATTCCGGATGGCCCTGGAAGAACACCATGCGGAGACCGTCGTGGCTGGTGGCCAGGTGCACGCCCACTTCTTCGCTGGCGACCAGCACCCGCAGGCCGGCCGCTTCGAACTGGGCGCGTGTAATGTCGTTCCAGCGGGAATGCGGCACGTCGAAGCGGGTGTTGACATCGCCCACCAGGGGGTGGCGTGGTTCCAGCACGCGGTGCGCGTACACGCCCCAGCGTTTGCGGAGTTGCCGCACGCGCGGCTGCTGGTAGCGAAAGTGCAGCACGGCATGGCTGGCCAGGCAGGAAAGCAGGGTCGTGGTGACGTTGTCCCAGGCCCAGGCGGTCACCTGGGAGAGTGGTTCCCAGAACGGTTCGCGGGAGAGATCCTCGCCGCTGACGTTGGCGCCGGTGATGATGAGCGCGTCCAGGCCGCCTTCGCGAATTTTTTCGAAAGGCTCGTAGTAGCGGGCGATGTGCGCCGCGGCCTTGTCGCCGCGCGGAATGGCGTCGAGCGTGAAGGGGTGGACATAGAACTGGGCGATGGGGTTGCTCTCGCCGATCAGGCGGAAGAACTGGCGTTCGGTGGCCTCCAGCGCCGCGTCCGGCATCATGTTCAGAAGGCCGATGTGCAACTCGCGGATATCCTGCCGCGCCGCCCGTTCCTGCGGAAGCACGATGGTCGTTCCCGCCTCTCTCAGGCGTTGCAGGGAGGGGAGGTCGTTATGGGCGACGATGGGCATGAGACTGGGCTCCTCAAAAAGCGGTTTCCTTGGGGCGGCGCGGGATAATAAGCCGCAATTGATGGCTCTGCGTGATGCGAAAGCTTGCTTCTGCCGCGACTTGCCCGTTTACTTGCACCTTTGCCGTACCGCTACCCGCCCACCTACGCCTCCGCATGACGCTCTACGACGAATCTTCGATCAAGGTACTCAAGGGACTGGAGCCCGTGCGCGCCCGCCCGGGCATGTACACGCGCACCGACACGCCCACCCACATCATCCAGGAAATCATCGATAACGCCGCGGATGAGGCGCTGGCCGGTTATGCCCGCAACCTCAGCGTGTGGGTGCATCTGGACGGCTCGGTGTCGGTGGCCGACGACGGCCGCGGCATCCCCGTGGGGCCGCATCCCACCGAGAAGGAGCCGACCGTCGTCGTGGTGTTCACCCGCTTGCACGCGGGCGGCAAGTTCGACAAGACCAGCGGCGACGGCGCTTATGCCTTTTCCGGCGGCTTGCATGGCGTCGGGGTTTCGGTGACCAATGCCCTGTCGACGCGCTTGAGCGTCACGGTGAAGCGGGACGGCGAGATCCACCAGGTCGAATTTTCCGACGGCGGCAAGCTGGTACGGCCGCTGGAAATCAGCGGGAAGTGCGCGAAAAAAGATACCGGTACCCTGGTGCGCGCCTGGCCCGATCCGGCCTTCTTCGACAGCCCCAGGATTTCGCTGGCCGAACTGGAGCGCTTGCTGCGCGCCAAGGCGGTGCTGCTGCCAGGCGTCACCGTGAAACTCGGCATCGAACGCGAGGAGGGCGACCAGGAAAAGAGTTGGTCCTATCCAGGTGGCCTGCCGCAATACCTGGCGGAATTGCTGAACGATGCCGAGCCCCTGGTGCCCGCCTTTTCCGGCGAGCGTTATGCGGACGGCGAGGGTGGCAGCGGCTATGCCAGGGGCGAGGGGGCCGCCTGGGTGTTCACCTGGACGGAAGGCTCGGGGGCCGCGGAGAGCTTCGTCAACCTGATCCACACCTCCCAGGGCGGCACCCATGAGGCTGGCCTCAAGGCCGGCGTGTTCGATGCCGTGAAAGCCTTTGCCGAGCACCATGGCTTGCTGCCGCGCGGCGTGCAGTTGCGCCAGGAGGACGTCTGCGGGCGCATGAGTTTCGTGCTCTCGGCGCGCATCCTCGATCCGCAGTTCCAGGGCCAGGTGAAGGAAAAGCTGAACTCGCGCGAGGCGGTGAAACTGGTCGGCGCCATGGTGCGCGACCCCTTCGAGGTCTGGCTCAACGGCAACGTTGAAGCTGGCCGCGCTTTGGCTGATCTCGCGGCGAAAGCGGCGGCTTCCCGGCTGAAATCGGCGCAGAAGGTGGAGAAGCGCAAGCAATCCTCGGTGGTGGTCTTGCCGGGCAAGTTGTCCGACGCCAGCGGCAGCGACCCACAGAGCAACGAACTGTTCCTGGTCGAGGGCGACTCCGCCGGGGGCTCCGCGAAACAGGCGCGCGATCGCGAGACCCAGGCCATCCTGCCTCTGCGCGGCAAAGTGCTGAATACCTGGGAAGTGGAGCCGGAACGCCTCTACGCCAACAACGAGGTGCATGACATTGCCGTTGCCCTGGGCGTGGAGCGGCACGCCATCGACGATCATCCCGATCTCTCCGGCCTGCGCTATGGCAAAGTGATCCTGATGGCGGACGCGGACGTCGATGGCTCCCACATCAACACCCTGCTGCTGACCCTGTTCTTCCGCCACTTCCCGCGCCTGGTGGAGCAGGGCCGGATTTGTGTCGCACAGCCGCCGCTGTACCGGGTGGACGTGCCGGCGCGGGGAAAGAAGCCGATGCGCCGCTTCTATGCCCTGGACGAGGATGAACTCGGCTCGATACGCGAGCGCCTGGTACGCGAAGGGGTGAAGGGAGACACCATCGAAGTAGGCCGCTTCAAGGGCCTGGGAGAGATGAATCCGGAACAATTGCGGGAAACGGCGATGAGCCCGGCGACGCGCCGGGTTCTGCCGGTGCGGGTGTCGCGTGAGGAAATGGCGTCGGCGATCGCCATGTTCGATATGCTTATGGGCAAAGGCTGTGCCGGCGCGCGGCGTGAATGGATGGAAGCAAAGGGCAACACGGTAGAGGCGGACATATGAAATCGGAAGAAACAACGGCGGAAACAACGGCGGAAACAACGGCGATCGACCTGGAGGAACGGCGTTTTTGCTCCAGTTGCGGGCGTACAAAACCGCTCCTGGGCGGCGCTCTGGTGCGCTGCGCCAACGGCGCGAAACGCTGGAAATGCGCGGATTGCCGCGCAAAATCGAAGGCGCACCAGGCAACCAAGATCGGTGGGGCGTAGCCTCCTCGTGGGTAAGCCATGACACAGCACGACGATTCCCTCACGCTCGACTTGTTCGCGCCAGCCGATAAGGGCGAACCACCGCTGCTTCCCCCGGCTTCGGACGAGGTGTCGGGAAAAGACTATCTGCCCCTCTCCGACTTCGCCGAGCGTTGCTACCTGTCCTACGCCATGAGCGTGGTTCTGGGCCGGGCGCTGCCCTCCGTGGAAGACGGCATGAAGCCAGTGCAGCGGCGCATCCTCTATTCCATGCGCGAGATGGGCCTGACCGCAGCAACCCGGCACGTCAAATCGGCGCGCGTGGTGGGCGACGTCATCGGCAAGTTGCACCCGCACGGCGATCAATCCGTCTATGACGCCATGGTGCGCATGGCGCAAGGCTTCACCTTGCGCTATCCGCTGATCGACGGCCAGGGCAATTTCGGCTCGCGCGACGGCGATGGCGCCGCGGCCATGCGCTACACGGAAAGCCGGCTCACGCCCTACGCCGAACTGCTGCTTTCCGAAATCGACGCCGGCACCGTCGACTTCAAGCCCAATTACGACGGCGCCTTCAAGGAGCCGGTCCTGCTGCCGGCGCGCCTGCCCATGCTGCTGGCCAATGGCGCTTCCGGCATCGCCGTGGGCATGGCCACGGAAATCCCGTCACACAACCTGACCGAGCTGGCCGCGGCCGCCGTGCACGTGTTGCAGCACCCCGATGCCGCCACGCCGGAATTGCTCGCCGACCTGCTCAAGCTCGTGCCCGGCCCGGATTTCCCCGGTGGCGGTCAGATCATCTCCGGCCCGGCCGACATCCAGGCCGCCTACGAGGGCGGGCGCGGCAGCCTGCGCGTGCGCGCGCGCTGGGGGGTCGAGCCGCTGGCGCGCGGACAGTGGCGGGTCGTGGTCACGGAATTGCCGCCGGGGGTGTCCACCGCCCAGGTGCTGACCCAGATCGACGCCCTCAGCAACCCGCAGATCAAGACGGGCAGGAAGGAACTCACGCAGGAACAGAAGACCCTGAAGGCGGCCTTGCTCGCCGCACTGGAGGCTGCGCGCGACGAATCCGACGAAAAAGCGCCTGTACGCATCGTCCTGGAGCCGCAATCGCGCAACCAGGACCCGGACAGTTTCATGCGCCTGTTGCTGGCTCAGACCAGCCTGGAAACCACCGCGCCGATGAACCTCACCGTGGTCGGGCGGGATGGCCGCCCCGGCCAGAAGGGGCTGGTGGCGCTGATCCAGGAGTGGGCCAGCTTCCGCGTCGACACCGTGCGCCGGCGCACGGCCCACCGCCTCGACGCGGTGGATCGCCGCATCCATATCCTGGAAGGCCGTCAGGCGGTCTTGCTCAACATCGACGCCGTCATCCGCGTCATTCGCGAGGCGGACGACCCCAGAGCCGATCTCATGGCCGCCTTCGGCCTCTCCGAGATCCAGGCCGATGACATCCTGGAAATCCGCCTGCGCCAGTTGGCCCGCCTGGAAGGCATCAAGATCGAAAAGGAGCTCTCCGAGCTGCGCGAGGAAAGGGACGGCCTGCTGCGCTTGCTGGGGGACGCGGATGAGCTCAAGCGCCTGGTGATCGGCGAGATTCGTGCCGATGCGAAGAAATACGGCGATGCGCGCCGTACCCTGATCGAGGCCGCCGCCGCCGTCACCGCAGCCAACACGGAGGATGCCATCGTCGATGAACCCATGACTGTCATCGTCTCGAAGAACGGTTGGCTGCGCGCACGGGTTGGCCACGGCCTGGATGCGGCGACGATCCAGTACAAAGCCGGCGACGGCCCGCTGGCTGTCCTGGAGACCCGCAGCACCTGGCCGCTGCTCCTGCTCGACTCCTGCGGGCGCAGCTACGCCCTGCGCATCCCCGATCTGCCCACCGGTCGCGGAGACGGTGTGCCGCTGGCCACCCTGGCCGATCTCCCCCGCGGCGAACGCCTGCTTTACGCCCTCTCCGCCGCCTCGGACAGTCGCTGGCTGATCGCCAGTGACGGCGGTTACGGTTTTCTCTGCCAGCTCGCCGATCTGATTTCGAAGCAGCGCACCGGCCGGGCCTTCCTCACCCTGGAAGCCGGCTGGCAGCCTCTGCCCCCGGTGCGCCTCAACGGCGCCTGGGTGGCCGTGGCCGCGGACAACGGACATCTACTCGCCTTCCCCTTGGAGGAGATGAGGTCCCTCTCCGCCGGCAAGGGCGTGCAGTTGATGAAGCTGGAGGGTGAAGCCCGCATCGTGGCGCTCACCACCTTCGATGGCCAGCGCCTGGTCGTGGAAGGCAAGACCCGCCTCGGCCGTTCCGCCAGCGTGACACTCGGCGGCGAAGCCCTGGGGAGGCATCGCCTGCACCGCGCCCGCAAGGGCCAGCCGCTGGAGCGGATCGTGCAGGTGGAGAAGCTGGCCTAAACTTGCGCTGTAAAAATAGGTAAACATATAAAATCAACATAATCGCCACAAGGAATGTGCTGGCCTTGCGCCCAGTTCGTGGAGCTGCCCGCCAGAAATGTTATGGGGCAGGGTTCCCGCCAGCGGCGGGGTATATGTAGTTGATTCAGAGGGCAAACTCGTCGAAAGACGGGGACGCAAAATCACCGGCCTACCGCGCATGAGCGCTACGGCGGCGGGGTTGCCGATGGTTCGCGCGGTAGTGCAACAGCGAGCGTCGTCTGAGCGTGGCTCTCGCCCATTTTGGAGCGTGACAACCATGGAATTTTCTGTGAAGACACCCGGGCTCGCCCCGGTCCCCGTTGGCGGCTTGCTGTTGTGCGCGGCGACCTTGTTGAGCGGGTGTGGTGGCGGGAGCGTGGGGGGTGTGGCGGACAGTGGCCAGCCCAGCGTCAATTCGCTCGCGACCGGTGCGACCACCCTGCAACTGGACGCGGTCGGTGTGCCCGATGACGTCGCGGCCCAGGTGGCCCAGCCTTCGTTTCACCTGGCTCCGGCGACGCTGGCCGAGCCCGCCGATAGCGATCGCGACTATAGCGATACCTCGGCCAGGCAACATCCCCACAGTCAGCAGATTCCCGCCGAGTTCGCCGGCATGTCTACCCGCCGCCTGACACCCCAGTCCTTGCATGCACGGCATACGCAGTTTCTGAATCAGGGCCTGTCGGCCTCGGGTACCGTGGCGCCGATGGCTTCCAGCGGCATCGTCGCGACCTACACGCCGGCCCAGATCCGCGCGGCCTACAGCATGCCTGCCCTGCCCTCCACCGGGACGACGCTCACCGCGGCGCAAGCCGCGCAGTTGGGCGCGGGGCAGACGATCTACATCGTCGATGCGCTGCATGACCCGAATATCGCCGCCGAGCTGGCCGCTTTCAACACGAAGTTCGGGTTGCCCGCCTGTACGACCACGGCGATCGCCACGAATGCCAGCCTGCCCCTGGCGGCGGCCTCAGGCAATAGTTGCCAGTTTTCCGTCGTCTACAGCACCGCCAGTGGAGCGATGAGCGGAACCGCTCCGGCCTACGACTCGGGCTGGGCGACGGAGATTGCGCTGGATGTCCAGTGGGCGCATGCGACCGCGCCTCTGGCACGCATCGTCCTGATCGAAGCGCCGAGCGCATCGGTCGCCAACCTCACCGGCGCAGTTCAATTGGCCAATTCCATGGGGGCCGGCGTCGTCTCGATGAGTTTTGGGGCGACGGAAGGAAACTGGACCGCCTCGGTGGATGCGTACTTTACGCATGCCAACATGACCTACCTGGCGGCGACCGGCGATGCCGGCGCCGGCGTCGAATGGCCGGCAGTCTCCAGCAATGTGGTGGCGGTGAGCGGCACCAGCCTCACGTATTCCGGAACGACGCGCTCGGAAGTGGTTTGGTCGGGCACGGGCGGCGGCATCAGCCAGTACACGGCCACACCCGGCTACCAGAACAGCGCAGTGCCCGGCATGGGCAGCGTCGCACACCGTTCCGTGGCCGACGTGGCTTTCAATGCGGACCCCAGCACGGGCCAGTATCTGGCCGTCATCACGCCGGGAAGCACCACGGCGGGTTGGTATAGCGTCGGCGGCACCAGCCTGTCCACGCCCCAATGGGCCGGCATCATCGCCGTGGCCAACGCGCAGCGCGCCGTCGTAGCCAAGGCGGCTCTGGGCGAGGTGCACGCCGCCTTGTATGGGCAGATCGCCAGCGTGGCCGGCAACTACGCCGCCGAGTTTGCCGATATCTCCAAGGGATCGGACGGTACGTGCGCCACCTGTTCCGCCAGGGGGGGCTATGACCAGCCCACAGGACTGGGTACCCCCAACGTCAGCAGCCTCCTTGGCACCCTTTCGGGTGTCGCAGTGGCCGCCACCGCCCCCGTGGTGACCTCCGCCAGCATCGGCGGTACGGCCGGCACGGCGCTGTCATTCACGGTTTCCGTTACCAATGCCAATCCGGTGACGTACAGCCTGGCTGGCGCGCCTTCCGGCATGAGCATCAGCAGTGCCGGCATCGTCAACTGGACGACCCCCGTGGCAGGCACCTACTCGGTCAAGGTGACCGCCTACGACGCCAAGACCGGGTTGAGCGGCCAGGGCCTCTACACCGTCACGATCGCCGCGCCGCCGCCGCCAGTCGTTGGCTCCGCGACCGTCAGTGGTCAACCCGGCGTGGCCCTGACTTATACGGTCGCGGTCAGCAACGCCAATCCCGTCACCTACACCCTGGGCGGCGCGCCCTCGGGAATGAGCATCGGCACGAGCGGTGTGATCAGCTGGCCCAAACCGGTCCTGGGCAGCTATGCCGTGACCGTGATCGTCAAGGATACCAAGACTGGCCTCTCCAGCCAGGGCATCTACACCTTCAAGATTGCCGTGGCGGGACCGGTCATCACGAGTTCGGCCATGACGGGCGTGGTCGGCAAGTCGGTCAGTGGAACGATCGGACTGGCGGATGCCAGTGCAAGCTCGCTGTCCGTCACGATTTCCGGCGCGCCCCTGGGCATGACGTTCTCCGTCAGCGGGATGAACATCATCGCCTACTGGGCCAATCCGGTTCTGGGGAGCTACAGTCTCAAGGTCTCGGTAGTCGACTCGGCCAAACTGACCGCGCAAGCGACCGTACCCGTCAGCATCACCGCGAAGTAAGTACCAAGCCCCCGCCTCGGCCATCGAGGCGGGCCTGGCCGTCAGCCCGGTTCGACGGCTTTGCTGCGCAGGCGGATGTGCAGTTCGCGCAACTGCTTCTCGTCCACCGCGTTGGGTGCGCTGGTCATGAGGCAGGAGGCGCGCTGAGTCTTGGGAAAGGCGATCACGTCGCGGATGGATTCGGACCCGGTCATCAGCGTGACCAGGCGGTCCAGGCCGAAGGCCAGGCCGCCATGCGGAGGCGCGCCGTATTTCAGGGCATCCAGTAGGAAACCGAACTTCTCGCGGCGCTCTTCCTCGCCGATGTTGAGCGCGGCGAATACCTTCTCCTGCACGGCTTCCTTGTGGATGCGCACGGAGCCGCCGCCGACTTCCCAGCCGTTCAACACCATGTCGTAGGCTTTCGACAGGGCCGCGCCGGGGTCGCTCGTCAGGTATTCCTCGTGGCCGTCCTTGGGCGCGGTGAAGGGGTGGTGCAGGGCATCCCAGCGATTCTCGTCCTCGTTGAACTCGAACATGGGGAAGTCCACCACCCAGAGCGGCGCCCAGGCCCGTCCGTCGACGTAGCCCTTCTCGTGGCCGATCTTGAGGCGCAGCGCGCCGAGAGCGTCGTTGACCACACGGGCGCGGTCGGCGCCGAAGAAAATCAGGTCGCCGTTGGTGGCACCGGTGCGTTCCATCACGGTCCGCAAGGCGGCCTCGGACAGGTTCTTGACGATGGGTGATTGCAGGCCGGTCTCGTTCAATTGCGTCACGTCGTTGACCTTGATGTAGGCCAGGCCGCGAGCGCCGTAGATCTTCACGAATTCGGTGTAGCCGTCGATCTCGCCGCGGGTGAGCGTGGCTCCGCCAGGGATGCGCAGGGCGGCGACGCGACCCTTGGCATCGTTGGCCGGGCCGGAGAATACCTTGAAGCCGACTTCCTTCATGGCATCGGTGACATCATGGATTTCCAGGGTGACGCGCATGTCCGGCTTGTCGGAACCGTAGCGGCTCATGGCGTCCGCGTAGCGCATGCGCGGGAAGGGATTGGGCAGGTCTACGCCCTGCGCCTTCTGGAACATGTCGCGGATCATCGCCTCCACCAGGGTCATGATCTCTTCTTCGCCCATGAACGAGGTTTCCAGGTCGACCTGGGTGAATTCCGGCTGGCGGTCGGCGCGCAGATCCTCGTCGCGGAAGCATTTGGTGATCTGGAAGTAGCGGTCGATGCCGGCCACCATGAGCAGTTGCTTAAATAGCTGCGGCGACTGCGGCAGGGCGTAGAACATGCCGTCATGCACGCGCGAGGGCACCAGGTAGTCGCGCGCGCCTTCCGGTGTGGAGCGGGTCAGCATGGGGGTTTCCACTTCCATGAAACCGTTGCCGTCCAGGTAGTCGCGCATCAGCTTGGAGACACGGTAACGCAGGCGCAAATTCTTCTGCATCGGCTCACGGCGCAGGTCGAGATAGCGGTATTGCAGGCGGATGTTTTCGTTGATGTTGTCTTCGTCGATCTGGAACGGCGGCGTGAGCGACGGATTGAGCACTTCCAGCGCCAGCGTCAGCACCTCGATCATGCCGGTGGGCAGGTTGGCGTTCTCGGTGCCTGCGGGCCGGGCGCGGACCCTGCCCGTCACCTTGAGCACGAATTCGGAACGGGTATCCTCGGCGACGGCGAAGGCTTCAGGGGTGTCCGGGTCGATCACCACCTGTACCGTGCCTTCACGGTCGCGCAGGTCGATGAAGATCACACCGCCATGGTCGCGTCGGCGCGAAGCCCAGCCGCACAAGGTGACGTTCTGGCCGATGTGGTCGGCGTTGACGGCGCCGCAGTAATGAGTACGCATAGATCGAGTTCCTGGTTGGCAGTAGTCGGATTGCGCTGGGGCACGCGGATCACGGCGGGATGGCTTGTGCCGCCCGCAAACCGCGCGCCGCCAACGCTAGAGGGCGAGTTCCGCTTTCATGGCGGGGGCGACGACGCCCATGGAAATGATGGCCTTGAGCGCGGCGTCGACATTCATGTCGAGCTCGATGGTTTCGTCACGGCGCACGTAGAAATAGAAGCCATTGACCGGGCTGGGCGTGGTCGGGATGAATACAGCCACATGCTCCGCATCGAGCTGGCCGGTGACTTCGTCGGGAATGTTGGTCTGAAATGCCAGCGACCAGGCCTGGGGGTGAGGGTAGCGCACCAGCAGCACCTTCTTGAAGGCCAGGCCGGAGCCGGAGAGCAGGGTGTCGGAGACCTGCTTGACGCTGCCGTAGATGGATTTCACCACCGGGATGCGCTGCAGTACGCTCTCCCAGAACAGCACCATGCGCAGGCCGATCAGGTTGGTGGCGAACAGTCCGGTGAGTACGATCACCACGCCGGTGAGGATCACACCCAGGCCGGGGATGTGCATGCCCAGCCAGTTGTATGGGCGCCACGATTCCGGCAACAGCAACAGGGTCTGGTCCATCGCTCCGATCAGCGACGAGATGACCCAGATCGTGATGCCCAACGGCACCCAGATTAGCAGACCGGTTATGAAATAGCGTTTCATGGCCTTCCTGGTTGGCGCGCGGCGGGCTGCGCCGCGCGGCATTCGCGCTCAGCCGACGCAGGCCGGGCAGGCACCGGTGCCGCAGGCGGGGGAAGGCGCTTCCGGCTTGCTGCCGCTGTTCTTGAAGTCGGTGGCGTAGTAGCCGCTGCCCTTGAGGTGGAAGCCCGCGGCGGTGAGTTGTTTGGCGAAAGTCTCCTGGCCACAGGCGGGGCAGGTGTGGAGCGGGGCATCGCTCATTTTCTGCATGACATCCTGTTCCTGGCCGCAGGCAGAGCATTTATAAGCATAGATGGGCATAGTGGTTTCCTGGACGCGAATCCCGTCGATTGTATCAATGATGTCTTATATTTAGGCGGCACCTTGGCTTTCAAGCCGCCAGTGCTTCCTCTTTGAGGCGCGGGTAATCCACCTTGCCGGTGCCCAGCAGGGGAAGTTGTTCGACTACCCGGATGCGGCGCGCTACGGCGATCTCTGGATAGCCGTAGTTTTTCGCGGCGGTCGCGAGTTGCTCGCGGGTGAGCGCGGCGTCGGTGGTGAACAAGACGATGGCTTCACCCCGCGCGGGGTCACTGACGCTGGTGGCGGCGTGGGTGGCTGCGCTCGAGGCGCTGCGGGCGATGATTTCCACGAGTTCCAGCGACACCATTTCGCCGGCTACCTTGGCAAAGCGCTTCAGGCGACCCAGGATGGTCAGATAGCCCTCTTCATCGAATTCGGCTACATCACCGGTGTCGTGCCAGCCGGGGCCGGCCTCGGAAGTCGGCGGTTCGAGCAGCGCGGGCGTGTCGAAACGGTAGTAGCCGGACATGAGGTTGGGGCCGCGCACGTGCAACTCGCCTCCCCGGTCGATGCCAGGCACGGGGATGGTCCGGGCTTCGATGCCGGGCAGCAGTTGTCCCACCGTGCCGGGGCGGTGGTGGCCGGGATAGTTCACCGCCAGCACCGGCGCGGTTTCCGTGGCGCCATAGCCTTCCATGATTTCGATACCGTATTGCTCCCGCCAGGTCTGGCGCACGCTGTCGGCGAGCCGCTCGGCGCCGGCGACGACGATCTTCATGGTCTTGAAGTCGCCCGCCCCGGCATGGCGGGCGTAGTGATGCAGGAAAGTGCTGGTGCCGAACATGATGCTGCACCCCTTGCTGCGCACCAGTTCCGGGATGGTCTTGAAGTGCAGCGGGCTGGTGTAGATCACCAGGCGGGCACCGCTCACCAGGGGGATCAGGGTGCCGGCGGTGAGGCCGAAGGAATGGAAGATGGGGAGGGCGTTGAATACGGTGTCGCCCGGACCGAACGGGAAAATGTGCATCACCTGGGCCACGTTGGCGAGCAGGGCGCGGTGCGATAACACCACACCCTTGGGCTTGCCCTCCGAGCCGGAGGTGAACATCACCACGGCGGGCGCTTCCGGGTCGCCTTTGGGGACCGCCAGGCGCGGGAAGGGCAGGGCCCAGGCGATCAGCCAGAGCTTGTCAGTCAGGCTGAAGTTGCGGCGCAGGTCTTCCAGGTAGACCAGGCGCACGCCGCGCAGGGCCGCCACCTGCTCCTTCAGTTCCGCCTTGTCCAGGAACAGGCGCGAGGTGAGGAGTGTGCGCACGCCCGCTGCGCGGCAGGCATTCTCCATGCCGTCCGTGCCTGCGGTGTAGTTGAGCATGCAGGGAATGCGGCGAAACGCGGAAAGGCCGATCAGCAGAGCCACCGAGGCGGCCATATTGGGCATCAGCACACCGACATGTTCGCCCGGTGAGGTAAGCTTGCAGCCGAGGCGGCCGAGGGCGAGGGCCATCTTGATGAGATCGCCGTAGGAATAACTGCCCGGCTTCATGTCCTCCCAGCGCGGTGTGCGGCGGCCGAAGCGGCTGGCTGCGGCGAGCAGAGCGCCAAACAGGGTTTCGTGGCCCTGGTAGGCGAAGGGTGTGTCGCTCATGGTGGGCTCTCGTGCACTGGACGCGGCGCAGTGTAATTCACTCTGGTTAAAGTTTTCCCGGCGGCTGCCGATACCCACACTTGCTACGCCCGTGGGGGCTGGCCGAATACTGGAAGAGGTTGCCATGTCGGATCTATTGAGACGCATCGACGCACGCACCAAGCTGGCGGGGGCGAACAAGCTGGAAATCCTGCTGTTCACCCTGGGTACGGATATGAACACCCGGCGCAAGGAAACCTTTGGCATCAACGTGTTCAAGGTGCGCGAGGTGATGCGGATTCCCGAGATCACGCGGGCGCCGGACATGCCCTCGGCGGTGGAGGGCATGGTTTCACTGCGCGGCGTGCTGGTGCCGGTGGTGGATCTGGCGCGCTATATCGGGATCACCACCGAAGCGCCCTCGGCGATCATGATCGTCACGGAATACAACGGCCATACGCAGGGCTTCCTGGTCGGCGAGGTGGATACCATCCTACGCCTGGACTGGTCCGAGATGAAGGTGCCGCCGTCCATGCTCACGGCGCAGATGGGTGGCTTGGTGACGGCGGTGACCGAACTCAAGGATCGACGCCTGGTGATGATGCTGGATGTGGAAAAAATCCTGGCCGACACCACCCAGATCGACGACAGTCATCTTTTCGCCAGCCTCAAGCCGATCGACAAACCCAACCGCACCGTGTTCTTCGCCGACGATTCCTCGGTGGCGAGGAAGCAGATCGAACGCACTCTGGAAGCCCTGGGCATACAAGGCATCAGTTCCATCAACGGCCGCCAGGGCTGGGAAGAGCTGCGCCGCATCGCCGCACAGGCAGAGATGGCGGGGCGGCCGGTGTCGGATTTCATCCAGATCGTGTTGACCGACGTGGAAATGCCGGAGATGGACGGCTACGTCCTGACCAAGAACATCAAGTCGGATCCGCGTTTCGCCGGAATTCCGGTGCTGATGCATTCCTCCTTGTCCTCCGAGGCCAATCGGCAGCTGGGCATCTCCGTGGGCGTGGATGAATATGTGCCCAAGTTCGAGCCGCATCGCCTCGCCGAAGTGCTGGGCCGGTTGATCAAATAACACGGGAAGACCCTCATGAATCCGCTGGAACCGAACAAGCTCCTCGAGGCCATCGATGCCCGCACCAAGCTCGCGGGCTCGAACAAGATGGAATTGCTGCTGTTCTCCCTGGGCACGCATGAAACCTTTGGCATCAACGTGTTCAAGGTGCGCGAGGTGTCACCGACGCCCGCTATCACCCTCACACCCAACATGCCGGCTGGCGTGGAAGGCGTGATCTCCCTGCGGGGCAGCATCATTCCGGTCATCACCCTGGCGTATTTCATCAAGCTGGAAGGCGCACCCCAGGGCATAGGCGAAACCATGATCGTCACTGAGTTCTCGCGCCATACCCAGGGTTTCCTGGTGGATAGCGTGGATCGCATCATCCGGGTCGATTGGGACAAGGTGAAGCCGCCGGAAAACATGCTCGCTGGTCAGGAAGGCATGATCACCGCCATCACCGAACTGGACGATGGTCGCCTCGTCTCCATCCTCGACGTGGAGCGCGTGCTGGTGGAAGTCCTGGGCGAAAAGCCGGTGCCGGTGCTGCCTCGCGTCGAATCCTCGCGCGAGATCACGGTCTTCTTCGCCGACGACTCGATCGTGGCGCGCAAGGAGATCGTCTCCGTGCTGGACAAGATCGGCGTGAAATACATCCAGGCCAACGACGGACTGGAGGCTTGGGAAAAGCTGGTGAACATGGCCAAACGCGCCGCAGCCGAGCATTCCAGCCTGCAAAGCCAGATTCAGCTCATCCTGGTGGATGCGGAGATGCCCGAGATGGACGGCTATGTGCTCACCCGCAACATCAAGTCGGACAATCGTTTTGCCGGGATTCCGGTGATCATGCACTCCTCGCTATCTTCCGAGGCCAATCGCACCATGGGGCAGCGCGTCGGCGTGGATGCCTATGTGGCCAAGTTCGACCCGGCGGTATTGGCAGACACCTTGATGGCTTTCCTGAGACGCTAGAATCGGGCGGCTATCCCATAACGAGGACAACCCATGGCAGACAAGAATCTCAAAATCCTGGTAGTGGACGACTTCTCCACCATGCGCAGGATCGTGCGCAATTTGTTGAAAGAACTGGGTTACACCAACGTGGATGAGGCCGAGGACGGCGTTGTCGCCATGCAGCGGCTCAAGGGCAACAATTTCCAGTTCGTCATCACCGACTGGAATATGCCCAACATGACCGGCATCGAACTGCTCAGGGCGGTCCGCGCGGATCCCAGCCTGAAACACCTGCCGGTGCTGATGATCACCGCCGAGGCGAAGAAGGAAAACATCATAGTGGCGGCCCAGAGCGGCGCTTCAGGCTACATCGTCAAGCCCTTCACCGCCGGTACGCTGGAAGAGAAGTTGGGCAAGGTTTTCGATAAATACGGCATGTGACCCGGGCCGACTAAAGGAATCAAAATGAGCGACGACAACCCGGAACTGGAAGCTCTGTTCGACAGCATCGCCTACGCCGCCCAGCCCGAGCCGGAAAAAAAACCGGCGCCCAAGGCTGAACTCGCCGATACCCCGGATCTGGAGAGCCTGTTCGACAGCATCGCCCAGGCCGTGGCGCGCGATGGCGCCGAGGGCCAGGAAGGAACCTGCCCCGAGCGCGTGTTCTCGCAACTGGGTCAGATGACGCGTGGGCTGCACAATCTGCTGCGTGAACTCGGTTACGACAAGGCGCTGGGTCAGATGGCCCAGGAACTGCCGAATAACCGCGATCGCCTCAACTACATCGCGGCCATGACCGCGCAAGCCGCGGAACGCACGCTCAATGCGGCGGAGATCGCGCAACCGATCCAGGAGAAGATGAGCAGCGGTGCTCGCGACCTGTCCGGCAAGTGGGATCGATTGTTCGACAAGCAGTTGGGCGTGGACGAATTCAAGGCGCTGGTGCGCGACACCCGCACGTACCTGAAGGAGGCTCCGGCCCAGTGCGATTCCACCAATACGCAGCTGATGGAAATCATCATGGCGCAGGATTTTCAGGATCTCACCGGTCAGGTCATCAAGCGCATCCTGGAAGCCGCGCAGAACCTGGAGACTCAATTGCTCTCTTTGCTGATCGAGACGACCCCGGAAGGCGTGCGCCAGGGCGTGGCGCCCGGTCTGCTCAATGGCCCGGTGATCAATGCGGCCGGTCGCAACGACGTGGTGACCAGCCAGGAGCAGGTCGACGACTTGCTGGAGAGCCTGGGATTTTGACGTGAAGCATTGCTTGCACCATACCGGTAGGCGCGGCCACTCGGCCGCGCCTATGCGGAAATGACGGGCCAGGGTATGAGGAGAGAACGATGAGTGACTTCGCCGGAATGGAAGAGTTGTTGCAGGACTTCCTCATGGAGGCCGGGGAGTTGTTGTCCCAGGTGGACAACAAGCTGATGGATCTGGAGAAACGGCCTGGCGACAAGGAGATGCTCAACGACATCTTTCGCGGCTTCCACACCATCAAGGGGGGGGCGGGTTTTCTCAATGCCGACAATCTGGTGGCGCTGTGCCATCGCACGGAAAACCTGTTCGCCAAGTTGCGCAACGCCGAGCTCACGCTCTCGCCGGAGTTGATGGACATCATCATGGCGGCGACCGGCAGCGTGCGCGAGATGTTCGGCGACCTTTCCCAGGCCGTACAGCCCAAGGCCGCATCGCCCGCCCTGATCGATCGACTCGAGGCCGCCTTGCACGGGCAGCTCTCCGCAGCACCCAGCCTCGCTCCGCCTTCCGCTCACGCTCCCACGCCCACGCCCACGAAGGCGGTGTTGCCCGAGCCGGTCGCGGTATCCGTCGAGCCTGCCGCCGCGGATGACATCAACTGGGATGCTCTGCATGCCGTGTTGACCGGCGTGCCCATGCCGCAGCCCGTAGCCGCGCCGCTCGCTCCCGTGGTCGAGGCGGCCCGTCCCAGCGTGCATCCCGGATACGGCGCGCCTGTCGATTCCCCCGCGCCATCCCCGGCCCACGTGGCCGATCCGATCCAGGAACTGCCCACGCCCTCGCGAGGCGCGCCGTCGGCGCCGGCGCAGAACCTGCAGAAGGAGACGACCATCCGCATCGACACGGTGCGGCTGGACCAGGTGCTCAATCTCTCGGGCGAGATCGGCCTGACCAAGAACCGCATCGCCAACCTGAAGTCGCAGATCGTGCACGGCAAGAGCGACCAGGAGACCCTGAAGGCGCTGGATATCGCCGTCAGCCAGCTCGATCTGCTGGTTTCCGACTTGCAAAACGCGGTCATGAAGACGCGCATGCAGCCCATCGGCCGACTGTTCCAGAAGTATCCCCGCTTGGCACGCGATCTGGCGCGGCAACTGGGCAAGGATGTGGAACTGGTGCTGTCCGGCGAAGAAACCGAGCTCGACAAGACCATGATCGAGGATCTCAACGATCCTCTGGTCCACCTGGTGCGCAATGCCGTGGATCACGGCATCGAGGGCGCGGAAGAGCGCCAGGCCGCGCACAAGTCGTCCAAGGCCATCGTCACCCTGTCGGCGAGTCAGATGGGCGACCACATCTACATCGAGATTTCCGACGACGGCCGCGGCATGCGTCCGGACGTGCTGCGGCGCAAGGCGGTGGAGAAGGGCGTGATCGACGCCGAGACCGCCAATGGCCTGGACGACCGCCAGAGCTTGCATCTGGTGTTCCTGCCCGGCTTCTCCACCAAGGACGAGATTTCCAGCGTCTCAGGGCGTGGCGTCGGCATGGACGTGGTGAAGACCAACATCAACAAGTTGAACGGCAAGATCGACGTGATCTCGGTGCCGGGGCAAGGTAGCACCTTCACCATTTCGTTGCCGCTCACCCTGGCCATCCTGCCGGTGCTGGTGGTTCGCCTCAACAACCAGTCGTTCGCCGTGCCGCTGTCGATGGTGCGGGAAATCATTCCTCTCAAGCTGAAGGAAGTGCAGCGCGTTTCCGGGCGCGCGACCATGGTGGTGCGCGACGAAGTCCTGCCGATCCGCAGTCTCGCGCGGATGATAGGCTGGGAATCGCAGCATTCGCCGGCCTTCGGCGTGCTCATGCACGCGGCCGAGACCACATTCATCCTCGCGGTCGATGGCTTCGTCGGGCGCGACGACGTGGTCATCAAGCCCCTGTCCGACATCAAGCCGCGCGGCATTGCCGGTGCTACCCTTTCCGGCGACGGTTCCATCGTGCTGGTGTTGGACATGGAGGAACTGCTCTCCAACGTCGGCGCCGACACCCACATGAGTCTGTTCACTCAAGGGTGAGGTGAGCGACCCCGCATGAGCAACAATGCCTACATCGCCCGGCAACCCATCGTCGACGGCGAACATCGGCTGATCGCCTACGAGCTGCTGTTCCGCCACTCGGCCTATGCTCAGAGCGCACAGGTCGATACGGACGTGGATGCCGGCGTCTCGGTCATTTCCAATACCCTGTGCAACATGGGCACGGAATGGCTGCTCAGGGGAAAATTGGCCTTCGTCAACATGGAAGCCTCCATGCTGATGAGCAGTTTTTCCACCCTGCTGCCGCCGGAAAACGTGGTGATCGAGGTGTTGGAGACCGTGCGGATCACGCCGGAGATTCTGGCGCGCCTGCAAGAACTCAAGGAAATCGGTTACCGCTTCGCGCTCGACGATTTTCAGTATCTACCGGAGTCCGAGCCGCTGCTGCCGCTGGCGACCTACGTCAAGCTGGATGTACTGGCGCACACGCCGGAGGATCTGGCCAAACTGGTACGGGCCATCCGCAAGTATCCAGTCAAGCTGGTGGCGGAAAAAGTGGAAACCCCGGAGCAGTTCCGCCATTGTCGCGCCCTCGATTTCGATTACTTTCAGGGGTACTACTTCGCGCGGCCGGAGAATATTGTCACCCGCGTCATCAACCCCACCCATGCCACCGTCCTGCAACTCATGGAAAAGGTGCGCAAGGACGCCGGCATCGAGCAATTGGAACTCCTGTTCAAAAAAGACGTGGCGCTCACCTTCAAGTTGCTGCGCTACATCAATTCGGCCGGTTTCGGTCTGTCCTGCGAGGTGCAGTCGATTCGCCACGCCGTCAGTATCCTCGGCATGCAGCCACTCTACCGCTGGCTCTCCTTGCTGTTGGTCACTGCCGGCACCGGCCCCACGTCCCCCACCCTGGCGCGTACCGCGATCACGCGCGGGCGGTTGTGCGAGTTGCTGGGCAAGGAGTGTCTGTCGCGCGCCGACCAGGACAACTTGTTCATCGTCGGTGTCTTCTCTCTGCTGCCCGCTCTCCTGGAGATCACCATGGAGCAATTGCTCGATCGGGTGGTGATTCCTGACTCCTTCGCCGATGCCCTGCTGCATCGAAGTGGCATCTATGGGCCGTTCCTGGACCTGGTGGTGTCGGTGGAAGGCGGCGACCTGGAGCGTATCGAGAACCTCACTGGCGTCCTCATGCTGAGTGCCGGGACCGTCAACGAAGCCCACCTGCGCGCACTCACCTGGGTCGAGCAGTTGGGGATAGACTGACGCCGGGGGAACGCTTCCGCTCTACAGCATCTCCGCGGTCATCGCCGCCTTGATGACGGTTTGTGGGCTCTCGCCCCGCACCCGGTTGGTCACCCAGATCACGCCACCTTTCTTGATGCTCAAGGCGCTGCTCTCGCCGAATAGCAACAGGCTGGCCACTTCCCCCAACGTGGGTTGATGTCCGACCACGAGCACGGCGCCAGAGGCCTCGGGCCAGCCCACGGCGGCCAAGAGGTGAGCGGCATCGCCGCCTGGCGCCAGGTTCGCCTCCACCTCGTAGGCCAGTCCCAAGGCGTCGGCGGTTTCCCGGGTGCGTTGCGCCGGGCTTGCCAGGATGCGCGTGCCCTTGGGTAGGTGTCCGTGCAGCCAGGTCGCCATGCGTTCGGCCTGCTTGCGGCCCTTGTTGGTCAAGGGCCGTGCCATGTCCTGCTCGCCGTCCTGCGCGTCTGCATGGCGCCAGAGAATCAGATCCATCTTCGCATCCTGCTATTGGGGAGAACCCCGGACTATAGTCCACGCGTGTGACTGTCCCATGACGCGCATACATGGTGGCTCTTGTTGATCGACCCGCCCGGGATCGGCCCTAGAGAGCCAGCCATACCCCAGCGGTATCCGCACGGAGCGTCGAGGCTCATCCATGGGGCGGGGTAGTTGTTGCGGGCTACTCCGGACTTGGCGTATTCGCCCGGCAGAGACCCGCCTCCCAAGGGGGGTACGACGGGATGAAGTCGCTGGAAGGTCATTCAACGTTCTGAATTTGTTCGCGCATCTGATCGGTCAGGACTTTCAATTCGACCGATGTCTGTGTGAGTTCCAGCGAGACCGATTTGGAGCCCAGGGTGTTGGCTTCGCGGTTGAGTTCCTGCATCAGGAAATCCAGGCGCTTGCCCGCCGCGCCACCGTTTTCGAGCACTCGCTCGACTTCGCTCAGGTGGGTGAGCAGGCGGTCAAGTTCTTCGTCCACGTCGATCTTCTGCGCAAACAGGGCGACTTCCTGGTGGAGGCGGTCGTAGTCCGGCGTGACGGACAAATTCGGCAGCAGTTCCGCCAGGCGCCGGCTCAACTTTTCCCGATAGCCGGCGACGATTTCCGGGGTGCGCGGGCGGATGCGGGCGACGTGTTCGCGCATGGCTTGCACTCGCTCCTGAAGGAGCGCTTTCAGTTTGTCGCCCTCGCGGGCGCGGCTGGCGTTGAATGACTCCAGGGCGCGACCGAGCAGTGTCTGCGTGCCGGCTTGCAAGGCCTCGCCATCCACGCCGCTCTCTCCCAGCATGCCGGGCCAGCGCAGGATCTCGGCCACGGACAGGCCACAGGCCTCGGGAAAGGTGGCGCGGGCGCAAGCCGACAGGGCGCCGAGTTGTTCGAGCAGGGCCGCGTTGAGGGTCGGCGGTAGCGCGGCATCCGCGCGTGCGGTCAGGTTCAGTCGGCATTCCAGCTTACCGCGCTTCACCCGCTCGCCGATACGTTCACGCAAACCCGGTTCCAGTGCGCGAAAATCCTCACTCATCCGGAACGAGAGATCGAGAAAGCGCGAGTTGACCGCACGCAGTTCCAGCGTGACGTGGATGCCCGCGATGTCCGCGGATTCGGCCGCGTAGCCCGTCATGCTGCGCAGAGTTTCCTTCTTGGCGGCCACGATCTTGGTTATCCTTCAATGAATGTATGGTCGAGCTGCGCGCAAGATCGCCTCGGAGGGGGCGCATCGTGAACCTGCCCGTTTTTCTCACCCCAACCCGTCTCCCTGGGGAGAGGGGGCTTTGAACGCCGTCGCGCGACGATCACGTTAACTCTGGTGCATCTTACCCCGACCGATCGATATGGCCTTGCAATCCACCGAACCTCTGCCCCGGAATTACCCGCTGGGTGAGTATGTGATCGATCACAGCATCGGCGGGGGCGGGTTTTCCCTGGTTTACCTGGCGTATGACGACCGTGGCCAGCCGGTGGCGATCAAGGAATACCTGCCGGGTGGGGTGGTGGGTCGCGGCAAGCTGGGTACGGTGCACCCCATTTCGGACGACAAGGAAGCCTCGTTCCGCTACGGTATGAAGTGTTTCTTTGAGGAGGGCCGGGCGCTGGCCGGCATCCATCACCCGAATGTGGTGCGTGTGACCAACTTCTTTCGCGCCAACGACACGGTCTACATGGTGATGAAGTTTGAACGGGGCAAGACCCTGCAACGTCATATCACCAGCCTGAAGGAGCCCATGCGCGAGAGCTTCATTCGCAGCGTGTTCGTGCAATTGCTCAACGGTCTACGCGAGGTCCATGCCCACAAGATCCTGCACCTCGACATCAAGCCTTCCAACATCTACATCCATGCGGATGGCTCGCCGGTGTTGATCGACTTCGGCGCTGCGCGGCATGCCTTGACCTACGATTTCCAGGCGGGCACGCCCATGTACACGCCGGGCTTCGCCGCGCCCGAGCAATACAACCAGCGCGAGCGCCAGGGCCCCTGGACCGATATCTATAGCGTGGGCGCCACGCTCTATGCCTGCATCGCCAGGGTTCCACCGCCACCTGCCGATCAGCGTCTGGACAAGGATAAATTGATCCCGGTCAGCAAGAGCCATGCGGGCTTGTTCTCCAACGACTTGCTGGAATTGGCCGATTTCATGCTCCGGCTCAACTACACGGAGCGCCCGCAAAGCGTGTTTGCGGTGCAGAAGCGCCTGGTCGAGATGGCCCAGGCGTCACGCGAGCATAGGCCCAGCCTGCTGGCCCTGATCCGGTCACGCATGAAGCGGTGAAATACGTCGTCTATCAGGCCAGCCGCCGCGGCGGCCGGCCCCACAACGAAGACCGGGTCGGCTACGCCTATACGTCCGAGTCCCTGTTGATGGTGCTGGCGGATGGCATGGGCGGGCATGCGCACGGCGAGATCGCATCCCAACTCACAGTACAGATCGTCACGGGCCTGTTCAACGCGCGCGCCAAGCCGCTCTTGCCGGACATGGCATCCTTCCTGCTGGATGGCATCTATGCTTCTCACGACGCCATCAACGAATACACCATGCGCCATAAATTGCCGGAACCGCCCCGCACCACCTGCGTGGTCTGCGTGGTACAGAAAGGCATGGCCTGCTGGGCGCACGTAGGCGATTCCCGCCTCTACCATTTCAGTCGAGTCGCGCTGAAGTCGCACACCCACGACCACTCCGCCGTGCAGCAGATGGTGGACGACGGCCTGCTCGACGAAGATCAGATGGGCCTGCATCCGGACCGTAACAAGCTCTACAACTCCGTGGGCGGCTACATGCTGCCGGACATCGAGCTGGAGCAGCCGGTCCAGCTGCGCGATGGCGATGTGCTCTATCTGTGCAGCGACGGGGTCTGGAGCGAACTCGCGGTGCAAGAAATGTTGCCCACCTTGCGCGCCTACCCGCTCGAACGGGCGGTGCGGCAGATGCTCGATCACGCCGAATTTCGCGCCGGCCAGTATGCCGACAACCTGTCGGTCGTGGCCATGCGCTACGGCGAGGAGGTTTTCGACGACAACGAGCTGGTCCAGGCCGACGATCTCGGACTGGACGGTTTCACGACGCAGTTGAAACGCCTGGGCAACAAGGAAATGGAAGATCTGGCCGGGAGCGATTACGAACTCGAACGCGCCCTGGCGGAAATTCAGAGCGCGCTCGGTAGAAAAAAACTGTGACGCGGCGCCGTAACATGAAAGAGCAGGCTGGAAGCCTGCGCTACGGAACGCCCGGCAGGAAATAACCCTGACGTGGCTTACCCCACTCTCCCACCACAAAGGAATCTCATGTCCGAATTACAACGTCCCAGCGGACGCGCGGCCGATCAGTTGCGCAGCGTGCGGCTGACCCGCAATTACACCCGCCATGCAGAAGGCAGCGTGCTGGTGGAATGCGGCGACACCCAGGTGCTGTGCACCGTCAGCGTGCTGGAAAAAGTGCCAGCGCATGTAAAAGGAAGCGGCGCGGGCTGGCTCACCGCGGAATACGGCATGCTGCCGCGCGCCACCCACACTCGCAGTGATCGCGAGGCCGCGCGCGGCAAGCAGTCCGGTCGTACCCAGGAAATCCAGCGTCTGATCGGCCGCAGCTTGCGCGCGGCGGTGGACCTGGGACAACTCGGTGAACGCACACTTCATGTCGACTGCGACGTGCTTCAGGCCGACGGCGGCACGCGCACCGCCAGCATCACCGGCGCCTGGGTGGCGGTGCAGGACGCGCTGGACTGGCTGGTGCGCGAGGGCAAGTTGGCAAAAAATATCATGCGCGACCAGGTCGCCGCCATCTCCGTCGGCATCTGGAACGGGGTGCCGGTGCTGGACCTGGACTATGCGGAAGACGTGAACTGCGATACCGACATGAATGTGGTGATGCTGGGTGCCACCGGCCTGATCGAGGTGCAGGGCACGGCGGAAGGCGTGGCGTTCACCCGCGCGCAACTGGGTGAACTGCTAGATCTGGCCGAGAAAGGCATCCGCGAATTGATGGCGGCGCAGGCCGCCGCGTTGAAATGAAAGGACGCTCCATGAAAAAAATCGTCATCGCCTCCGGCAACGCCGGCAAGTTGCGCGAAATTGCCCGCATTCTCGAACCCATGGGCCTCGAAGCCATGCCTCAGTCCGCCTTCGGTGTGCCAGAGTGCCCGGAACCCCATGTCACCTTTGTCGAGAACTGCATCGCCAAGGCCCGGCATGCTGCTGCCCACACCGGCTTGCCGGCTCTGGCGGACGACTCCGGTATCTGTGTCGATGCACTCAATGGCGCGCCCGGCGTCTATTCTGCTCGCTATGCCGGCGAACCCAGGTCGGACGAGCGCAACAACCAGAAGCTGATTGCGGCCTTGCAAGGCCAGGCCGATCGCCGCGCCCATTACTACTGCGTGATGGTCTACGTGCGCTACGCGGACGACCCCACGCCGATAATCGCCGAGGGTGCCTGGCACGGCGAAATCATCGATACGCCCCTGGGGGAGGGGGGCTTCGGCTATGACCCGTATTTCCTGGTGCCCGCCTTCGGCCTCACCGGCGCGCAGATGAGCATGGAGGACAAGAACGACATCAGCCACCGCGGTCAAGCGCTGCGGGCCCTGGCGGCGAAGCTGGCGGCCCTGGAGGGGTGAATCGAGCCGCGGCGGAACAGGCTGCTAGAATGTCGCCCCTACTTCCGCCGTTTCCGGCTCCGCGCGAGCCCACCCGCCCCCATGTCCCGATCCGATTCCAATCCGATGACTTCCTCCGAGCGCCGCGCCGCCTTGTCCCTGGCCGGCATCTTCGGGCTGCGCATGCTGGGCATGTTCTTGATCCTGCCGGTGTTCGTGCTCTATGCGAAAACCCTGCCAGGCGGTGCGGACCACACCCTGATCGGCTTGTCGCTGGGTATGTACGGCCTCACTCAGGCGATCCTGATGATTCCCTTCGGCATGGCCTCCGACCGCTTCGGGCGCAAGCCGGTCATCATCGCGGGCCTGGTGATCTTCGCCCTGGGCAGTTTCGTCGCGGCGGGTGCGACCGACCTCTGGGGGGTGATGTTGGGCCGCGCACTGCAAGGGGCCGGCGCGATTTCGGCGGCCATCACGGCGCTGCTGGCGGATCTGACGCGCGAGGAGAAGCGCACTCAGGCGATGGCCTTGATCGGCAGCACGATCGGCCTGGCCTTCGCCTTCTCGCTCGCCGCAGGCCCCGTGTTCTATCACTGGATCGGGGTGCCCGGCATGTTCGCGATGACCGGGGTGCTGGCCTTGCTGGCGATCCTCGTGGTCCAGTTCATCACGCCGAACCCGGGCAAGACGGCCTTCCACTCCGATGCCGAGGCGAATCCGGCCCGACTGCGCGATGTGCTGCGCAATGCCGAATTGCTGCGCCTGAACTGGGGCATCTTCAGTCTGCACGCGGCGCAGATGGCCATGTTCATGGTGGTGCCCTTCGCCCTGGTCGAAGGCGGGCTGGATGCGGCGCATCACTGGCAGGTGTATCTGCCGGTCATGCTGGGCTCTCTCGTCTTGCTGGTGCCGGTCATCATTTATGGCGAGAAGCGGGGCGCGCTGAAGCCGGTGTTTGTCCTGGCCATCGCCTTGATGCTCGCGGCCCAGATCGGCATGAGTCTATCCATGCATGCGTTCTGGGGCGTGGTGGCGGCGCTGTTCGCTTATTTCGTGGCCTTCAACATTCTCGAAGCCAGTCTGCCCTCCCTGGTTTCCAAGATCGCCCCGCCCGAATCCAAGGGCACGGCGATGGGTGTCTACAACACATCGCAAGCCCTCGGTCTGTTCTTCGGCGGGGCAGCAGGCGGATGGCTGGCGCAGCACGCGGGCTATTCCGCCGTGTTTGCCTTTTGCGCCGGCCTGATGGGAATCTGGTTGTGGCTCGCCGCGCGGATGAGGACGCCGCCGCGGGTGAAGACCCAGATGTTCCATGTCGGCGCGCTCTCCGCTCTGGAGGCGCAACGCCTGGCGGGCAAGCTCACGGTCTTCGCCGGCGTGGAAGCGGTGACCGTGCTGCCCGAAGAGGGGGCGGTCCTGCTCAAGGTGGCACAAACCGGCTGGGACGAAGAAGGCGTGAGAAATCTTTTACAAGGAGGACATTGAATGGCTTCGGTCAACAAGGTAATCATCATCGGCAACCTCGGGAAAGACCCCGAGATGCGTTACATGCCCAGTGGCGACGCCATCGCCAATCTGCGCATCGCCACCACAGACAAGTTCAAGGATCGCAACGGTGAAATGCAGGAAGTCACCGAGTGGCATTCGGTGGCGTTCTTCGGCAAGACCGCTGAAATCTGCGGCCAATACCTGAAGAAAGGTAGCCAGATCTACGTCGAGGGCAGCTTGCGCACCCGCAAGTGGCAGGACAAGGAAGGCCAGGATCGTTACACCACGGAGATTCGCGGCGACCGCATGCAGATGCTGGGCGGCCGTGGCACTGGCGGCGGCATGGCCGACTACGACGCCCCACCGATGGAAGGCTCTCCACGGGAAAGCGCGCCGCGCTCCAGGCCACCCGCGAGCAGCGGTTCGGGCGCGGCACCCGCGGGCTCTGGCGGCGGTTTCGGCGACATCGAGGACGACATCCCGTTCTGATTCGGAATCGCCGGGCACTACAAATCCAGGGCAAACCTGCCCCCACAACCCCCTGGTGGGGCAGGCTTGCCCGCGATAACCACGTGATCGACAGGGTGCCGTTCGTCCTGGCGCACCGCGGTCGCCCCTTCCAGGCGGTCGCGTCGGGACATCTGCCATGCATACAAACCCGTTGGTGGAATTACCATGGCGCGTAGTGTCGATATGCCGTTACTGCCGTCGTAAATTCGTCGTTTCGACAGGGGGTGGCGATGGCCTTTCCCGTGTAAGTGGTTGACCTGGAACGTTTCCTGGATGTGGCGCATTTATTGCTTGATAGAGTCATAGATCGAGATGCCTCGGACCAGGGGCACCGGCGGCGAGAGTTCCTCGTCGTGAAAACTCTTCAAACACCTACATCGAAGGAAACATCATGCGCAAAAATCTGATCATCATCGCCGCCGCCGCGCTGTTTGCGCCGCTGAGCGCTTCGGCGGCCACCAACCTGGTCACCAACGGCAGCTTCGAAAATGGACTGGCCGGCTGGACCCTCAGTGGCGCGGTCACCGATAGCTATCCCGCAGTCGTCATCACCTATGGTTCTACGGCTGCTTACCCAACCAGTGCGTTTGGCGAGGCCGTCGCCGCAGAAAATGCCGCAGCCGGCACGCACGGTGCGTATTTCGTCAGCGATTTCTCGAACCAAAGCTTGACGCAACAAGTGTATCTGGGTGTTGGCACCTACCAGATCGGGTTCAGTGCCTACGCCCCCGCCAATGGCTACGGTAATGCGCATGACGCGACGTTCTCGGGTTCAATTGCCGGCGACGTGCTGGCAAACTATTCTGTTTCTCAGAAACCCGGCACGACCTGGCTGGACTTCTCCGGCCAAAAGACGGTCACCGCGGCGGGGATGTACAACATCGCTTTCAGTTTCAACACGAGTGGCTATCCGGCCAAAGATGTGGTGATCGACAGTGTCTACGTGATGACCGCCGCGCCGGTGCCCGAGCCCGAAACCTACGCCCTGATGCTCTCGGGTCTGGGTCTGATCGGCTTCGTCGCCCGTCGCCGCAGGGCCGACCAGGCCTGACCGTCACGATTCAGTTCGCCACGAACGGGAGCCGCGGCTCCCGTTTTTTGTGCCCGGTGACTTGAACCGCCGGCGCGTGCCTGCTTCCCAATTGGGCTCAAATCAGGCACTGTGTCGGGCATGGTTCACACCCGTGTTTGAGCTATGGACACCGTTGGATGTGGGCACGTAACCTTTCGAGGGGCTCGGATGTTCGAGATGCCATCAAAACCCGCCACATGCGACTAAGCGATGCCCAACGGCGGGCCATCACGGAGGCCATCCACGCGGTCGACAGGGATGCGCCTGTCTACCTCTTCGGCTCTCGTGTCGACGACCATGCCAAGGGGGGCGATATCGATCTCCTGGTACTTACATCGCGTATCGATCTGATGGCGAAACTTGCCATACTCGCCCGCCTGCATGAGAAACTCGGCGATCAACGCATAGATCTGGTCATCCAGAACGACCTTTCCCTTCCCTTCGCACGACTGGCCATCAAAGGGGGCATTCGTCTATGACAGCAGACAAACTGTTGCTGCTGCAGGAGGAATTGTCGAACCTGGAAAATGCGGCGGAACACCTGCGCCATTCTCTGGATCGAACCCGAAGCCTGTTCCCGGTCAAGAACTTCCAGCCCGACGAACTGGAACGACTGGAAGCACTGGCCAGTCGCTTTGCCCGACTCTCCGACCTGTTGACGCAGCGCGTCATGCGGCTGGTGGACGACCTGGAACTCACACCCACGAATACCCTGTTGGACCGCATACATCGGGCCGAAAAGCGGGGCTGGGTAGATGACTCGATGCAACTCATACAAATTCGCGAACTTCGTAATCTGATCGCTCACGCGTACGCCGCCGACAAGATGGGCGGAATTTATACGGCTGTCGCGTCCCTCACCCCAACACTGCTCGCCGTGGTACCCAAGGTCATGGCCTATGCTCGCGAACTTGGAAATACATATCCTGTTCGCCGAACCTGACTCAGGCTCTCATTCTCAAGCACAACTGATCCGTACCCATGCCCATCATCGAAGTCGATCATGTCACCAAGGAATATCGCCTGGGCGCCCTGCAAGGGCTGAAGCAGACCCTGTTGAATGCGGGAGCACGTCTGGCTGGGAAAATGGTAGTAGAACCTCCTCTCTTCAAGGCGCTGGACGACGTCAGTTTCTCCATTGAACCAGGCGAAGTTGTCGGCATCATCGGCCACAATGGCGCGGGCAAATCCACCCTGCTCAAGATGCTGGCGAAAATCAGTACGCCCACCCGTGGCTCCATCCGGGTCGATGGCCGCATCGCCCCGCTCATCGAGGTCGGCGCTGGGTTCGTCCCGGATTTCACTGGGAGGGAAAATGTCTACCTCAATGGAGCCATCCTCGGGCTGTCGAAGAAAGAAATCGACCGGAAATTCGACGAGATCGTGGAATTTGCGGAGATGGCGGAGTTCATCGACACCCCGGTGAAGCGTTACAGCTCCGGGATGCAGGTCAAACTCGCTTTTTCCGTGGCCACCAGCATCGAAGCAGAAATATTGATCGTGGACGAAGTGCTTGCGGTCGGGGATCTAGCATTCCAGCGTAAATGCTTCGATCGTATGGAGGACTTGATCAAGAGGCAGCAGAGAACCGTACTGCTGGTCTCCCACAATATACGTCAGGTGGAGCGGCTTTGTTCGCGCGTGATCTTGCTGGACCACGGTCGAGTCGCAGCGGATGGGGTGTCCAGCACAGTCTGTGATCTCTTTTATTCACAAAACGATGAAAAAGTTAGACTGAACGCTTCCCGGTCCGCAAGCGCCGAAACGACGGGCGAGGTCGAGTTGATCGACCTCGCCTTCGTGGACTCGGCAGGCGACCCACTCGAAAATATCGAGTACCATTCCGACGTCACATTGAATGTGACACTCAGAACGCACCAGACCCTGGTCAATCCGATATTCGGTTTCGGCATTCATACCGTGGATTTTCTGTATCTCAGCACCGAGATCAGCGAAACCCAATTCTCCGGTCAAGTCCATGCACCCGGAATCTATGTATTGAGGTTTGCCATCCGGAAATTTCCATTTCTTCCGGGGGTCTACTCGGTACGACTGGGTATCAATACCGGGGAAGTGACCAAGAACGTGTTTTATCAGGAAGGCTTACATCACTTTCAGGTTGTGGCGACCGGCCGCAACCGCACGCAGAGTATGCAGGAAGGATTTGTGGAAATGCAGGGGGATTGGATGTTCGGGAAAATACATACGGAGATGGCGGCTGGCGTTCACGCTCTCAACTAGAAATAAAGGCCCGGCTCATGTGGAAGTTGAAGCAGTTGCTGAAGCGCATTGCGCATCTCTGGAGAGATCGGCGGGCGTGCGCGCGAACTCGGAAAATCAAGCGGAACTGGGCCACACGCCTGCAAGACTTGCCGCTTGCCGCGGATGGTAGACGCCTCCTGCATATCGGCTGCGGAGAAATCGAGGCCACGGGCTATGTCAACCTGGATGCACGACCCGGCTCGCACGTCCATATCGTGACGCAAGACTTGTTTCGCCTGGAGATGATCCCGGAACACGCTTTTGACTTGGTGTACATGAGTCACGTTCTGGAGCACGTCAGCCACCTCAAGGTGACCGAGACCCTGAGGGAACTGCGTCGCATCCTCAAGGTGGGCGGCGTCTTGAGGGTGTCCGTACCCGATTTTGACCACATCCTTACACTCTACCAAGCCACCGATCATGACATTCGTGCCATCGAGCAGCCGCTCATGGGCGCACAGGACTACGCATTCAATTATCACTATATGATCTTCAACGATGGGCATCTGCGTAAATTGATGTTAAATAGCGGGTTTCGCGAGGTGCGCGCATGGAACCCACAGGATTGCGACCACCATGATTTCGAGGACTGGGCCTCGAAAACGATTTCGTGGGAAGGGCGAGAGTACGAGATCAGTCTGAATATAGAAGCCGTGAAGTGAGTATGGCCCCCGATTTGCGGTTATGGCGCGTGCCGAACCTGTAGTAAACCTGTCCCCATTCAAAAAAACAGGGAGTTGCACCCATGAGTATTCAGAAGTTCAGCGTGGTGACACCGACCTACAACCAGGGCGCATACATCGAAAGGACCATCGACTCCGTGTTGTCGCAAGGCTACCCCAATCTGGAATTCATCATCATCGATGGCGGCAGCAAGGACAATACCGTTGAGGTCATCAGGAAATACGAACGCCATCTGGCTTATTGGGTCAGCGAGCCGGACCGGGGCCAGAGCCACGCCATCAACAAAGGCATGGCCCGCGCAAGCGGAGATTATCTGACCTGGCTGAATTCGGATGACTGGTATTTGCCGGGAGCGCTTCAACGGATGAGTAGTCTTCTGGTGGAAAACCCTGAAGCCGGAATGCTGGTTGGCAAGGGGCGGATGCTGCATCCAAGCGGCAAGGTGGATCGACTCATATCGCCCCCGGAGAAGATTACCTTGGAGTCGCTCTATGGCTGGCTCTGCGGTGGAGATTTCCTGCAACCGGCCAGTGCGTTTACGCGCAGCGCCTGGGAGGCGGCCGGGCCGATCAATGAGGAAATCCACATCGCCCTGGACGTGGACCTCTGGTTGCGCATGGCCAAATCCGGTGTCCGGTTCGTGACTACTGAAGATGTCCTGGCCGAAGCGTTGATCCATGCCAACGCGAAAACCACGGCATTCGAGGATCTCATGCGTCTGGATTGCGCCCTGGTCATCATCAAGCATGGCGGCGAGTCTGTGGTACGCAAGACGTTGGAAGATATGATTACCCAGTTTTCCTGGTATCGCAGGAATTATGAGGCGATCGTAGCAAACCCCCTGCTCAGGATTATGCAGCCCATCGTGAAGCGGTTCGCGAAACCGGGGGCATACTGGAACGAAGCCGTACCCCCCTGGGTGAAGGAATGAATGGCAGAGCCTGGAATCGCACGCCCCATGCGCAAAATACTGACCATTGCTGATTCCTATCCCCGCCCGGATCAGGCCTCGGGCGATCTGCGTTTTTTTACGCTGCTCTCGCTGATGGCGCGCGAGTACGAGGTCGTATTTTGTGCGCTGAATGCGGAGGGCGCCGTCAAGGCGCGCGACCAGGCTGGGGTGGGGCTGGAGCGGATCGGCATCACCCTGGGCGAGGTCGACCTGCTACATACCCTCGGGCAGTTCACTCCGGATATCGTCTGGTTCGAGTTCCATCATCAGGTGCGCCGGGATTACCTTTCCCTGATCGAGCGGCATTGCCCCAAGGCGCGGATCGTGGTGGATTCCGTCGACGTGCATTTCAATCGGCTCGAAGCCCATGCCAGGCTGACGGGAAAAGCCGAGGATCAGGAAGCAGCAAATGCAATGAAGGTACGTGAACTCGCGGCCTATGCCTGCGCGGACATGGTCATCGCGGTCACCGTAGCGGATAGTCGCCTGATCCTGGAGGAACTTCCCCGTACGCGTGTGGCAGTTGTCCCCAATATTCACGACATCCCCGCTTTTCCCGATCCACTCAAGCGGAATCCAGGGGAACTGCTTTTCGTCGGCGGCTTCAAGCACGACCCGAATGTCGATGCCGTGTTGTATTTCTGTCGTGAGATCATGCCCCGCATCGTTGCGATTCGGCCACAAACCTGCCTGAAGATCATCGGTAGTCACCCGCCTCGTGAAATCTTCACCTTGGCGAGTGCGGCCATCGCAGTCGCGGGTTATGTGCCCAATATGGCTCCGCATCTTGAAAGTGCGTTCATCTCCATTGCGCCTTTGCGTTACGGTGGCGGCATGAAAGGCAAGGTGGGCGAAGCGATGTCCTATGGGATACCCGTGGTCACGACTCGGTTCGGCGCGGAAGGTTTCGGGCTCGAGCCCGAGCATGACTTGCTCATCGGCGACACCCCCGAGGATTTCGCGACGCAGGTCGTCCGTTTGCTTGATGACGCTGAGCTGCATGCGCGTATCGCGAAGAACGGCTACGACTTTATCGAGCGGTGTTATTCCGTGCCGGTGGTGGCAGGGCTGCTGGATGCCTGCCTGCGACAGCTCGCGGAGCTACCACGACGTTCCTGGACATCGCGCGTACTCGCGCCGCTTCGGACGCTCTATAGGCGGCAACTAGAATGGCGATTTCAAAGATGAATGCTCCCAGGATTTCCATCGTCGTCCTGAACTGGAATGGGTACGCGGATACCCTTGCCTGCCTGGATTCACTACAGGCGTTGACCTATCCAAACTTCGATGTGATCGTGGTCGACAACGGGTCGAGCGATGATTCCCTAGTGCATCTGCGGTCCTATGTCGCGCCCTATCCACTGACCCTGCTCGAAACCGGACACAACCTGGGCTATGCCGGCGGTAATAACGTCGGTACGCGCCGCGCGCTGGAACTAGGGGCCGGGTTTGTGCTGGTGCTCAACAACGACACCGTCGTGGCTCCCGACCTGTTGGAACGTCTGTTCGATGCTGCTCAGCGCAACCCGGACGCGGGGGTGTTCAGTGCCCGAATCTATTACTTCGATGAGCCCGAGAAGGTCTGGTTCGATGGGGCGCACTGGAATTCTGCGGCTTTACAACTTGAGTGGCCAGGGCAGGGCGCGGAAGCGCGTACCCTGGACATGTCAGATCACGATACCGACTACGCTTGTGGCGCGGCGCTTTTTTTTCGCGCCGAGGTGGCTAGGCAGATCGGCTTGCTGGATGAAGCCTTTTTTCTGGTCTGGGAGGAAGTCGACTGGTGCTTCCGCGCCCGAGAGGCGGGCTGGCGCAATCTCGTGGTTCCCACGGCGAAAATCTGGCACAGGATTGGTGTCTCCTTCGGGAGCGAATCTTCGCCGCTTCGCGTCTATTTCAGTGTTCGCAACCAGTTGCTGTGGTTCCAGCGGCACGCTGCGATTACGGCACGGCTACGTCTAGGGGCCAGGAGTTTGCGAAAACTGGTGCCCGTTTTCGTGCTGGGTCAGGGAAACGAATCCTGGCACAAGCGCTGGTTCTGGGCCATGCGGGATTACGCACTCGCCTGGTTGGGACGCGGCAACCGGCTGCAGTACCTGGTGACCCGACGCGCGATCATGGACTACGTGCATGGCCGCTTCGGCGACTGCCCGGAAGTGGTTCGAGCCTGGAGCAAGGCCTGGGCACAAAGAGGGGCGGCGTGATCACAATACCCGCCCACTCTGAGTGTGTGGTTGCACGAGCGACGTCAGGGGGGGGTATTCCGGTTGATGCGCCTGGTATCGTGCCTGAAGGTGCTCCTGACGAGGTGATCCTGTATTGACCAATTTTGACTTGTGCTCGCTTTTCTCCGATAGCAAACCGTTGCTTGATATGACGGAATGCCGGCGTGGCCTTTTTGACTCCGGGAACGTGCAAGGGCTTCTTGATTCCTTTCACGACGCACGCTGCCTGTTCCTGCGTGTTACCGAACTTGCCCGGTTCAGCTTATCCGGGGGCTATCGGCTTGTCCGCTGCGTCGCCGGTGGTTGGCTGTTCCTGGGGCGTGACGTCACTGCGCCCACTTATTGGCTGCCGGTAGCGGCAAACCTGCGTCGCCTCGATGAGCAAGGTCATATTCTGGAGGAGCGTGCGCCGGAACTAGAGGTGTTCGATCTGGGCGTATCCGGGGTGAGTATTTCCTTCGGGTCCATCCCGAACCCATGGACCCTGGACGCGGTGATCTGGCGGCTGGAAGACGCCGCACTCGTCGATGAGTTGCAAGGCTGCGCGCCCATCGAGACCCAGGGGTATTTTCTACTCGGGTCGCACACGCGCTATGGCAGGCCCGCCGATGTTTACCGTCATCTGGTCCACGGCTGGGTATACGAAGACCGCTACGCCTGGCCGTTCAAGCGCCGGATCTGTTCGGAAAACGATGCCCACGCGCTGCATCTGATCATGACTGGCTTGCAACGGTCTACCGGCAAGCGGATTTACGGCCTGCTCAAGGCGCAGTTGCTGTTATCGCTACTGACGCGGCAGTCGCCCGATGGTGGTTGGCGCCATGGTGAATGGACGCAGGACATGGAGGCGCACTACCGCCTAAACACCAGTGCGCTGCACCTGCTCATGGATGCCTGGAGTGAAAGTCATGACCCGGTCATCGGCACGGCGATGCAGCTCGCGGCAGAGTTCCTCGCCGACCAGCGCGACCCCGTGGCGGGGGGGGCCTGGTTTCTGCACGATGAACTCGAACACGATATCCTACGGCTCAACAAAGGGCCTTTCCGCTGGCTGAAGAGTCGCGCATTCGGCAAGGCGGAAAGCAATATGTTGGTGCTGAACACTCAGCTCGACATTACGGTTGCCCTGGATCGCTTCCGTGAACTGACCGGCGATGTCCGCCTGGCGGACCACGTGCATGCAGCCTGCCTGGCAACCCGTGAAGTGCTCGCAGCCCGACCAGCGGAATGGCTTTACCGGCCACTGTTCAAGGTGATTACGCTGACCATGTTGCCTACTGCCCAGGCAGCGGCCCTGCCGCTGTCTCTGCGCGCCCTGAAGCGCCTCGCCTGGAAATACCTGATTCCGCGCCTGCCCGATATCAAGGTTCGCTTCCCGCGCCTGGTCATGCCGGGCGGTTACGTCGACCGCGAACTCTGTGTGCGGACCTGGGCGCACCATTATCTCAGCATCAATCTGATGGATCTCGCCAGGCACCAGCGCCGTCTTCCCGATGCGGCGACCGATCAAGTCATCCATGATGTCCTGCGCTTCGCGGCCGCCAGCGGGATCGTTTTGCGCTGGAAGGAACTGAAATACGAGAAATACGCGCTCGGCTTCTGGGCCGAAGCGCTATACCACGTATGCCGCCTTTACCCCGATAACCTGGATTACCGGCGCCTGCTCGCCCAGGCCATGCTGCACCTGGCCGACCTCGCCCTGGGACTTCCCCCCTCGCTGCTGGGCGCCAACGACGAGGCGGTGCCAGCGGATCGGCAGATGGCCTGTCCGACCCCCAGCGAGCCGGGCATTTTGGTTGCGAACCTCGGCGACGCCGGGCGCCCCGAGGTGTTGCTGGTCAACTGCGGACCACAGTCGAGTTTGCTGACATGGATCGCCGTGCCCTGCAAACTTGGCTGGCGCCCACTGATGGGCGGCGAGTTGGCGCAAGCGGATACTATCGCCTCACACGCTGCCTGGCTGGGTACGGCCGCGTGAAGGTCGCCATCGTCAGTCCGGAGTTCCCTCCCGACATCGGCGGTGTCGAAACCTACGCCTTCGAGTTCTGCCGCGAACTGGTGCGCCGCGGGCACGCGGTTACCGTGTTCACGTTGCGCCATCCTGGGGGCGAGATCGACCTGCCGGGACTGGAAGTCGTTCCCGGCCTGACGTTCGCGCAGGACCTCGATCTGCGTCTGTTCGACACCTGCAAGGCCGATATCTGGCATGTGCTCAATGCGGGTTATGCCTGGCTTGCCCTGAGTGGGCGCCCTACGGTGGTATCCATTCACGGCAACGATTTTTTGCGCGCCTATGTTCCCTGTGCGCCCTTCTCGCTGGATCGCCTGCCGTTTTTTTGGCGCCATTCGGATCGCGTACGCGAACTGTTGCGCCCGCTCTGGTTGCGCCGTGGGCATAAGTTGTTGGCGCGCGCGCTCCCCGCGGCCCGGCATATCCTCGCCAACAGTCGATATACGGAAACGGTGTTTCTCGAACGCTTTCCCGATTGCCGCGGCAGGACCTCGGTGGCCTATGTGGGCGTGAGCGAACGCTTTTTTTCCGTGCAGCGCGCTGCACGTGGCACGAGCCCGATCCGGTTGTTGAGCGTGAGCCGCTTGTCCGAACCACGCAAAAATATCGATCTGGTGCTTGCGGCCCTGGAACGCCTGAAGGATCGTTACGCATTCGAATACATCGTGGCCGGCGACGGTTTTTTGCGCGCCGATCTGGAACGCCAGGCTCGGCACATGGGATTGAGCGACAGGGTCCAGTTTGTCGGCCGCGTGTCCGATGCCGATTTGATGCGTCTCTATGGGGAAGCGGATCTGTTCGTTCTGGCCGCCTCGATCGTGCCGGGTAGCCATGAGGGGTTCGGCATCGTCTATCTGGAGGCGGCTGCCAGTGGCGTTCCCAGTCTGGCGGCGCGCCTAGCCGGGGCGGCGGAGGCGGTAGGTGCTGGAAAATCCGGCTATTTCATCGACAGGCCGGACGTGGAATCGCTTTGCCTGGCGCTGGAAGCTTTCCTATCCGGTACTATCCGCTTCGAAGCAGAGACTTGCCGCGCCTTCGCCCGCCGCTTTACCTGGTCGAACGTGGTGAAAGCGGCAGAGGATGCCTACCGAACAGCCCTGGAATAGACTGTTGATATTGCCGAGAAGCCGATTTCCGATCACATGAACCTGGATACCCTACCCATCTCCGGCCTGATCTCGGTGATCATGCCCTGCTTCAACGCAGCGCCTTACGTCGCTCAGGCGATCGAATCGGTGATGGGGCAGAGCCATGCGGCAGTCGAACTCATCGTGGTGGATGATGGATCGACTGATGATTCGGTGCGTATCGTTGGCGAGCTGGCACGGCGATATCCCGGCCGCATCCGCCAACTCTACACCAGCCGGGTGGGTCCTTATCCGGCTCGCAACCATGGGCTGCGCGTGGCACGCGGCGAGTTCATCGCCTTCCTCGATGCCGATGACTGGTGGGCGCCGGAAACCCTGGGGAAGCTGTATCGCCTCCTCTCCGAACAGGGGGTGGATCTCGCCTACTGCGGCTGGAAGAACGTCGGAGACGGGGTGAACTCCGAGCCCTACGTGCCCCCTGAATACGAAAAAGCCGACCCGGTAGAGGCCTTCCTGCGCTCCTGTCCCTGGCCCATACACGCCGCCTTGCTGAAACGCGCGGTGGTGCAGCGCATAGGTGGCTTTTCCGAGCGCCGCTTTTCCTCCATGGACTACGATTTTTGGTTGCGTGTTTTGGCGCATACCCGGCGTATCGCGCGCGTGCCCGAGGTCCTGGCATACTATCGCTGGCATGGCCAGAGTCAGGTTTCCGCCGTGAAGTGGCGCCAGGTGCTGGACGCGCTGGAGGCGCAGAAGGCATTTATCGCGGCCAATCCTGGTCTGGTGCAGCATATCCCGGTGAGGCGGAGGAAAGATCTGACCGAGGGCCAGACCTTGCGCCAAGCCTATCGCGCCTTCTGGAAACGCGATCTAGTGTCGGCGCAAAGACTGTTTCGCCATGCCGCGGCGCATCTGACCTTCTCTTTCAAGGACCTGCGCCATGTCCTGGTCGCCTTGCTGCCCGCATCGTGGTATCGCAGCTTCGTCATCCTGATCGATCGGATTCATGCATGAATCAGGCGGCGCGCATTCCCGTGCTCATGTACCACCGGGTAGGGGTTGCCAGTAACGATTGGGAAGCGCGCTATTGCATCGGTTCGAAGGATTTTGCGGCACACATGCGAGCGCTTTCCCGCGCCGGTTTCCTGGGTGTTACGGTGGATGCGCTGGTGGACTGGCTGGAAGGTGGTGAACGGCTGCCGGAGAAGGCGATCGTGATCACTTTCGATGATGGGTTTTGCGGTGTGCGCGACCACGCCCTGCCGGTACTGGAAAAGCTGGGTTGGCCGTTCACCGTTTTCCTGGTCAGCGATCTCATCGGTGGCGAGGATGCCTGGACCCGGAACAGCAACCCGGCCGGCGTCACTTATCCGCTGCTGAACGTCGATGACATCCGCGACATGCAGCAACGAGGTTGCACTTTTCATTCCCATAGCCGCAGCCATGCCAGCCTACCCACGCTGGACGATGCCGCACTGGCCGACCAGTTGCAGGGCTCACGCTCGTTTCTGACGGAGTTGCTGGGTCATGAGGTGAGCTATCTCGCTTATCCCTACGGCCATCTCGACTCGCGGGTAGAAGCCGCGACCCGGGCCGCCGGCTACCGCGCAGCCTTCGCCACACAGCCCGGTTTCAACCGCCAGGACGTGAATCGTTTCCGTATTCGTCGCCTGGACATCGCGGGCACTGACACCCCGACCATGCTATTGCGCAAGATACGTCTGGGCAGCAACGATGGCAGTCTGACTCACGCCGCGCGCTACTATCTCGATCGCCTGACCAGTCGCCTGCCCGGAGTCGGACGATGACTTGTGCCTATACCGTCGCCCTGTGCACCCATAATCATGCCGACCGCCTGCCGCGTACCCTCTCGGATCTTCCACGGCTGAGGCTGCCCAAGGCAGAATGGGAGTTTCTGATCGTCGACAACGCGTCCAGCGATTCCACCCCGGAATTGCTTGCACGCCATCCCTGGCCAGATGGCTGGAAGGTGCGCGTGGTGCGAGAGGCCAAGCTTGGGCTATCCAATGCCCGCAACCGCGCCATCGCCGAGGCCCGCGGCGAATACATCATTTTTCTTGACGACGACGAGACGGCCGACCCGGACTGGCTTTGTGCCTACGAGCGGTTGATCGAGGCGCACGCCCCGGATGCCTTTGGTGGCCGCATCGAGGTGCTGTTCGAAGGCGGGCGGCCAGTCTGGCTGCGCGACGAATTGCTCGGTTTTCTAGGGCAGCTCAACCGCCACGCAGCCATCGCGCAGTTGACCGGCCCCGGGGAGTCCTTCTACGGCGGCAACTTCGGCTTTCGCAGCAACCTGTGCGGCCGCATTGGCGCCTTCGATGCCGACCTTGGCCGCAAGGGCCAGGACAACACCGGCGGTGAGGAAGTGGATTTTTACCGTCGATTGCTTAACGCTGGATTCAAGGTCTGGTGGACGCCCGATGCCGTGATTCACCACCGCATCCAGGCAGTCAAGCTGGATCGGCGATATTTCATCGATCTGCATTACCGCCAGGGCCGCATGGAGGCCATACGCCTGCGCGGCTACGCGTCCCGGTTGCCGCCGTTTTATCTGGCAGGCCAGATCGGGCGAGCACTCCTGGCGGTCTGGCGGGCGTTTCGCAGCAGCGGCCGCAACGCCACCTTGCGCCAGGAAATGAACGTGGCCTATTTTGTCGGCTACCTCATCGGCTGGACATCCCGCCGCTCAAAGCCGTTGCACTGAGACGGGACCGGTACCTACATGGACCTGTCCATCATCGTCTGCACCCACAACCGTGCCCAGTTGCTGCTTCAAACGCTGGAGTCGCTTCGCGCGGTGGCGTGGGAAACGGGCCTCGAGGCGGAAATACTGGTCGTTGCCAACGCATGCAGTGACCGTACCACGGAGATGCTTGCTTCGCTGGCGGTCCAGTGGCCGGCTGAAGCGCTTGCTTTGCGCTGGCTGGAAGAGCCTCGAGCCGGAAAGTCGTTTGCGCTCAACGCCGCCATCCAGGCGACGCATTCCAGCATGCTCTGCTTCATCGACGACGACCAGATCGTTACCCGCGATTATCTTCTAGCCTTGGCCGACGTGATGACCCGTGAACCCTGCTTCGGCATCTATTGCGGATGGATGCATCCGGCCTGGGACGGATCGGAACCACCATGGGTACACGTACGCGGTGAATACATGATTCCGGTTCGTCCGTTTCCGGAATACGATTTGGGGGAAAGGGAAATGGAGGTCGTCGCCGGGATGAAAAATCCGAGTGGCGGGAACATAGCCGTCCGCCGCGAGGTGTTTGCGGCCATCGATGGCTTTTCCACCAAACTGGGCCCTGTCGGACATAACCTGATGGGCGGTGAAGACGCTGAATTTATCGACCGGGCCAGGGCTGCGGGCATCAGAATCCTGTATTCGCCCAGGATGCGCCAGTATCATTTGCTGGAACATGAACGCATGAAGACCCTTTACATGATGAAAAAAAGTTATCTAAGGTCTTACTCGTCGGTATCCGTTCGTGAGCACGAAGGCATCGCGTTGTCCATACTGCGCAAGCTACTCTCTCATCTGTGGCATATATTATCGAGCCTGGATGGTAGAAGACGGTTCTACTGGCTCATGCGATTCGCCGCCACAATGGGTGAACTGCGCGGACAGTTCCAACCGAAACGGAATTGAGGGTTTGCCGGAGCTTGTTCCAGGAGTCGTGAATGCCGGCATCCTAATTGTGTTCGTAGTAGTTGGACAATCTGATAGGCACGGTAATGAATAGATGGCCATCGGTACGCGCCTCTTTCGAGTGGAGTACCGGGCGCAACCCCAGCAAGGTAGCGTAGTAACCCACCCCGGGAGGGCTGGCGTGTTGAAGCGGCACTGGCGAGGATTTTCCTGTAGCACTGGCATCCTTGCCGGCGTCTTTGAACCTTGAATCCTTAGTTGACCGCTCCTTTTTTCCCCGTAACGGCTCGAAGTGTGCTTCTTGTGAGGGTGGAAAAGCGGCTTGATCGCGCCTTCCGCCAGACGTTTGGCATTCGGCGGATAACACCGGCGGGTGCGGCCACCCGGGATGTTCAGGTGACGCGGCGCTTGAAGTCGATGTGGCCGTCGATGATCGTGTATGCGACCCGCCCTATCATCTCCAGGCCCAGGTAGGGACTGTTTTTCCCCAGGCTGGCGAGGTTGGCGGGGGTGACCAGCCAGGCGGCATCGGGGTCGAACACGCACAGGTCCGCAGGCCGGCCGGCGGCGATCACGCCGGCATCGACGCCCATGATTGCGGCGGGCCGATGGGTGATGTAAGCCAAGGCCCGGGCCAGAGGCAATCCGGCTTCGTTCGCCCACTTCAGAGTCAGCGGCAGCAGCAGCTCGACCCCGGTGGCGCCCGGCTCGGCTTCCTGGAACGGCAGTTCCTTGGCGTCTTCGTCGACCGGGGCGTGGTCGGAGCAGATCGCGTCGATCACCCCTTCCTCCAGCGCTTGTCTCAAGGCGTCGCGGTCACGCTGGCTGCGCAGCGGCGGCACCAGGTGGCAATTGGGATCGAAGTCGGCGACGTCCATCTCGGAGAGGTGCACATGGTGGATGTTCACGTCGCAAGTGACAGGCAGTCCGTCTTTTTTCGCCTGACGCACCATTTCCACGCCGGCGCGGCTGGACAGGCGGCACAGGTGCACGCGCGCACCGGTTTCCCGCACCAGCAAGAGGATGGTCGACAGCGCCACGGTTTCCGCCGGCACGGGAATCGGATGCAGCCCCAGACGCGCGGCGACCACGCCGTCATGGGCGACGCCATTCTTCGCCAGGTGTGGGTCTTGCGGGCGCAGCCACACCGAAAATCCGAAGGTCGCGGCATATTCCATGGCGCGCAGCAACACCTGGGTGTCGACCAGGGGCGCGTCCGCCTGGCTGAAGGCGATGCAGCCGGCTTCATGCAATTCCGCCATCTCGGTCAGGCGTTCGCCCTTGAGGTTGCGGGTCAGTGCCCCCACGGGATAGACGCGGGGACCGGGCATGGTGCGGGCACGGAACTTGAGCATCTCCACCAGGCCGGGCTCGTCCAGCGGCGGGTGGGTATCCGGCGGACAGGCCAGGCTGGTCACTCCGCCCGCCGCCGCCGCGCGCATCTCCGACTCCAGTCCGGCGATGTGCTCCAGCCCGGGCTCGCGCAGGCGCAAGGACAGGTCCACCAGGCCGGGACAGACGACCAGCCCGGCCGCATCGATCACCTGGTTGGCGTGGAAATCGGCGGGGACGCTACCCACGGCCTGGATGTGTCCGGCGGCGAGATAGATATCCTGGATCGCGTCCATTCCGCTCGCGGGATCGATGACGCGGCCGTTCTTGAGGTGGATTTTCATGGTTCAATTCCCCGCCAACAGGCTCATCACTGCCATGCGCACGGCGATGCCGAAGGTGACCTGGGCCAGGATCACCGATTGCGGGCCATCGGCCACTTCGGAGTCGATTTCCACGCCACGGTTCATCGGTCCGGGGTGCATGACGATGGCGTCGGGCTTGGCGTGGCGCAATTTTTCCGCGGTCAGGCCCCAATGTTTGTAAAACTCGCCGGCGGAAGGCAGGCGCGCACCCTGCATGCGTTCATTTTGCAGACGCAACATCATCACCACGTCGACGTCTTTCAGTCCTTGCGCCAGGTCGTGATAGACGTGCACGCCCAGATTGCTCACGTCGCGCGGCAGCAGGGTCTTGGGCGCGATCACGCGGACCTGCGGACAGCCCAGGGTGGTGAGCGCATGGATCTGCGAGCGCGCCACCCGCGAATGCAGGACGTCACCGACGATGGCCACCCGCAGGTTATGAAAACCACCCTTGAAGTGGCGGATGGTGAACATGTCGAGCAGGCCCTGGGTGGGGTGGGAGCAGCGGCCGTCTCCGGCATTCACGACGTGGATGTGTGGCGCCACATGGCGCGCGATCAGGTGGGCGGCGCCGGACGCGGCATGGCGCACCACGAACATGTCGGCGTGCATGGCGGCGAGGTTGGCCACGGTGTCCAGCAGGGTCTCGCCCTTGCTCTGCGAGGAGGCGCCGACGTTGAGGTTGACCACGTCCGCCGACAGGCGCTTGGCGGCGATCTCGAAGGTCGTGCGGGTGCGGGTGGAGTTCTCGAAGAAGATGTTGAACACCGCCTTGCCGCGCAGCAGCGGCACCGACTTCACCTCGCGCTCGCCCACCGCGACGAAGGAAGATGCGGTATCCAGGATTTGCGTGAGGATGCGCGCCGGCAGACCATCCAGGGTCAACAGGTGCTTGAGTTGGCCGTCGGGCGTGAGCTGAAGGTTGTCTCTCATGGGCGTTTCTCGAGCGTGAAGCCGAGCTTGCCGTCCTCGCCGCGGGTGAGGGCGATGTTTTCGTGTTCCGCCAACTCCATCTGGGCGCCGACGAAGTCCGGGCAGATGGGCATCTCGCGCCCGCCGCGGTCGAGCAGCACCGCCAGGCCGATCGACGCCGGGCGACCGTAGTCGAACAGCACGTTCATGGCCGCGCGGATGGTGCGGCCGGTGTGGAGCACGTCGTCGACCAGCAGGACACGGCGCCCCTCCATGTCGAAGGGGATGCCCGAGGGCTTCACCTGGGCGTGCAGGCCGATGCGGGAGAAATCGTCGCGGTAGAAGGAGATGTCCAGCACGCCTCTGGGCAGATCGCGTCCCAGGCGGGCGAGCAGGGCGTCCATCACCCAGACGCCGCCGGTGTGTATGCCGACCAGGGCGAGATCGGGGCCCAGTGTGGGGGCAATCCGGTCCGCCAGGCGGGCGATGAGTTGGTCAGGAGAGGGGAGTTGTTGCATGGTCGTGGGCGGCAAGGTCGAAGTGGTCCTGCAGGATTTGTTGAGCGGCGACGCTGTCCTCTACCCGGCGGCGCCCGGCGGCGTTGAGGCCGGCCTCGCGCAGACGAGCGTCGGCTTCCACCGAGGTGAGACGTTCGTCGATCAGGGTGACGGGCAGATGGAAGCGGCCGTGCAGTTGCTGCGCGAAACGGCGCGCGCGCCGGGTCAGGTCGTGCTCCTCGCCTTCCAGAGACAGCGGCAGGCCGGCCACCAGCTGGCATGGCCGCCATTCCCCGATGAGGGCCTGGATGCGCGCGAAACGTGGATCGTTGGCTTCGCCGCGGATGACTTCCAGGGGATGCGCCATTCGGGTTTCCCAATCGCCGACCGCGACACCGATCTTCTTGGTGCCAAAGTCGAAGGCCAGGACGGTGCCGTTCATGCGTGCCCGGCTTCTTCGGAGAGCATGGACAAATTGATGCCCAGGAGCTGCATGGCGGCGTTCAGGCGCGCGGCAGGAGGGTAGCCGAAGATCACCTGAGGATCGGCGGCCACGGTCAGCCATGCGTTTTGCTTGATTTCGTCCTCCAGTTGGCCTGGCGCCCAGCCGGCATAGCCCAGGGTCACCAGGATCTCGGCAGGGCCGTCGCAGCGGGCCGTGGCCTCGAGGATGTCCTTGGAGGTGGTCAGGCCGACGCGGTCCTTGACCGACAAGGTGGAGCCCCAGGCGCCCACCGGCCGGTGCAGCACGAAGCCGCGTTCAACCTGAACCGGACCGCCGTAGTACACCGGCTCTTGCTTCAGGTGTTCGTCCTGGAGTTCGAGCCCGATCTGGCTGAACAGGCTCTCCAGGTTGAGCTCGATGGGGCGATTCACCACCACGCCCAGCGCGCCCTGTTCGCCATGATCGCAGATGTAGGTCAGCGTGCCTGCGAAATTGGGGTCCATCATCTTGGGCATGGCGATCAGGAAATGGTCTGTGAAGTTGGCGTTGTCCATTGGGGCGTCCGGTTGTTGCAGCGGATTGTAACCCTGCCCGAGGACGGCCAGAGGGGGCCGTTGGGTTCGCTCGAGCAACGGCCGCCGCGGCTGGAAAACGCGAAACGGCCCCTCCGCCAGGCACCGGAGGGGCCGTCACGGTTCGCCGTATATCAGAACTTGTAGGCGTTACCCTTGGTGAACCAGGTGTTGGTATTCGCCAGCCTCTGCGCCATCATCGCGGGATGGACTCTGCTCTCCTCTGGTTTCGCCGTGACCTGCGCATTACCGATCACGCCACCTTGCACCAGGCCCTGGCCGCGGCGCTGCGCGTGCATTGCGTCTTCGTCTTCGACCGCGATCTGCTCGACGACCTGGCGGATCGAAGCGACCGGCGTGTGGAATTCATCTGGCACAGCGTCGCCGAGTTGCGCGCCAGCCTGGAAGGCCGCGGCGGCGGACTGCATGTGTTGCACGGCCGCGCGCGCGAGCTGATTCCGCAACTCGCCAGGCGCTTGCAGGTGGGCGCCGTCTTCGCCGCGCGCGATTACGAGCCCCTGGCCCGCACCCGCGACGCACTGGTGGCCGAGGCCTTGCGCGCGGACGGCCGCGACCTGGTGCTGGTGAAGGACCAGGTGATCTTCGAGTGCGATGAACTCCTCAACGCCGCGGGCCGGCCCTTTCACGTATTCACGCCATACAAGCGAGCCTGGCTGGCGAAGGTGGGCGGGGCCGATCTGGCTGCCTGGGGGCAGGAGGAAACCGGGCTGGCGGCCGTCCCCCGCCCCGCCGATCTGCCCAGCCTGGAAGCGCTCGGCTTCCATCCCGGCGGCCTGCGCATCCGCCCGGGTGAGTCCGGCGCCAGAGTTGCGTTCTCCGCGTTTCGCCCGCGCATCACCCAATACCACGAACGCCGCGACTATCCGGCTTGGGACGCCACCTCGGGCCTCTCCGTACATCTGCGGTTCGGCACGATTTCCCTGCGCGAGCTGGTCCGCTACGCCCGGGACCAGGGCGAGTCTGGGGCGAGCTGGCTGTCCGAGCTGATCTGGCGCGATTTTTATCAGACGCTGTTGTGGCACCATCCACAGACTGCAACGCTGGCCTTCCAGCAGAAATTCGCCGGCCTGGCCTGGCCCAACCCGCCTGGCCATTTCACCGCCTGGTGCGAGGCGCGCACCGGTTATCCCCTGGTCGATGCCGCGCTACGCCAGCTCGAACAGACCGGTTTCATGCACAACCGCCTGCGCATGATCGCCGCCAGCTTCCTGGTGAAGGATCTGCTCGTGGACTGGCGTCTGGGCGAACGCCATTTCGCGGCGAAGTTGCTCGACTACGATCAGGCCGCCAATGTCGGCGGCTGGCAGTGGAGCGCGGGCGTGGGCACGGACGCGCAGCCCTGGTTCCGCATCTTCAACCCGGTCACCCAGTCGCAACGATACGACCCGCAAGGGGATTTCATCCGCAGCCAGCTCCCCGAACTGGCGCAAGTGCCTCTGCCTTTCCTCCACGCGCCCTGGAAGATGAGCGCGGCGCAGCAGGCCGCTTGTGGCACGCGCATAGGCCGCGACTACCCGCTCCCGATCGTCGACCATGCCCACGCGAGGCTGGAAACGTTGGCGCTGTTCAAAGCGCGGTGACAGGCATGAAAAACGCCCCGAATGAATCGGGGCGTTTGGAACCAAGTCTCCTCCATACAGAAACCGGTTTGCTGCGTAACATGGGTGACCCGTGGATCAGCCCATCGCTGTGGTGTGGCGTTCTCCCCCACTTATCCACGGCGGTCGTCATGCCCAGGTCGTTCTTGGGACGGGCCGACGAACGACTTGGACGTGCAGGATATACCGGTCTATCGACTGGAATGAATTACCCTGGTGCTTCGTTGATGTCAGTCAAAATTACCGGAGCCCGAGGGAGGGCCGGGTAAAGCGCCATCCCCACCCCGGCCCCTTGAAGGGGAGGGGGTGAATATGGTCGGTGAAATCGGGTACTGCGTCGGGGACGCTTCCGACCAGGACATCCACGTCGCTGTCGGCGTGGATGTCCTCACGGGCCCCCGCTCCCGCAAAAACAAGGGCTTGTAGGAGCAGGCTTGCCCGCGATACGAATCGTTCAGCAGTCCCCTAGTCGTTGCAGTTTTTCATCGTCGTGATTTGCGCCAGCCTGGGTGCGTCCTCGATTCGAATCTTGCCGGCATTCACCTGGATCAGCCCTTGCTTGTCGAGAAACCCGAGCACGCGCGACAGGGTTTCCTGGGTCAATCCTAGTTTGGCGGCGACGTCCTGCTTGCGGGCAGGCAACTGGAAGGTGAAGCTGATGTCTTCCGGCGTGGGACGGTGCAGCAGGAGATAGCTGGCCACCCGCAGCACACTGGATCGCTGGGCGCAGATTTCGGTGTCGCGCAGGTTCTCCATGAAGCGCCGCGACACCATTTCCAGCGCCTGCCGCGTGAGCGCGATATCCTTGCCCAGTTCGCGGCGGAAGACCATGGCGTCAATGGCCAGGAGGTGGCTGTCCTTGCCGGCGACGGCGTGGTAGGGACAGACCTCGTCGAGGACCAGACAGGCTTCGCCCAGGCTTTCCCCCGGCCCGACCAGGGAAACCACGCGCTCCATGTTGTTCGGCAGCGGGATGAATACCCGGATCAGTCCGCTCACCACCACATACAGGAACTCGAGGCGCTCATTCTTCTGCGCCATCGCGCCATGTTTGGGCAAGGTGATGATCTTGGACCCGGCCGCCAGGTGTTCCAGGGCCGCATCGGGCCAGGACTGAAAATAGGCCAGGCGGTGCAGGGTTTCGGATATGCGCGCAGGGGAGATCGGCAATCTGTTCATGGAGGTGAAGCTCGGGATACATGGGAGGCCCCCGCATCATGCGCTTCGAAGCGGCGGGGGGGAACCGCGGGTTAACGATTGCTGCCGGCCACCAGTTGATATTCGAACAGTCGGCACTCCAGCGGGCCGTTGAACAGGGGCGTGCGGCGGCTGGCCTTGAGGCCGATGGCGCGCGCGAACTCGGGATCGCCGGAAATGAAGCACGCCGTCCAGCCGGGAAAATGCTGCTTCAGGTTGTCACCGATCGCATGGTAGAAGGCGGCCAGATCGTCCTCGCTACCCAGGCGCACGCCGTAGGGCGGGTTGCTGACGATGAGGCCGGTTTCGGTGGGCGGGTCGACGTTGAGGAAATCGGCTTCCATCAGGCGCACGCAGTCGAATACGCCGGCGGCTTTCAGGTTGAGTCCGGCGGCGCGGACCATCAGCGGATCGCTGTCGGAGCCGAAAATGGGGAGCGGGTGCGCCTCCCGCGCCTCCGCCTGGGCGTTCTTGCGCAGGCGTTGCCATTCGATCATGTCGAAGTTGGCCAGATTTTCGAAGGCGAAGTGGCGTTTCAGGCCGGGCGCGATGTTGAGCGCAATCAGGGCGGCTTCGAGCAGGATGGTGCCGCCCCCCATCATCGGGTCATAGAGCGGGATATTCGGGGTCCAGCCAGCCAGTTTCAGGAGGCCAGCCGCGAGATTTTCGTTGAGGGGGGCCGCGGCGGCTTCGACGCGGTATCCGCGTCGGTTGAGCGGAGTCCCGGAAAGATCCAGGTAGAGGGTGAAGCGCTCCTCGGCCAGGAACAGCGTGAGGTGCACTTGTGGTTCGTGGGTATCCACGCTGGGGCGTTCGCCGCAGACGGCGCGGAAACGGTCACAGACCGCATCCTTGATGCGCAGGGTGACGAAGTTGAGACTCTTCAGCGGGCTGGACTTGCCCACGGTGGTCACGGCGATGCTGCGCGTGACATCGAACAAACCGGGCCAGTCGACGCTCATCGCGGCTTCGAAGAGGTCGTCCTCCGTGCGATAACGTCCTTCGATCACCTGCCAGAGCACGCGTATCCCCAGGCGGCTCCAGAGGTTCACCTTCCAGGCCAACACCATGTCGCCCAGGAAGGTGACTCCACCGTGCGCGGGCATCTGGTCCCCTGCGCCGATTTCCGCCAGTTCCCGCGCCAGTTGCTCTTCCATGCCGCGCGGGCAGGAGACGAAAAAGCGGTGCCGGGTCGTCGTGACGGGGGGGGGCGAACGGCGCGGCTTGCCAGACGCGGAACGCTCCGGGCGGTCGGTGTGCGAGGGCTCGGCTTGCGGTCTCGGCTTGCGCGGTTTCGCAGGCGGTTTATCCTGCTGCCCGGAAACGGGTTCGACCGGGCGCGGCCGGCCGGCGCGACGGTCGCCCAGCTTGGGCCGGAACTTGGATGCGGCCGCGTCGGGTGCTGGGGCTTCGGCGGGCCGTTTGAGCGTGATTTTGGGACGATCGGAGTTGGATGATGATGACAAGGGACTTCCTCAAAAAACTGCAACCCAGCCCGTCGACATGGATCCTGTTCGGGCTGATCGCTTACCTGTGGTTCCGCCCCCCGGCCTGGGTGACGGAACAGAACCAGCCGGCGCCGGCGGTCCCGATCCAGTCTGGAAAACTGCTTTCCGACCTGCGCGGCAAGGTGGTCCTGGTGAACTTCTGGGCCACCTGGTGCCCTTACTGCCGCCACGAAATGCCGGCCATGCAGGCGTACTACCAGGCCAACCGTGCGCGCGGACTGGAGATTGTCGCCTACAGCCTGGATAAAACCCAGGGCGAGGTGGACGATTTCATGCGCACCCAGGGATACAGCTTCCCGGCGCCGTTAGCCACGCCGCTCATAGTACAGGCCTTCGGCGGGGTAAACAGGATGCCTTTGTCCTTCGTGATCGATCGCGATGGTCGGGTTCGCGAGCGCATCGCCGGCCAAGTGCATGCGGGTCGACTGGAAGCGCTGCTCGGACCCTTGCTGGCCGTGCACGAAGCGCTGCCTCGCCGATAGGTGCGGCGTCCCGCAGCGGCCTCTCGACCGGATCAATCGGCCCGCGACGGGCTCCCTGTCTCGGCCAGCACCTTGTCCATTTCGCGCCGGTAGCGGAGGAAATCCATATCCGCAGCCGGGCCGCCCAGACGGGTGACGACCGCCGAAACCTGGCCACGGTGGTGGGCATACCGGGTGAACAGATGCGTCAGCGCGTCCCGGACCCACACGTCTTTCGGCAAGCCGCCGCCGACGTAATGAATCTTCGTCTGAAAGCGCGTGTCCGGTGCCGCCTCCAGCCAGCCTTGCAGTTGGCGCGCCTCGCGCCGCAAGGCTTGTTTCAGCTCGCGGAAATCGGGGTGGTGGATCACCCGGTAGTTCGCTTCCCAGTGCAGGCCTTGCAGGCGCGCATGCCAGACCTGGCCGACCAGGAGCAGGTGGTCGAGCGTATGGTGGATGCTCGTGTAAGGCAGGCACTGATCGCTGGCGATGACCTCTTCCCGAAGGCGATCCAGACAGGCGAACAGCGCTTCATTGGCCCAGTGCTGGTAGTCGGCCAGGACGACGAAGTGCGTTTTCCAGGAATACATGCCGGCCCCTTCCTCCGACACGAATACAAACCACTATAGGCGGAAAGGCCAAGCCTACTCGACCAGGCTCACGGCGGGCGCGGGCGTCTCCCAGAGGAGGCGCTCACCCAGGGCGCGGGTGGCGCTGACATGGCCGTCGGCGGCGATGAACAGGGCGTCACGGATGCCCATCTTTTCCGCCATGCGCCTCCAGCCGGCGGGGCCGGCGATGAACAGGGGCTTGCTGGGCGCGTCCGACAAGGTTCCGGCACGAGGCCCGTGGGCGAGGATCGTCACCGCCTCGGCCTGGTTCGCCGGCCAGCCGGTGCGCGGGTCGATCAGGTGGCAGTATCGCTTGCCGTCCAGCTCGAAGTAACGCTGATAGTCTCCGGAGGTGCCGATGGCTTCCCCGTCATGCAGTTCCAGGGAGGCCAGGGCGCCGGCGTGGCGCGGATGCTGGATGCCCACCCTCCAGGCCGAACTGCCCTTCTTTCCCAGGGCCAGGATGTTTCCGCCGATGTTGATCAGGGCGTTGTTCACCCCCTGGCGCTTCAACATGGCCCCGGCCACGTCGAGGGCATAGCCCTTGGCATAGCCGCCCAGATCCAACCGCACCGCTGGATTGGCGCATTCCATTCGGAGCCCGTCGATCTTCAGGTCCTCCATGCTCGGATGCCCTTGCACCAGGCGCTGGATGTCCTGCGGACCCGGCCTGCGCGGCACGAAGGTGTCGGAATGGAAGCCCCAAAGCCGCACCAGGTTGCCGATCGCGGGATTGAACAGGCCTTCGGCCCGCACAGACAAGCGAGTGGCGTCGACCAGCATGGCGGCCAGCTCCGGGCTCAAGGTCGCGCGTGCGGGCTTGTGCAGTGTCGCCTTTGCGATCCGCTCGTTGAGGCTGTTCAGCGGCCCCGGCTCCCACGCGTGGAGTTCATGGTGCATCCTGTCGAATTCGCGCAGCACCCGGTCGGACGCCTGCCGCGCATGGTCCTCGCTCTCGCCGTAGATGGTGATTTCCACCAGGGTGCCGAACACATAGGATTGCTGTTTATGCAGGCGCTCGCCACAGCCGGAAAGGAGGAACAGCGCCAGAGCAGCCAGCAACATATGCCGGACCCATGTGTGGCCTGGTTTAGGCGCATCATTTCGCGCCGTAACCCGACGTTCCAGCACCCTACCCGATTCGCAGCGCACGGCCGACCTCTTGCTCCAGCGCGTCCATGAACATTCCTGCCACGTCGAAGCCGGTCTGCTGGGTGATTTCCTGGAAACAGGTGGGGCTGGTGACGTTCACCTCGGTGAGGCAGTCGCCGATCACGTCCAGCCCGACCAGCAGCAGGCCGGCGGCTTTCAGTTCCGGCCCCAGGGTGCTGGCGATTTCCCGGTCGCGCGGCGACAAGGGGTGCGCTACGCCGGTGCCGCCGGCAGCCAGGTTGCCTCGGGTTTCGCCTTCGGCCGGAATCCGCGCCAGACAATGGGGCACGGCCTCGCCGGCGATCAGCAGGATGCGTTTGTCGCCCTCCCTGATCTCGGGGAGATAGCGTTGCGCCATCACGGTTTCATGGCCGTAATGGGTGATGGTCTCCAGGATCGCGCCCAGGTTGGCATCCTCGGGGCGCAAACGGAACACCGAGGCGCCCCCCATCGCGTTCAGGGGTTTCACGATGATGTCGCCTTGTTCGGCGAGGAACGCCCGGATCAGATCGGCGTGGCAGGTCACCAGTGTGGGGGCGATGAACTGGGGAAAGCGCGCGATCGCCAGTTTTTCGTTGAAATCGCGTAGTGCCCGGGGTCGGTTGAATACCCGCGCGCCCAGGCGTTCGGCCATTTCCAGCAGCCAGGTGGCGTAGAGATAGGCTTGGTCGAAGGGGGGGTCGGTGCGCATGATGACCGCGTCGAACCAGGCCAGATCCAGCCAGGCCGTGTCGCCACGCTCGAACCAGCCAGCCCCGGCCAAATCCCCCCCCGCCCCCCTTTGGTAAAGGGGGGAGTCCATTGGAGGCATGGCAGGGCCAAGTCCAGCTTGAAGGTCCCCGGCCGCCCTTTGGTAAAGGGGGGAGTCCATTGGAGGCATGGCAGGGCCAAGTCCAGCTTGAAGGTCCCCGGC